>NZ_JBIWJG010000006.1:0-466072 GCF_044765045.1 Streptomyces sp. NPDC093546 | reverse complement strand
CAACCGCAACGGCTCCACCACATCAGGCGCCGCCACCAAACCCACGTTCTCCAACGCACCCCGCACCGACACCCCCACCCGCCACGCCCCCTCGGCGGGCGGTACGAGACCGGGCCGTGCCCTCGTCAGCCGTGCCGCGAGCACGGTGTTCCCCCGTACGGCGGTCTGCGGGTCGCCGGAGGCGAGGGCGCGGGCGAGCGCCCGGCCGTCGTTCCCGTCGGACGTGTCGAGGTCGACCAGCACGATCCGGTCGGGGTGCTCCGACTGCGCCGAGCGCACGAGGCCCCATACGGCGGCGCCCGACACATCGGGCAGGGTGTCGGCGGGGTCCGCCTGCACGGCACCGCGGGTCACCACGACCAGGGTGGTGCCGGCGTACCGCTCGTCGGCGAGCCAGGACCGCAGCTGCCCGAGCACCTCGGTGGTCCGCGCGAGTACGGCCTGCGCGTGTACGGCCTGCGCGCGTACGGTCTGCGCGTCGGTGCGTGCAGAGGCGTCCAGGCAGGCGGACAGCAGCAGATGGGTGGGCATCCGGCCACTGTTCGCGAGCTCGTCGAGCGTGCCCGCCCTCGTGACGAGCGGTTCCCCGCCCCCGAACTGGGCGAGTTCACCGGGCTCGGGCCCGGTCGCCGGGACCGGCGTCCAGTCCAGCTCGTAGAGGTCGTCCGGCCGGGACGGCTCATCGCCGAGGGCGGGCGCGGGCCGGGTGACCACACGGTCCACGGTGACGACCGGGTGGCCGGCGGGGTCGACAGCCCGGATGCGGATGCCGTCCCCGCCGTCCGCGGGCGAGATCCGGGCGCGCAGGGCGGTCGCCCCGGACGCCCAGAGCGTCACCCCGGTCCACGAGAAGGGCAGGCCCGCCTCGCCGTCGCCACCGCGTACGGCGGCCGACTGCAACGCGGCGTCGAGGAGGGCCGGGTGCAGGCCGAAGCCGGTGACGGCGCTGTCGGGCAGGGCGAGTTCGGCGAAGACGTCCCGGCCACGCGTCCACGCGGCGCTGACACCGCGGAACAGCTCGCCGTACGCGAGACCGGCGGCCCCGAGCCGTTCGTAGAGCGCGGCCGGATCGGCGGGAGCGGCCTCCTCGGGAGGCCACACACCGACCAGTTCGGGATCCTCGGCGACGACCCGGGGCCGGGGCGCGAGCACGCCGACCGCGTGCCGCGTCCAGGGGCGGTCGGGCCAGCCGTCACCGGCGGCGCCGTCCTCGCGCCGCGCGTGGACGGTGAGGCTCCGCCTGCCTTCGTCATCGGCCGCGCCCACCACCAGCTGTACCTGCACGGCGCCGTCCTCGGGCACGGTGAGCGGCGTTTCCAGAACCAGCTCGTCCAGCTGCTCGGTGCCCGCCTGTTCACCGGCGCGCACGGCGAGGTCCACGAACGCCGCGCCGGGCAGCACGATCCGGCCGTGCACGCGGTGCTCCACGAGCCAGGGCTGGGCGGCCGGGGAGAGCCTGGCGGTGAAGAGGTACCCGTCGTCCTCCGCGAGCGCGATGCCCGCACCCAGCAGCGGGTGATGGGTGACGCCGAGACCGGCGGACGTGACATCGCCCGCCCAGGAGACCCCGGACGGCCAGTGGCGGTCGGCTGCGAAGGCGTACGTGGGCAGCGCGATACGCCGGCCACCACCGCGCGCGAACACGGCGGACCGGTCCAGGTCCGCGCCGCGCGCGTGGAGACCCGAGAGGGCGCGCAGCAGTGCGGCCGACTCGTCGTGGCCCGCGCGCAGGGCGGGGAGGGCGGGTGCGTTCTCGACGATGTGCGGGACGAGGGCGGACAGCACCCCATCGGGCCCGAGTTCGAGGAAGACCCGCGCATCAGCGAGCGAGGACACCGCGTCGGCGAACCGGACGGGCTCACGGATCTGCCCCACCCAGTACTCCGGGGTCGCCAGGTCCCCCGGCGCCGTGGTGACCACCGGGACGGTCGGAGCGTGGTACGTCAACGACTTCGCGACCGCCGCGAACTCGGCCAGCATCGGCTCCATCAGACGCGAGTGGAACGCATGCGAGACCGTGAGCCGCTTGACCCGTACGCCCTCGGAGCGCAGCCGCTCCTCCAGGCCCGCGATCGCACCGACGTCACCCGAAACCGTCACCGAGGTCGGCCCGTTGACCGCCGCGAGATCCACGCCCTCGGGCAGCTCAAGCCCGTCCTCGGCCGCTTCGACTGCCAACATCGCACCGCCCGACGGCAGCGCGTCCATCAAGCGCCCACGCGCCGACACCAGAGCACACGCGTCGTTCAGCGACAGAACACCCGCGCAGTGCGCGGCAGCCAGCTCGCCGATCGAATGACCCACCAGTACGTCCGGGACCACGCCCCAGGACTCCACCAGCCGGAACAACGCCACCTCGACCGCGAACAGCGCAGGCTGCGTGTACGCGGTACGCGCCAAAAGCTCCACGTCCTCCCCGAACACCACACCTCGCAGCGGCCGTTCCAGGTCCACCCGCGCACACACCGCGTCGAACGCCTCCGCGAACACCGGGAACGCCTCGTACAGCCCACGCCCCATCCCCACCCGCTGCGCACCCTGACCCGAGAACAGGAACACCGTGTTCCCACCCCGCACCACACCCGACACGACCCCCGCCGAGGACTCCCCCTCGGCCAGCGCACGCAACCCCGCCACCAACTCCTCACGGCCGCCACCCACGACAACCGCCCGATGCTCCAACGCCGCCCGCCCCGTCGCCAACGAGAAGGCCACATCAGCCGGATCCGCCTGCGCGGCCACCGGCAACAACCGGGCCGCCTGCCGACGCAGCGCGGCAGCCGAGCGGCCCGACAGCGGCCACGCCACCGGCCCGGCGTCGTCCCCCGCCCCGGTCGCCTCCTCGCCGGCAGGGGCCGCGGGCGCCTCCTCGATGATGGTGTGGACGTTGGTGCCGCTGACGCCGAAGGAGGAGACGCCCGCCCGGCGCGGCCGCTCACCGCGGGGCCACGGTCGCGCCTCGGTCAGCAGCTCCACCGCGCCCGCCGACCAGTCCACCTGCGCGGACGGCTCGTCCACGTGGAGGGTGCGGGGCAGCTGCTCGTGCCGCAGCGCCTGCACCATCTTGATGACGCCGGCGACGCCCGCCGCGGCCTGCGCGTGCCCGATGTTGGACTTGACCGAGCCGAGCAGCATCGGGCGTCCCTCGGGCCGGTCCTGGCCGTAGGCGGCGAGCAGGGCCTGCGCCTCGATCGGGTCGCCGAGCCTCGTGCCCGTACCGTGCGCCTCGACCACGTCCACGTCGGACGGGGAGAGGCGGGCGCCGACGAGCGCCTGGAGGATGACGCGTTGCTGGGAGGGGCCGTTGGGAGCGGTGAGCCCGTTGGAGGCGCCGTCCTGGTTGACGGCCGAGCCGCGCACCAGGGCCAGGACCTCGTGGCCGTTGCGCTGGGCGTCGGAGAGCCGTTCCAGCAGGAGGACACCGACGCCCTCGGACCAGCCGGTGCCGTCGGCCGCGGACGCGAAGGACTTGCAGCGGCCGTCGGCCGCGAGCCCGCGCTGCCGGCTGAACTCGGTGAAGACGCCGGGTGTGGCCATGACGGTGACGCCACCGGCCAGCGCGAGGGTGCTCTCGCCGCTGCGCAGCGACTGGCAGGCCAGGTGCAGGGCGACCAGCGACGACGAGCACGCGGTGTCCACGGTCACCGCGGGCCCCTCCAGGCCCATGGTGTAGGAGACCCGGCCGGAGATCACGGCGGTCGCGCCGCCGGTCAACAGGTGTCCCGCGGTTCCGGGTTCGCCCGCCAGCAGGCGCAGATAGCTCTGGTCGTTGCTGCCGGCGAACACCCCGGCGCGGGTGCCGCGGACCGAGTGGGGGTCGATGCCGGCGTCCTCGAACGCCTCCCAGGCCGCCCGCAGCAGCAGGCGCTGCTGCGGGTCCATGGCCAGCGCCTCGCGCGGCGAGACACCGAAGAAGTCGGCGTCGAACTCGGTCGCGTCGTGGACGAACCCGCCCTCGCGTGCGTAGCTGTGCCCCTCGCCGTCCGGGTCGCCGTCGAAGAGCCGTGCGAGGTCCCATCCGCGGTCCGTGGGAAAGCCGGAGATCGCGTCCCGTCCTTCGGCCACCAGCCGCCACAGGTCCTCGGGCGTGTGGATGTCGCCCGGGTAGCGGCAGCTCATGCCGATGATCGCGATCGGCTCCTGGTCGGCGGCCTCCCGGTCGCGCAGCTTCTGCTTGGTCCTGCGCAGGTCGAGCGTGACCAGCTTGAGGTAGTCCCGGAGCGTCTCGTCTTCTGCCATTTTCCCGGTACCTTCCAGGCTGCCGCTCGGCCACGGTCCACCCGGGGCCGCCAATGCCGCGGGTGCCGTATTCAGGACATCCGCGTCCGCGACGCTATGGACGGCCCGTGAAGGCGGGCAACCCCTACCCGGCGGGACGGCCCCTTATCTCGCCCGCGATGCTCAGCGCAGGCCGACGGGGAACTGGAGCATCCCGCGGATGATGAAGGACCCGCGTCTGCGCACCGGCCCGGCGCGGTGGATGCCGGGCACCCGGGCGGCGAGCGCGGCAAGTGCGGTCTCCGCCTCCATCCGGGCCAGTGCGGCGCCGAGGCAGAAGTGGATGCCCGCCGAGAAGGCCAGGTTCTCCGGCCCGGGGTCCCGGGTGATGTCGAACCGTCCGGGGTCGGGATAGACCTCGGGGTCCCGGTTGGTCCCGCCCGCGCAGATCGCCACCTCCTCGCCGGCGGCGATCACCTCCCCCTCCAGTTCGAGATCGGTGTGCGCGATCCTGCGGTACTGCTGCACCGGCGGGTCGTGGCGCAGGGTCTCGCGTACGGCGGCGGGGGCCAGTGACGGATCGGCGACCAGCATGTCCCACTGCTCGGGGTGTTCCAGGAGGGCCAGCAGTCCGTTGCCGATGAGGTTGACGGTGGTCTCGGTACCGGCCAGCGGGAGGAACATGCACAGCGGGACCATCTCGTCCATGGTCAGCCGTCCGTCCTCGACCGCCGGGAGCAGATCGCTGATCAGGTCCTCGCGGGGGTCGGCCTTCCGTTCGGCGATGATGTCGTGGAACATCGCCGTCATCTCCTCGATGGCGGCCGCCGCGCCCCGCGCGGCCTGGACGGTTGCCACGCCGTCGAGCAGATAGGCCATGCGGCGGCTGAGCCGGAAGAACAGCTGCCGGTGGCGGGGTGGGATGCCGACCAGGTCGCCGATCACGCGCAGCGGGAGCTGCTGGGCGAAGGCCCTCATGAAGTTGACCTGATCGCGGCCCGCGAGCATCTCGTCGATCAGTTCGCCGGTGAACCGCTCGACGTGCGGCTGCCAGTGGGCGAGCCTGCGCGGGTTGAGCGAGGGGGTGGCGAGCCGGCGCAGGCGGGTGTGGTCGGGCGGGTCGAGTCCGAGCATGGAGTTGTCGAACGGCATGAACTCGGGGGGCTTGGCGCCCTCTGCCGTACGGACGCCGAACCGCCGGTCCCGCAGGATCTGGTTGGCGACCCGGTGGCTGGCGGTCGTCCAGGCGCCGACCGCGCTGCGGTGGAGCGCCCCGCGTTCGCGGAGCTGCTCGTAGAGCGGGTAGGGACTGTCCGGGACCAGCAGGATGGCGGCGTACGGGTCGCCCTCCTCGGCCGTCTTGCGCAGGTATTCCTGCACCACGGTCGCCTGGTATCGCGCTCTGCGCTCCGCCTCGAGTTCCGACATCCCGTCACCCCACCGCGCGTGGAGCAGCCCGTCCGCCCCGGCCGTCACGCTACGGGCAGACGCACCCCTAGCCTCAACCCCTACCTCCGCGGGATGCGCTGCGGGAGAGCCGGAGCCCCGGTGAGGCGGGAAGGCTAGGGGTTTCCGCCGGTGGTCGTCCCTGCGTAGCTTCCGGTGAGGCTCACCGTTCGCACCTCCGGTGAGGCTCGACATTCCGCGCCTCCGGTGAGGCTCGGCATTCCGCGCCTGCAGCTCATGAGCCCGTCGAGGCACCGGGCCGTGTCCGTCCCCCGTCACGGCCCGGGTTTTTCCCGCCCGTTTGCTCCCTGGGGGTCGAGGCAGGGCAAGGACGATACGTCATGAAGGCACTCGTACTCGCGGGCGGCTACGGAACCAGGCTGCGCCCGCTCACCCACACCGGCGCCAAACAACTCGTCCCGGTGGCCAACAAACCGGTGCTCCACTACTGCATCGAGACACTCGTGGACGCCGCCATCACCGACATCGGCGTGATCGTGGGCGACACCGCCGAGGAGATCAGGACCGCGCTCGGCGACGGCAGCGCCTTCGGAGCCAAGATCACCTACATTCGGCAGCACGAGCCGCTGGGTCTCGCGCACGCGGTTCTGGTGGCCCGCGACTACCTCGCCGAGGACGACTTCGTCATGTACCTGGGCGACAACTTCATCATCGGCGGCATCCACGACCTGGTCCGCGACTTCCACGCCGAGAGGCCCGACGCCGGCATCATGCTGGCGCGGGTGGAGGACCCCACCGTCTACGGCGTGGCGGACGTCGCCCCCGACGGGCAGGTGCTCCGGCTGGAGGAGAAGCCCCGGGACCCGGCCAGCGATCTCGCCGTCGTCGGCATCTACCTCTTCACCCCCGCGGTGCACGAGGCCGTACGGGCCATCGGCCCATCGGCGCGCGGCGAGCTGGAGATCAGCGACGCCATCCAGTGGCTCCTCGACCAGGGCCGCACCGTCCGCTCCAGCATGATCAGCAACTACTGGAAGGACACCGGCGGCATCACCGAGCTGCTGGAGGCCAACCGTGCGGTGCTGGACCTGCTGGAGCCCTGCGTGGACGGGGAGGTGGACGCGGAGAGCGAGATCATCGGCAGGGTCCGGATCGAGCCGGGCGCCGTAGTGTCGCGGTCGCGGATCGTCGGTCCGGCCGTGATCGGCGCCGGCACGGAGGTGACCGCCTCGTACATAGGGCCCTCGACGTCCGTGGCGGGGAACTGCGTGATCGACGCCAGTGAGATCGAGTTCTCGATCGTGCTGGAGAGTTCGTCGATCAGGGGTGTCGGCCGGATCGCGTCCTCGGTGATCGGCAGGGAGGCCGAGGTGACGCGCGCGGAGACGATCGCCCGCAGCCACCGTCTCATCCTCGGCGACCACAGCAAGGTGCAGATCACGCCATGAGAATCCTCGTCACCGGTGGTGCCGGTTTCATCGGCTCGTGCTTCGTCCGGATGGCGCTCGGTCCGGAGGCCCCCGTCCCCGTCTCGTCCGTCACCGTGCTCGACGCCCTCACCTATGCCGGCAACCGTGAGAACCTCGCGCCGCTGGCAGGGGACCGGCGTCTCGACTTCGTCCACGGCGACATCCGGGACGCGGCGCTCGTGGGCAGGCTGCTGCCCGGTCACGACGCGGTGGTGCACTTCGCGGCCGAGTCCCACGTGGACCGCTCCATCGCGGGCGCCGCCGAGTTCGTCAGCACCAACGTGGTGGGTACGCAGACCCTGCTGGACGCGGCGCTCCGGGACCGCACCCCGGCCTTCCTGCACGTGTCCACCGACGAGGTGTACGGCTCGCTGGCGGAGGGATCGTGGACGGAGGAGGAGCCGCTGCGTCCCACCTCTCCGTACGCCGCGTCGAAGGCGTCCTCCGACCTGCTCGCGCTCGCGTACCACGGCACTCACGGGCTCGACGTACGGGTCAGCCGGTGCTCGAACAACTACGGCCCCTACCAGTTCCCCGAGAAGATCATCCCGCTGTTCACCACGTCCCTGCTGGACGGCCGCACCGTCCCGCTCTACGGCGACGGGCTCAACGTCCGGGACTGGCTGCACGTGGAGGACCACTGCCGCGCGCTCTTCGCGATCCTGCGGGACGGGCGGGCCGGCGAGGTCTACAACATCGGCGGCGGGCACGAGCTGTCCAACCGTCAGCTGACGGAACGGCTGCTCCGCGCGTGCGGGGCGGACTGGAGCATGGTGCGGGCGGTCCCCGACCGCAAGGGCCACGACCTGCGGTACTCGGTGAACTCGCGCAAGATCCGCGCCGAGATGGGGTGGGCCCCGCGGCACCGTCTCGAGGACGGGCTGGACGGCACGATCGCCTGGTATCGGGACAACCGGGCCTGGTGGGAACCGCTGGCGCGTCCGCTGGCCACCTGACCGGGCGCCCGTGGCAGGTGGTCGCACCGGCTGGTCCCCAGAACGCAGACCACGGCCGGCCACACAGCCGGTCTCGGGCCATCAGCCGCTGAGCCGCATGCGACAGCTCCGTCGCCGTGTCCGTGGCCGGCGTCACCGTGCTGCGACGCCGGCACGATCACCGGAGCAGGGATCGGGCCGCTCCGGTCGCCCGCCCCGCGCCAGTTCGGCGTTGAACTGCGCGCCCGCCAGCAGCACGACATGGGAGACCCACAGCCACACCAGGAACGCCACCACACCCGCCAGGGAGCCGTAGAGACGGTTGTACGTCGCGATGTGCGACGCGTAGAAGGCGAAGCCCGCCGACGCCAGCAGCCAGAGCAGCACCGCCAGTGTTCCGCCGGGCAGCGTCTGCCGTACACCGCGAGTCTCCGGCGGCCCGGACCAGAAGAGGAGCAGGACCAGGGCGACGACCACCGTGAACAGCAGCGGCCATTTCAAGCCCGCCCAAACGAGGGCGGCCTGATGGTCCGTTCCCGTGCCCCGGCCGATGGCCCGGGCGACCCGCTCGGCGGCCGTGAGCGTCAGCACCCCGCTGACCAGCAGTGCGAGCACGGTCAACGCCCTGAGCAGGATGGCGGGGAACGTCCGCCACGCCGGACGGCAGTCGGGAACGCCGTACATCGCGTGCAGCGCCCGCCGGAAGACGGCCAGGTAGCTGGAGGCGGACCACAGCGCGGCGCCGGCGGTGGCCACGAGCAGCAGCCAGCGGACCGACGGGCCCTCCTGCGGGCTGCTCAGGGCCTGGGCGAGGACCGGACGGGCCGCCTTCGGCACGAAGGCGGCCAGTTGCGCGACGACCTCCTGGGGGGTGTCCGTGCCGACCAGGGCGATGGAGAAGACCATCACCAGCAGGGCCGGGAAGACGGCCAGCACCGCGTAGTACGTCAGCGCCGCCGCCCAGTCGGTCAGGTCGTCCTCCCAGACGGCGACCGGTGTACGGGCCATTGCGCGCGCGTACGCCCCGTGCTCGCGCCGACCGGGCGCCGAGCCGCTCGCGGGGACACCGATCGTCATGACACCACTGCTCCGTTCGGGGCCTGCCGTCCCCCGGCCGCCACCGCCCCGGGCGACTGCCGGCGAGTTGCGTGTCTGGTGCCCCGTCAGGGCGGCGTCACGCCAGGGAGCCCCGCCGTGTCACCGCGCGTGCCTGCCCTTCGCCGACTTCGGCTTCGCCTGCCGCGCCTCGGGCTTCTCAGGAGCCGGGCCGGCTGTTCCGGGACCGGCCACACGGCCGCGCTGCCGCTCCCAGCCGCCGGGAGCCGACAGTGTGCCGCTGTCCGTCGCCGCGTCCTGGGCTCCGGTGACCTTTCGGCTCCCGGTGTACGAGGGGGACCGCGGCGCGGACGCGGACGCGGAGACGGCAGCGGCTCCGGCCGACGGAGCGGGCGAGGCGGTCGGGGCGGCCGGCGAGGACGGGGAGGAGGCTGACGCCCTCGACCGGTTCGCGTCCGGGGAGGCCGGCTCGGTCGTGGCGGGGCGGGGCGGACCGGACGCGGCGTTCTCCGCCTCGGCGGACGGCCCGCCCACCGAACCGGCCAGTCCGACGCCGAAGACGGTCAGGGCCGCGCCGGCGGTCAGCAGGATCCGACCGGCCCGGCGTGAGGCGGGCCGGCCGGAAGAGGATCGTGCGGGCACCGGCCCGCCGTGTGCGGGGACGGCGGCCTCGACGCCTGCGATCCCCGGCGCGGCACCCGCCCCGTGCGACCTCAGCGTGTCCGGGTTCCGCTCACCGGCGCCGTTCTCGCCGTTCTCACCGCTCACGGGCGGAGCCCCGAGCACGGAGGAACCCGCGGGCGCGTCGGCCGCTCCCGCGAGATCCTCCGATGCCAAGGCGGCCAGGGCGCGCTCACAGGCCCGGGCGTCCGGCCGGCGGCTCTCGTCCGCGTCGGTCATGGCTTCCAGCAGTTCGACGAGCGTCGCCGGTATGTCCGGCGGAATGACCGGGGGCCGGTGCAGGCGGGCGATCGCAGCCTCCAGCGGCGCCCCGTCGTACTCCAGTTCACCCTTGATGGTCTCGATGAGCACCAGTCCCAGGCTGTAGATGTCCGCTGCCGGTCCGGCTCCCCGGCCCAGCACCTGCTCCGGGGCCATGTAGGCGGCGGTCCCCACCAAGGCGCCCGGGACGGTCTGGGCCGTGGTGCCGAGCAGCCGGGAGATGCCGAAGTCCGTCAGGTGGGGGAAGCCCGCCTCGTCCAGCAGGATGTTCGCAGGCTTGACGTCGCGGTGGACGACTCCGGCCTCGTGCACATGGGCCAGTGCCGAGGCCAGCGCGGCTCCGATCCGGCACGCCTCGGCGGGCGCCAGCGGGGCCGCGGCAATCCGCCGGCGCAGCGTCGTGCCCTTGACCAGTTCCATCACCAGGTAGGGCGTTCCGTCGTCCCGGCCGCAGTCGTACACGGTGATCAGGCCGGAGTGCTGCAACCGGGCCAGCAGCCGGCCCTCGCTGTCGAACCGCTCCTCCGTGTCGGCGGCACCGTCCGGGCGGAAGACCTTCACCGCGACCGGCCGCCGCAGGCGCAGGTCCACGCCCTCGTACACGTCGGCCGCGCCACCGCGGCCCAGCAGGTCGTCGAGCCGGTAGCGTCCGGCCACCACGTGGGCGGTGAGCCTGTGGTCCGGTCGGATCGGCCACGAGCGGACTTTCATCACTGCGCTCCCTGCGTCCTGTTGTCACCTACCGTCGTCCGCCCGCCCACGTGTGTGCTGCCGATGGCATGCCCGGCCGCGTGGGTGCGAGCACCGTGTGCACGTGTGCCCCCTCAGCCGCCGGACATCCCCCGCCGCGCACCCGACCTCTACGGCGGCGTGCGCGGCACCGGCGCCACGTGGGCGAAGGTGACCGGAGCCGGGCGGTGGCTCCCGTCGCACGGGGTAGGTGAGGACAGCACACGACCATCGCGTCTGCGAAGGAGACGAGCATGACCGACGACGCCTACCTGTTCCTCGTGGACGACCCGGCGACTCCACTGGGCGCATCCGTCGCCGCTGTCGGCGACCTGGCGTGCCTGGAGACGCCCGCCGTTCGGGGGTGGCTCGACGCGCACGGTGTGACCACCGGCTCCGCGGGAGTCCGGCTGCTGCCGCCGGAGGAGACGGGCGCCATCCCCGAGGGGACGGAGAAGCTGCCCGTTCCGTTGAGCGACGAGGAGCTGAACCGGCTGCGCCACGCGCTGGCGCCGGGTGCCCTCGCCCGCGTGGAGGAAGAGCTGCTGGCCTACCGCGACTGCGCGGGCGAGCGGGACGCCCTGCTGGCACGGGCCACGGCCGCCGGGGTTCCGCCGCACCGCATCGTCGAACTCACCGGCGAGGACCCCCGGACCGTGGCCTCGGCGGCCGCGGCGCAGGGGCAGGGCCGTCCGTCGGATCCTGGTCCGGGACAGCGGTGACGGGGAGGGGAAACATGACGACCGAGGAGACGCGTACCAGGCTTCGAGTGTTGGAGGACCGGCTCGGCGAGCGCACCCCGGCGCCGATCGAGGGCCAGACCCGCATCCCCCTCCCCCGGCCCACCCCGGCGGACGACGAGGACGAGGGGACGTGAGGGCACATACCGGGCTGACCTGGTTCGCAGACGCCGGCCGGCGTGCCCGTGTTCGTCCCCCGCCGGATCACCGCCGCCGGCGCCGCGCTCCCTGCCGCACGCTGGTCCCCACCTGGTCCCCGAAAACGATCAAGGGGCCGTTTCAGATTTCTCTGAAACGGCCCCTTGACCTGCGACTCCGCAAAGTCGGGACGACAGGATTTGAACCTGCGACCCCTTGACCCCCAGTCAAGTGCGCTACCAAGCTGCGCCACGTCCCGATGCGCGTGTCCCCCGGCTTGTCGCCGTGGTGAGCGCGCAGGAAGAAGATTACCTCACTCCCGGGGTGGGTTCGTATCCCGGGCCTGGAGTGCGCGGGTCGCGAGGGTGTCGGCGCCGCAGGTGGTGGCCAGGGTGGCGGCGTGGGTGAGTTCCGCCGGGGAGCCGGTGGCGAGGCCGAGGTCGTACCGGGCCAGGGCGTGTTCGTACGCGGAGGGGGAGGTTTCCAGGTGCCGGACCGCCCGGTCCAGGAGGTGGACGGCCTCGTCGGGGCGGGCGAACAGGGCCGCGCAGCGCAGGGCTTCTCCGAGGGCGGTGGCCGTGCCGAAGCGTTCGGCGTGGACGCGGGCCTGTTCGGCGTAGCGGGCCGCGCGGGGCGGGTCGGTGGGGGCGAGGGCGCGGGCGAGGTCGCAGGCCCAGGGGGCCCAGACGGGGTTGAGGCGGCCGCGGCGCTCCAGGGCGCGGCCGGCCGACTCCAGTTCCGTGACGGCCTCCTCGGTGCGGCCTTCGGCGAGCAGGAGCCTGCCGTGGACGCAGGGCCCGTGGGGTACGACCATCGCGCCGGGCCAGGGCGGTCCGAAGCGGTAGTGGTCCGCGGTGGCGCGGGCCTCCGCGGTACGGCCCCGGGCCAGCAGCGTGTCGATGAGCAGGCAGACCGCGTCCCACTGGACCGGAAGCCCGGTGCCGAGGCGGTCGGCGAGGCGGAGCGCCTCGCGCAGGAAGCTCTCGGCCTCCACGAGGGCGCCGCGGCGGCGGTGGGCCAGGCCGAGGAGGGTGTGGGCGAAGGCGAGGTGGGCGCCGCTCCAGCCGGAGATCTCGAAGGCGCGCACCGCCTCCTCGAACAGGGCCCTGGCGTGGTCGGGCCGGTCGGTGAAGGCGTACGCGACGCCGACGACGGCCGGTGTCTCGCAGCCCCACTCGGTATCCGTCCAGCCCAGGCCGCGCGCCGGGCGGCCGTCGGCCAGGGAGCGCGCGCACAGGTCGAGGACGTGGCCCGCGTTCTCGCCGCGGAGCATCGCGTCGAAGGCGCGCAGCGACAGCAGGGCGCGTTCGGCGTTGCCGGCTCCGGGGAGGTGGTCGGCGAGGTCCGCGAGGCGGCGGGAGCGGCCGGGGCCGTCCTCCTCGTCGGCCTGGAACCCCTCGTACATGAACCGTGCCGCCTCCAGCCGCGTCCGGGCGGGGCCCGGGGGCGTCCGGGCGGCCTCCGCGGCGACGGAGCGGGCCGCCTCGCGCGGCTGGTCGCCGTGGGCGAGGGCTTGCGCGAGGCGGCAGGTGGCGTCGGTGCGGCGCGGCCCGGTGAGGCCCGGGAGGGCGAGGGCGGAGCGCAGGTAGCGCACGGCGGCGGACGGCGAGGTGACCAGGGCGGCGCAGCCCAGTTCGTACAGGACCTGCGCGTACGCCTCCGGGGGCGGCGGTTCCTGGAGGGCGCGTTCCAGGCAGCGGCGGGCCGCCGCCGGGGCGCCGAGGGCGAGGTACTCGCGGGCGGCCTCGCGCAGCTGCGCGACGACCTCCTCGTCGTCGTCCGGGTGGATCTCGAGCAGGTGGCGGGAGGCGGCCGCCGGACCGAGGCCCGCGCGCGTGACGGCCCAGGCCGCCCGGCCGTGCATGGCGGTGCGGAGGGCGGGCGGGATGGAGCGGTATATGGCGGTGGCGATGAGCGGGTGGACGAACTCCAGGGGGTCGGATCCGGTGACGATGCGGGCCTCGCGCAGTCGCTGCGTGCAGCTCTCCGCCTCGGCCGCGGTCATTCCGGCGAGACCGGCGGCGAGGGACTGCGAGATGTCGGTGCCGAGCACGGCGGCCGCCCACGCGAACCGGGTCGGGCCGGTGCCGAGCCGTTCGAGCCGGGCCACGAGCCCGCTGCCGCGCGAGGTGGCGGCCAGGTCGCGCAGGAGGGCCGCCGACGCCTCGACGGGGGCGAGCATGCGGTCCTGGGCCCTGGCGAGGAGCTCGACCGTCTCGTACGGGTTGCCCCCGGTGAGCGTCCACACCTCCCGGCAGAACGCGTCGTCCGTCTCGTCGCCGAGGGTGGTCCGGACCATGTCGGCGGTGGCGTCCGCGGTGAGGGCGCGCAGGGTGACGCGGAGCCTCGCGGCCTCGCCGAGCCGGTCCAGCAGAGCGGTGGCCGGGTCGGCGCCGGCTCTCGGGCGGTGGGCGAGGACGACCAGCACCGGCAGGGCGGGCAGGCCGACGGCGAAGGACGCGAGCCAGCCAAGTGATTCGGCGTCCGCCCAGTGCGCGTCGTCGACGAGCAGCACGAGGGGGCGGTGGAGCTGGTGCCGGTGGCGTTCGGCGAGCCGCGCGACGAGCCGGTCCAGCCCGTCCCGTACGCCCTGCGGGTCGGCGAGCGGGGCGCTGGGGGCGGTGACGCCGAGGGCGGGGGCGGTGATGTCGTACCGGTCGGCGAACAGCCGCCGCAGCTCGTCGCCGTCGTACGGGGCGAGTGCGGGTTGGAGCAGTTGCCGTACGACGTGGAAGGGGACGGACGTGACGGTCTCGCCGCCGCGTGCGGCGTGGACGGTGCAGCGGTCGGCGGCGAGTCGGCGCACGGCGTCGAGTAACGCCGTCTTGCCGATGCCGGATTCACCCCGATAGACCAGCAGTCCGCCGGAGGCGCCGCCGCCGCACAGCGCGTCCACGGCGCGGGCGGCCGCGGCGAGCTCGGGCTCGCGCTCCAACAGCGGTACGGAAAGCCGGTGTTCCGGCTGGGACGGCCGCATCGCCTTCCCTCCCCCACGACGTGCCCGGGCATGTGTGTGCGTGTCCGGACCCGAGGGTAGCCGCGCCCCGGTGGCGAAGGACACGGTTGGGAACGCTCCCGCCGGAAGGGTGACAATCGAGGCGTGGACAGGACGCGAAGGGACCGCGACAGGGACCGAGACCCCGAGGGGCGCGCACGCAACGCCCGCCCCCGCGACGGGCTGGGGCGGCCGTTGCCGTACGGCGCGCCGGGCGTGGAGCGCCAGCCGGAGGGGGTGGTGCGTACGCCCGGGGAGACCCTCGGCGAGGCCCAGCGGCTGCTGGACGCGGGGATGCCGTTCCACGCGCACGAGGTGTTCGAGGACGCGTGGAAGTCGTGCGCCGGGGAGCGGGAGGGGGAGCGCGAGCTGTGGCGGGGTCTGGCGCAGCTGGCGGTGGGTCTTACGCACGCGGCGCGCGGGAACACGGCGGGCGGGGCGCGGTTGCTGGTCCGCGGCGCGGAGCGGATCCGCGCTTTCTCGCCGGTGTACGGGATCGATGTCGGCGGACTGGTGGAGTGGGCCCGGGGGCTGGCGGGGCGGCTGGGGGGCCGGCCGGAGGATGCGGTGGACCCGGTGGCGGAGGCGCCGCGGCTGCGCGGGTAGGGCGGGCGGTCCGCGCCTTACGCCGGTGGTGCGAGGCCCAGCGCCGGGAGCAGCACCGCCTCCAGGAGGGCGGGGAGGGCGTCGTCGTCGGTGAAGCGGTCTTCGAAGAGGCGCTCCACCCGGAGGACGCCGAGGAAGCAGGGGGCGACGAAGGCGATCGCCGGGTTGGCGGGGTCGAGCTCGCCGCGCGCGATGCCGCGCTGGAGCATCGCGTCGAGGGCGGCGACCTCGGGGTCGATGACCGTCTCCCGCAGTGCGTGGCGCAGGTCGGCGTGGAGCAGGTAGGCCTGGCCGACGGCCTCCATCAGTTCGGTGTCGTGGCCGCGGCGGGTCGCGGCGGCCGTGGCGGCGGCGCGCAGGTCGCTCGCGAGGGAGCCGGTGTCGATGTCGGTGAAGAGGGAGCGGCGGCTCTTGGCGAGCGCGGCGGTCACGAGCTGCCGCTTGGTCTTCCACTGCCGGTAGAGGGTGGCCTTGCCGCACTTCGTGCGGGCGGCGACGCCCTCCATGGTGACGGCGTCGTAGCCGCCCTCGCGCAGCAGGTCCAGCACGGCCGCGTACAGCTCCTGCTCCCGCTCGGGAGTGATCTTGCTGCGGCGCGCGGCGGTGGTGGCGGCCTGCGTGGACATCGCTTTCTCCCCGCTGACGGATGTCTGGGTGCGGCTACGAGCGTAGGCGGGGCCTCATCGAGACGCAAACGTATCGAGACGTTTGCGTCTCGATAGTGAGGCATCTAAGCTTGCCCCGTTTTGTTGCCTTAGCGAACCATCAGAGGGGCCGGACCATGGCTGCCGGGATACCACCGGAGACGACCGCCGCCCGGCGGCCGCCCCTGGTACGCGAGCTGGCGCTGGTGACAGCGCTGTTCCTCGTCTACAAGCTGGGCCGCCTGCTCGCGAACGGACACGAGGGCCGCGCCTTCGGGAACGCCGCCCGCGTCTGGGAGCTGGAGCGGGCCGTCCACCTGCCGGGCGAGGGGTGGGTGCAGCGGCTGCTCCTGCACGACGGGACGGCCGTCCATCTGGCGAACACGTACTACGCCGTCGTCCACTTCCCGGCGACCGTGGCCTTCCTCGGCTGGCTGTACTGGCGCCGGCCGGCGCACTACCTGTGGTCCCGGCGGGCGCTGGCGCTGCTGACCGGTGCCGCGCTCGCGCTCCACCTGCTGGTGCCGCTGGCGCCGCCGCGGATGCTCGCCGAGGCGGGCCTGGTGGACACGGCACGGGTGTACGGCCCGTCGGTGTACGGGGCGACGCCCGAGACGGACACGATGGCGAACCAGTTCGCGGCGATGCCGTCGCTGCACGTCGGCTGGGCGCTGATGGTCGCGATCGGGATGATGGCCGCCACCCGTGGCCGGTGGCGGCCGCTGTGGCTGCTCCATCCGCTGCTGACGCTGCTGGTCGTGGTCGGCACCGCGAACCACTACTGGCTGGACGCCCTGGTGGCCGCCGCCCTGCTGGGCGGTGTCCTCGCCGTCGTACGGGCGCCGGGGGCCGTGCGGCGCGGGCGCGGGGCCGTGCTCGTCGGGGCGGCGGCGCGATGAGGGCGACGCTGTTCGCGGTGGTGCTGTCGCTCGCCTCGGCCGCCGGGTACGCGCTGGCCGCGGTCGTCCAGGCGCGGCTCGCCCCGGCGGGGGGCCTGCGGGCGCTGGCCGCCCGGCCGCTGTGGTGGTGGGCGATCGGGCTCAACGCGGCGGGCGCGCTCACGCATGTCGCGGCGCTGCACTACGGGCCGCTCACCCTGGTCCAGCCGCTCGGCGCGCTGACGCTGGTGGCCGCGCTGCCGGTCGGGGCGTGCTACGAGCGGCGGCGGGTGAGCGCGGTGGAGTGGCGCGGGGCGCTGTGGACGCTGGGCGGGCTGGTCGGACTGGTCGCGGTGGTGGGCCCGGCGGCGCCGGGCGACGCGCTGTCCCTGCCGGAGGGGCTCGCGGTCGCCGCGGTGACGGCGCTCCTGATCGCCGCGCTGGTACGCCGGACCGCCCACGGGTACGGGCTCGGGTTCGCCACCGCGTCGGGGGTCGCGTCCGCGGTCGGGTCCGCGCTGACACAGACGGTGACCGCCTCACTCGCGCGCGAGCTGCCGGGCGGCCCCTTGGCGGCCTGGCAGACGGCGCTGCTCGCCGTGCTGGTGGCGGTGTTCGCCACGGGCGGGCTGCTGCTGTCGCAGGCCGCGTACCGGGGCGGGCTGGCCGCGCCGCTCGCGGTGGTGAACCTGTCGAACCCGGCGGCGGCCGCCGTCATCGGCGTCGCCCTGCTCGGGGAGGGGTTCCGTGCGGGGCCGGTGGGGTGGCTGGTCGCCGCGGGCTCCGCGGCGCTCGCGGGGCGCGGCGTACTGCTGCTGACCTCCGGTGGGCGCGTGGCCGCCCCGGTCACCGCCTGAGGAACTCCGCGAGCACGGCGGCGTGGCTCTGCGCGGGCTCCTTGGAGGCGGTCAGCAGGGTGAGCGGCCCCTTCCGGGCGAGCTCCCGCAACCGGCCGAGGGCCTCGGCGGCCTCCGGCGCGGCCAGCTCCGCCTCGTACCGCTCGCGGAACTCCTCGTACGTGCCCTCCCCGGCGTGGTACCAGCGGCGCAGCTCGG
Organism: Streptomyces sp. NPDC093546; assembly: GCF_044765045.1. NCBI lineage: Bacteria > Bacillati > Actinomycetota > Actinomycetes > Kitasatosporales > Streptomycetaceae > Streptomyces > Streptomyces sp. NPDC093546. The sequence continues at coordinate 448,260 of NZ_JBIWJG010000006.1, read as the reverse complement.
TCGACGGGGTGACGGACTTGGGCCACTCGTCGACGCGGGCGTCCGCCTTCGCCAGGCCGCGCGGCCACAGCCGGTCGACGAGGACCCGCGTACCGTCACCGGGCTCCGGGGGCTCGTAGACCCGCCGGAGCTGGGGGTGGTGGGCAGCTCTGGTCATGCTTCCAGGCTAGGTTCGCCGCCTGCCGGTCGGTTGGTCGGTTACTCCGATGCGGCTGTCCGGTGGGTGCTCACAGGGCGCGGCGGAGGAGAGGGAGGAGGCGGTCCCAGTGGCGCCGCAGTCCGGCGGGGTCGAAGGCGTCGGTGTCGGACATGGTGAACCCGTGGACGGTGCCGGGGTAGATCTCGGAGGTGTAGTCGACCTTCGCGGCGTCCAAGGACCGGTTGAGTTCATCCAGGGCCTCAGGTGTCAGGTCGCTTTCGGCGTGGCCGAAGTGGACCTGGGCGGTGATCTTGGCGAGGGTGTCGGGCCCGGCGGCGCCCACGGGGGCGTGGAAGGCGGCGAGGGCGGCCACCTGGCCGGGGTGGGCCGCGGCGGTGCGTGTCGCCAGGAGGCCGCCAATACAGTAGCCGGTCACGGCGACCGGCCCGGCGGCGACCTCGGGCCGGGTGGTGAGGAACCTCAGGTAGGCGTCGGCGTCGCTCCGTACGCGTTCCTCGGTGTGCGCCTCGAGCAGGGGCATCAGTCGGGCTATGAGCGCGGTCCGGGCCTCTTCTCCGATGTGCTCGGGAAGGTCGACCAGCGGTGCCGGGCCGTGGCGGTAGAAGAAGTTGGGGACGAGGACGTAGTACCCGTATCCGGCCAGTTCGCGCGCCATCTCCCGCAGCACGGGCCGGATGCCGAAGCCGTCGGCGTACATCAGCACCCCCGGATGCCGCTCGCCGTCGTCGGGGAAGGCGGCGAAGGCGTCGGCTTGGCCGTCCGTGGTGGGAATCAGCAGTGTCTTGGTGGGCATGACGTCTCCTGTCGTGGTTGATGTGTCGAGCTTGTGATCAACACGACGGAGGCGGAGCACGTGCGGCGCTCAGAAGAGCACCGGGTCACCAATCCGTGTGTGGCGCAGGGCCGTCCCGGTATGCATGGCCGCGAGCCTAGCCCACCGGGATGCGGCAAGGCGAGAGACGGCTGGTCGGCAACGACCCTAGGCCGTACGCCGCTTGAACAGCACGCCCGAGGCGGCCACCGAGGCGGCGAGGATGCCCGCGCACCACGCGAGCGCCACCCACCCCGTCGAGCCCACCGGCTGCCCGAGCAGCAGTCCCCGTACCGCCTCGATGACGTGGGTGACGGGCTGGTGGGCGGCGAAGCCCTGGAGCCACGACGGCATGGTGTCGGTCGGGACGAAGGCGCTGCTCGGGTAGGGCAGGAAGCTCACGAAGAAGGTGAAGCCCCCTGCCGCTTCCGGGGACTTGACGAGCAGGCCCACCGCGGCGGACAGCCAGGAGAGTGCCGCGATGTAGGCGACCAGGAGGCCGATCGCGGCGAGCCAGGCGCCCGGGCCGGCCGAGGGGCGGAAGCCGATCGCGAAGGCGAGGGCGAAGACCAGGGCGGTGGCGATCAGGTTGCGGGCCGTGGAGGCGACGACGTGGCCCGCGAGGATGGGGGTGCCGCCGATGTCGAGGGAGCGGAAGCGGTCGATGATGCCGCCCTTGAGGTCCTCGGTGACGGCCACCGCGGTGCCGGCGGAGCCGAAGCCGGCGCACAGCAGCAGGACGCCGGGAACGACGTAGGTGACGTACTCGGTACCGGTGTCGATGGCGCCGCCGAAGAAGTACACGAAGATCAGGAGCAGCATGACCGGGAGCGCCATGGCCATGATCAGGGCGTCGACGTTGCGGCGACTGAGCCGGACGGAGCGCCCGGCCATGATGAGTGCGTCAGACATGGTTGGGCTCCCGGTGCGCGGGCTTCGTGAGGGTCAGGAAGACGTCGTCGAGGGTGGCCGTGTGCAGCGAGAACCGTTCGATCGCCGTGCCGTCGGGGTCCAACGCGTCGAGCAGCGCCCGCACCTGGGGCGCGCCGCCGTCGGTGGGGAAGCCCAGGGTGCGGGTCTCGGGCTCGCTGTACGCCGCTCGGGGTGCCAGGCGCAGATAGGCGGCCGGGTCGGCCAGGACGACGTCGAGGCGGTGGCCGGCGACGCGGCTCTTCAGTTCCTCGGAGGTGCCCTGGGCGACCAGCTCGCCGCCGTGCAGCACGGCGATACGGTCCGCCAACCGGTCGGCCTCCTCCAGGTACTGGGTGGTCAGGAAGACCGTCGTGCCTCGCGCCGCCAGCTCGCGCACCACGCTCCACAGTTCCTGGCGGCCGCGCGGGTCGAGGCCCGTCGTGGGCTCGTCCAGGAAGACCACGTCGGGTTGACCCACGAGGGATGCGGCCAGGTCGAGGCGGCGCCGCATGCCGCCCGAGTACGTCTTGACCAGACGGTCGGTGGCGGCGGCGAGGTCGAAGCGGTCGAGGAGTTCAGCGGCGCGGGCGCGTGCGGCGGCGCGGGACGTGCGGGCGGGGCCGGAGGTACGGGCGAGGCGGGCCATCATCCGAAGGTTCTCCGCGGCGGTCTGCATCTCGTCGACCGCTGCGAACTGGCCGGTGAGGCTGATCGCGCGGCGGGCGCGGGCCCGCTCGGTGCGCACGTCGTACCCGGCCACCTTGGCGGTGCCCGCGTCGGCCTCGGTGAGCGTGGCCAGGATGCGCACGATGGTGGTCTTGCCCGCGCCGTTCGGGCCGAGCAGGGCGTGCACGGTGCCGCGGGGCACCGTCAGGTCGAGGCCCCGCAGGACCTCGCGCTTTCCGTAGGTCTTGCGGAGGCCGACGGCCTCGATGGCGGGTGGTGCGTCGGGCATGGCCTCGCCTCTCCACGATTGCCTACTGCGTACGGGATACGCATTTCTGTGTAAGGGTTACGCAGAATAGGATGTGCGTCAAGGCCGGAGGCCCGAGGAGCAGCCCCGGGTGCGCGGAGGGGCCGGGTGCGGAGAGGGAGGCGGCGAGGATGGCGGCGGCGGACGAGGACACTGGACTGCCCGCGAGCCTCGCGACGGCCTGGGGCTTCAAGGCCCGCCCCTCGAAGGGGCCGAAGCCCGGCCTCAGCCTGGACCGCATCGTGGCCGCGGCGGTGGGCGTCGCGGCCGCCGAGGGCGTCGGGGCAGTGTCGATGGGACGCGTCGCCAAGGAGTTGGGCGTCTCGCCGATGTCGCTCTACCGGTACGTCGGCGCCAAGGACGAGCTCTACATCCTGATGCAGGAGGCGGTCACGCCCCCGCCACCCGAACCGCTGCCCGACGGGGCGGGGTGGCGCGCGCGGCTGACCCGGTGGGCGCGGGCGCAGCGCGCGGTCTTCCACGAGAACCTGTGGCTGTTGCGGATCCCGATCTCCGGGCCGCCCGCGAGCCCGAAGTCGGTGGCGTGGATGGAGTACGGCCTCGCGGCCCTCGACGGCACCGGGCTCGACGAGGGCACGAAACTCGGCGTGATCATGCTGGTCGGCGGCTATGTGCGCAACGAGGCGACGCTGATGTCCGACCTGGACGCCGCGTTCACGGCGAGCGGCCACGCCCCCGACGAGGTCATGCGCCGCTACCAGCGCACCCTCGCCGCTCTCACCGACCCCGAACGCCACCCGTCCGTCACGCGCGTCCTCGCATCCGGGGCCCTGGACCAGGCGGACGAGCCGGACGCGGACTTCGAGTTCGGACTCGCAGTCGTACTCGACGGGGTGGCGGCGCTGATCGCACGCTGCGGCTAGGGCCTGTCCGGCGGATCTTGCCCCTGCCCAGGGCCGTAGGATCAGCTGATAGGGCATCCGGGCTGGGGGTGCTGGAGGGGTGTCAGGTATGTGGGCAGTGGGGGGCGCGGCAGGCCGGCGGGCCGTTATTGCCGAATCCGACCGTGAACAGTGGGACTCTGAGCCGCTCGAACGAGTTGGCCCTCTCCTGTTCGGCGTGAGCCTGGCTGACGCGATCGCTGTGATGCAAGCGTGGGGTTACACCTCCGATGCCTCGCCGATGGGGAACTTCGGTCCGCTCGAGCAGGTGCGCGCACAGTTCCGTAAGGCAGACGCATGTGCCGGCCGAGTGGATGTTGTGGCCTACTTCGTCGACTCCATCGGTTTGACCTGCGTCGTTGTGGACGCTCGGACGGGTCCGCAGGTGACCCTGGAGGGCATTCGGCTGGTAGGCCGGAAGCCTTCTGAGCTCGCGCACGAGATCAGTGCACACCTGGAGGAACTCGGCAAGGCCATCGAGATCACCCCGGAGGGCGAGCTCAGCTCTCCGGAGTGGGGAATGGTGCCGCGTGCCCAGCGAGCCGGCGATGTCCTTCTGACGCGCGCGGTGTTCGGCAGGCCCAACTCCTGGGCCAACACCATGTTCGACTGCATTCCGGCTGATGAATGGGTGGGGCACCGTGTAGTCGGTTCCTTCGGGTAGACCAGAGTCCTTCGGGTGTCTATGGCTTGAGTCGGCGACGGACCGAGGCGATGGTGACCGTGCCGTGGAAGACGTAGGCGAGTTTGGTGTGGACTCGCTCGGGGCTGTCGCCAGCAAGCGATGAGCAGGGCAGCGGCGCTGTCCGGGCCGACGCCACGGACTTCCAGCAAGTCCGGCGTGCTGTCTTCGACGGCTTGGGCTACCCGCTTGTTGAGATCGTCGATCTCTGGCCAGTACGCAGCGGAGTGGACCGCGACGAAACTCCGCTGGGGTCTCGCCGCCGGCGCGGCCGCGCGAATCCCAAGCTGGCGCAGTGCCTCTGGCGTCGCCACCGCCACCACCCCGAGGCGGGAGCCGGCCTCCCGGTACGTGGCCGACGACGCACGAAACGTGTACCTCCAGCACGGCGGCCGCCGCGCCAGCTCCCTGGAGGAGGTCCGGTTCACGGAGATCGAGCACCTGGAGTTCGGGTTGTAGCAGCCCGCGCCCCGGTCACCCTCAAGCCGCCGCGCCCGCCCCGCCCATATTGGCGCGCCCCTGTCGAGCATGCAGCCTGAAGCCCCGGCTGAGGGCGGCGCCAACGAGACGTCAAGGACATGTTTACGGCACTCGTGTCTGATCGAGCGGACCCACACGCTGTCGGCGACCAGCACGTGACCACAGGCAAGGGGGGACTGTGCTCCGGATTCATTTCAGCAGTGCCGATCTCGGACGGCTTCGGCTGGCTGCGCAACCGGACGTGATGTGGGAGACCATCCTGAGTCTTCACCAACTCGTCCTACCGGACCCCTTCTTCGCGCCCTGGAACCGTCTCGCCCGCAAGGCGCTGGTGGACACGGGAGCGGGCCGGGACGTGCACCTCCTGACGACGCTCGCCCCCATCAGCTCCTACTTCCCCGACTTCCTGACGCCACCGGGACACAGCACCGACTTTGACGGCGCCGTCGATGAGGTGCTGTCCACCGACAGGGGGCGCCTGCGCCCCGAGATCGACAGACTCGCGGCCTCGCACTCGCGTCCGCCGGCATGGCTTGACGACATCGGCGCCGGACGCCCTCGTGCCCTGCGCCGGCTCGGTAGCGCCTTGCGCCGCTATCACGCCACCGTCCTGGCCCCGTACGCCCCCGAAGGAGCGGAGCGCGCCGGTCGCGAGGCGACCCGCCATGCACAGCGGACCCTCGAGCAGGGCGGCGAAGCCCTGTTGAGCGGCTTAGGGCCGGGTTTGCGCTGGCGGCCGCCGGTCCTGGAAGTGGTCTATCCGGTGGACCAGACGCTCGAGCTCGACGGGCGTGGTCTGCTGTTGGTTCCCAGCTTCTTCTGCCACAACCATCCGATCGCGTTCGCGGATCCCGGACTGCCACCCGTCCTCGTCTACCCCGTCGCCCGTAGTCCGCTCTGGATTCCACGGGCGGCGAATGGCGAACCGAACGGCCAAGGACTTGACGATCTGATCGGCCCGACCCGCGCCGCCGCGCTGCGTTTCCTCGACACCGGCCACAGCACCACCACACTCGCGGCCAGCCTGTGTACGTCCATCGCCACGGCCAGTCGTCACGCCGCCGTGCTACGCCGAGCGGGTCTGGTGGCCACCGAGCGTCTGGGCTCCTCCGTCGTGCATACGCGTACGGCCCTGGGGACGGCGCTGGTGCACGGCGGCTGACCACGAGAGAACCCGGCGGCGGGCGCGGCGCAAGCCTTTTGCAGCCGAGCGTAAAGGGTTCGGCCCCGCGCCCGGAATACGTAGCGTCTCTCTCAGGACACCCCGGCCCCGGGTACGGAGAAGGGCAGCGGGCGTCTGAAGCTCGCGTCGGCAGCAGTCGCCTCCCGGCAGACGGCCGCCGCTAGTTCGGGATCGATTCAAGAGGATTTCCGACACCGGAAGGAAGAATGAGAGACATGACATTGGCATTAGCGTGGTCCCTGCGGAAGAGCGCGGTGGCGGCCGGCATGACGGCGATGGTGGCGATCGCGCCCGTGCTCGCCGCGACCGATGCTCAGGCGCTGGGCAACAACCGTTCGGTCTCGCGCAGCTGCGGCACCAACTATGTGTCCAGCGGCTTCACGGGAAGCTACAGCTGGGCGCAGACCACGAAGTCGTCGGGGGACTGCGCCGGCCGGCTCAGCGCGGCCCTGGTGCGGAGCGACGGGTACTGGACGACGCGCAAGTACGGCTCCAGCAGCTCCGCGTACGCCACCAACACCTCCACCAGCTCCGCGAGGAACGGCTTGCACTGGGGCTGCGACTCCTGCAACGTCACCTACTCCTGACACATGCGTAGGGCGACGATCATCGTCGCGGTGATTCTGGCCGCCGTTTCGGGCTGCGCTCCGGCAGGCTCGAGCGGTGGCCAGGACAACCCCGGCGACATACCTCTGCCCGGACAGGAATGGGCTCTGAAGGACGGAATGGTCACAGCCGCCGAATACCGTACGGCGATGGGTCGGTTCGTCGCCTGCGTCGAGGACGCCGGGTACCCCGTCAGCGATCCCGTGCTCAGCCCGGCGGACAACCTCACGTTGATCTACACCATCACTCCCAGCGGGGAGCCGGAGGTTTACAACGCGGCCGTACAGACCTGCAATCTTGCCCACCTGTCCATTGTCGAGCCCACATTCGTCGAGGCGAATTCCCAGGTTATGGACGAACCGCTGACGGCGGCAATCAGTGACTGCCTGCAACGGCGGGGCGTGACGCTGACGACCAGGGAACGGAACCTCGCCGATTTCGCCGATGCGGCCAAGGAGGAGGCGAAGGTCGTCGACTGCGTGACAGGAGAATGGGCGAAGGTCTATCCCACGCTGCCGGCCGAGGTGCCACTTCGTTTCTGAGAGGGCGTTCGAAGGAGGCATGCCGGCTGACGCCGCCGTGGACGCTCCCCCTGAACTCATCCCGATAGGAGTTCCTCCTCCGATACGACCGGGGGCAGCGGTTCACAGGCCGAGTGCCAGGCAGGGGGGAGGGCGGCGACGCCCGTGCGAGCGGCGATCACCCCGCCCGCGACAGCGCGGGTGGTGTCGATGTCGCCGCGCCCTGCGACCGTGGACCACAGGCCCTCGTGGAGGTCGTCGAGGCGCCCCGCCGCGCCCCACAGGGCGTAGGGGACGGTATCGGGCCCGGACATCCTGTAGCCGGAGCCCAGTACCTCCGCGGCATGCCGGACCGAGGTGCGTGCCGACAATCCGGGCCGCGACCCGCACTCCCTTGAGTAGCATGACGTTTCGTACCGCGCACGAGAGAGCGTTCTGCGCAACGGCGTCCGGTCGGGTCGCCCACCGCGTCAAGGGCTTCCCGGAGATGCGGCGGGAACCGGCCGCCAGGTGGGGGGAGTTGAGCTGTGACCCGTGACCCGTCCGTGGCCGAGCAGCTCCCCGACGATACGCGCGAGGGCGTGCGTGAGCGGACTCCCAAGGGCGCGGCCGGCTCGATCCGGTCCGTGGACCGCGCGGTCAGCGTGCTGGAGATCCTCGCGCGCCACGGCGAGGCCGGTGTCACCGACATCGCCGACGAGCTGGACGTGCACAAGTCGACGGCGTTCCGGCTGCTCGGGGCGCTGGAGAACCGGGGCCTGGTCGCGCAGGCGCAGGACCGCGGCAAGTACTTCCTGGGGGCCGGTGTCCTGCGCCTGGCGGGGGCGGCGGCCGTCCGGCTGGACATCTCGCAGGAGGGCGCGCCGGTCTGCCGGGAGCTCGCCGACGAGCTGGGCGAGACGGTCAACATCGCGGTGCTGGACGACGACGCGGCCGTCAACATCACGCAGGCACGCGGTCCCGCGGCCGTCACGGCGCAGAACTGGCTGGGCAGGCGCACCCCGCTGCACGCCACCTCCAGCGGCAAGGTGCTCCTCGCCCACCTGCCGGCGACCCTGCGCGAGGGGCTGCTGGCGCGGGCGCTGCCGCGGTTCACCGAGCACACGGTGACCAGCTCCGGGAGGCTGCGCGCCGAGCTGGAGGCGGTGCGCCGGCAGGGGTTCGCCCTCGTCACGGAGGAGCTGGAGCTCGGGCTGAACGCCGTGGCCGCGCCGGTACGGGCGCACGACGGCAGGGTCATCGGCGCGCTGAGCGTGTCGGGGCCGGCGTACCGGCTGGAGCGGGGCCGGCTGCCGGAGCTGGCGCGGCGCACGGTGACGGCGGCCGACGAGCTGTCCCGGCGCATGGGGTACGGCTTCTGAGCCCTGAAACCGGCGCGGCACCCGATGCTTTTGCGCGCCGTTCGCCCCGGCCTCTTGACGGTCTGTCGGCGCCGTTCCCAGTATGTTCCTCGCCGCGCAACCCATCGCGCACTGTGCAACAGCAGAGGAGTGCTGTCGTGCCCCCTGAGCCCTCGGATCCCTCAGATCCCTCAGATCCCTCAGAGCCTCCTCAACCCCACGAGGTCCGTGCCGTCGTCGCCGTGAAGAAGGGCGCGCCCGCCGGCGTACGCGCCGAACGGGTCGTCACCACGGGCACCTTCAGCCTCGACGGCGAGACCTTCGACGTCGACACCAACGTGTGGCTCGTCGGCGACGACGACGAGGTGCTCGTCATCGACGCCGCGCACGACGCCCGGGCGATCGCGGCCGCCGTCGGGGGCCGCCGGGTCACCGCCATCGTGTGCACGCACGGCCATGACGACCACATCGGCGCGGCGCCCGCCCTCGCGCACGCCACCGGGGCGCCCGTCCTGCTGCACGCCGCCGACCGGGCGCTGTGGGACACGGTGCACCCGCAGCGCGCGCCGGACGGCGCGCTGCGCGACGGGCAGCGGCTGCTGGTCGCCGGGGTCGCGGCGCGGGTGCTGCACACCCCGGGTCACACCTGGGGCAGCTGCGTGGTCCATGTGCCTTTCCTGGACGCGGTGTTCACCGGAGACACCCTGTTCCACGGCGGGCCGGGCGCGACCGGCCGCTCGTACTCCGACCGGGCGACGATCATGGCGTCCCTCCGCAGGAGGCTGCTACCCCTGTCCGGCGCCACCGTCGTGCACACCGGGCACGGCCGCGACACCACGATCGCCGCCGAGCGGCCGCACGTCCCGGCAGTCGTCTGACACCCCCAACTCCTAGGAGGGGCATGTCCAGCACGTCACCCGCCCACCCCCGAGTCGTCGTCATCGGCGCCGGCATCGTCGGCTGCTCCCTCGCCGACGAACTGACCGCCCGCGGCTGGACCGACGTCACCGTCCTGGAGCAGGGGCCGCTCCCCGCCCCCGGCGGCTCGACCTCCCACGCGCCCGGGCTGGTCTTCCAGACCAACCCGTCCAAGACGCTCACCGGGTTCGCCGCGTACACCGTCGAGAAGTTCGGCGCCCTGGAGGCCGACGGGACGCCCTGCTTCGACTGGGTCGGCGGCCTGGAGCTGGCCACCACCGAGGAGCGCCTCGCCGAGCTGCACCGCAGGGCCGGGCTCGCCGCCTCCTGGGGCGTGCGCGGCGAGGTGGTCCCGGCGTCCCGCTGCAAGGAGCTGTGGCCGCTGCTCGACGAGACGAAGGTCCTCGGCGGGTTCCACACACCCGACGACGGGCTCGCCCGCGCCGTCCTCGCCTGCCGCGCGCAGACGGCGCGCGCCGAGCGGCGCGGCGCCCGCTTCCTCGGCCGGCACACCGTGACGGGCATCGAGCGCGAGAACGGCCGGGTCTCCGCCGTCGTCACCGACCGGGGCACCTTCCCGGCCGACCACGTCGTGTCGGCGGCCGGTTTCTGGGGCCCGGTCATCGGCCGGATGGCGGGCGTCGACGTGCCGCTCCTGCCCCTCGCCCACCAGTACGCGCGCACCAGGCCCCTGCCCGCCCTGGCCGGCGCGCGCGCCGAGGCCTCCCGGCCGATCCTGCGCTTCCAGGACCGCGACCTGTACGTGCGCGAGCACGCGGACCGGCTCGGCATCGGCAGCTACGCGCACCGGCCGATGCCCGTCGACCCCTTCACCGTCCCGGCGTACGACGACGCGCCGGTCATGCCCTCGTCGTTCCCCTTCACGCCCGACGACTTCGCGCCGAGCTGGGCGGACTGCCGGTGGCTGCTGCCCGCCCTCGCGGACAGCGCGATCGAGGAGGGCTTCAACGGGGTCTTCTCCTTCACGCCCGACGGCATGCCGCTCCTCGGTGAGTCGCGCGCGCTGCGCGGCTTCTGGCTCGCCGAGGCGGTGTGGGTCACGCACGCGGCGGGCGCCGCGAAGGCGGTCGCCGAGTGGATGGTCGACGGGCGGCCGGCGGCCGACGTCCACGAGTGCGACCTCACCCGCTTCGAGGAGGCGCAGCGCTCCCCCGCGTACGTGGAGGAGCGCGGCGCCCGGCAGTTCGTCGAGGTGTACGACGTCATCCACCCGCTGCAGCCGGCGGAGCAGCCGCGGCCGCTACGCGTGAGCCCCTTCCACGAGCGGCAACGGCAGCTCGGCGCGTACTTCCTGGAGGGCGGCGGCTGGGAGCGCCCGCACTGGTACGAGGCCAACGCCCCGCTCGCCGCGACGATGGAGCTCCCCGAGCGGGACGCCTGGTCGGCGCGGTACTGGTCGCCGATCGCGGCCGCCGAGGCGCGGGTGACGCGCGAACGGGTCGCGCTGTACGACATGACGCCGCTGCGGCGCCTGGAGGTCTCCGGGCCCGGCGCGCTCGCCTTCCTCCAGCGCATGACGACCAACAACCTCGCCAAGAAGCCGGGCGCGGTGACGTACACGCTGCTCCTGGACGAGACCGGCGGCATCCGCTCCGACCTCACCGTGGCGCGGCTCGCGGAGGACCGGTTCCAGATCGGGGCCAACAGCCCGGCCGACGAGGACTGGCTGCTGCGGCACGCCCCCGGTGACATACGGATCCGCGACCTCACCTCCGGCACCTGCTGCGTCGGCGTGTGGGGCCCGCTCGCCCGGGACCTCGTGCAGCCGCTGACCCGCGACGACTTCTCCCACCGGGGCTTCGGCTACTTCCGCGCCAAGCGGGCGTACGTCGGGCACGTCCCGGTGACGGCGATGCGTCTGAGTTACGTCGGCGAGCTGGGCTGGGAGCTGTACACCAGCGCCGACCTGGGGCTGCGGCTCTGGGACACGCTGTGGGAGGCCGGGCAGGAGCACGGCGTCGTCGCCGCCGGGCGGTCCGCGTTCACCAGCCTGCGCCTGGAGAAGGGCTACCGGGCCTGGGGCGTCGACATGACCGACGAGCACACCCCGTACGAGGCGGGGCTCGGTTTCGCCGTGCGCATGGACAAGGGCGACTTCATCGGGCGCGAGGCCCTGAAACGCGCGGGTGCACCCCGCAGGAGGCTCACCGCGCTGCTCCTCGACGACCCGGCGGCCGTCGTCCTCGGCAAGGAGCCGGTGTACGTCGACGGGGCCCCGGCCGGATACGTGACGAGCGCCGCGTACGGCTACACGCTCGGCCGCTGCGTCGCGTACGCCTGGCTGCCCCCGCTCGCGGCGGGCACGGCCGTGCACGTGGAGTACCTCGGACAGAAGGTGCCGGCGACGGTCGCGGAAGAGCCGCTGTTCGACCCGGAGATGAGCCGTATCCGCCGCTGAGCCCGAGGAGACCGGGATGTCACCCACCTTCGACGTGATCGTGGTCGGCCTCGGCGGCATGGGCAGCGCCGCCGCCCACCACCTGTCCGCGCGCGGGGCCCGCGTACTGGGCCTGGAGAGGTTCGGACCCGTCCACGCCAGGGGTTCCAGCCACGGCGGTTCGCGCATCACGCGCCAGTCGTACTTCGAGGACCCCGCCTACGTACCGCTGCTGCTGCGCGCGTACGAGCTCTACGAGCGGCTGGAGCGCGACACCGGACGGGACATCGCGACCCTGTGCGGCGGGCTGATGCTGGGCCGCCCCGGGGCGCGTACCGTCGCGGGCTCGCGGCTCTCGGCCGAGCGGTGGGGCCTGCCGCACGAGATGCTCGACGCCAAGGAGATCCGCCGCCGCTTCCCGACGCTGACGCCGGGCGAGGACGACGTGGCGCTGTACGAGGCGCGGGCCGGGCTGCTGCGGCCCGAGAACACCGTCGCGGCCCATCTGGGGCTGGCCGGCCACGCAGGCGCCGAGCTCCACTTCGAGGAGCCGCTGCTGCGGTGGGAGCCGTACCGTGACGGCGTACGCGTCCACACCGCCGAGGACACGTACACGGCGGGGCAGTTGGTGATGTGCCCGGGCGCGTGGGCGCCCGGGCTGCTCACGGACCTCGGGGTGCCGTTCAGGATCGAGCGGCAGGTCATGTACTGGTTCCGGCCGCGCGGCGCCGCCGAAGCGTTCCTGCCCGAGAACCACCCCGTCTACATCTGGGAGGACGCGGAAGGCGTCCAGATCTACGGCTTCCCGGCGATCGACGGGCCGGAGCTCGGCGCCAAGGTGGCGTTCTTCCGCAAAGGCACCGTCTGCACGCCGGAGACCGTCGAGCGGACCGTGCACGACCACGAGGTCGCGGCCATGGCCGAGCAGGCGGGGCGTCTCCTGCCGGACCTGCCGGGCCGCTTCCTCAAGGCCGCGACCTGCATGTACTCCAACACGCCCGACGAGCACTTCGTGATCGCGCGCCACCCCCGGCACCCGGAGTCGGTGACCGTCGCCTGCGGCTTCTCCGGGCACGGGTTCAAGTTCGTGCCCGTCGTCGGCGAGATCCTCGCCGATCTGGCGCTGACCGGCGCCACCGCGCACCCGATCGAGCTCTTCGACCCCCGGCGTCTCGCCACGATGTCCTAGGAGCCCGCCGTGCCCCCGACACCCCTCTCCCCCAGCCTGATCGCCACCCTGCCCGGCGCCTCCTACACCGACCCGGACGTCTTCCGGCGGGAGCAGGAGCGGCTCTTCGAAGCGATGTGGTTCTGCGCGGTGCGCAGCGCGGACCTCGAGAGACCGGGCGCCTTCCGGACCGTCCAGGTCGGCCGCGAAAGCGTGATCGTCACCCGGAACCGGGCCGGCGAGCTGCGCGCGTTCCTCAACGTCTGCCGCCACCGGGGCGCCCGCCTCTGCCTGGAGGAGTCCGGCGACGTGCGCCGCACCCTCCGGTGCGCGTACCACGCGTGGACGTACGACCTGGACGGCAGACTGGTGGCCGCGCCGCACCTGGCGAGGATGCCGGACATCGACCGCGTCGCGTACGGCCTGGTGACCGTGCACCTGCGCGAGTGGCTGGGCTACGCCTGGGTGTGCCTGGCCGGCGAGCCGCCGTCCTTCGAGGAGACCGTGATCGGCGCGGCGGTGGAGCGGCTCGGCGACGCCGCCTCCATCGAGCGGTACCGCACCGAGGAGCTCGCGCTCGGCCGCCGCATCACGTACGACGTGAAGGCGAACTGGAAGCTGATCGTCGAGAACTTCATGGAGTGCTACCACTGCGCGACGATCCACCCGGAACTCGTCGGGGTGCTGCCGGAGTTCGCCGGGGGCTACGCCGCGCAGTACTACGTCGGCCACGGTGCCGCCTTCGGCGAGGACGTCAAAGGCTTCACGGTCGACGGCGGCGAGGGGTTCGGCACCCTGCCCGAGGTCACCCCGGAGCAGGACCGGCGGTACTACGCGATCACCGTGAAGCCGACGGTCTTCGTCAACCTGGTCCCGGACCACGTGATCCTGCACCGGATGTTCCCGCTGGCCGAGGACCGCACGGTCGTCGAGTGCGACTGGCTGTACGCGCCCGAGGTCGTGGCCTCCGGCGCGGACGTGTCCGCGTCGGTGGAGCTGTTCCACCGGGTGAATCTGCAGGACTTCGCGGTGTGCGAACGCACCCAGCCGGCGATGGCGTCGCGCGCCTACCGCGACGGCGGCGTCCTCGTCCCGAGCGAGCACCACATCTCCCTCTTCCACGCCTGGCTGCTGGAGAAGACGGGGGGCTCCGGTGCCTGACCTGCCCACCGGCGGCGCGGACGACGACGCCGCACTCGCGGAGTTCGGCTACCGCGCGGGACTCACGCGTACCCTCGGCTCGTTCCACACCTTCGCCGCCGGCATCTCGTACATCTCCATCCTCACCGGCACCTTCCAGCTCTTCTACTTCGGTTACGCGAGCGGCGGGCCCGCCTACTGGTGGTCCTGGCCGATGGTGTTCGCCGGCCAGTTCATGGTGGCGCTGTGCTTCGCGGAGCTCGCGGCCCGCCATCCGGTGGCCGGGTCCATCTACAACTGGGCCAAGCGGCTGGGCAATCCGCACATCGGCTGGCTCGCCGGGTGGATGATGCTCATCGCCTCCATCGTGTCGATCGCGGCCGTGGCCCTCGCCTACCAGCTGACGCTGCCGCGCATCTCGTCGGCGTTCCAGTTCGTGGGCGACGGGACGGGCAGGTACGACGTGGCGGCCAACGCGGTCCTGCTCGCCGCCGTCCTCATCCTCTTCACCACCCTCGTCAACGCCTTCGGCGTGAAGCTGATGGCGCGGATCAACACCGCGGGCGTCTTCCTCGAACTGATCGCCACGGTGGTGCTGATCGCGCTGCTCGCGGTCAACGTCGTACGCGGCCCGCAGGTCGTGACCGAGACGGCCGGGACCGGCGCGGGGCAGCCCTTCGGCTACCTCGGCGCGTTCCTCATCGCCTCGCTCGCCTCCGCTTACGTCATGTACGGCTTCGACACGGCCGCGTCGCTGGGCGAGGAGTCGCTCGACCCGTCGCGCAACGCGCCCCGGGCCGTGCTCCGGGCGATCGTCGCCTCCTTCGTGCTGGGCGGGCTGGTGCTGCTGCTGGCGCTGATGAGCGTGTCGAGCCTGCGGGGCGAGAAGCTGTCGACGGAGGGGCTCCAGTACGTGGTGCTGGACGTGCTCGGGCCGACGGCCGGCAAGGCGATGCTGTGGTGCGTGCTCGTCGCCGTCACGGTGTGCGCGCTCGCCGTGCACACGGCGGCCGTCCGGCTCGCCTTCGCGATGGCCCGGGACACCAACCTCCCGGCGTCCGCGCGGCTGGCGAAGGTGAGCCCGCGCTTCGGTACGCCGGTGCTGCCGACCGTGCTCATCGGGGTGCTGGCGCTGGCGGTGCTGCTCGTCAACATCCGCCAACCGCAGATCTTCACGGTGGTCACCGGCATCGGCATCGTCATGATCTACCTGGCCTATCTGCTGGTGACGGGGCCGATGCTGGTGGCGCGGCTGCGCGGCCGGTGGCAGCCGGCCGAGGGGAGGTTCTCGCTCGGCCGCTGGGGCCTGCCGGTGAACGTCCTCGCCGTGCTGTGGGGCGCGGCGATGACCCTCAACCTGATCTGGCCGCGCGCCGCCGTCTACAACGCGACCGCGCCGTACCACTGGTACCTGCGGTGGGGCGCGGTGCTGTTCGTCGGGGCCATCGCCGCGGGCGGCTTCGCCTACTACTGGTGCGTCCAGCGGCACCGTACGGGCGTCCTGGCGGAGCACGCCGCCGACCGACCGCAGGTGTCCGCGGCGCCGAAGGAGGCCACGCTCTCATGACCGCTCCCCTGCCCGGCCAGGAGTTCGACTACGTCGTCGTCGGCGGCGGTACGGCGGGCAGCGTCGTCGCCGCCCGGCTCAGCGAGGACCCGTCCGTCACGGTGTGCCTCCTGGAGGCGGGCCCGAGCGACGTCGGCGACGAGGACGTCCTGCGCCTGGAGCGCTGGATGGGCCTGCTGGAGTCCGGCTACGACTGGGACTACCCCGTCGAGCCGCAGGAGCGCGGCAACAGCTTCCTGCGCCACGCCCGCGCCAAGGTCCTCGGCGGCTGCTCCTCGCACAACTCGTGCATCGCCTTCTGGGCCCCGGCGGAGGACCTGGACGACTGGGCGGCGGCGGGCTGCCGGGGCTGGGGCGCGGCGGACCTCTTCCCGCTCTACCGGCGCCTGGAGAACAACGACGCCCCCGGCGACCACCACGGCCGTACGGGCCCGGTGAGACTGCGCACCCTCAAGGGCGGCGACCCGTGCGGCGCGGCGCTGCTGGAGGCGTGCGCGCAGGCGGGCATCCCGACGACCCCGTTCAACACGGGGCGGACGGTGGTGCGGGGCGCGGGCTGGTTCCAGGTCAACGCCGACGAGGACAACATCCGCCAGTCGTCGTCCGTGGCGTACCTGCACCCGGTCATGGGCAAGCGGCCCAACCTGGAGGTACGCACCGGGGTGCGGGCCAGGAAGCTGGTCTTCGAGGGCCACCGCTGCGCCGGCGCCGCCTACCTGGACCCGGACCTGGTCCACACCCGTACCGTACGGGCCCGGCGCGAGGTCGTCGTCTCGTGCGGAGCCATCGACTCGCCGAAGCTGCTCATGCTGTCGGGCATCGGCCCGGCGGAGCACCTGCGGGAGGTGGGCGTGGAGGTGCTGGTCGACGCGCCGGGGGTCGGGGCGAACCTCCAGGACCATCCGGAGGGCGTGATCATGTGGGAGGCGAAGCGGGCGATGCCGGCCGCGTCCACGCAGTGGTGGGAGGCGGGCGTCTTCTACGACACCGAGCCGGGTCTGGACCGGCCGGACCTGATGTTCCACTACGGCGCGGTGCCCTTCGACCTCCACACCGTCCGCCAGGGCTACCCGACGTCCGAGAACGCCTTCTGCCTCACGCCCAACGTGACCCGGGCCCGCTCGCGGGGCACCGTGCGGCTGCGGTCCCGCGACTTCCGGGACAAGCCGAGGGTCGACCCCCGCTACTTCACGCACGAGCACGACGTGCGGGTGATGACGTACGGGCTGAGGCTCGCCCGCCGCATCGCCGCCCAGCCGGCACTGGCGGGGTGGGCGGGCGCCGAGCTGGCGCCGGGGCCGGACGTCCGCGGCGACGACGAGCTGCTCGCCTACATCCGCGCGACCCACAACACCGTCTACCACCCCGCCTGCACCGTGCGGATGGGTGCGGCGGGCGACCCGCTGGCCCCGCTCGACGCCCGGCTGCGGGTGAAGGGCGTGGCGGGGCTGCGGGTCGCCGACGGCTCGGTCATGCCGGACCTGGTGACGGTCAATCCGTGCGTCACGACGATGGCGATCGGCGAGAAGTGCGCGGACCTGCTCAGGGAAGACCGCTGAGGGGTCCGGGGGGTCCCGTGGTCAGGCGCGCTGCCACACCACGGGGGCCGCCGCGGGGTTCCAGCCGGACTGCGCCTGGTGCGACTGGATGCAGCGGTAGGTGACGCCGTCGTAGGTGACCTGGTCACCGGGCGCGTACACCTTGCCGGCGGCCCAGGTGCCGCCCGACTTGCCGGCCTCGCCCGGCTGGCTGGCGGTGGTCTTCAGCGTCAGCCCGTAGGCCTGGAGGATCGGGTTGATGGGCTGGTGGTAGGTGGTGCCGCCCGAGGTGCAGTTCCCGGAGCCGCCGGAGGTGACGCCCTGGGCCTGGCTGCCGGAGAGGTACGCGCCGCCCGAGTCGCCGGGCTCGGCGCACACGGTGGTGCGGGTCATGCCCGTGACGGTGCCCTGGGGGTAGGTGACGCTGGTGCTGTGCTGCTCGACGGTGCCGCAGTGCCAGCCGGTGGTGGAGCCCGAGCGGCAGATGGAGGCGCCGACGAGGGCCTCGGTGGAGCCGGTGACCTCGACGTTCTTCTCGGCCTCGCCCTTGACGTACGGGGTCCCGGTCCAGTCGGCGTTCGTGGCCACCCACGCCATGTCGTTCTCGGGGAACTTGGAGGCTTTGAAGGCGCCCTGGGCGGCCTTGTTGTGGCCGGTGGTCTCGTTCCCCTCCTTGCCGCAGTGCCCGGCGGTGGCGAAGCCCTGCTGGGTGCCGGAGGTGACCGAGAAGCCGATGGAGCAGCGGGCGGCGCCGATGTAGTACGCGTCACCGCCGCGCAGGTCGTGCGCCAGGGGCTGCGGCCGCTCGTCCGTGGTCCGTACGCGCACCAGGGCGCGGTCGAGACCGGAGGCGGTGAGGAGCGCCTCCGCGGCGGCGGCCTCGGCGGCCTCCAGCGTCACCGTGTTCGTGCGCACGTCGACGTACCAGACGGGCGCGTCGAGCGTCCTGGTAGTCGTGGCGGCCTGGTCCAGCTTGGCCTTGGCGGCTTCGAGCTCGGCGAGCCCGTACCGTACGACCTCGGCCTCGGCCCCGCCGGCCTTGATGGTGGCGACGTCGGCGGAGTCCGTGGTGGCGACGGTGACGGTGGCGGAGGTGGCGCCGCGTACCCAGGCGCCCGCGAAGCGCGTGCCGAGCGCGGCGCGCAGGCGGCCCGCGATGGCCCCGGCCTCGGCCTCGTTGACCAGGCGCGCGCGGGCCTGCGCGTCGGTGAGGCCGAGGTCGCGCTGGAGGGCGCGGAGCACTTCGGGCGAGGGTCTGTCGGCGCCGAGGAGCGCGGCGGCCGACTGGACAGTGGAGGAGGGTCCGGCGGGTGGCGTGGGCGTTTCGGACGCGACCGCGGCGGGCAGCCCGGTCAGCACGAGCGCGCCGGCCGCGACGAGGGCGGCGGTGCACGCGGCTGTGGCGTGTCGGTGGAGCATCAGGTGTCACCTCGGTTTCGGTGGGGGAAAGGCCCGATCCGTAGGTGTTGCCGAAAGCCCCGCAGGAAATGTCGGGTTGTCGGTTGATTAGGTGGTACGGGAGACACGGGCCCGCCATGCGGCGTAACCGCCGCGCGCCCGCGGCCCCGGAACGGCCGGGTGCGTCCCGGGGGGATGGCGCGGTGGCGGGCGCGCGGCGGGAGCGGGGACCCGCGCGCGGCCCCTCGTACGAGTGAGCAGGCCCTCCGGGGCGGGGCTCAGGGGGTGCTCAGTTCGTAGAAGCCCCGGCCGAAGGTGGCGGCGACGAGCCGGTGGTTGCGGGGGTCGTACTCGATGTCGTCGACGGGGACCCGGGGCATGCCGCGGCCGAGCCGCAGCCAGTGGCCCCGGCCGGAGGGGCTGGTGAACACGCCCTGGTCGGTGCCGATGTGGAGGGCGCCGCCGCGGGCGACGACCAGGTCGTTGACGGGCGCGGCCGGGAGGTTCCCGGACAGGTCCCGCCAGTGGCGGCCGCCGTCGGTGGAGGCGTATACGTGCGGCAGCGGGGAGCCCGCGCGGTAGCCGGAGTGGGTGGTCCAGACGCGGTCGGGGTCGGCCGGGTCGACGACCACGCGGGTCACCCACGGCCGGCCCTCGGCGAGCTTGGTCCAGGTCGCTCCGAGGTCCCGGGTGACCCAGACGCGGCCGTCGTCGGTGCCCGCGTACAGGGTGCGTCCGTCGTTCGCGGGGGCCAGGGAGGTGATGGTGCCGTAATTGGGGTAGGCGGGGTCGGTGCCGGGGCCGCCGGACAGGTCGGGGCTGATGGGGCGCCAGGTCGCGCCGCCGTCGGTGGAGCGGTTGACGACCTCGGAACCGTAGTACAGGATCCGCGGGTCGCGCGGGTCGAAGACGACGGGCGTGAACCAGTTGCGCCGCTTGAAGGTGGTCTTGTCGGCGAAGTACGTGAGGGTGTCGCCGCCGTCGGTGGAGCGGAAGCAGTTGCCGTACTGGTAGCAGGCGAAGACGTTGTCGCGGTCGGTGGGGTTGATGAGGTTCTCCTCGCCGTCGCCGCCGAGGTACTCGTTGAAGCCGTCGCCGTCCCCGCCCCACGACCGCAGGGAGCCGTTGTCCTGGGCGCCGCCGGAGATCCGGGTGACGTCCTGCGGGGTGATGGCGGCGCTGTACAGCTGGGTGTACGGCTCGTGCCGGGCCTTGACCCAGCCCCCGTCGCCGTCGGTGTCGGAGCGGTAGACGCCGCCGTCGTTGCCCAGGTAGACGCGGCCGGGCCGGCGCGGGTCCCACACCATGGCGTGGTGGTCGACGTGGATGCTCGTGTCGTCGCCGGTCCAGGTGGAGCCGCCGTCCTTCGTCGTCATCAGCGCGACCCCGGCGACGTGGACGTGGTCGGCGTCGCGCGGGTCGGCCCACACCTTGCCGAACCACCAGCCGAAGCTGGACTGCGACGCGGCGAGCGCCGGGTCGTCCGGAGTACGGGTCCAGGTGTCGCCGCCGTCGTCGGAGGCGTAGAAGCCCTCGAAGGCGCCGCCGGCCTTGTTGACGAGCGCGTAGAGGCGGTCGCCCGCGACGGCGAGGCCGATGCGCCCCACGTCGGGGCCGCGGGCGGGCAGGCCGCCCGCCAGGCGCTGCCAGGTCCGGCCGCCGTCGTCGGAGCGGAAGACGCCCGAGCCGACCCCGCCGTAGGTGCGCAGGTCGGGGCGGCGGCGGTGGTCCCACATCACGGCGTACAGGCGGTCGCCGTCGACGGTGATCTCGGTGGCGCCGGTGTACTCGGTCTCCCCGGCGAGGATGCGCTGCCAGGTGTCGCCGCCGTCATCGGAGCGGTAGACGCCGCGGTCTCCGCCGCCGTTGTAGAGCGAGCCGGCCGCGGCCACGTAGACGCGCCGCGGGTTGGCGGGGTCGACGGTGATGGCGCTGATCGCGCCCGAGTCGCGCAGGCCGACGGGGCTCCAGTGGGCCCCGCCGTCGGTGGAGCGGTACAGCCCCGTGCCCTCGTAGGTGATGCTCCCACCGCCGGGGTTGGGTTCGCCGGTGCCAGCGTAGAGGGTGCCGTCCGGGGCGGTGGCGACCGCGCCCATCGCCTGCGTCCAGTCGTCGGGCCACACGGAGTGGAAGGTCCGCCCGGCGTCGGTGGAGCGCCACAGCCCGCCGCTGGCGGCGGCCGCGTACACGGTGTCGGCGCGGGTCGGGTCGAGCGCGAGCGAGACGATCCGGCCGCCGATGTCGGTCGGCCCGACGGCCTTCCAGCGCCCACCCACAGCGGGCAGCCGGCGCGCCTGCTGCGCGGCGAGGTCGTGGGCGTGGCGCGGCATCGCCTGCCCGGGCAGGGTCTTCTGCTGGTACCGGTACTCCGCGGGCGCGGACGGCCCGCGCACCGGCCGGTACGCGTCGGGCGGGCCGGGTGGCGCGGCGGTGGCGGGGGCCGTGCTCGGCGCCGTGAGGACGGCGGCTCCGGCCACCACGGCGAGGACGAACGACAGCAGGCGTCTGCGCATGAGCACCCTCTCGTTTGCCACGACCACTTCAAACGGCGACGACGTTACGAGAGGGGCGGGGCGAGGAGTAGGGCGCGTGTCGGCCTTTGTGACCCGAGAGGCGCAGGAAGCGGTCCGTTACGGCAACGGCCGCGCGATCGCGGCCAGTTCGGCGCCGGAGGCGACGGTCAGGCCGTGCATGCCGTAGAAGACGCGGCCGGTCGCCGGGGCGAGAACGTCGCTGTCGCGGCCGTCGGCCGGGTCGGTGATCCGGCCGATGACCTGGCCCTCCGTCACGTCGTCCCCGGCGGTGAAGGCGGGGTACCACAGGCCGGTGGTCTGCGCGGCGACGGCTCCGGCCCAGACCCATTCCGTTGCGGGCGCCGTGCTCGTCGGTGGCGGCCCGTCCAGCGCACGCGCCTCGCGCAGCAGCGCGTACAGGCCCTCGACCAGGCGGTGTGCGGTGGCCGGGTCGCGCTCGCCGAGCCGGCCGGTCTCGACGAGGACCGCCGGAACGCCCCGGCGGGCGGCGGCCGCGTGGCTGTTGCCGCCGCTCGCGTCCCGGCCGAGGATCACGTCCTCGACCCCGAGGGCGTGGGCCAGCGCGCGGGTCTTCGCGTCGAGGACCGGATCGCCGGTGAGCCGGTAGCCGACGAAGTCGCGCAGCGTCTCGTCGATGCCGCCGGAGTGCAGGTCGACGTACGCGTCCGCGCCACTGACGAGGTGTGCGGTGTGCCAGGCCGCCAGCCGCTCGGTGGGGCCGCCCCGCGCGTCGCCGGGGAAGACCCGGTTGATGTTCACGCCGTCGAGCGGGGAGACGCCGAGGCGTCCGTGGTACACGGCCGGCGGGTTGGCGACCGGGCAGACGAGTACCTGCCCGGTGACCTCGGCGGGGTCGAGCAGCGCCGCGAGCCGGGTGGCCGCGTCGATGCCGGTGAACTCTCCCCCGTGCATGCCCGCCGTGATCACCACGCGCGGGCCCGGACGCGCACCGTTCACCAGGGTCACCGGGATGTCCACGGTCACCGTGGAGAGGTCCGCCGCCACCGGGCCACGGGCCTTGGTACCGGGCTCGGCGCGCAGCGGGCCGAGGGTCCAGGTGGACGTCATGGTCGCGCTCCCGGGGCTAGGGGGTGTCTTGTGGGGCCGAGCAGCTCGCGTGTGCGTGGATGGAGGCCGGCCGGCTCGTACAGGTCGGACGCGGGCACCGTCTCCACGATCCGGCCGTCGTGCAGGACCGCCACCCGGTGGGCGAAGTGGCGTACGACGGCGAGGTCGTGGCAGATGAGGAGGTACGCGAGTCCCAGCCGGTCCTGGAGGTCGGCGAGGAGATTCAGGATCCCCGCCCGCACGGACGGGTCGAGCGCGGACAGCGGCTCGTCGAGCACGAGCAGGCGCGGCTCGCTCGCCAGGGCCCGGGCGATGCCGACGCGTTGGCACTGGCCGCCGGACAGCTCGTGCGGCAGCCGGTCGCCGAGCCGGGGGTCGAGCCCCACCGTCTCCAACAGGTCGGCCACCCGGCGCGGGCCGGTCCCGGCGTCCCACCGCCCCTGGACGCGCAGCGGTTCGGCCACCGCGTCGCGCACGCGCAGGCGCGGGCTCAGCGAGCCGTACGGGTCCTGGAACACCGGCTGGAACGCGGGGCGCAGGGGCCGCAGCGCGGTCTCGTCGAGCGCGGTCAGTTCGCGCCCGTCGAACCACACCTCGCCCCCGTCGGGCCGGCGCAGCATGAGGACCGCGGCCGCCGTGCTGGACTTCCCGGAGCCCGAGGCGCCGATCAGCGCCAGGGTCTCCCCGGCGGACACCTCGAAGGAGACCCGGTCGACCGCGAGCACCGGCGCGGAGCGCCGCGTACGGCCGCGGTGGCGGACCGTCAGGTCCCGTACGGCGAGCAAGGCGCTCATGCGGCACCCCTCTCCCGGCGCAGGTCCCGCGCGAGGGTGGGCACGTCGGGGGTGTCCTGCCACCGGTGGCAGGAGACCAGGTGTCCGGCCTCGCCGACCGCGACGGGCTCCGGTTCACGCGTACGGCACCGTTCGTGCCCCGCCGCCAGGGGGCAGCGCGGGGCGAAGGCGCAGCCGGTGAGGTGCGCGAGCTCCGCCGGTGAGGGCGGGGCGCCGCCGATGGCGGGGAGCCTGCGGTCCGTGACCGGCTCGTCGGGTGGCAGGGAGGCGAGCAGCCCGGCGGTGTACGGGGCGCGCGGCCGCGTGAGCACCCGCTCGACCGGGCCGGACTCCACGGGCCGCCCGGCGTACAGCACCAGGACCCGGTCGGCGTGCGCGGCGACGACGGAGAGGTCGTGCGTGACCAGCACCATCGCCGCGCCGGTGGCTTCCCGCAGCGACGCGAGGACGCCGAGGACCTGTTCCTGTACGGCGGGGTCGAGGGCGGTGGTCGGCTCGTCGGCGACGACGAGCTCAGGTTCGTTGATCATGGCCATCGCGATGACGGCACGCTGCCGCATCCCGCCGGAGTACTCGTGCGGGTACGCCTTCGCCCGCCGGTCCGCGTCCGGGATGCCCACGCGGTCCAGGGCGGCGACCGCCGCGGCCCGCGCCCGGCGCCGGTCGAGTCCGCGCACCGAGCGCACGGCCGCGGCCAGTTGGTCGCCGACGGTGTGGGCGGGGCTGAGCACCCCGAGCGCGTCCTGCGGTACGAGGGCGATGTGCCGCCCCCGGAGCCCGGCGTACGGCGACCGCGGCGCGCCGAGGAGCTCCCGGTCGCGCAGGCGGACGCTGCCGGTGACGCGCGCGGTGTGCGGTGCCATGCCGAGGAGGGTGCGGGCGGTGAGGGACTTGCCCGCCCCCGACTCGCCGACCAGGGCGAGCACTTCGCCCTCCCGTACGTCGAAGGACACCCCGCGGACGGCGGCCACGGCGGGGAACTCGACGCACAGGTCGCGCACGGAGAGCAGGACGGGGCGGCCGGTCATGATGCCACCGCCCCGGCACGTCGTACGGCCGCCGTGGTCCCGGAGAAGCCCGTCGCGGAGGAGAGCGAGACCGCGAAGCCGGCCAGCAGGGCCAGGGCGCCCGCCGGGGCGAGGGCCGCCCAGGGAGCGCGCTCGACGTACGCCCGCGACTCGTCGAGGAGCAGTCCCCATTCGGGGGCGGGTGCCTGGGCACCGAGGCCCAGGAAGCCGAGCGAGGCGAGGGCCAGGGCGATCCCGGGCAGCCGCAGCACCGCGTGGCGGGCCACGGGCCCGGCCACGGCGGGCAGGACGTGCCGGGTCAGGATCCAGCGCGGCGTGGCGCCGATCGCCTTCTGGGCGGTGAGGAATCCGCTCGCCCGGACCTCCTCGACCAGGGCGGAGGCGTGCGCGGCCAGCGGTGGCCAGGAGACCGACGCGACGGCGACGGACGCACCGGCCGTGCCGGGGCCGAGGGCCGCGGCGACGAGGATGCCGACGATGACGGGCGGCAGGGCGTTGGCGATGTCGGCCACCCCGGCGGACAGGGCCGGCAGGAAGCCGATCGCGACGGCGAAGAGGTAGCTGATCAGGCACACCGCCAGCGCCACGCCGACGGTCGCCGCGGCGCCGTGCCCGAGCCGCGCGAGCACGTCCCGGCCGAGCCCGTCGGTGCCGAACGGGTGCGCCCCGGAGGGGGCGGCCAGCCGCGCCGTGACGTCGACGGCGTACGGGTCGCGCAGCAGGCCCCACCCGACGACCGCCAGCAGGACGCCCGCGAGCACCACGGGCACGGCCCGCGCCGCCCGGCCCGCCGGGGCCCGCGGCGGGGCCGGCAGCGCGAGGGCGGCGTCCCGCAGGCCGGGCCCGAGGAGCCGTACGCGTACGAGGTGGGCGACGGCGCCGGCCGCGAGGCCGAGCAGGAGCAGGGCGAGGACGGCGCCCTGAAGCAGCGGCAGGTCCTGGGCCTTGGCGGCGCCGAGGGCCGTACGGCCGATGCCGGGCACCGCGAAGACGGTCTCCACGGCGACCGCGCCGCCGGTCAGCCCGACCGCGACCAGGCCGAACTGCGGCGCGATCGCGGGCACGGCCCGGCGCAGCGCCCCACACGCCAGGCGCCGCGCGGAGACGCCCGACGCCCGCCACAGCTCCACCCAGCGCTCGCCGAACACGGCGGGCAGCGCGTCGTCCACGAGCCGGCCGAGCAGCCCGCCGGCGGGCAGCCCCATGGCGAGCGCGGGCAGCACCATGGACGACGGGCCCTGCCAGCCGGACGTCGGCAGCAGGCCCAGCCAGACGCCGGCGACGATCAGACCGACCGTCGCGAGCAGGAACTCGGGCACGGAGGCGAGCATCGCGGCGGCCGCTCCCCCGGAGCCGCGGCGTCGTGTGCCGCGCGCCCCGCGTACCACCGTCGCCGTGCAGAGCACGGCGGCCACCAGCAGCGCCACGGCCAGCGACGCGCCCATCAGCCCCAGCGACACGCCGAGTCCGGAGGCGACCGACGGCAGCACGTCGGTGCCGGAGACCCAGGAGGTGCCGAGGTCACCACGGAGCAGCCCGCCCGCCCAGCGCCCCAGCAGGGTCAGCGGCCCCGAGCCGAGGCGCAGGTCGTCGCGGATGGCGGCCAGAGCCTCCTCGGTCGGCTCCTGTTCGGCGGAGCGGGCGCGCAGCACGCTGAGGGCCGCGTCCCTGCCGGACAGCCACGGCAGCAGCCCGAGGGTGACGAGGACGGCGGCGAGCGCGGCCGTCCGGGCGAGCGCGGTCTTCATGCCGCCGCTCACCTGACGTACGTGCCGGGGGTGACCAGCAGGCGCTCGCGGGGGTCCTTCGCCGAGTCCACGACGTGCGGGGCGTCGCCCTGGACGACTCGCTCGTGCAGCATCGGGATCGCGGCGTCGGTGTTGAGGACCGCGGTCTCCGCGGCCAGGATCGCGGAGCGGCGCGCGGCGCCGGCGGGCGCCTTCGCCGCCTTCTCCAGCGCCTTGTCGACGCTCGGGTCGGCGAGCTGGGAGAGGTTGAAGGAGCCGTCGCTCGCGAAGTCGCTGTAGAGGTACGCGGCGGGATCGCCGGAGTCGAGGACGGTGGCCCGGGACAGGATGAAGGCGTCGAACTTCCCGGCGAGGGCGTCGGATTCGATGGCGGCGTACTCGCGTATCTCCAGCTTCACCGTGAAACCGGCTTTCTGGAGCTGCTGCTGGAGCGCGGCGGCCACCTCGGGGAGCTCGGCGCGGTCGGTGAAGGTGCCGAGCGTGACGGTCCTGCCCGCCGGGTTCGCCGGCGTGGCGGGGCGGGTGCGGCCGGCGCGCTCCTTCGCCCAGGGGATGGCGGGGCCGAGCAGGCCGTCGGCGACGTCCGCGCGGCCCTCGTACACGCCGTCGACGAGGGGCCGCGCGTCGATGGCCGTACGGGCGGCGGCGCGCAGCGCGGGGTCGGTGAAGGCGCCGCGGCGGGTGTTGAGGTAGAGGGTGTTGGTGCGCGGCATGGGCACTTCGGTGATCTGGTCCTCGTCGAGCAGGGCCGCCTGCGAGACCGGCACGGACTCGACGATGTCGGCCTCACCGCTGCGCAGCGCGGCCGCGCGTGCCGTGCCGTCCGGTACGAACCGCACGTCGATGCCCGCTGCCTTGGGCCTGCCGCCCCAGTAGTCGTCGTTGCGGTCGAGCGTGGCGGAGCTGGTTCCGTTCACGCGCTTGAGGACGAAGGCGCCGGTGCCGGCGCCGACGGGGTTCACCGTCCTGCCCCGGTACGCCTTGGCGGCGAGGATCGACAGCTGCGGTGAGGAGAGCCGCTGCGGAAGCAGGGGGTCCGCCGCCGCGGTGGTGACCGTGACGGTGTCGCCCTCGGCGGTGACGGTGAGGTCGACGCCGTCGAGGATGCGGGGCTTCGGCGCGGCCTGGGAGGCCTTGGTGAGCGAGCGCACCACGTCCTCGGCGGTGAGGGCGCTGCCGTCGTGGAAGGTCACGTCCGAGCGGAGGGTGAAGGACCAGGCTCGGTCGCCCGCCCGCCGCCACGTCTCGGCGAGGGCGGGCCGCGGGTCGCCGTTGGCGTCGAGGGTGACCAGCGTCTCGGCGGTGCTCCACCGAGACAGCTTGAAGGCGTCGTCACTGAGCGGCGAGAGGCCCGAGCGCGGCGGTTGCATCATCACCACCCGGATGCGCTTGTCCCCGCTTCCGGCCCCGCCGGACGCGGCGCCGGGTGCGAAGCAACCCGTCGTCAGGAGCAGGGCGGAGCCAATCGCCACGGAGAGGAGGGGCAGGGACTTACGGGTGTGCACGGGACTTTTCCATCTCCGTCGGACCGGGTGACGTACAGAACGCAGAACCGGACCCTAGCAGATGATAATCATATTCAACTATCTCGTGCCGCCCCACCGGAAACGCGCCACGATGACAGCCCTTTGACGCCATCCAGCAGCGAATGGCGCCATAACCCCTTCTCATGGCGCCACAGTGGTGCCACTATGGCGTCCATGGACCTGACCCCCTACGTCGACCACCTCCGCCGGGAGCTCGCGGTCGCCGCGAACGCCGGCGGGGACGAGGCCCGCGCCCTGGCCGAGCGGCTCACCGCGCCCCTGGAGTCGGCCGCCCGGCTGACCCTGCTGAACGCGCTCTCCGCCGCCTCGGACGAGATCACCCGCGAGCTGGCCCCGGGCTCGGTGGACGTCCGCCTGCGGGGGCTCGACCCCGAGTTCGTGGTGACGGCACCGCCCGCCGCCGAGCTCCCCGGGGAGGAGGAGGCCAACCTGGCGCCACCGATGGCACCACCAGTGGCACCAGTGGCGCCAATGGCGCCAATGGCGCCAATGGCGCCAATGGCGTCCTCCCCGGGGGACGGCGAGGAAGGAGGGGGCACGGCCCGGATCAACTTCCGGCTCCCGGCGCCGCTGAAGGCCCGGGTCGAGGAGGCGGCCGGCCGCGAGGGCCTGTCGGTCAACGCCTGGCTCGTCCGGGCCGTGGCCCTCGCCCTCGAACCGGACTCCGGACCGGACCGGCCGGCCGCCCGTACCCCCCGCCGCGGCCAGAGCTACCGGGGCTGGGTCCGCTAGCCGGAGCCCCTCGCCTCCCCCTTCACGCGTACCGCACCACCTGCGGAAACACCTTCCAGAGCCAAGAGGACGGACCAGCCATGCCTTCTTACGACACCTCCGGGCCCATCACGGCGGTCCTCGAGTTCGACGTCGGCGAGGTGCGGCTCACCGCGAGCAAGCGCGGGGACACGGTCGTCGAGGTGCTGCCGAGCAACGGCGCCGACGACGCCGACGTACGGGCCGCGCAGCAGACCGAGGTCACGTATGCGGACGGCACCCTCTCCCTCAGAGGACCCAAGAGGCGCTCCCTGTTCGGCAGGAGCGGATCGATCGACGTGATCATCGAGCTGCCGGCCGGATCACGCGTCCGCGGCACCTCCCCCATCGGCGACTACACCGGCGAGGGACCGCTCGGCGAGTGCCGCATCAAGACCTCGCTCGGCGACATCCGGCTCGACGAGGCGTCCACCGTGAACCTGCGGACCGAACACGGCCGCATCCGCGTCGACCGGGCGGTGGGCGATGCCGAGATCCGCGGGGCCGGCCGCGTCGAGATCGGCGAGATCGTGGGAGCGGCGACCGTCAGGAACGGAAACGGCGAGACCGAGATCGGCGAGATCACCGGCGAGCTGAAGGCCAACTCCTCCAACGGCCGCATCACGGTCGGCATCGCGCACGCCTCCGTCGAGGCCAAGTCCGCCAACGGAGCGATCAGCGTGCAGCAGGTGGCGCGCGGCGTGATCGACCTCCACACCGCCGTCGGCGACGTGGAGGTCGGCGTCCGCGCCGCCACGGCGGCCTGGCTGGACGTCAGCTGCAAGGTCGGCGCGGTCCGCAACGCGCTCGGCGCCGCCGAAGGGCCCGGCGCCTCCGACGAGACCGTCGAGATCCATGCCCGTACCGGCGTCGGCGACATCGTCATCCGACGCGCCTGACCCCTCGGAAAGCACCCTCGGAAAGACACCCTCTTCCCTGCACCCGTCACGGAGGCCACACCATGCAGCACGAACCGTCCGCCCGACCCGACGCCACGGACGCCACCGACCCCGTCACCCTGTCCACACAACGCACTGCCCGCTGCCCCTTCGACCCGCCGGCCGGACTCGCGGAGGTGCGCGAGGAGAGGCCGCTGGCCCGGATGACCTACCCCGACGGGCACGTCGGCTGGCTCGCCACCGGATACTCCGCGGTCCGCTCGATCCTGGGCGACCCGCGCTTCAGCTCGCGGTACGAGCTGATGCACTACCCCTTCCCCGGCGGGCCCGAGGGCCCCCTGCCGCCCGCGCCCGTCGGCGACATGACCGGCATGGACGCCCCCGAGCACACCCGCTTCCGGCGGCTGCTGATGGGCAAGTTCACCGTCCGCCGCATGCGCCTGCTCACCGAGCGGGTGCAGGAGATCACCGCCGAGCACCTGGACGCGATGGAGCGCAAGGGGCCGGGCACCGACCTGGTCGAGGCGTACGCCCGTCCCATCCCCGCACTGATGATCTGCGAGCTCCTCGGTGTGCCCTACGCCGACCGGGAGCGCTTCCAGCAGCACGCCGACACGATCATGACCCAGGACGTGACGCCCGAGGAACGGTACGCCGCCTTCGTCGGACTCCAGGAGTACATGGGCGAGTTGGTCACCGCCAAGCGCGCCACCCCCTCCGACGACCTGCTCGGCGACCTGGCCCAGGACTCGGACCTCACCGACGAGGAGCTGGTCGGCATCGGGGGCTTCCTCCTCGCCGCCGGGCTCGACACCACCGCGAACATGATCGCCCACGGTACGTTCGCGCTGCTCACCAACCCGGCCCAGGCCGAGGCCCTGCGCACGGATCGCGATCTCGCCCCGCGGGCCGTCGAAGAACTGCTGCGCTACCTGACGGTCGCCCACACCACCGTGAAGACCGCGCTGGAGGACGTCGAGCTGGACGGCCTCACGATAGCGGCCGGCGACACCGTCACCCTCTCCCTCGAAGCCGCCAACCGGGACCCGGAGAAGTTCCCCGACCCGGACGCCCTCGACCTGCGCCGCGCGGCCACCGGACACCTGGGCTTCGGACACGGCATCCACCAGTGCCTGGGCCAGCAACTGGCCCGTGTCGAACTGACGGTGGCCCTGCCCGCGCTGCTGAGGCGGTTCCCCACCCTGCGCCTCGACGTGCCGGCCGAAGAGGTGCCGCTGCGCACCGACATGAACATCTACGGAGTGCACCGGCTGCCGGTCACCTGGGACGCGCCCTGAGGGGCCCCACACCACGCGAGCAGCACAAGTGTGTGCCCAGGCCATAGTCCCCTGGAGAGCGGGCTCCATAGCCTGTGCGCCCGCACCTCAGGCGCACAGGTGGAGACCCCATGAAAAAGATCGTCGCAGTGTCAGGACTCGCGTTCACTCTGGTCAGCGGCGTCTCGCCGCCCGCCGCACCCATCGCGCCCACCGCGGCCGCAGCGCCCGCCCCCGCGGTGTGCGGCGATCTGCTCGGGCTGCGGATCCCCGCCTCCTCGATCGGTCTGCCCACCACGGGCGGCGAGGTGACCGCCGCGCAACCGGTCCCCGCGGCCGGCAGCGGTGCCGCCGCGACCGGCGCCTACTGCCGTGTGGACGCCGCCATCCACCCGGTGGATCCGCGGGCCCCCGACGTCAGGATGCGGGTCGCCCTGCCCGAGCGGTGGAACGGGAAGGCGATGATGTTCGGCGGCGGGGGCTACGACGGGACCATCCCCGATGTCACCGGAAACGTCCCGTTCGGCCCGACCGACCGGCCCCGCCCGCTGAGCCGCGGGTACGCCACCTTCGCGAGCGACTCCGGACACCAGGCCGCACCCGGCTTCAAGCCGACCCCCTCGCTGGACGGGTCCTTCGGCGTCAACGACGAAGCGGTACGCAATTTCGCCGGCGACGCCCTGAAGAAGACCAGCGACACCGCGCGCTTCCTCATGCGCGCGCACTACAAGAGTGGTGCTCCCGTGCACAGCTACTTCGCCGGCGGATCGAGCGGCGGGCGGGAGGCGCTCGCCGTGGCCCAGCGCTGGCCCACGGACTTCGACGGCGTCATCGCCGCCTACCCGGCCTGGAACGCCGCGAGCCTCGACCTCTTCTTCGGCTACGAAGCGCAGGTCCTCTCCCGGCCCGGAGCCTTCCTCGGCACCGCCGAGCAGCAGCTGCTGCACCGCGCCGTGGTCGCGGCCTGCGACGGCGACGACGGTCTCCGCGACGGCGTCGTCTCCCACGAACGCGGCTGCCACTTCAACCCGCGCACGTTGCGCTGCCCGCAGGACCTGGACACCGCGGACACCTGTCTTTCGGACGCCCAGATCCGCGCCGTAGCGGCCCTGTCCTCGCCGCTGCGCTGGCGCTACCGCCTCGCCAGCGGCGAGACCGGCTACCCCGGCTTCCCCTTCCTCTCCGGTGCCGACATGTCGACGCCCCTGCTGGGCATGGGCTCCGAGCCGCCCGGCCACCCGATGCCGAAGAACAGCGGTTACGGCGTGCAGTTCTGGGACCAGTGGGTGCGGTACTTCGTCACCCGCGACCCCGCGTACGACTCCCTGGCCCTGGACCCCCGCCGCCCCGGCGCCTGGCAGCAGCGCATCAGCGAGCTCTCGGCGCAGCAGGACGTCAACAACCCCGACCTGCGCCCCTTCGCCGAGGCCGGCGGCAAGCTGCTCATGCTGCACGGCACGGCGGACGAGCTCGTCAGCCACCGCTCCACGGTCGACTACTTCCACCGCGTACAGAAGCGCATGGGCAAGCACGCCACCCGCGACTTCGCCCGGCTCTACCTCGTGCCCGGCGCCAACCACGTCAACATCGACGCCTCCTTCGCGGCGAGCTGGGACTCGCTGAGCGCCCTGGAGCAGTGGGTGGAGAAGGGCACCGCTCCCCTGCGGCCGGTCGTCAGCGACGCCAACCCCGCGGCGAACGGCCGGACCCGGCCGCTGTGCGCCTACCCGTCCTGGCCGCGGTTCACGGGCACCGCAAGCCCCGACTCCGCGGACGGTTTCACCTGCTCCCCCACGCCCTGACGCGCAGAACACCGGTGATCCGAGCCCTTCGTGGCCCGCCCCCGGTGTTCCGCTCGCCCGTGTCACTCCGGATCCTTCCGGATGCCGTGCCCGGTGCTCCCCGCACTACCTTGTCGACGCCCGCCAGACCGACCCGTCCGGAGCCCGGGGAGCAGCGATGTCGACGACCGCCACCACCCAACGCCCCACCGCCACCGCCACCGCCCTCGGACATCGGGAGCGCGAGGTGCTCGCCGCCGTCGGCTGCGGCCTGCGGGACGACGAGATCGCCGGCGCCCTGGGCCTCCGCGAGGACGCCGTGGCCGCACACCTCGCGCGGATCCTCGCGAAGCTCGGACTGCGCGACCGGGCCGCCGCCATCGTCCACGCCTTCGACTGCGGCCTGGTCGCCCCCGGGCGCGGCCCCCGCACACCGTCGGTGCGACCGGTGCCGCGGGCCGCCGCCGGCGAGGCGGCCGGGCCGACGGTACGGATCTCCTTGCTCGGACCGCTGCAGGCGTGGCGGGACGGTCGGCCCCTGGACCTGGGGCACCCGCGCCAGCAAGCCGTACTGGCGACGCTGGCCCTGTGCCCGGAGCGCGGGCTCAGTCAGCAGGAACTCCTCGACGACGTGTGGGGCATGGAACCGCCGGCCGCGAACGTGGTGCCGGTGTACGTCTACCGGTTGCGCAAGGCCCTGCGCGGCGGGGACGGCCCGGATGCGGTCATCGAGTACGCCCGGCGTGGCTACCGGCTGGTCCCCGGGGCGGTCGACGTGGACGTGGCGCGTCTGGAGAAACTGGTCACCGCCATCGGGACGGCCGATCAGGCGGGTGAACCGGCCGAGGCGGTCCGCCTGTGCGCCGAGGCGCTGGAGCTGTTCCGCGGGGGGCCGCTGGCGGGTCTGCCCGGGCCGCTCGCCGAACTGGAGCGGCTGCGGCTCACCGAGCGCCGGCTCTACCTCGTGCAGCGGAAGGTGGAGGGGCAGCTGCGGCTGGGCCAGGACGCGGAGGCGATCGCCGAGCTGTTCGCCCTGTCCGCGGCGCACCCCCTGAACGAGCCGTTGGCCGCCCTGCTGATGCGGGCGCTGTACCGCAACGGCCGCCAGGCCGACGCGCTGGCCGTGTTCGACCGCGCCCGCCGCCGTCTCGCCGACGACCTGGGCGTTCCTCCGAGCCGGATGCTGCGGGGGACGCACCAGATGATCCTGCGCGGCGACGAATCCGGCCTCGGACTCATCCCCTCCCCCTCGGCCGCGCGCCTCTCGCGGGGTCCGCGAACGGCGCAGGCGCGTCACCACCTGCCGGCAGCCGGTCCTCCCGGCCGATGACAGATGGTGAAGCATGCGGCTACGCGCCCGGCCCGCGAGTCTCCGTGGTCACCAGGAGGCGGGGTGCCAGGCGCCGTTGTACCACTCCTCGTTGGCGCTGTCGTTGTGGTGGTCCATGTTGAAGTCGTGGGGGTAGTTCTTGACGTGGTTGTTCGGGTAGGTCCAGATGCCGGCGGACTCGTCGCAGACGTAGTCCCAGTGGCAGATCGTCTTGACCGGCACGTCGCCGAAGAACCGGTCGGCGCCGGCGAGCGGGGCGCCGACGAAGCCGCCGAACGGCACGGCTCCGCCGTTGGCCCCGGGAGGACCCTGTCGCTTGGGGTCCGAGATGAGGATGGCGTTGACGTTCTTGAACGTCTGCCAGTTCTCGGTGACCCAGATGTGCACCACCGCCGCGCCCAGTGAGTACCCGCCCATCTTGACGTGCTGCCCCGGGCACGCGGCGCGCTGGTCGCGTACGAGCCGGTTCAGCTCGTTGACGCCCGCCCGGGCGCTCGCGCCGTTGGGGATCTGGGTGGGATACCCCACGTGCTGCTGGATGTTGCCGGTGAAGCCGTCGTTGTTCCACGAGCTTCCCGTGCCGCCGACGACGATCGTGTAGGTGCCCTCACACGGAGCCGCCGCTTGCGCCGTGGATCCCTGTGCCACCGAGAGCCCGGCCGTCAGCACGAGACCCGCCAACGCGGCCGCGAACCTTTTCGCCCGCATTCGATCCTCCCCATGTAGTCGGCCTCCGCGCCCGCTCTTCCGATGCGGTACGCGGTCGGCCGCGGTTACCGGACGACCTTGGCAGCAGCCGATGACATCCCGATGAAACGCGCACGGCCCGGGTGGAGGGGACGGCTCCGGCACCAACGCGGCGGGGACGCGGGCCGGTTCCATCGGTATTTCATCGGCGCCCTCTACCGTCGGCCGCCCGCCGCCGGTGAAGAAGCATCGGCCGGTCGGCTGGACTCCGCGTACCGCACCCCGCACCCCCACTCCGTAACGGAAAGGCACACCGTGGCAAGAACCGGCTTATACCGCGTGTTCACCGTGTTCACCAGACTGGCCGTCCTGGCCGGCATATGGGCGTTGGTCCTCGGGATGACCGCCTCGGCCGCCGTCGCCCGCCCCGGGCCCGTCCCGGACCCGGGCGACGACCGGTCCGGCGTCTCCCGGTACTTCAGTGGCCCACAGGGCTTCGCCATTCCGACCGTGCCGTGTGATCCGGCCGGCCCGTCGGCCACCGACGGCGTCATGGCCGATCAGCTCAACCCGCAGCTGCGCGCGAAGATGGCCGGCTACCTGAACGCCTACAAGATGTCCTGCGCGCGGATGGTCACGCAGGCGGTGAAGGACCGGGGGCTCAACCCGAGGGCCGCGGCGATCGCCATCGCCACGATCATCGTCGAGAGCAGCATGAACAACTACTCCCAGGCCGTCGACCACACCAGCCTCGGGCTGTTCCAGCAGCAGGACTGGTGGGGCACCCGGGAGCAGCGCCTGAACCCGACCTACGCCACCAACGCCTTCCTCGACGCGATGGAACGGCAGTACCCGGGCGGCTCGTGGAACAACGTGGCGATCGGCGACGTGTGCTGGAACGTCCAGCGCCCGAGGGAGGACCTGCGCCACCTGTACGGGATCGAGGCGGACGACGCGATAGTCATCGCCAACGCGCTGTGGTCCGGCACGGGCGGCGGCCCCAAGCACCCGTACGCCTCCGGCCGGGTGGTGTCCGGGCGGTCCGCGGACGGGCGGCTGGAGGCCTTCGCCGCGGGTGAGGACGGCGTGTACCACGCGTGGCAGACGACGGTGAACGGCGCCTGGTCGCAGTGGCGGTTCGCGGGCGGACCGCGCGACGCGGAGCTGGCGGTGGCGTCCAACGCGGACGGCAGGCTGGAGCTGTTCGCGCTGTCGGACAGCACGTTCGAGCACATGTGGCAGACCGGGCCCAGTGCGGGCTGGTCCGCGTGGGAGAACTTCGGCACCGGCGGGTACCGACTGGCGGCGGGCAACAACGCCGACGGCCGTATCGAGGTGTTCGCCTCCAACGCCAACGGCGTCTTCCACCGCTGGCAGACCGCGCCCAGCGGCGGCTGGGCCGCCTGGGCAGGCGTCGGCGGCGGCCCGGCCAACGCGCGCCTCGCCATGGAGACCGCACCCGATGGACGACTCGAGGTCTTCGCGCTGTCGGACGCGACGTTCGGGCACCTGTACCAGACCGGCGTCAACGGCGGCTGGTCCGCCTGGGAGAACTTCGGCGGCGGCGGACACGACGTCGCCACCGGCTACAACCAGGACGGCAGGCTCGAGGTGTTCGCCTCCAACGCCAACGGCGTGTTCCACCGCTGGCAGACCAGCCCGACCTCGTGGTCGGAGTGGACGGGCACCGGCGGGCTCGCCAACGCCGAGCTGACCACCTCGCGGTCGGTCGACGGCCGGGTCGAGGTGTTCGCGATCAACGCCGCCGGCGCGAGCCACGCCTGGCAGACCGCCCCCAACGCGGCGTACG
The DNA here is from genome assembly GCF_044765045.1 of Streptomyces sp. NPDC093546. Classification (NCBI taxonomy): domain Bacteria; kingdom Bacillati; phylum Actinomycetota; class Actinomycetes; order Kitasatosporales; family Streptomycetaceae; genus Streptomyces; species Streptomyces sp. NPDC093546. Next base: position 412,310 of record NZ_JBIWJG010000006.1, on the reverse strand, counting down.
CGCCGTGGGAGACCTTCGGTGGCGGCGGCAGCGAGATCGGGGCGGCCAACAACGCCGACGGCCGTATCGAGGTGTTCGGTACCAGCCACGCGGGTGTCTACCACCGGTGGCAGACCGGGTTCGCCACGTGGTCGGAATGGGGCTGGCTGAACGATTCCGGCCCCGCGGTCGACTAGGACCTGTCCGGTCGATCAAGTTCGAAGCCAGATAGCGATGGCTGCTGCTGTGGCGGTGCCAAGGAACACGTAGAGGCGCTTGTCGTATCGCGTGGCAACCGCCCGGGACTGCTTCAGACGGTTGATCACACGTTCGACGGTGTTGCGCTTCTTGTACCGCTCCTCGACGAATCCTGGTGGCTGTCCGCCACGTGGGCCTTTGCGCAGGCGGGCGGCCTGGCTGTCAGTCTTCTCCGGAATGGTGGCGGATACCCCGCCGCCGCAGGTACTCGCGGATGGGGCCGTTGCTGTAGGCCTTGTCGGCCGCGAGGCTGTCGGGCTTCTTGCGTGGTCGTCCCGGGCCAGGTCTGGGCACTCGGATCTTCTCCAGGACCGGCTTGAACTGGGTGCAGTCCGCCCGCTGACCTGGAGTGACGATCAGGGACAGCGGGCGGCAGCGGCCGTCCACGCTCAGGTGGAGCTTGCTGGTGAACCCGCCGCGCGAACGGCCCAGACCCTCGCCTCCAGCACCACCTCCACCAGGCGGGCGACGAGACCCCGCCACGGCGTCTCGTCCTGGTGTTCCACTGCTTCGGCCCCCTTTGATCCCGGGGCCGGAGGCGAGACGGTGCGGGCGCCGGCCGCATGCTGGACAGGTCCTAGTTACGCCGCGCGGGGGAGAAGGGATGAAACCGCAGGCCGATGTGGGTAACCGCCCCATCGACGAGCCTGGTTCACATGCCGAAAGTGAATGTATTACCCCATGTGCCGCGCTGGGCCCGGCTCGCCGCGGTGGGCGCCGCATTGACCAACGTGCCCTCGGCGCTTTGGCGGGTGGCCATTGCCGTCGGTGTCCCTGTCGGGCTGGCGCAATCCGAATACGATCAGATGGGGGCGCCTGGCCTGGGATCGTTGGTCCTCGTCGGCCTCAGTCTGATCTCCGAGGTCTTCGCGTTCCTCACCCTTGGGCTGGTGCAGAGCTGGGGCGAGACATGGCCGCGTTGGATCCCCTGTCTACGCGGACGCCGAGTCCCAGTCATGCTGGGGACCGGCGTGGCGGGGCTCGGCGCGCTGGCCACGACTGTCTTTGGCGCACTGTTCGTCTACACGTCGCTCAACGCAGACATGGAAGCCACCACCTGGGGCATGTGGCTGCTCAACATCGTCTACGCACCGTTGCTCTTCTGGGGTCCGCTGCTGGGCGCGGTCACAGTGCACTACTACCGGCGCCGGATGGCTGCCTCTCCCGCACCGGTGTGAAGGCCGGATGCTGTCGAGTGCCGGCGTACGTCTTACGTCTGGACGCGGCCAGTCCCCCCTAGGCTTCAGCGCGTCGCAGAGAGGCAGGCGTACGCCCGATGAAGTCCCGCGCAGTACGGGTGAGGTGGGCCTGGTCGGCGAAGCCTGCGGTGGCTGCGGCCAGGGCGGCGGTCGAGTGCGGCAGGTCGTTGATCGCGGTGCGGAGCCGGCCCCATCGGCGTAAGCGCGCAAGCGTGATGCCCAGGTCCTGCCGGGCCAGGGCGCGCAGCCGGGGGGCGGACAGACCGACCTCCATGGCGATGGAGGTGATGGGGATGTCCGGATCGTGCCACGTGCACAGATGGACGGCGTGGGCGACTCTCGGGTCGAGTGGGGAGGGGCGCCCGGCGAGTGTCCGTAGCTCGGCGTATCCGGCGGCCAGGTCCACGCAGGTGCCGGGGCCGTCGGAATCAGGGGTGCCGAGCGCGGCGAGCAGGCGGCGGACCTCGCCTGCACCGAGCCGTATCGGCCCCGGTCGGGAGGGCAGCAGCCAGGAGTCGACGAACAGGGCGATGTAGGGAGAGGTCGCCCCACAGGTGTGGGCCAGCTGGGGCGGAACGACGAGCCCGGGCGCCGCCACCATGGGCCGCCCCGGCTGTAGGAGTTCGGCGTGGCCGCCGATCGGCAGCACGGCTTTCCACGCGGGCAGCCGGTGCTGGGCGACACGGAACGGGCGGGACTCGGCGAACATCGTCGCCTCGGGGCCGGAGGCGAAGACGATGCGGCGATCGTTTTGTTCAAGTGCCCAGGCACGAGGTGAACGGATCATCGTGCCATGCACGTTATCGCTTCGGTTGCCTTGGCGATGTTCCTGGCCGGCACCGGGGTCGCGCACTTTCTGGCCCCCGGTTACTTCCGCATGCTGGTACCCGCATGGCTCGGCCGGGAGCGGCTCATCGTCGCCGTCAGTGGCGCGGCGGAGGTCGTGGTGGGTGCGCTGGTGCTGGTTCCGAGCGGCAGGCAGGTGGGGGCCTGGTCCGCCGCCGTCCTGATCGCCTGTTACTTGGTGTCCCACGTGGACGCGCTGCGCCGCGCGCGCCCGGACCGGCCCAAGCTGCTGGAGCGGCCGGTCGGTGCGGTGGCTCGGCTGGCGGTGAACGTCCTGTACATCGCCTGGGCGGTCGCCGTAGCCAGATCCGCGGCCTGACGCCGATGCGCGGCAACCGATCGTCCGAGGCGGCGCCGAAGCCGCCCGCAGTCCGAAGTCTTGAAGTCTTGAAGTCTTGAAGGAAGTCATGCCATGAGTCATCGCATCGTCGTCGTGGGCGCCGGTTACGCCGGTCTGCTGGCGGCCAAGCGCCTCGCCCGCACGCTGCGCCACAGCGATGTCACCATCACCCTGGTCAACGCCTCGGACAGGTTCATCGAACGGGTCCGGCTCCACCAGCTGGCCACCGGGCAGCGACTGGCGGCCCTGCCGCTGCGGCAACAGCTCGGCGGCGCATCCGTCCAGCTGGTCGTCGGACGCGTGACCGCGATCGACACCACTGGCCGGACCGTGTGTATGGACGTAGAGCCCCGCGTGATCGGCTATGACACCCTGGTGTACGCGGTGGGCAGCCAGGCACGGCTCGACGATGTCCCGGGGGCGGTTGAGCACGCATACGCTGTCGCCGATCTCGAGCAGGCGACACGATTGCGGCACAGGATTGCCGAGATCGCGTCAGGCGGCACTGTCGCGGTGGTCGGCGCAGGGCTGACCGGACTGGAAACCGCCTCGGAACTGGCCGAGAGTTACCCCGCGCTGCGAGTTCGGCTGTTCACCAGTGCCGATGATGTGGGATCCGGTCTCGCGCCGCGCTCCCAGACCCACCTGCGGCGCGCTCTCAACCGGCTGGGCGTCTCGGTTCATCCGAAGACCCTGGTCCGAGCGGTGCGGGAGGACGGCTTGGACACCCGCTACAACGCGCCGTTCGCCGCTGACGCAGTCGTGTGGACCACCGGATTCAAGGCACCGGAGCTGGCGCGCGCGGCGGGAATCGCGACGGATGAGAGCGGCCGGATGCTCGTCGACGCCACCCTGCGCTCGGTCTCGCACCCTGACGTGTACGCCGTCGGCGACGCGGCGGCCGCGATGTCGGTGGGCGGAGCACCAAGCCGAATGTCCTGCCAGGCAGCCCTGCCCATGGGCCGTGGTGTAGCCGACGTCATTGCAGCTCGGCTGACAGGCCGGGAACCCGGGCCCGTCCGGATCGGTTACACCTTCACCAACATCAGCCTTGGCCGGCGTGACGGTGTCGTCCAGTTCACTCACGCCGACGACCGTCCGCGCAGGTGCGTCCTGACAGGACGCCCCGCGGCGACCTTCAAGGAGGCTGTGGTGCGAAGCACAGTACGGTCCGGGCCGCGTGGTGAGCCGGGGCAGTGACGAGTCGGATCCCGCACGAGCTGTCAGTGACCAGTTGAAACCCCAATGGGCGGCCAGTTGGCAGGGATCCAACTGGCCACAGACGGCCACTCCGTGTTGACACTCATGGGGCAGGCGGGACGCGGTCCGAGAGGCGAGGGCCTGGGCCGCTCGCGCGGCGGGTTCACCAGCAACCTCCACCTGAGTGCGGACGGCCGCTGACGTGGCCGGATGGACAGGCCAGGGCTCTGTCGAGCCTGTCCATCCACCCGTCCGCCTCGTCCTCGGACGCATAGTCCGCATCCATGATCCGCTGCACGAGCGCGACCGCTTCAGTCCGGCTCATCCCCACGGCACCCATCACGCCCTCCCTCGGCGCCAGCCTAACGAGCAGCCTGATCGACCGGACAAGTCCTAGGTGCCGTCCGGCAGGGCCCTGTCCGGTCGGTCAGGGCCCTGCCGGGTCGTTCAGGAGGCGAAGGACCTCTCCAGCCGGGGAATCAGGTCCCGGAGGTCCTCTTCCCAGCAGCCGGCGTTGTGGCCGCCGTTGCACTGGGTGCCCCAGCCGGAACCGTCGCCGTAGTTGACGTAGTAGTAGGACATGCCCAGGGCGTCCATGGCGGCCTTGACGTTCTTGGCCGCGCCCGCGACCCAGAACTCGGGTTCGAGGGGCGATCCGCCTCCGTCGCCCACGTAGACGGAGACCCCCACTCCGCCCTTGGCGAGCCTGTCCATGTGCTGGGACGGGTCGACCTCGTTCCACCGCCAGTCGGCGTTGAACACCGGGTAGGGCGAGCCGAACGCGGCGTCGCTGTCCACAGCGGGCTTGTACGGGGAGTCGTTGGGGTCACAGGCTCCGGACGCCGAGCCGCAGATCGCGCCGGCCGCGTCGATGAGGGAGGCGACGACGGCCAGCCGCAGGTCCATGGACCTGACCGACAGGTCGATGTCTCCCGACAGGGAGGCGGTGTGGCTGAACAGGTCGGGACGGACCTGGGCGTAGTGGAAGGCCCCGAACCCGCCCATGGAGACGCCGGCGATGGCCCGCGCCTTCTTGGTGGCGATGGTCCGCAGGTTCGCGTCGATGAACGGGATCACCTGCTTGAGGTGGAAGTTCTCCCAGTTCTGGGCACCGGCCGCGGTCTTCTGGTTGAGCCAGTTGGCGTACCAGCCGCGAGCGCCGCCGTCCGGGATGACGGTGATCATCGAGTCGGACATGCCCAGGGCCGGGTAGTTCTGCTGGACCGGGTCGTCGGGCGAGCCGTGCAGGAAGTACAGCACCGGATAGCGCCTGGCGGGGTCGTCGTAGTAGCCGCGAGGCAGAATGATCTTGATGTGCTGCTCGCCCGCGACCTCGGGTGTGGTCACGGTGAGGTGGAAGGTGGTGGCGGTCCCCGTCGGCGTGCCGACCTGGGTCAGGCCGAACCCGTTCCGCATCGGTGGCGGCGCGGTGCCGCCGTCGGCGGCCCCGGCCGAACCCGTCGGCGCGACCACGGCCACGGCGGCGAGCATCCACGCCACCGCCAGTCGCCACCAGTTCGCTCTCCTCGTCACGGTGTGCCCCTCATGGGTTGTTTGGCTTGGTCATCGGCATGGTCGTCGGCTTGGTCAGTCCAGGACCTTGGTGCGCAGTTCCGGTGACGCCGCGATCTGTTCCTCGGTGAACCGCTCGGTCACCCACTGGCCGGCCGAGAACAGCTTGGTCTGGTCGGCGTAGTGCGGCGAGTTCGGGTTGGCCGACTGGGAGTAGGCCATGACGGAGTACGCCTCGGGCGGGCCGTCGGAGGTGAACCGCACCTGCTGGATAAAGCTGGACCCGAAGACGATGTCCAGCTGTCCGTCGACCTGGCCGGGCGTGATCACGTTCAGCACGCCCAGTTGGTGCAAGGAGCCGTGGATCGGGATCTGTTCACCGCCACGGGTGACCTTCTGGACGTCCGACAGCGGGGCGTTCAGTGGAATGCCCGCCGTGCGCAGCGCGTGCACCGCCCGGACGAGGGCGTCGCGGACGGCGGAGTTGCCGGAGTCCAGCGAGTTGGGCGTGTGGACCGGGTCCTTGGGGTCGAAGGCGACCCGCCACGGCAGTTTGTCGATCGACTGCCCGCCGAGCAGGCGGACCCAGTAGTTCGCGAACAGCCAGGATCCCCTGCTGTCCGCTGTGTAGTCGTGGGTCTTCCAGGCGTCCAGGATCGGGCAGGCCTCGCTCACGTTGACCAGGTTGCCGTCCACCAGGACGAGCCCGAAGGGTGTGTTCCGGCAGGCCGTCACGGTGGCGTTGAGGGCCAGGTCGGCCGCCCTGCTGTTGTCGGCGAAGAGCAGCTTCCCCATGGTCTGCGGTGTGAAGCCCTTGCCCGGCAGGCCGTCGGTGCCGTTGATCCGGTTCCGTGCGGTCAGGATCAGCTCCTGGGTGCGCAGCGACCGGGGCGTCACCGTGTCGCCCATCACCTGGGGGAAGGACAGCGGCTGCTCGGGGTTGGCCAGCCAGGCGCTGTCGTTGGCGTTGCCCACGAAGTCGGACCGGATCAGGCGGGGCTGCTGGTGCGGGTCCATGAGGCCCGGCGCGACCGCGTTGGGGTCGTCGGGCCAGTCGCACGCGCTGCGCTTGCCGTCGAAGATGGAGACGGGCGGCACGTTCGACGGCCGCAGCCCCGGGTTGAACAGCAGCTGACCGGTCATGGTGAGGCACGACCGGGCGTGCTCGTCGGTGATGTTCGGGGTGGCCTGGATGTCCGCGTACAGCGCGTTGCCCTTGCGGTCGGAGGCGACGGTGTTGAAGAAGGGGACGCCCTGCGTGGTCTCCAGGGTGTTCACCACGTCGTGGACGTCCTTGGCCTGGTCGAGGCGGAACCAGGTGTTCAGCGCCCGCAGGTTGTGCATGTTCACATCGCGCACCGCGTGCGCGCTGACCACCCAGGGCAGCGGGACGCCCTGCACCGAGGTGGTGATCGGGCCGTAACGGGTGGACCACAGCGTCCTGGTGACCCTGCCGAGGGTGCCGTCCGCGTTCCGTACGTCGACGCCGACCTGCTGCGAGGTCATCTGCTCCCACGCGCCGTCGACCAGGTACTTGGTCGGGTTCAGCGGATCGACCTGCACGTCGAACAGCCCGAACGGAGCTACGGTGGCGACCGTGTGGCTCCAGGCGACGTTCTCGTTGTAACCGATGTTCACCGCCGGGAATCCGAGCAGGCTCGCTCCGGAGACGTTGACCTTCCCCGGGATCGTCAGCTGGCTCTGCCACATCCGGTTCTTGCCCTGCCACGGAAAGTGCGGGTTGGCCAGCAGCATGCCGGTGCCCCCGGACACGCCCTGCGAGCCCACCGCCAACGCGTTGCTGCCCATGCCCTGTTGACGGCTCACCGTCATCGCGTCGCGTATCTTCTTCGCGGTCTCGGCGGGTGAGGAGGCGCGCGGCGCCGCGGCCCGGGCTCCCCGAGACGCGGCTCCCGCGGCCGGGGCGCCCGGGGGTGCGGCGTTCACCTGGCCGTCGAGCAGCGCATCGGCGCTGCCCATGATGATCTCGGCGTGCGCGTGCCGGTAGACGTCCAGTTCCGTGATGGGCCGTACCCAGGCCGCGCCGCGGCAGGCCGGGTCGGAGAGGTCGTTCACGCCCGTCTCGGACAGGTACCTGTTGTATCCCTGGACGTACCCGCGGATGGCCTCCTTGACCTCCGGCTCCGGCCCGTTGGGGGCCGGCTGGTCGAGCAGCCGTTCCACCACGCGGTTGTCCTTGATCCGCTGGAAGTACAGGTCGCTGTTGAGGTTGGACGTGGTGTTCTGGTCCTGGCCGGGGCTCGCCCTGCCGTCGGGACCCAGATAGCGGGACCTCTGGGCGTTGACCATCAGATAGGTGTCCGCCAGCGTGCAGATGTTGTCCTTGGCCGCCGCGTATCCGTAGCCGGTTCCCAGGTCCTCCCAGTTGGAGGCGATGATGTGCGGTATCCCGTACTCGGTGTAACGGATCGTCGGCCTGTCCGGCCCCGGTCCGGCGGCGGCCGCTCCCGTGGCCGCCGAACCGGTGGCCGCCATCGTGCTCACCACCGCCACCGCGGCCGTGACCGCCACCGGCAGCCTCGATCCGCGTCTCCTCCACGCCATCGCTCCGTCCTTCCCTTGTCGGCGGGCCGTCGCCCGAACGCGGCCACGCTAAGGAGGAGCGATGAAATCCCGATGATGCCGCCGGTGCACGGTGTGGCGAGATGACGCCATGAAGCGACGGTTCCTAGCCGAAGTGCGCCCGCCTGTCAGTCCGTCATCTTCCGGGGTCCCCCGGCGCCCGCTCGTTGCTACCTTCCCTACCTCCCGGCCGCTCGGCCTCATGGGTAAGGAGGGTTTCGTGCTTCGTGGTCTTTCCCGACGCGCACAGGCCTGTGTTCTCGCGGCGACAGCCGCCCTGCTGCTGCCCCTGGCACCCGCGCCGGCGGCCGCGGCTCCGGCCGCCGCTGCCACCGCGGCCTGTCCGGCCGCCGGTTTCGTGTCCCAGCACTTCCACAGCCGTCACAACGGCGTCGACATCGCCAACGACGTCGGGACGCCGATCTACGCCGTGGGCGACGGCGAGGTGACCATCTCCGGCTACACCGGGGACTACGGCCAGTGGATCCGCGTCCAGCACCCGGACGGAAGGATCTCCGAGTACGGGCACATGTCCCGGCGGGACGTCTCCGTCGGCGACCACGTCGTGGCCGGCCAGCAGATCGCCCTGATGGGCTCCGAGGGCAACTCCACCGGGCCCCACCTCCATCTGCGGATCTGGGGAGACCGGTCCGCCACGTACGGCATCGACCCCGAGGACTACCTCGCGGAGCGTGGCGTCGTCCTGCCCTGCACCCCGGGCAGCGGCCCGCGGCCCCGGCCGCTGGTGTATCCGGCGGAGTCGGGCCGGGTCGTGTCGGCGCGGTCGGCGGACGGGCGCCTCGAGGTGTTCGCCGCGGGAGCCGACGGCGTCCACCACGCCTGGCAGCGGGAAGCCAACGGCGACTGGTCGGCCTGGGAAGCCCTCGGCGGGCCCGGCAACGCGGAACTCGCGCTCGCGCCCAACGCCGACGGCCGCCTGGAGCTGTTCGCCCTCAACGGGAACACCTTCCAGCACCGCTGGCAGACGAGCCCGTCCGGCGGCTGGTCGGCCTGGGAGACCTTCGGCGGTGGCGGCCGGGACACCGCGGCCGGTGTCAACGCCGACGGCCGCATCGAGGTCTACGCGTCCGGCCCGGTCGGGCTGTTCCACAAGTACCAAGTCGCGCCGAACGGCGGCTGGTCGGAGTGGGAGCCCACGGGCGGCGGCCCCGCCGACAGCCGCGTGGAGATGGGGAAGGCACCCGACGGACGCCTGGAGGTCTTCGCCCTCAACGGCAGCACCTTCGAGCACCGGTACCAGACGGCTCCCAACGGCGGCTGGTCCCCGTGGGGTACTTTCGGCGGCGGCGGACGCGACCTGACCGTCGACCACAACGCCGACGGACGTCTGGAGGTCTTCGCGTCCGGCCCGGTCGGCGTGTTCCACAAGTACCAGACCAGCCCTGCCAGTTGGTCCGACTGGGAGCCCACCGGCGGCCCCGCCGACGCGCAGCTCACCAGCGAACGCACCCCCGACGGCCGCGTCGAGGTCTTCGCCATGAACGGCGGCACCGCCATGCACATGTGGCAGAGCGCCGTCAACGCCCCCTACAGCGACTGGGCGGCCTTCGGGACCGGCGGCACCGAAGTCACCGCCGCCGCCAACGCCGACGGCCGCATGGAGATCTTCGGCACCAGCCACGCCGGCACCTTCCACCGATGGCAGACCGGCTTCGCCACCTGGTCCGCCTGGACGTGGGTCAACGACACCGCAGGCCCCACCCTCGACTGACCGTCTCCGAACGCCCCACACACACGGCCCCTGGCCGGCCGCGCCCGTACGGCACGGCCGGCCACGCGGCCCCTCTGGAGGGACTCGTGCTTCCGATCAGCCGACGGAGCCTGCTGCGCGGTGCCGCCGGGGCGGGCGCGCTCCCGTTCCTGGGCGCCGGCCCGGCCGTCGCCACGGCCCCGGGCGCCATCACGCCACCGTACTGGGTCGGCGCGGGCCCCTTCGCGTACGTCTACGATCCGTCCGGCCCCGCCGGCCCGCGCTACCTCAACGACCACACGCTGATCAAGGCTCAGGGCCGCTGGCACGTGTTCGGCATCGTCGGGGACAGCGCGCCGCGCGGCGAGGCCCCGGACAGTGCGGCGGAGATCGCCTTCGCCCACGCCTCCGCGTCGAGCCCGTACGGGCCGTGGACCACCCACGCCGACGCGCTCACCGTCGACCCGTCCTACTTCGGCGAGGAACACCTGTGGGCGCCGCACGTCGTCGAGGCCGGCGGCAGGTTCTGGATGTTCTACGCCGCGGGCGGAGAGCGTGGTGCCGCGATCAACCTCGCCACGTCGACCGACCTGTTCACCTGGACCCGCGAACCGTCCGGCCCGCTGTTCCGGGGGCTCGCGGCGCGTGACCCCATGGTGCTGCGGGTCGGCGGCGAGTGGGTCATGTACTACACGGAGCTCTCGGCCGCGGGCGGCCACCATGTCGTGGCCTGCCGGCGGTCCGCCGACCTGTTGCACTGGAGCGAGCCGGGCGTCGCGTTCACCGACGCGAGCACGGACGCGACCGTCTCGGTCACCGAGTCGCCGTGCGTCGTCGAACGGGACGGCTGGTACTACCTGTTCATCGGCCCGCGCAACGGCTACGAGGGCACCGACGTCCTAGCGTCGCGGGACCCGTTCCGCTTCGAGCTCGCCGGGTACGCGGGGCACGTGCCCGGGCACGCCGTCGAGGTGGTCGGCGACGGGGAGGCGTGGTACGCCACCGCCGCGGGCTGGTTCCGGAACGGGCTGTACGTGGCGCCCCTGCACTGGCGGGACACGCCACCGCCGTGGCAGAGCCCCGACAATCCCGCGGCCGCCCGCGATGTGGACGGCCGTCTCACGGTGTTCGCGCTCGACGCCACCGACCGCTCGATGCTGCGGCGCGTCCAGACCGACCCGTACGCGGATGCCTGGTCGGAGTGGGAGCCCTTCGGCGGACCGGCCGGCGCGGTTCCCGCACTCGGCCGCAACGCCGACGGCAGGCTCGAGGTGTTCTCGCTCGCCCCGGGCGGCGTCAACCTGCACCACCGGGTGCAGCGGCCGGACGGCGGCTGGCACGCCTGGGAGGAGTTCGGCGGCCCGGCCGGCGCCGCCCCTGCCGTGGCCCGTGACGCCGACGGCTGGCTGGAGGTCTTCGCGCTCGGCCCGGGCGGCGCGTCCGTCGCGCGGCGACGGCAGGGGGCACCCGGGTCCCTCGCCTGGGGCCCGTGGGAGCCCGGCTTCAGTGGGACGGCGGGCGCGCCACCGGCGGTCGCGGCGAACGCGGACGGCCGGCTGGAGGTGTTCACCCTGTCGCCCGGCGGCGCCGGGATCCACCACCGTTGGCAGGAGGCTCCCGGTGGCCCCTGGACGGCGGCGTGGCACCGGTTCGGCACCGCGGCCGGCGCCGCGCCGCGGGTGGCCAGGGACGGCAGCGGCAGGCTCACCGTCGCCGCGATCGGACCGTCGGGCGTGGGGACTTTCGTCCGGCGGCAGGTGGTGCCGAGCGGCGGCTGGGGCGAGTGGCTGCCGCTGTTCGGCTGGAGCGCGGCCGCCCCGGCTCTCGCCACCAACGCCGACGGCCGGCTGGAGGCGTTCTCCCTGTCGCCGGGCGGCGCCCGACTGAGCCACCGCTGGCAGGTGGCTCCCGGTGGGGACTGGCATCCGGGCGGCGAGTTCGGCGAGCCCGGCATGAGGCTCGCCGCCACGCCCACGGCCGCGCTCGACTCCTCCGGGCGGCTGCACGTCTTCGCCGTCACCGTCGCGGGCAGGATACGGACCCGCGTCCAGGACCGGCCGAGCGGCGGATGGCGCCCCTGGGCGGCCTTCGGCGAGCGCGCGGTCGCGCCTCTCGTGTCGGGCGCTCCCGCCGGCTGAGCGAGTGGCCGAAGTACGCCGGTGAACCCCTGATCGATGAGTATCGTTCGCCTCGTCCGGAAAGTCTGACGAGGGGAACGGGGGCAGCGGTGAGCGGGGTAGTCGTCCATCTGCCGCAGGGGAACGGTGGCGCCGACGGCGGCGAACCGCGCGGTGAGGCGGTGACGTTACGGCTCGGTCCCGGCCAGGTCGCCCGCTTCGGACGGGGTTCCACAGCGGTTCCCGTCGAGCTGCGCCTCGCGGATCCGGCGATCTCCCGGCTCGCCGGGGAGATCCGCGTGACGGACGACCACTGGCAGCTGACGAACCACAGCACCACCCACAGCTACCTCGTGGAGAATCCGGAGGGAGCGGGGGAATACCTGAGGGTCGCGCCGCGCCGGGTCGGGGCGCCCATCCCGTTCGAGTTCTCCCGCGTGGTGCTGCCCACCCGCGGTGACGTCACCATCTCCTTCCAGGTGTTCGCCCCCGACCACCTCTATCTGGACCCGGACGCCATGGGCGTTCCGTGGGGAACCAGCACGGTGACCGCGTACTCCCTGGACGAGACGGCCACGTACTTCCTCGTGCTCGTCGCGCTGTGCGAACCGCGCCTGCGTGACCAGTCCCGCGTGGCGGTCCCCACGACCCCCCAGATCGTCGAGCGGCTCCGGGGGCACGTCACCTGCGGCGCGCTGACCGCACGGGCGGTCAGCTCGCACATCGACTACCTCGCCGAGGAGAAGCTGCGCATGGGTGCCCCGGAGACCCACGAACCCGGCAAGGGTGATCGCCGCAACGGCAAACGGGAGGAGATCGTCGGGCTCGCGCTCCGGTTCGGGCTCGTACGGGAAGAGCACCTCGCGCTGCTGCCGCCCCTGACGGGGGCCGGCGGGCGGGAGCGGCCGGCCGCACGATGACAGCGCCGCACAGAGTGGGAGACACCGCGGAGTACGACCGGAGCGAGCTGCTCCCGCCCGGGTACCGGGTGGGCAACTGGGTGGTCACCCGGCTGATCGGGTCCGGAGGCTGGTCCACCGTCTACGCGGCGAGGCCGGCCGACGAGCATCCGGGCGGCACCGGCGGGCTCCCCGCGGGCGGGGCCCCGGTCCCCACCGACGTCGCGCTCAAGATCATGCCGACCGCCGGGCTGGCGCCGCGGCAGGCGCGCAGGATCGTGGAGTCCGCCCGCCGCGAGGTGGAGCTCGGGCGCAGGGCCGGGCATCCCCGGCTGATCGGCCTGTTGGAGTCGTTCGTCCTCGCCGCACCCGACCGCCCTTCCCTGGAGGGCGCGTTGGTGCTGGTCATGGAACGGGCCGTCGGCAGTCTGCGGGAACTCGTCGACGCGGGGGTGCCCGAGGCCGATCGCGCCCGGCTCGTCGCGGGAATCTGCGAGGGGCTCGCCCATCTCCACCGGTCGGGCTGGGTCCACGCGGATCTCAAGCCGGAGAACGTCCTGCTGGGCGAGAACGGTTCCGTGAAGCTGTCGGACTTCGGCCTCGCCACCGAGCTGACGGGCACGCACGGCTACGCGCCGCCGATGGGCACCCTGGACTACCTGCCGCCCGAGCGCTGGAGGGCGCCCCTCGGCGAACTCGGTGTGCAGGTCCGGCCGACGGCCGACATCTGGGCCCTGGGCATCGTCGTCCACGAGGTGTTCGCGTCGGGGGAATCACCGTTCCCCGGGGCCACGCCCATGGCGCGGGGCGCCGCCGTCCAGGAGTACGGCGAGGGGCGCGCCCCGCTGCGCATGGACCACGCCGTGCCGCCGTTCTGGCGGGCGCTGATCGCCGACTGCCTCGCTCCGACCCACGCGGCGCGCGCCCCCCACACCGCCGAGAGCCTGCTCGCGCGCATCACCGCCCGGCAGGAGGAGGGGCCCGAGGCGGGGGCGGGGCGGCGGCGGGACCGGGCCCGCGCCGCCGTCCTCGCCACCGCGCTGTGCGGGATCGCCGGCGCGACCCTGTGCTCGGACGCGGTTCGGGCGGGCTCGTCCACACCGCCCGGCCGTGCGGGCGCGACGGTCGGCACGGTCCGGGTGTTCAACGCGGAGCGGGGCTGCCAGGACCGGGTCGACCGGGACCCGCAGTGCAGTCTGGGCCTGGCGATCGATCCCGTGCGGCCCTACACCGCGGGCAACGTCGTCCCGACGAGGGTGTGGCACGGCGACGTCCTCACGGCGGACTGCGAAGTGCGCGACGGGCAGCCCATCATCGACGAGGAGGACCTGCGGTCCACCCACTGGTTCCGCGTCCGCCTCCCGCCCGGCTCCACACCCCCCGCGGCCTGGCTGCCCGCCGTACGCACCAGGGACCGGCCGCCCCTGCCGGAGTGCCCGCACGCCGCGGCCGTGCGCTGACACGGGAAGACCCCCGTTCATGTGTTCACCGTTTCACTCCTGGGTGGGCGTTCCCATGAAATGGTCCGGACCCACCGGATGGATGGTCTCCGGTCAGCGGGAGGCCTCAGGCCTCTGTGTCGGCGATGCGGCGTCCGACCCTGGCCGCCGTCTCCCTGAGCCAGATGTGGGCGGCGTCGTGGGTATGGACGGGGTGCCACCACAGGGCTTCGCGCAGCGGGACGGCTTCGTAGGGCGGGTCGAGGACGCGTACGGCGGCGAGGGGGGCGAGCATGCGGGCGAGGCGGGCCTGGACGAGGGCGATGCGGCGGGTGCCTGCGACGAGCGCGGGCAGGGCGTGGAAGCTGTCGACGGAGACCTCGACACGCGGTTCGATGCCGAGCATGCCGAGCTGGCGCACGGCGGGGGCGTCATAGGTGCGCTGGTAGGTGACCCAGGGCAGGCGGGCGAGGTCCTGGCGGGTGAGGCGGTCCTCGACGCTGGGGTGGTCGTCGGCGACGACGAAGACCCAGCGGTCGTCGTAGAGGTCGGTGGCGGGGAAGTCGCTGATGACGCCGTGGGGCATCAGGAGGCCGTCCGTGGCGCTGAGGAGGCTCGCGGTGTCGTCGACGACGGTGAGGGGGGTGCGGGTGAAGCGCAGTCGGATGCCCGGGGCCTCTTCGTGGAGGACGCGGGCCAGTTCGACACCGAAGACGTCGACGGCGTAGTCGGAGGCGAGGATGCGGAACTCGCGGGTCTCGGTGGCCGGGTCGAAGGACGCCTGGCTGGTGAAGAGGCGTTCCAGCACGTCGTACGCGGTGGCGGTGCGGTCCAGCAACACCTGCCCGAGGGCGGTCAGTTCGTACTGGCTTCCCTCCCGGGAGAGGAGTTCGTCGCCGAAGTGGCGGCGCAGGCGGGCCAGGGCGGCGCTCATCGCGGGCTGGCTGAGTCCGACGCGTTGTCCGGCTTTGGTGACGTTGCGCTCCTCGAGGAGGGCGCGGAGCGCGACGACGAGGTTGAGGTCGAGGCGGGCGAGGTTCACGACGCGGAGTCCCCTCTCGG
Source organism: Streptomyces sp. NPDC093546 (assembly GCF_044765045.1). Taxonomy (NCBI): domain Bacteria; kingdom Bacillati; phylum Actinomycetota; class Actinomycetes; order Kitasatosporales; family Streptomycetaceae; genus Streptomyces; species Streptomyces sp. NPDC093546. The sequence continues at coordinate 397,165 of NZ_JBIWJG010000006.1, read as the reverse complement.
GACGATATGAGCACGCAAGCACGCACTATTTGCTTCGTCGATCATAGGGATCCACAGAATCTATTTCCCTGATTGCTTGGTGCGGGTCCAGATTGGGCCCAACGCAATCAGGAGGACATGTCGGTGAAACCTGAATCCGCTTCCGCGCTCTTCTCCGGGCCTTTCGCCCTCGGCACCCTTTCGGCAGCCGAAGGCCCCGCCTTCCCCGCCCTCGTCGACTCCGAGGGGCAGGTCCAGGACCTGCGGACGGCGCTGGCCGACCCGGCGCTGACGATGCGGGACCTGCTGGAGCGGTGGCCCGCGGTCCTTCCCCGGCTGCGGGAGCTCGCGGCCGGTGCGGGAGCCGTCCGGCGCCCGCTGTCGGACTTCCAGATCCTCGCCCCGGTCGAACCGCGGCAGGTCTTCCAGTCGGGCGCCAACTACCGGCAGCACGTCATCGACCTGCATGTCGCCCACCGGGCGCCGGGCGACGAGCGCTCCGAGGAGGAACGCCGGGCCGAGGCGGCCGACATCATGGACCGGCGGGCCGCCGAGGACCTGCCGTACGTCTTCATCGGCCTGCCGAGCGCGGTGACCGGACCGTACGACGACGTCACGCTGCCGGCCTGGGCCGAGAAGCCGGACTGGGAGCTGGAGCTGGCCGCGGTGATCGGCCGGCCGGCCTACCGGGTGTCTGCCGAGGAGGCGTTGGAGTACGTCGCGGGTTACACGATCGCCAACGACCTGACCGACCGGGCGACGGTGTTCCGCCGGGACATGCCGCAGATCGGGACGGACTGGCTGCGTAGCAAGAACGCGCCCGGGTTCACCCCGCTGGGCCCGTGGATCGTGCCGGCCGAGTCCGTCGGCGACACGGGCGACCTGCGCCTGACGCTGAGGCTGAACGGCGAGGTCATGCAGGACGAGTCCACCAAGGACATGATCTTCGGGGTGGCGCGCATGGTGGCGTACGCCTCCCGGACCGCCCGGCTGCTGCCCGGGGACCTCGTGCTCACCGGCTCCCCCGCCGGCAACGGCATGCACTGGGGCCGGCTGCTGCGCGACGGCGACGTCATGGACGCCTCGATCACCGGCCTCGGCGCGCAGCGCACGCGATGTGTCGCGGAGGAGGCGTGAACCGCGCCGACCCCGAGGCCGCGATCGCCCGGGCCGCCGAGAAGTGCTCCAACTGGGGCCGCTGGGGCGAGGACGACCGCCTGGGGACCGTGAACTTCCTCGACGAGGCCAAGCGCCGCGAAGGCGCGGCGCTCGTCCGCCGCGGCGTCAGCTTCTCCCTCTCCCAGCGCTTCGACATCGACGGCCCGCAGAAGGGCTGGCGGCGGCGGACGAACCCGGTCCACACCATGCTCGACACGGGTACGGACGCGGCCCTGGGCAACCAAGGCCTCCCCCACGGCATCGGCGGCGCCGACGACGTGATCGCGATGCCGCTGCAGTGCTCGACCCAGTGGGACGGCCTGGGGCACATCTTCGACCACGGCAAGGCCTGGAACGGACGCCCGGCCGAACAGGTCGTCACCTCCGACGGCGACCAAGTCACCGGCATCGAGCACATGGCCCCGCACATCGCCGGGCGCGCCGTGCTCCTCGACATCGGCCGGACGGCCGGTCAGGACGGTGAACTGCCGGACGGTTTCGCGATCACCGAGGAGCACCTGACGGCCGCCGCCGAGGCCCACGGCGTCACCGTCGGGCGCGGCGACATCGTGCTCGTCCGCACCGGCCAGCTGACCCGGGTCCGCCGGGACGGCTGGGGCGACTACGCCGGCGGCGCCGCTCCGGGCCTGTCGTTCAGCACGGCGTCCTGGCTGCACGGCAGCGAGATCGCCGCGATCGCCACGGACACGTGGGGCTTCGAGGTGCGGCCCAACGAGTTCGACCACGCCTTCCAGCCGCTCCACCAGGTCGTCATCCCGCACATCGGGCTGCTCGTCGGTGAGATGTGGGACTTCGAGGCCCTGGCGGAGGACTGCGCGGCCGACGGCGTGTACGCGTTCTGGCTCACCGCCGCGCCCCTGCCCATCACCGGTGCCGTCGGGTCCCCCGTCAACCCCGTCGCCGTCAAGTAGTCCCGGGCCGACAGGTCTGCGGAACAAGGGAGTTCCCCATGAGCACACCACGCAAGGTCCTGGTCATCGGCGGCGGGGCGGCCGGCAACGCCGCCGCGATCCTGCTGAGCCGCGCCGGGATCGGCGTCGACCTCGTCGAGGCGAAGGACGACTGGAACGCCACCGCCGGCTCCGGCATCACCCTCCAGGGCAACGCCCTGCGCGTCCTGCGCGAACTCGGCGTCTGGGAGCGGGTGAAGAGGTCCGGCTTCCCCTTCGGGTCGGTCGGGATCACCGCGCCCGACGGTACCGTCCTGCACGTCCAGCGCGACCTGCGCACCGGCGGCGACGATCTTCCGGCCACGGTCGGCATGCAGCGTCCTCTGTTGCAGCGGATCCTGATCGACGCCGTCCGCGCCGGTGGCACGACCGTCCGCCTGGGGACCACCGCCACCGTCCTGGACCAGGACGCGACCGGCGTCTCCGTCCGGCTGAGCGACGGCACCGAACACCGCTACGACCTGGTGATCGCCGCCGACGGACTGAGCTCGGCCACCCGCGCGCGGATCGGGATCGCCGACCGGCCCGAACCGACCGGCATGGCCATCTGGCGCGCCGCCGCCCCGCGGCCCGCGGGCGTCGAGCGCACCGACCTCGCCTACGGCGGACCGTCGTTCATCGCCGGCTACTGCCCCACCAGCGACACCACCCTCTACGCGTACGTCGTCGAGAGGAACCGCGACCGCGCCTCCCTGCCCGCCGGGTCGTACGCCGAGGAGATGCGCCGGATCGCCTCCGCCTACGGAGGCGCCTGGCCCGCCATCACCGCCGCGATCACCGACCCGGCGCAGGTCAACTACACGTGGTTCGACCGGCTGCTGGTCGAGGGCTCGTGGCACCGCGGCCGGGTCGTCCTGGTCGGGGACGCAGCCCACTGCTGCCCGCCCACCCTCGCGCAGGGTGCGGCGCTGTCCCTGGAGGACGCCTGGGTCCTCGCCGGGATGCTCACCGCCGCCGACGAGTGGGACGGGGACCTGCTCCAGGCCTACTACGAGCGGCGGATCGCCCGGGTCCGCCCGGTCGTGGAGGCGTCCGTCCGCATCGGCCAGTGGCAGCTCGACGGAGTCCGCGACGCCGACGTACCGGGGCTGATGGCCCGCACCATGACCATGCTGCGGGAGCTGCCGTGAGCGCGCCGACCCCGGCCTCCGTTCCGGTTCCGTCGGGTGCACCGACCGTGGACGTCCACGCGCACGTCCTGCTGCCGCAGATCGACGCCCTCGTCGCGGGCCTTCCCGGGCACGCCGAGGCCAGGGAACTCGATGCCCGCCGCAACGGCCCCGCCGCGCTCGCCGTCAGCGGCGCCATGGTCCGCGACCGGATCCCCGCCCTGACCGACCCGGCCGTCCGGCTCGCCCGGATGGACGCACAGGGCGTCGACGTACAGCTGGTGAGTCCCTCGCCGTCGCACTACCACTACTGGGCCGACGCGCACCCGGCCGAGAAGGTCTGCCGGCTGGCCAACGAGGCGACCGCCGCACACTGTGCAGCGGCGCCGCACCGCCTGCGCGGCCTGGGCCTGGTCCCGCTCCAGCACCCGGAACAGTGCGTCGCCGCCCTCGACCACGCCCTGGAGCAGGGGCTGGCCGGGGTGGAGATCTCCAGCCACGCCCCTGGCCGGGAACTTTCCGACCCCGCGTACGAGCCCCTGTGGACGCGTGCGGAGGCGGCGGGGGCGATCGTCTTCCTCCACCCGTTCGGTTGCACGCTCGACGAGCGCCTCGACCAGTGGTATCTGTCCAACACCGTGGGCCAGCCGGCCGAGAACGCCGTCGCCCTCTCCCACCTGATCTTCTCCGGCGTCCTCGACCGGCACCCCGGGCTGAAGATCGTCGCCGCCCACGGCGGCGGCTACCTGCCCACCCACATCGGACGCGGCGACCACGCCTGGCGCGCCCGCGCCGACGCGTCGGCCGGCTGCGCGCAGCCGCCGAGCAGCTACCTCCGACGCCTGTACTTCGACTCCCTCGTGCACGACCCCCGCGTCCTGCGGGCGCTGGTCGAGGCAGCCGGCGCCGACCGGGTGCTGCTCGGCTCGGACTTCCCCTTCGACATGGGCTGCGACGACCCCGTCGGCGCACTGCGGGCAGCGGACCTGTCCGGGACCGACTTCCACGCCGTCCGCGGCGGCAACGCCGCCGCCCTGCTCCACCTCTCCCCCGCCTGAGGAGGCACACCCCGCGATGAACAACCGCCTGCTCACCCACCTGCGGCACGTCGACCTCGCCGTGCCCGACTACGACAAGCAGCTCGACTTCTACGCCGGCGTGTGGGGCCTGACCAAGGTCGCCGAGGACTCCGGCATCTCCTTCCTCGCCGCCGAGGGCAGCCCGGAGCAGTACGTCGTCCGGCTGCGCAAGGCCGACGAGAAGCGCCTCGACCTGGTCTCGTACGGGGCGGCTTCCGCCGCCGACGTGGACACGCTCGCCGAGCGGCTCCTGGCCGGCGGCGTGCGGCTGATCTCGCGGCCCGGCACCGTCGACACCCCCGGCGGCGGCTACGGCTTCCGGTTCTTCGACGTCGACGGCCGCACCATCGAGGTCTCCGCCGACGTCCAGGTCCGCAAGCACCGCAAGATCGAGGAGAAGGAAGCCGTCCCGGTCAAGCTCTCCCACGTCGTCCTCAACTCCCCGGACCTCGACCGCACCCGCGCCTGGTACGAGCGGCACCTCGGCTTCCGGCTGTCCGACACCCTCAGCTCGCCCCACATGGGCGAGGTCATGCACTTCATGCGGATCAGCACCCAGCACCACTCCATGGCCCTCGCCAAGGGCCCGCACACCTCCCTGCACCACGTCTCCTTCGAGATGCGCGGCCTCGACGAGTACATGCGCGGCTCGGGCCGGGTGATGCGGGCCGGGTTCAGGAAGGTCTGGGGCCCGGGCCGGCACATGGCCGGCGACAACACCTTCACCTACTTCCTCGACCCGCACGGCAACACCGTCGAGTACACCACCGAGCTGGAGGAGCTCGACGAGGACACCTGGCACCCCCACGTCTACGACTTCTCCCAACCCGAGGTCACCGACCAGTGGGGCACCGCCAACCCGATGAACGAACTCGTCGCCAAGGAGTCCTTCAACGACCCCGACCGCGGCTGCTTCGTCGCCCCGCCGGTGTAGGGCCCGGCGCGTCCCGCTCCCCGGGGACGCGGCAGGCGGTGTCCCGCCCTGACTCCCGCCGCCGCGTCCTCGGCCACGGTTCGCGGCCGGGCGCCCGCCCTGAGCCGGTTGTGCCTCTCCGTCCAGGGCGTCCCCGGCCGCGTGGCCGACTTCTCTCCTCATCCCCTTGGAGCCGCACCATGCGCTTCGCCGCTTTCGAGTACCGGCACCGGCCGCGTGTCGCCGTCGTGGAGCACGACGGCACGCTGTTCCCCCTGCCTGGGGTCACCTCGTTGAACGATCTGATCCGTGAGACGGACGGCCTCGCCGGACTGCTCGCCGCCGGCGCCGCGGCGCTGGACGTGCCGCCTGGTCCGCACGCCTCCGAAGTCCGACTGCTCGCCCCGCTCCAGCCGTCCTCCGTCAGGGACTTCGTCACGTTCGAGGAACACGTCGAAGGCGTACGCCGGTCCGTCAGCGGCGAGCCCGGCGTACCCGCTCAGTGGTACGAGGCGCCCACCTACTACTTCACCAACCCGCACGCGGTCTTCGGCCCGCACGACGACGTCCCCATGCCCCCGGGCTCGTCCGTGCTCGACTTCGAACTCGAAGTGGCCGCCGTCATCGGCCGGGAGGGCCGCGACCTCACCCCGGAGCGGGCGCGGGACCACATCGTCGGCTACACGATCTTCAACGACTGGTCCGCACGGGACCTGCAGTCCGCCGAGATGCGGGTCGGTCTCGGCCCGTGCAAGGGCAAGGACACCGCCACCACCCTCGGCCCCTGCCTGGTGACCGCGGACGAGCTGGAGCCGTACCGCGATCCCGACGGCTTCCTGCGCCTGGCACTGACCGCCGAGGTCAACGGCGAGCGGATCGGCTCGGACCTGCTGTCCAACATGAGCTGGACCTTCGAGGAGATGGCCGCCTACGCCTCGCGCGGCACCCGGATCGTCGCCGGCGACGTGCTCGGCTCGGGCACCTGCGGCAACGGCGGCTGTCTCGCCGAACTGTGGGGCCGGCGCGGTGAACAGGTGCCCCCGCCGCTGAAGCCCGGCGACACCGTCACCCTGACCGTGGAGGGCATCGGGTCCCTCACCACCCGTGTCGTGCCCGGCTCGGCGCCGGTCGCCCTGCCCCGTGGGCGGCGCCGCAGCCGGGAGCGGCCGTGAACGGCGGGCGCGCAGCTGCCGTGCCGACTCGCTCCGGATGTAACCCAGCGACGCGATTCGTATGCACCTTCGCCATCCGAGGGTGAATCCTTTCACTCCGTTTACCTCGCAGCGCCTTGACCACGCAACGGAAGCGTGCTTCCGTGTCAATGAAACGATTCACTCGCCGCCGACGCTAGCGCGGCCCAGGTTCCGAGGTTGCCCATGACTGTCGTACGGGACGCCGTGAAGGCCGCGCTCAAGTCCCAGACCATCGAGACGCCCTCCTGGGGCTACGGGAACTCCGGCACCCGTTTCAAGGTGTTCGCCCGGCCCGGCGTGCCCAGGACGCCCTGGGAGAAGCTCGACGACGCGGCGAAGGTCCACGAGTTCACCGGCGTCGCCCCGAAGGTGTCCCTGCACATCCCATGGGACAAGGTCGACGACTACGCCGCCCTGGCCGCGTACGCCAAGGAGCGTGGCCTCCAGCTCGGCGCGATCAACTCGAACACCTTCCAGGACGACGACTACCGGCTCGGCAGCGTCTGCCACCCCGACGCGGCGGTGCGCCGCAAGGCCGTCGACCACCTGCTGGGGTGTGTCGACATCATGGACGCCACGGGGTCGAAGGACCTGAAGCTGTGGTTCGCCGACGGAACCAACTACCCGGGGCAGGACGACGTCGCCGCCCGCCAGGACCGGCTCTCCGACGCCCTGGCCGAGGTGTACGAACGCCTCGGCGACGACCAGCGCCTGCTGCTCGAGTACAAGTTCTTCGAGCCCGCCTTCTACACGACGGACGTGCCGGACTGGGGCACCTCGTACGCCCACTGCCTGAAGCTCGGCCCGCGGGCGCAGGTGGTCGTGGACACCGGCCACCACGCGCCGGGGACCAACATCGAGTTCATCGTGGCGCTGCTGCTGCGGGAGGGGAAGCTCGGCGGTTTCGACTTCAACTCGCGCTTCTACGCGGACGACGACCTGATGGTCGGTTCCGCCGACCCGTTCCAGCTCTTCCGGATCATGCACGAGGTCGCCAAGAACGGCGGCCTCGGCCCGGCCGCGAACGTGGCCTTCATGCTGGACCAGTGCCACAACATCGAGGCGAAGATCCCCGCGGTCATCCGCTCGGTGATGAACGTGCAGGAGGCCACCGCCAAGGCCCTCCTCGTCGACACCGACGCGCTGGCCGCCGCGCAGCGCGCCGGTGACGTACTCGCGGCCAACGCGGTGCTGATGGACGCCTACGCCACGGACGTGCGCCCCCTGCTGCGGGAGGTCCGCGAGGAGATGGGGCTGGCCACCGACCCCGTCGCCGCGTACGCCGCGTCCGGCTGGGCCGAGAAGACCGCTGCCGAGCGCGTCGGCGGCGAACAGGCCGGCTGGGGCGCCTGACCTCGTCGTGCGTCATGCCCGGCAGCCCGCCGACCGCCCCTTCCTCCTCCTCTCGCGATCCTCGAAGGATGTCCCATGTCTTCCGCTCCCCGCTCTACGCCCCATGAGCTCCTGCAGCGTTCGAACCGCCTGGGCGCCGACCCCCGCAACACCAACTACGCCGGGGGAAACACCTCGGCCAAGGGCGTCGGCACGGATCCGGTGACCGGCACGGCGGTCGAGCTGCTCTGGGTCAAGGGCTCCGGTGGCGACCTGGGCACCCTGACGGAGGACGGTCTCGCCGTTCTGCGGCTGGACCGCCTGCGCGCGCTGAAGGACGTCCACCCCGGCGTGGAGCGCGAGGACGAGATGGTCGCCGCCCTCGATCACTGCTCGTTCGGCAAGGGGGGTGCGGCCCCGTCGATCGACACCGCGATGCACGGCCTGGTGGAGGCGGCACACGTCGACCACCTGCACCCCGACTCCGGCATCGCGCTGGCCTGCGCCGCCGACGGTGAGAAGCTGACCGCCGCATGCTTCGGGGACAGCGTGGTGTGGGTGCCGTGGCGCCGGCCCGGCTTCCAGCTCGGGCTCGACATCGCCGCCGTCCAGGCCGCCCACCCGGGCGCGATCGGCTGCGTCCTCGGCGGCCACGGCATCACAGCCTGGGGAGCCACGTCGGAGGAGTGCGAGCGCAACTCCCTGCACATCATCCGCACCGCCGAGGCCTTTCTCGCCGAGCGGGGCCGCCCCGAACCGTTCGGACCGGTCGTCGCGGGCTACGAGCCGCTGGACGAGGCGGCGCGCCGGGACCGTGCCGCCGCTCTCGCGCCCCGTATCCGGGCGCTCGCCTCCCAGGACCGGCCCCAGGTCGGCCACTTCAACGACACCGAGGCCGTCCTCGACTTCCTGTCCCGCGCCGAGCACCCCCGGCTGGCGGCGCTCGGCACGTCCTGCCCGGACCACTTCCTGCGCACCAAGGTCCGCCCGCTCGTCCTCGACCTGCCGCCCTCCGCGCCCCTGGACGCCGTCCTCGCCAGGCTCGGCGAACTCCACACCGCCTACCGGGAGGAGTACGCCGCCTACTACGCGCGGCACGCCACCGAGGACTCCCCGGCGATGCGCGGGGCCGATCCCGCGATCGTCCTCGTCCCCGGTGTCGGCATGTTCTCGTTCGGCAAGGACAAGCAGACGGCGCGGGTCGCGGGCGAGTTCTACGTCAACGCGATCAACGTGATGCGCGGGGCCGAGGCGGTCTCGGCGTACGCGCCGATCGAGGAGTCGGAGAAGTTCCGGATCGAGTACTGGGAGCTGGAGGAGGCCAAGCTGCGGCGCATGCCGAAGCCGAAGCCGCTCGCCACCCGTGTCGCCCTGGTGACGGGCGCCGGCAGCGGCATCGGCAAGGCCATCGCCCACCGCCTCGCCGCCGAGGGCGCCTGCGTCGTCGCCGCCGACGTCAACACCGAGAACGCCGCGGCGGTCGCCGAGGAGATCGGCGGGCCGGACAGGGCTGTGGCGGTGACGGTGGACGTGGCCGACGAGCACGCGATCGCCGCCGCGTTCCGCGAGGCCGTCCTCGCCTTCGGCGGCGTCGACCTGGTCGTCAACAACGCCGGCATCTCCATCTCCAAGCCGCTGCTGGAGACCACCGCCCGCGACTGGGACCTCCAGCACGACATCATGGCCCGCGGCTCGTTCCTCGTCTCACGCGAGGCCGCCCGCATCATGATCGAGCAGGGCCTGGGCGGCGACATCGTCTACATCGCCTCCAAGAACGCCGTCTTCGCCGGGCCGAACAACATCGCCTACTCCGCCACCAAGGCCGACCAGGCCCACCAGGTCCGGCTGCTCGCCGCCGAACTCGGCGAGCACGGCATCCGCGTCAACGGCGTCAACCCCGACGGTGTGGTGCGCGGCTCCGGCATCTTCGCCGCCGGCTGGGGTGCCCAGCGCGCGGCGACGTACGGCATCGAGGAGGAGAGACTCGGCGAGTTCTACGCCCAGCGCACCCTCCTCAAGCGCGAGGTTCTCCCCAAGCACGTCGCGAACGCCGTCTTCGCCCTGACCGGCGGCGACCTCACCCACACCACCGGCCTGCACATCCCCGTCGACGCCGGCGTCGCCGCGGCCTTCCTCCGCTGACGGCCCCTCATCGCCCTGGGGCCGGCGACCGGCCCACCGGCCTCAGGTGCGTCCGCGGACCGGCGGCACGATGCCGCACGGAACCGGCCCTGACAGCGTGCCCGCACGGCGCCACCGGTCCGCCTTCGCCTTCCCCCTCGTTCCTCGACGAGCCGCTGAGCCGCCCCCATCGCAGAGGTATCCACGTGACCACCACTCCACCCTCGTCCGCCTTCGCGTCCGCGTTCGCCGCGGTCGACCTCGGCGCCACCAGCGGACGGGTGATCACCGGTCGGGTGGGGCGGGACAACCTCGACCTCATCGAGGTCCACCGCTTCCCCAACACGCCCGTGCGCTTGCCGGACGGCCTGCGCTGGGACGTCCTCTCCCTGTTCCAGGGCGTGCTCGACGGGCTGCGCGAGGCCGGCCGCTCCGGTGGTGTCGCCTCGATCGGCGTCGACACCTGGGCCGTGGACTTCGGACTCCTCGACGCCGACGGCTCCCTCCTCAGCAACCCGTTCCACTACCGCGACGACCGGACCGACGGCGCCGCCGCCCGCGTCTGGGAGCGGATCGGCCCCGAGGAGCTGTACGGCATCACGGGCCTGCAGCACCTGCCGTTCAACACCGTCTTCCAGCTGGCCTCGACCGAGGGAACCGCCCAGCGGGACGCCGCCCGCACGCTGCTGCTCGTCCCCGACCTGCTGGTCCACTGGCTGACGGGATCCGTCGGCGCCGAGGAGACCAACGCCTCCACTACCGGTCTCTTCGACGCCCGCACAGGCACCTGGTCCAAGGTCCTCCTGAGCCGGCTCTCCCTCGACCCAGACCTGTTCCCGCCACTGCGCGCCCCTGGCGACCCGGCCGGCACCCTGCTGCCCCACGTCGCCGCCTACACCGGGCTCGATCCCCGGACGCCGGTGACGACGGTCGCCTCGCACGACACCGCCTCCGCGGTCGTCGCCGTACCCGCGACGGAGCCGCACTTCGCCTACATCTCGTGCGGTACGTGGTCGCTGGCCGGCCTCGAACTCGACGCCCCGGTCCTGAGCGAGGCGTCCCGGGCGGCGAACTTCACCAACGAGCGCGGCATCGACGGCACCGTGCGGTACCTGCGCAACATCATGGGAATGTGGCTGCTGGAGGAGTGCCGGCGCGCCTGGGACAAGGAGAACCCGCCCACCCCTCTCCCGGCCCTCCTCGACGAGGCGTCCCGGTCCGAGGCGTTCGCCTCCCTCGTCGACCCGGACAGCCCGGAGTTCCTCGCCCCCGGCGACATGCCGGCCCGCATCCGGGACCACTGCGCCCGCACCGGCCAGCGCGTCCCCGGCAGCCGGGGCGCGGTGGTCCGCTGCATCCTGGAGAGCCTGGCCCTCGCCCACCGCCGCGCCCTGCGCCAGGCCGCCGAGCTCGCCGGCCGCGACATCACCCGCATTCATCTCGTCGGTGGCGGCTCGCGCAACGACCTGCTCTGCCAACTCACCGCCGACGCCACCGGCCTGCCCGTCGTCGCCGGCCCCACCGAGGCCACCGCGCTGGGCAACATCCTCGTCCAGGCCCGCACCGCCGGCCTGGTCGGCGACCTCGCCGACATGCGCCGGCTGGTCGCCTCCACTCAGCACCTGCGGCACTACACCCCCCGGGGTGACAGCGCCGCCTGGGACGCGGCGGCCGCCCGACTCGCCTCCGCCCCGAGGATCTCCTGATCCCCGTCGCCCTCTTCACCACCTGCGCCGACGACGCGGTCTTTCCCCCTCCGCAGCCGTCGCCACCGTCAGGCTGCCGGCTGGTGGAGCTGCCAGGAGCGGAGGAACGCTGCGGCTTCGGCAGCACCTGGAGCTCCTGGCCGTCCGCGACCAGTGTCCTTGCTCAGCCGGTGGTGTCGAGCAGCAGCTTCGCGGCCGCCATCGCCCCGTCGGTGCGGACCGCGCCGGCCACGGCCTTCGCCCGGCCGCCGGTTTCCGGATGCAGCGCCGTCTTGAGCGCGGCCGACAGGGACGCGACGGTCGGCACCGGACCGTCGTGGGCCACACCGATGCCCAAATCGGCCACCCGGCCGGCCCAGTACGGCTGGTCCGCCAACTGGGGCACCACCACCTGAGGAGCGCCGGCCCGAGCGGCCGTCGTCGTCGTACCCGCGCCGCCGTGGTGCACGACGGCCGCCACCCGTCCGAACAACTCCTGGTGGTTGACCTCGCCGACGGCGAAGCAGTCGTCCCGGTCGTCGATGAGCCCCAGATCCGCCCAGCCGCGCCCGACGAGCACCCGGCGGCCGCATCCACGAACCGCCTCGATGGCCACCCGGGCCGCATCCTCCCCGCCGCCTACCGCCATGCTGCCAAAGCCCACGTACACCGGCGGCGCGCCGGCGTCCAGGAAGGCCACCAGCTCGGCCGGGAGCGGCCGCTCGTCGGGCAGCACCCACGCGCCGGTCTGCACGACGTCGAGGTCCGGTGTCTGCAGCCACGGGTCCAGCACCGGGTCCGTCGCCAGCCACGGCCGCTCGCCGAAGGCGTAGTCGCGGACGTTGTCCACCGGCGGCAGCCCGATCGACGCCCGGTTGGTGTTGAGCGCCTCACCGAACAGCGCGTTGATGCTCTGGGCGTCCAAATCCCACAGCGCCCGGTTGTCGGTCACCTCCGGCGGGAACGGCCGCCCCGGGTACGCCAGCGGCGGGCGCTGCGGCGAGGGCAGGGTCAGCTGCTGGAAGATCGCCGACACGTAGCGGATGCCCAGCTTCTCGGCCACCGACCGCGCCCCCGCGATGGCCGGCATCGCGCCCGTCGCCACCAGCACGTCACACCCCTCGGCCACCGCCGGTATCACCTCGAACTGACCGGCGATCAAATCGGCCGCGCGCTGCGGCAGATTGGCCTTCGACGGCGGCGGAGCCCTGGTCATCAGCGCACGCGCCGACTGCCCCACCCCCACCACCGACACGCCCACCCCGGCCAGCCGCTCCGCGAAGACCTCGTCCGGCGGCGCACACACCCGCACCTCCGCACCGAGTTCGCGCAACCGCACCGCGAGACCCACCAGCGGTTCGACATCCCCGCGCGACCCATACGTCGACAACAACACACGCACTTCGTAAATCTCCTGTTTTGTGGTTCCTTGACCGGGCCGATCGTTCTGAGGTACGGCCCGGCTAGCGAATGGTGTTACCTGTGTTTCTTGAGTTACCGAGCCCAGGGCAGTTCACGGGTGCCCTCGGTGCCGGGAACGGAGGCGACGCCGTCGGAGCGCATCGAGACGTGGGCCTCGGCCTGTTCCGGGGCGTGGATCCGGCGGACGCGGTCGGCCGGCAGGATCAGGGTCTGACCGGCCGCGACCTTCTCCGTACGGCCGCCGCAGGTCACCTCCAGCGCGCCCGCGGTGACCGTCCAGACCTGCTCACGGCTGATGGAGTGCTCGGGTCCGGTGGCGCCGGCGTCCATCGTGACCGTCCAGCTGCTGAGTTCAGCGCTGCCGCGGCTGGGGGCCGCCAGACCGGCCATGGTCGCGTTGGGCGAGACGGTGACGTGGTCGGCGGAGGGCGTGATCACGATCGCGGCGGCGCTCTCGTCGTCGGCCGGATCGGCCGGACCAGCGGCGTCGGCGGCGGCCGCCCATTCGACGAGCTGGACGACGACACCGTTCGGGTCGGTCATCTGGAACAGCCGCTCACCCCACGGTTCTTCGCGCAGCGGCATGGTGATGGGGGCGCCCGCCGCGCGCAGCCGGGCCTCCTCCGCCGCGAGGTCGGTGACCGTGAGGGCCAGGATCAGACCGGCCGCCCGCTGGTCGCGCTGCTCGGGCGGGAGGACGTCCGTACCTCCTCCGAGGAGTATGACGTCGACGGCGGCGTCACCGCGGGTCAGGGACACGAAGCCGTCGTCGGCCATGGCCACCTCGTAGCCGAGGTGGGTGCACAGGAACGCGCGGGAGGCGTCCACGTCGGCGACGGTCAGGGAGAGGGTGGAGGAGGAGACGTTCATGACGGGTCCTTCGTGAAGTGGGTGATGGTGAGGCCGGAGTCGAAGGCGCGCGTGCCGGCCGGGACGAAGCGCGTCGGGGTGAAGGGGCCGTCGAACAGGGGGATGCCGGAGCCGAGGACGAGGGGGTGCCGCTTGATGATCAGCTCGTCGATCTCGTCGCGCAGGGCGGCCGCCAGCTTGCCGCCGCCGCACAACCAGATGTCCATGCCGTCCTGCTGCTTGAGCTCGCGGACGAGCGCGACCGGGTCGTCGACGACGGTCACCGCCGGATCGGGGCTGGTGAGCGTGCGGGAGACGACGTACTGCTTCAGGTGGGCGTACGGGCTGGTCCACCCCAGCTTCAGGCCGGGGGCGTAGGTCGCGCGTCCCATGATGACGGTGTCGAAGCGCTTGGCGGCGCGATCGGCGATGCCCAGCGGCTCGCGTGCGGGTGCGGGCATCGTCTCGGGGAAGTCGGCCAGGATCGCAGCGGCTTCCTCACCCTCGAAGGGGAGGAAGTCGTACTGGTCGTCGGGGCCGGCGATGTAGCCGTCGAGGGTGGCGGCGATGTAGTAGGTCAGCTTGCGCATGGACTGGCTCGATTCTTCGAGAAGGGGGACGGATCGGGGTGCGGATCTCGTCGTACGGATCAGTCGGCCGACACGTCGAGCTGGAGTTCGCGGGTGCGCCGATAGGAGCGGAAGCCCAGGGCGCGGTTGACCGCGAGCATGTGGACGTTGTCGTCGGCGTTGTCCGTCTCGATCTCGACGACGCCGGGATGCTCGGCGCGCAGCCGGCACACCATGGCGGCCTTGACCCACAGGCCCAGCCCGTGGCCGCGGTGTGCGGGCACGACGGCGGTGTCGTACTGCTGGGCGCGAGGCCCTGAGCCCTGCGGGAGGAGGATCTCGGTGTAGCCGGCCATGGTGCCGTCGTCGTGGACGGCGGCGATGGTCAGCAGGGTGTCGCCGCGGTCGGCGACCACCTTGGCCATGGCGCGGACGCGGTCGGCGTCCCACGCGACGCTGCCGTAGTCGAGGTCGCCGACGGGCATGTCGTTCATGGCGTTCTTGGCCTCGGCGAAGGCGTCGGCGAGGTCGTCGGGGACTGTTCCGGTCCAGCCGGTCAGACGGTAGCCGGGGTGCTCGGCCTCGGTGATCCGCGGCAGGTCGGCCACCGCCGGTTCGTCGAGGCGCAGGACGAGGTGGTCCAGGGTGAGTGCCCGGCGAAAACCGTGGCGTTCGCTGAACTCCTCGCCCGGGCTGTCGGCCGCGGCCGCGGCCGCGGCGATCAGGCTGCGCCGGTTCTCGGTGCGGCAGGCGGCGACGACCGCCGACAGCAGGAGGGAGCCGGTTCCCAGGCGGCGGTGTGCGGGGTCGACGTGGAGTTCCAGTTCGGCGAGGTGCTCCTGGCCCGGGGAGGTGAACACCCGCAGGCCGGCGACTCCGACCGGAATGCCGTCCGCACCGGTGGCCAGCCAGGTCAGCCGGTGGCTGCCCAGTGCGGGGCGGGTGAGCTGGGCGTGGATCTGTCCGGGGTCGGGGGTCGGTACTCCGGGCAGGTCGTGGGCCGTCGAGGCGGCGACGACCCGATGCCACGCGGCGGCTTCGGCGAGCGTGACGCGCTGGAGCGGATGGACATGTACTGAGAGGGACAAGGTGATGGCTTTCGGTCGAGTGCGGGAAGGACGGGTGTGACCCGGTTCAGGCGATACGGCTGTCCGGCCGTGTGATCGCCTTCGCGTTCTTTCCGTCGGTGTGGCGCACGAGCGGCCAGTCGACGTCGACGCGGGCGGCTGTGGCGAGGTAGTTGGTGAACACGTTGAGAGCGACGTGGGCGACGACCTCGACGATCTGCCCGTCGGACAGGCCGGCGCGCCGGGCCGCGGCCAGGTGCTCGTCGGTGACGGTTCCGCGGTTGCGGACGATCACGGCGGCGAGATCCAGGACGGCGGCGTCCCACGGGTCTTCGGCCTTGCCATGGCGCGCGCGGGTGGCCTCGTCCGTACCCAGCCCAGCCAGCTTGGTTCCGCGGAACGTGTGCACGGACAGGCAGTAGTCGGACCCGTTTTCCTGCGCCACGAGCAGCGCGATGCTCTCGCGCACGTCCGCCGGCAGGGTTCCCTGCGTACTCAGGGCGGTGACGACGCCCAGGTACCCCTTCAGCACGGCCGGGCTGTTGGCCATCACTCGGGCCAGGTTGGGGACGATTCCCAGCGCCTGGTGGGTGGCGGTGAACAGGGCTGCGGTTTCACCGGTCGCGCTCTCGGGTTCGACGGTGCGGAGTGATTGCATGCCGGTAACCCTGACGGTTGATCTTGATACATTCCCGATGCTTCTTCGATGCACGCGATGACGACCCCTGGAGTGACGGCATGCGGTTCACGATCCTCGGCCCGGTGGAGGCCGTGGCTCCCGGTTCCGACGTGCCCGCCCTGGCACCCCGCCATCGCGCGGTGCTCGCCTATCTGCTGCTGCACGCCGGGGTCGCGATCAGCACGGACCGCCTGATCGACGCGATGTGGGGGCCGCTGCCGCCGGATTCCGCCCGCGCACAGATCCAGACCACGATCGCCGCGATCCGACGGATGCTGCGCGCCGCGGACGCCGACCGGATGCTGGCCACACGCCCGGCCGGGTACGTGATCACCCCGGAGCCGGGACAACTCGACTTGGACGAGTTCACCAGTCTGACCGCCAAGGCACCGGCCGACTCCGACGACCCGGGGCGTGCCGCGGACCGGATACGTGCCGCGATGGGGCTGTGGCGGGGAGAGCCGCTGGCCGGCATCACCGCCCACTACGTCGAGAGCGCCAGAGCACGTCTGAACGGGCAGATGCTGTCCGCCGTCGAGCGCCTGGCCGAGCTGGAGCTCACCCGGGGGCGGCACGAAGACCTCATCGACGAACTGTCCGTCCACTTGGCGGCCAACCCCTTGCGGGAGCGGCTGTGCTGCCGGCTGATGCTCGCCCTGCACCGGGCCGGACGCCAGACGGACGCGCTGCACGTGGCGAGGACCTTCCGGGAGAACCTGGCCGAACAGCAGGGACTGGACCCGGGCCATGCGTTCAACAAGCTCGAACAGGACATCCTGCGGGACGCCCCCGATCTGCGGCCGCCGCTCACCGCTCCGGCGAAGCCGCAGGGAATCAGCTTCCTGCCGTACGACGTCCCGGACTTCACCGGACGCGAGGACGAGCTCGACGGGCTGATCCGCCTGTGGTCCGGCAACAACGCCGGCGTCGTGACGATTTCGGCGATCGACGGGATGGCCGGGGTCGGCAAGACGACGCTCGCCGTCCACCTGGGCCACCGCCTCGCGGACCGGTTCCCGGACGGACAGCTCTTCGTCGACCTGCAGGCGCACACCGCCGGTCAGGCGCCGCTCGACGCCGGTGCGGCGCTCGAAGTCCTGCTCGGCCAACTCGGCCTGCCCGCCCAGCACATACCCGCCTCGGTCGCCGACCGCGCCGCCCTGTGGCGGTCCGAACTCTCCGGCCGCCGCGTGCTGGCCGTACTGGACAACGCCCTCGGCGCCGACCAGGTCCGCCCCTTGCTGCCCGGGGTCTCCAGCACCCTGGTCCTGATCACCAGCCGCCGACGGCTGACCGACCTGGACGGCGCGCACGCGCTGTCCCTGGACGTGCTGCCCGCCGCGGACGCCGTGGAGCTGTTCACGGCGATCGTCGGCGAGCGGGCGTCCGCCGAACCCCTCGCCGTCCTCGATGTCCTGCAGCTGTGCGGATTCCTGCCGCTGGCCGTCCGCATCGCCGCCGCCCGCCTGCACCATCGCCCCCGCTGGACCGTCGCGTACCTGGCAGACCGGCTCCGCGACCAGCGCCGCAGACTCTCCGAGCTGGCCACGTCGGAGCGGGGGGTGGCAGCGGCGTTCACGCTGTCGTACGAGCAGCTGACCCCGGACCAGCAGCGCATGTTCCGGCTCCTGGGGCTCCAGCCGGGCCGAGACATCAGCCCCGAGGCGGCAGCCGCGCTGGCCGGCCTCCCGCTCGACGACGCCGAGACGCTTCTGGAGGGCCTCCTGGACGCCCACGTCCTGACCCAGCACCAACTCGGCCGCTACACCTTCCACGACCTGCTGCGCGAACACGCCCTCGCCACCGCCGCCGCCGAGGAGCCTCCCCACGCCCAGCGCGAGGCCCTCGGCCGGCTGTTCCACCACTATCTCCACACCGCCGGCGCGGCCGTCGACCACCTCTACCCCGAGGGCAAGAACCTCAGACCGCGCATCCCCGCACCGGACTTCCCGGCCTCGCCCCCACGGGACGAGCTCGAGGCGCTCACCTGGCTGGACACCGAACGCGCGAACCTCATGGCGTCCGGCCGGTACGCGGCCGAGCACGACTGGCTGTCCCACACGAGCCAATTGACCGCCACCTTGCACCGCTACCTGCTGGGTCACGCCCACCAGGCCGACGCGCTGGCCCTCAACGACCTGGCACTGCGAGCCGCCCGCCGCAGCGGCGACACAGCCGCCGAAGCCCGGACGCTCATCGACCTCGGCCAGGTGCACTTCTGGTGGCACGGCGCCTACGAGCACGCGGCCGAGCACTACCGGCACGCCCTGGACCTCGCGCGCGGGATCGGCGACCAGAGGACAGCGGCCGACGCACTGCATGCCCTCGCCGCCGTCTCCTTGCGGCGACGGGAATACGACCAGGCCCACGAACACGGCACGCAGGCCCTCGTGCTCTTCCGCGAGCTCGGGGACCGTAGTGGCGAAGCCAGATGCCTGACCTACCTCGGCATCATCCACGAACGCCGGGGAGAGTACGAGGCCGCCCACGAGAACCACCGGCACGCACTGCACGTACACCGTGCGACGGGATCCCGCATCGGCCAGACCGTCGTGCTGAACAACATCGGGCTGGTGTACCAACGGGAAGGCCGCTACGACGAGGCCCGGCGCCATCACGACCAGGCCCGGGAACTGAGCCGCAGGTTCGACTTCCCCGGAGACGAGGCCGAGTCGCTCAACGCCCTCGCGGAAGCCGCCCGCTCCATGGGCGACCTCGACCGGGCCGCGGCCGAACACGACTCCGCGCTGGCCCTCGCCCGCGAGACCGGCTACCGCCCCGAGCAGGCCCGCGCCCATGACGGCCTGGCTCACGTCCACCACGACCTCGGCCGCATCGACCTCGCCCGCGACCACGCCCTCCAGGCCCTTGACCTCTACACCGCCCTCGCCGTCCCCGAGGCCGACGAAATACGTACCTTTCTCACCGGGCTGGCGCCCACCGCGCACGAAGCGGAACCGCTGGAGGCATCCGCCGCCGACCAGCTGTCTTGAACGCTACCCACCAGCACTCGCCCCGGCATTCCCGATCCGACGGAGCGCCCCCGACGCGCTGACACGGTCAAGCACGCTGGTCCCCCACAGGTCCCCGAAAACGATCGAGGGGCCGTTTCAGATTCCTCTGAAACGGCCCCTCGACCTGCGACTCCGCAAAGTCGGGACGACAGGATTTGAACCTGCGACCCCTTGACCCCCAGTCAAGTGCGCTACCAAGCTGCGCCACGTCCCGATGCCCGTCTGACCTGGGGTTTCCCCCGGCCCGGCGTGCATGAGAACAATACCGCACTCCCGGCGGTGATCACGAACCGCTTTCCGTATCGCTCACCAGTTCGAAACAACCAGACCGGCCGCGCGCGCACCACCCCCACGCGCCCCCACACACCCCGCGGGCGACCCCGTCACGCGATGTACGCCGCCATGCGCCCCCACGCGCCCGGAACCGCGCACGCCCCCTCCTCGCCGCACCGCAGCCACCCGTGCGCAACGAAGCGCACATCCCGCTCATCCACGGTAGGGAATCGGTCGGCACCCGTGCCGAATCGATCCGCCTTCCCGTACACCTGGGGCCACAGTGAACCAGTGAGGTCGGAATCCACCCCTCCGGGCGAGAGGCCCGCGAAAGCTTTGCCCTTGGCATGTGGCAGAAAGAAGCACAGGGGGAATGGACCCCGGATAGGACCGGACAGGCCAGCACCACGGGAACCACAGTCCCCGTGAAACGTCAACCGACCGTGTTCTGGACAAAGTTGAGCAGTGCGCTGAAGGGTCGGAGACGATCAACACCATGAGGTGGTCGGCCTGTTCGGGACGGGACCACTACCGATGCACCACCTGTTCGAAAACCGCACGAGCAGGCGTTTCGCAGAGGAGGGCTCGCATGGACGGGTATTTCGCCAGTCGGCTCCATCACCAACTACGGGAGGAAGTCAGGCACTTCGCGGAGAACCAGGTCCGGCCACTGATACCCGCCATGGAGGCGGCCCGGTCGGTGCACCACGAGCTGTCCCGGCTCATCGCCCGGCAGGGCTGGCTGGGGGCGACGATCGGCAGGGACTACGGCGGGATGGGGATCGGTCACCTCGGGAAGACGATCATCATCGAGGAGCTGTCGCGGGTCAGCGGCGCCATGGGGGCCATGGTCCAGGCCTCGCAACTGGGCGCCGCCAAGATCGTGCACTTCGGCAGTGACGAGCAGAAGAAGACGTGGCTGCCGGCGATCGCGGCGGGTGACTGCCTGCCGACGATCGCGGTCACCGAGCCCGAGTCCGGCGGCCATGTCCTGGGCATGAACGCCACCGCCGTCCGGGACGGCGACGACTACCTCCTCAACGGCCGGAAGGTGTTCGTCGGCAACAGCCATGTCGGGGACCTGCACGGTGTCGTCGTCCGCACCGGCCCCGGCTCCAAGGGGCTCACGGCCCTTCTCGTCGAGCCGTGGCGGCCCGGCTTCCGCGTCGGCGACCAGAAGCCGACGATGGGCCTGCACGGCTTCAGCTTCGGCGAGCTGATCTTCGACAACTGCCGCGTCCCGGCGGCGAACCGGCTCGGCGACGAGGGGGACGGGCTCGCCGTCGCCTACTCCTCCAGCGTGCTGTACGGGCGGGCCAACCTGACCGCCGTCTCCCTCGGCATCCACCAGGCGATCCTCGAGGAGACGATCCGCTTCTGCGAGGAGCGCCACCGCTACGGCGCGCCCCTGCACGAGCTGCCGTCCGTCAAGCTCAAGCTGGGCCGGATCCAGTCACGGCTGATGACGGCGCGACTGACCGCCTACCACGCGGTGCACCTGCTCGACCAGGGAATGCCCTGCGACGCGGAGCTGATGAACGCCAAGCTCCTCAACGTCGAGTCGGCGCTGGACTCCGCGCGCGACGCCATGGAGATCCACGCCGCGGCCGGGCTCTTCACCGACCGCCCCATCGAGCGCTACCTGCGCGACGCGCACCACATCTTCGCCCCCGCCGGCACCTCCGACGTCCAGCTGCTGCGCCTCGCCGAGGTCGCGCTGGGCGCGTCGAAAGGCCAGTGGTCGGAGCGGCTCGCCGATGTCGTACGCATGGAACCGGCCCTGTAGTGCCCGCCGCGCGGCGCGCGCGGAACGGGCGCGCACGGAACGCATGATGTCCCCGAGGGGCTCGGGAGGCGCCCCTCGGGGACATCATGACCGGCGCACGACGGGGTGGGGGGAGCTCACAGCCCCCCGTCCTCGCGGCGGTGGATCTGCTCCACCAGCTCCGCCGCGAGCGACTTGATCGTCTCCAGGCCCGCCCGCCCCCACGGCCGGGGTTCGGTGTCGACCACGCAGATCGTGCCGAGGGCCGTGCCCGTACGGTCGATGAGGGGCGCGCCGAGGTAGGAGCGGATGCCGATCTCGTCGACGACCGGGTTGCCCGCGAACCGCGGATAGTCGCAGACGTCCTCCAGGACCAGCGCCTTGCGGCGCACGACCACGTGCGGGCAGTAGCCGTGGTCGCGCGCCATGAAGCGGCTGACGCCCCCCGTGGCCGCGGCCGTGGCGGCGGCCGTGGACTTGAGGTCCTGGCGCGCGTGGGTGCCGTCCGGGGTGTGCAGGCCGGCGAAGAACTGCCGGTTCTCGTCGATGAAGTTGACCATCGAGTACGGCGCGCCGGTCACCTGCGCCAGCCTGGCGGCGAACGCGTCGAGGGCGGGGTCGGGCTGCTCCCCGAGGCCGAGTTCGCGCAGCCGCCGCACGCGCAGGGGTGCCTCGCGGTCGACGGGGGTGAGCAGGAGGTGACGGGTGGGGTCGTAGGTCATGACGGTGCTCCGTAGCTCGGCGCCGGGGCCGGGGCGGGGTTGGTCGCCAGCAGGTGCTGGACGAGGGTGACCAGGGTCTGGATTCCGGAGCTCGCGATCCGGGCGTCGCACAGCACGACCGGTACCTCCGGCTTGAGGTCGATGGCGGCGCGGACCTCTTCGGGCGCGTACTGGAAGGAGCCGTCGAACTCGTTGACGGCCACGACGAAGCGGATGCCGCGCCGTTCGAAGAAGTCGACGGCCGAGAAGGAGGCCTGGAGCCGGCGGGTGTCGGCGAGCACCACCGCCCCGAGCGCGCCCTCGGAGAGCTCGTCCCACATGAACCAGAACCGCTCCTGGCCCGGTGTGCCGAAGAGGTACAGCACGTGCCGCCGGTCGAGGGTGAGGCGGCCGAAGTCCATGGCGACCGTGGTGGTGGTCTTGGACTCCACTCCGGCGAGGTCGTCGGTGCCGATGCTCACCTGGGTGAGCAGCTCCTCCGTGCTCAGCGGTTCGATCTCGCTGACCGCACCCACGAAGGTGGTCTTGCCGACCCCGAAGCCCCCCGCGATCAGGATCTTCACGGCGGTGGGGAAGACGTCGTCGTCGAAACCGTCTCGAGCCTCAGAGCCGTCGTCGTAGGCCATGGAGCACTGCCTCCAGCAAGGAACGGTCGGTGGGGTTGTCGTGGACGCGGGGCGCCCGTGCGGTCAGCGCCCCGCAGTCGACGAGGTCGGAGAGCAGCACCTTGGTGACCACCGCGGGCAGCCGCAGGTGCGCCGCGACCTCGGCCACCGAGGTCGGGCCGTGGCACAGCCCGAGGGCCTGGGTGTGCTCCGGCCCGAGCGGGGCCTGCGGCACCGCCCCGGTGGCCATCACGAGGGAGAGCAGGTCCAGCGCGGCCGTCGGCCGGGTGCGGCCGCCGCTCACCGTGTACGGGCGGATGAGCCGGCCGGCCGCGTCGTCGAGCCAGGGCCCGTCCTGCCACTGCCCTTGGCGTTGCCGTGATCGGGAGGACGGCACGGCTCAGCGTCCCGTGGCGCCCGGGACCGCCGCCGCTTGTCTGGCCGGGGTGACGAGGTAGGGCCGTACGCTCTTGACCAGCATCGCCATCTCGTACCCGAGGACGGCGGCGTCGGTCTCGCGCCCGGCCAGGACGGCCAGGCAGGTGCCGGATCCGGCGGTGGAGACGAACAGCAGGGTGTTGTCGAGTTCGACGACGACCTGCCGGACCTCACCGTTGTCGCCGAAGCGGGTACCGGCGCTGCGGCCCAGCGAGTACAGGCCGGAGGCGAGGGCCGCCATGTGGTCGGCGCTGTCGGCGTCGAGGCCGTGCACCGATTTCACCAGGCCGTCGGAGGAGAGGAGGACCGCGCTGCGGGTATGGGGGACCCGCTGGATCAGACCGGTGAGCAGCCAGTCGAGATCCGTGGAATGGCCGGTCGGCACATCACTCGCCATGGTGCATCTACTCCTTGTGAGCTTCGTCGTGTCGCTGCGGTGCGGGGTGTCGGTCGAAAGCGGTGTCGAGAGCGATGTCGGGGGCGGGGGCGGGGGCCGGGTCGCTGTCGGAGTCGGCGTGAGCGAGCTCCGCCAGTCCGATGCCGCGCCGGAAGGCGGCCATCAGGCCCGGGTCGTGCAGGGCTTCGTCGTC
The DNA here is from genome assembly GCF_044765045.1 of Streptomyces sp. NPDC093546. NCBI lineage: Bacteria > Bacillati > Actinomycetota > Actinomycetes > Kitasatosporales > Streptomycetaceae > Streptomyces > Streptomyces sp. NPDC093546. Next base: position 373,632 of record NZ_JBIWJG010000006.1, on the reverse strand, counting down.
GTGGCGGCGCACCACGGGCGCGTCGCGCAGCTGCGGCACCAGGTGCTCCTGCGCGCGCCGCTTGGGGAGGCGGGGCCGGTCGCCGTGTTCCTCCTGTACGGGGAGGGGCGCGGGGTCCGGTACGTACGGAGCCGGCTGCTGCGGCGGCAGGGCAGGTGGGGCGGGCGGGGCAGGGCGCGGTTGTACGGGCTCGGGGCGCGCGGTGTCCGGTGGCGCGAGCGGTGCCGGTACGTCGCCGGCCGCCGGGGTTTCCGTCCCCTGGGTCACCGGGGTCCCCGGGGTGGACGCGCCCTGGGGGGCCGAGGCGGATTCGGCGCCGAGGAGTCCCTGCGGCAGGACGATGGCGGCCTGGACGCCGCCGTAGATGTTGGTCTGGAGGCGGACGGCGATGCCGTGCCGGCGGGCGAGCGCCGCGACGACGTACAGGCCGATCCGCCCGTCCTGGAGGAGATGGGCGACGTTGACCTGGTCGGGGTCGTTGAGCAGGGCGTTCATCTTGTGCTGCTCGTCGGCCGACATGCCGAGCCCGCGGTCCTCGACCTCGACGGCGAGCCCGGCCGTGACGTACTGGGCGCGCAGCAGCACGGTGGTGTGCGGCGCGGAGAACAGCGTGGCGTTCTCGACCAGTTCGGCGAGGAGGTGGATGACGTCGGCGACGGCGTGCCCGCGCAGGGTGCCTTCGATCGGCGGCACCAGCTTGACCCTCGGGTACTGCTCGACCTCCGCGATGGAGGAGCGCAGCACCTCGGTCATGGTGACCGGGTTGGACCACTGGCGGCGTGAGATGGCGCCGCCGAGGACGGCGAGGTTCTCGGCGTGCCGCCGGACGCGGGTGGCCAGGTGGTCGACGTGGAAGAGACCCTTGAGCAGCTCGGGGTCCTCGACCTGGTTCTCCAGCTCGTCGAGCAGCTGGATCTCGCGGTGGACGAGGGACTGGAGCCGGCGGGCGAGGTTGACGAAGACCTCGACCTTCTGTTCGTTGCCGACGGCGCTGGAGAGCTGGGACGCCTGGACGACGGCGGTGACCGCGGCCTCGTGGGAGCGGGTCAGCTCGGCCGCGAGCACGTCGAACTCGTCGGCGCCGGGTCCGGGCAGCGGCGTGCCCGGCCTTGGGGGCGGCCGCTCTCCGCGGCGCAGTTGGGCGACCAGCGCCTGGAGTTCGCTCGGGCCGCGCGCGGCGGTGCGGCGCAGCGCGGCGCACCGGTCCAGTACGGAGGTGGCCACGCGGTCGGCGCTCAGGGCCGCCCCGGCGATGGCCGCGACGGCGAGCGCCGCGCAGGCGGTCAGCGCGGCCCACAGGGTGGGCGACGGGCCGGCGCCGGTGGAGCGGAGGGTGAGGAACACGGCGGCGACGCCGCCGAGGGCGACGACGACCGAGGGCACGACGGCGGCGCCCAGGAGTCGGGAGCGTATGCGGGCTTCCGGAGACGGGCCGGATGGGTTCGGCCTCCCGCGGTGCGGCAGGGGACGGGCGCCGGACCGGCCGTGCCGCCCGCCTTCACGGCGGTCCGGCCGCGCGGCGGGTGCGCGAAGTTGAGACATCAGCGTCCTTGGTACGTGGGGCCCCGGGAATCGGCGTGCGAATCGGCGTGGAGTACGGACGTGCGTGTGTGGAGTGCTGCGGGTGTTCGACCGTGGTGCTTCGGCGAACGCCTCAGGCGTCCGATGAGCCCACCGTTGATCACCGGCCACACACGGTAGTCGGCATACATTCACGTCTGATGGGCAGTTGACAAACTTGCCCGCCAAGCGTCCCGCTCTGGTATGAGGCCTCGTACTCCAGCCCGAAATCGCGGAGTTGACGCCGGCCGCGGGGCCCGGCGGCCCCGCGGCTCGTGCGGACTGCCCTTCAGGAGGCAGGGGTCGGGAAGGCGAACCGCACGTCGGTCAGCCGTTCCGACACCTCCCACAGGCGGCGTCCCGTCTCCGCGTCGGCCGCCGCCGGGGACAGCGCCACCCGTGTGGGAGCGCCGCGCAACTCGCCCCGGCCGTCCGGGCCGAAGAGCTCACCGCCGCTCGCCCCCGGATCGGTCGCCGCGTACAGCTGGGGCAGCGCGCCCTGGGCCGGGGGCTGGGCGAGCGGGACGAGGAGGCGGCCGAACAGCACCTTCACCAGGCCGACGGGCGCGCTGGTCTGGAGGTTGGTGGCGGTGTAGCCGGGGTGGGCGAGCACGCTGCGCACGGGGCTGCCCGCGGCGGTGAGGCGGCGGTGGAGCTCCCGCCCGAAGACGGCGTTGGCGAACTTCGCCTGGTTGTAGAAGCCCATGGGCGAGTACGCGCGCTCGCCGGTGAGGTCGTCGAAGTGGAGCCCGCCCTTGCGGTGGTTGAGCGAGGTGACCGTGACCACACGGGGGTCGCGCCCGCCGCTCAGCAGGTCGAGCAGCAGGCCGGTGAGGGCGAAGTGGCCGAGGTGGTGGACGGCGAACTGGAGCTCGTGGCCCTGCCGGCTCAGCGATCGCGGGGGCGCCATCACTCCGGCGTTGTTCACGAGTACGTCCAGCCGAGGATGGTCGGCGCGCAGCCGGTCGGCGAAGGCCCGTACCGAGTCCAGGTCTGCCAGGTCGAGGGGGCGCACCTCCAGACGGGCGGCGGGCAGTTCGGCGGTGATCTCGGCGGCCGCCCGGCGCCCCTTCGCCTCGTCGCGCACCGCGAGGATCACGTGCCCGCCCCGGCGGGCGAGTGCCCGGGTGGTGGCGAGCCCGAGGCCGCTGTTGGCCCCGGTGACGACGAACACGCGGTCGGTCTGGTCGGGTATCCGGTCGGCGGCCCAGCGCTTCTTCTGCTCTGTCATGCGGCACACGCTGCCCGTGATGGCACCGAGTGTCAAGACGCTACCAAGTGACACAGACGGCATGGCGCTACGATTGTCGGGTGAGTTCCCGCCCAGAAGTGACCATGGCCGAGCGCAAGCGTCAGCTTGTCGCCAACGAGTTGACCGAAGCGGCGCTGCAGTCGCTGGCGCTGAAGGGGTTCGACGCGGTCACCATCGACGAGATCGCGACCGCCGCCGGGGTGTCCAAGCGCACCTTCTTCCGGTACTTCGCGTCCAAGGAGGACGTGGTCGTCCAATTCCTGGCCGACATGGGCGCCGGCATACGGTCGGAGCTGGCCGGTCGCCCGGACGGGGAGCAGCCGTCGGTGGCGCTGAAGCACGCGGTGTGGGTGTCCATGGCCGCCTGCGGCGACCACTCCGACCACGCGGCCAGGGCGCTGCGCGTGGTCCAGCTGATCCTGCGCACGCCCGCTCTGCTCGCGCGCTTCCTGGAACGCCAGGCGCAGTGGCGCGACGACCTGGCGACGGAGGTGGCGCACCGCCTGGGGCTCGACCCCGAGACCGACCTGTACCCGCGGCTGGCCGCGGGGATGGCCCTGACCGCCTACGACGCCGTACTGCGGCGGTGGAGCGACAGCGACGGCGCCGAGGACCCGGCCGCGCTGATGGACCGGGCCTTCGCCGTCATCGCCCCGGCGCTGGACGCGCCGGGGGCCGGGTCACGTCGCGCCAGGACGTGACCGGATGCCCGCCGTCGTACGACTCCGGCCGCTGGGCCACGGCGACCGCTTGGAGTGGGGGACCAAGACGGCCCGAAGCACTCCGGTCGCCGTGGCGCGCTCGTGGCCCTGCGCCAAGCCCCTCCCATCGTCGATGCGCCGGTGACGTCACCGGCATCAAGGCAGGGCGAAGATTGCCGGCCGACGGCAATGCGAACAGGCGTGCCCCCCTGTCAACATGACCTTCCCGGAGCCAGTTGCGTCGACTGCATGCCGGAGCCCGGAAGACGGCGTCCCGCCACAGAACTCTCCGCCCGGGCGGCCGCCGCGCTCGGTCCCGAAGGTGATGAACGAGGGGAGCATCAGTGAGTAAGAGGAAGGCGCGCAAGATGCTGCGGCGGATGGAGGGCGGGGAGCCCGTAGAGGTCACCAGTGCCACGGCCTCCATAAGGCAGTTGGCTCGCCTCGCCTACATCGCCGAGCAGTACGGGTACGAGTACGCCGACGCGTGGCAGGGCGGCGGACCACAGGGAAAGGGGTTCGTGATGCGCATCGTGCCCGACCCCGACCCCCAGGCCCGCGCGCGGGCCGCACGGAACCGGGCACGGTACCCGAACGCCGGCGAGGGGGGCGCGTTGCCGCCCCTCATGCCGGACGCGGTCGAGCTTCTCAGAGCCCGCATCACGTACGACCTCGCCGCCAGGTACAGCGAGAAGCAGCTGAGGGTGATCGCGAGCGTCGGCTTCACCGCTGCTTCCGTGGGCCTGTGCTTCGAGCTCGGCGCGGACGCCACCGCGGTTCTCATCGCCGGCATCGCCTGGGTCGCACTCATGGGGCTCGTGCACGTCCTCGTCGTCGGCAACCGGCGCTACAGGGCCAAGTACGCCGCCCGGTTGCGGGCATGCGGGTTCACGCCGGTGACCGACCAGAGCGGGCGGGTGCGGTATGCGCCGCCGGGCAGGCAGCCGCCCGGGCACGGCGATCCTTTCACCAGCCCGGCGTAGACACCTCGGCCCGAGCCGGCGGGCAAAGGCCATATGCGCGCCGCTTCCCAGGGCGGCAGGCGGTCGGCGACCGACCCGGCCGTCGGGGGCGTGTGGGCACATGGGTGCCGTCGTCCTCCGCGGAAGCCGGGGGCGGCGCCGAGGGGTGTCTATCGCCGATCGGACTTCCTCGATGCGGATGAGGGCCTCGGTGGTGTCGCGTGCACGGCATCGAGCACGAGGGCCAGCATCCGTCGGGCCGGTCCGGCGTCTTCGTCGCGGGCCGTGGACAGTGCGATCCCGGTGACGAGTTGGACCAGGTCACCGGCGGTCAGGTCGGCACGAGCGGTTCCGTGGTGCTGCGCCCGGGCGAGCAGACCGGCTGCCGCGTCCAGGATCAGCCGATGGCAGTCCAGGTCCGCCGCGCCGGACTCGTTGACCATCAGCGCGCTGCCCGTGCCGTGGTTGGCACGGGCATGGACCAGGAACGCACCCAGCCATTGGGCCAGGGCGTCGTCGGCGGAATCCGCGGTGCGCAGTTTCTCCGCTTGCTCGCACAGGGCCTGGATCCGGTCCGTGAGGACCGCGGTCAGCAGGGCCTGCCGATTCGGGAAGTGGCGGTACAGGGTCCCCGGGCCCACGCCGGCCCTGCGGGCGATCTCGTTGAGGGACGCTTCGGGGCCGGCTTCGGTGAACACGTCGTGCGCGGCGGCCACCAGGCGTTCCCGGTTGAGGAGCGCGTCCGTGCGCTTCGACGTGCGAGCGGCGTGGCCGCGTTCGGCCGTCATCCGTCCTGCCCTTCCGGTGCCTTTGGGGATAGCCAAGCGGAGAAGTTCTCCGTATCGTAGCGGACCTCAACCGGAGAGCCTCTCCGGAACGCCTCACCGAGGAGTATCCATGACGGACGGCCCATCGGAAGCGCTTGGCCGGGTTGGCATCTGGACCTTCGCCTTTGACGAGCAGCCCGCCGGACGCGTGCGGGAATCGGCCGCGGAAATCGAGGAGTTGGGCTACGGAGCCCTGTGGTACGGAGAGGCCTTCGGCCGCGACACGGTGGGCCAGGCATGGCTGCTGCTGTCGGCGACCCGTCACATCACCGTCGCATCCGGCATCGCCAACATCGCCTTCCGGGAACCGAACACCACCGCTGCCGCGGCGCGCACGCTCGGCGAGGCGTTCCCCGGACGGTACGCACTCGGCCTGGGCGGACACCGCGTCGACAACACCATGCACACGGTGGATGGTTACCCCGTGCCGACCCGCAGCAGGGCGGTGGCCACGATGCGCACCTACCTGGAAGCCATGGACGCGTCACCCGCCCACAGCCCGGCGCCGGAGCCGGCCCCGCGCCGCCTCCTGGCCGCCCTGGGCCCGAAGATGCTGAAGCTGGCCGCCGAACGCACCTGGGGCGCGCACACGTATTTCGTGCCCGTCGAGCACACCGCACAGGCGCGCCGGATCATGGGGCCGGATGCGTTTCTCGGCGTCGAGCAGGCCGTCGTGCTCGACCACGATCTCGACCGGGCCCGGGAGGTGGCCACCGCGCATGTCGCCGGATACCTGGCGGCGGCGCCGCACCAGGAGGCGAACGTACGCCGGCTCGGCTTCGGAGACGAGGACATCGTCGGCGGCCCGAGTCGCAGGCTGGTGGACGCGATCGTCGCCTACGGAGACACGGAGGCGATCCGCCGGCGCGTTCAGCAGCATTTCCAAGCGGGTGCCAGCCACGTCTGCCTGCAGGTCCTGACCGCCGCTCCGGCCACGCTGCCCCGACGAGAATGGCGCGAACTCGCCCCCGCTCTCGTGCCCCGCCGTACAGGGTGACGAGGCTCAGCGCTCACCGGCGAGGTCGAGATGGCCCCTGGTCGTCTCGGCCGCACCCTCCACCCCGCCCGAACGGCGCCACGGGCGCGCGATCGGATCGGACACCGCCCGCCACCACGGCTCCTCGGGCACCTTCCCCGGGGGCTCGAACGGCTCGCCGGGGCGGGGAAACGCCACCGCCTGGCCGGCCTCCTCGGCCGCGTCCTTGGTCCACTCCCCCGGCTCGGCCCACGGGTGCGGCGCCAGGTTGAAGGTGCCCCAGTGGATGGGGAGCAGCACGCCCGCCGCGTCACCGCCCTGGAGGTCCAGGTGGGCCCGTACGCCCTCGGCGGGGGTCATGTGGATGTCCGGCCAGAACTCGCTGTACGCGCCTATCTGGATCATGGTGGCGTCGAACGGGCCGTGTTCGGCGCCGATTTCCCGGAAGCCCGGGAAGTAGCCGGTGTCGCCGCTGTGGTAGACGCGGTGGTCCGGTCCGGCGACCACCCAGGACGCCCAGAGGGTGTGCTGCTGGTTGCGCAGGCCGCGCCCGCAGAAGTGGCGGGCCGGGGTGGCGGTCAGCCGTACGCCGCCGACCTCGGTGGACTCGTGCCAGTCGAGCTCGCGCAGGCGGGACGTCGGGACGCCCCAGTGCTCCAGGTGGGCGCCGACGCCGAGCGGGACCGCGAAGAGGGTGTCCGTGGTGGCGAGGGCGCGGATGGTCGGCAGGTCCAGGTGGTCGTAGTGGTCGTGGGAGATGACGACCACGTCCACCGGGCCGAGCGCGGCCAGGGGCAGCGGTACCGGGTGCAGCCGCCGGGGCCCGGCGAAGGGGAACGGCGAGCACCGCTCGCCCCACACCGGGTCGAAGAGGACGCGGACTCCGTCGATGTCCGCGAGCACGCTGGAGTGCCCGAGCCACGTCAGGCGCAGCCCGGACGCCGGGGGCCGGGCGAGGTCGGCGACGGTGGTGGGGTGCACGGGAATGGCCGCCGCCGGCGAGCGGTGCCTGCGCCCCTCCTTCTCGAAGTACGTCTTCGCGAACTCGATCGCCGAGCCGGAGGGTCTGTGCCGGGCGCCCACGGGGTTCTGGAACACTCCGTCCGCGAAGTGCGGCGAGCGGCGGATGCGCTCCATCCGCTCCCCCGCCGGGTCCGCGCCGAAGGCGGCGGGCCGCAGCGCGCGCAGCCGGGACCACGACGGTCGCATGGGCGTGGTGTCGGAGCCGGTCACAGGACCTCCAGAGCTAGGTCCCTCCATTATGGGCAGGGGGTCCGACAGCCCGGGGTGCGCCCCGGGCCCGGCTACAGCGGCAGCAGGTCCGGGCGCTTGGCCGAGACGTGGTCGCCGGAGCTTTCGCCGCGCAGGCGGCGGCCGATCCAGGGCACCAGGTACTCCCGCGCCCACTGGATGTCGTCGCGGCGCACCTCGAGCGGGCCGCGCGGCGGCAGGGGCGGCCACGGCTGGTCCGGGTCGGCGGGGACCTCCACGCCCAAGACCTGGCCGGCGCGGAGGGCGACGCGGGTGTGGCCCTCGGCGGACAGATGGAGCCGGTCCGCGTCCCAAGCCCGCCTGTCCTGGACGGTCTTGAGGGACCAGAGGTCCAGCACGGGGCAGCCGTAGCGGTCGGCGACGGCGCGCACATGGCCGTTGTACGTGGCGATCTTGCCGCGCAGGTGGCGCAGCACCGGCACGCCGCGGGTGTCGAAGCCGGTCGTCACCAGCACGGTGCCGACCACCGAGGTCAGGTCGGCGACGGCCCGCTCGAAGCGTTCGGCGACGTCGTCGGGGTCGCTGCCGGGCCGGATGATGTCGTTGCCGCCCGCGCAGAAGGTCACCAGGTCGGGGGCGAGCTCCTTCGCCCGCGGGAGCTGCTCCTCGACGATCTGGTCGAGGAGCCGTCCGCGTACGGCGAGGTTCGCGTACCGGAAGTCGTCCGGCTCGGGCAGCCGGTCGGCGAGGAGCACCGCCAGGCGGTCGGCCCAGCCGACGAACGTGCCGTCGGGTCCGGGGTCTCCGACGCCCTCGGTGAAGCTGTCACCGATCGCCACGTACGACCCGAATACGTCACTGTCTCTGAAGGTCGAATCGTCTGCCACGGGAGCACATCCTGCCTCCTTCCCTGTGACCTACGCGACCGTAAGGAGGGGTTGACGTAGCGTGAGATATGCCACCGGTCAAGATTCGTCCAAGCCGGAATACGCCGCTGCCCGGCACCGTGGAGCACGGTGCCGGACAGAGGGGGTGGCCGACGGTGCGTCGACGGTGCGTCAGATCGAGACGCCGTGCTGGCGCAGGTACGCCAGCGGGTCGATGTCCGAGCCGTAGCTGGGGCTGGTGCGGATCTCGAAGTGCAGGTGCGGGCCGGTGGAGTTGCCGGTGGACCCGGAGAGGCCGATCTGCTGGCCGCCGCTCACGCTCTGGCCGGAGGAGACGGAGAGCTGGGAGAGGTGGGCGTACTGCGAGTACGTGCCGTCGGTGTGCTTGATGACGACCTCGTTGCCGTACGAGCCGCTCCAGCCGGCCGAGACCACGGTGCCGGGGCCGACGGCCTTGACGCTGGTGCCGGAGGAGGCCGCGAAGTCGACACCGGTGTGGTAGCCGGAGGACCACATGGAGCCGGAGGCGCGGTACGGGGTGGTGATCGAGGAGTCGACCGGGGCCGTGAAGCCGGAGCCGGTGCTCTTCGGGGCGGACTGCGCCGGGGCTGCCTTGACCGCCGGGGCCTCGGCCTTGGCGGCGGAGCGGGAGGCGCGGGCCTCGCCGCGGTCCTCGTCCGCCTTCGGCTTGGCCTTGGCCTTGGCCGGGGCGGCCTTGGCGCCGAGGGTGAGCTCCATGCCCGGGAGGATCAGCGACGGGTCCTCACCGATGACCTCGCGGTTGTCCTTGTACAGCTTCTGCCAGCCGCCCTTGACGTTCTTGTTGTGGGCGATCTTGGCGAGGTAGTCGCCGGCGACCACGGTGTACGTACGGGGCGCGGGCTTGGCGGCGGTCTGCGCGGCGGCGACCACCTGCTGCGGAGCGGTCGCCGGCGCGGCGCTCTGCTCCGCGGCGTGGGCACCGGTGGCGCCGAGCAGCGGAAGGGCGAGGGCCGCGCCACCGGTACCGGCGGCGACGAAACCACGCGTGAGCGTGCTGGACTTGGGACGGCGGTGCTTACCCTTGGCGGGCATGGCGAATTCCTCTCCGGCGCCTGCGAGGTGAGCTGTCGGGTTCGGGCTGGAGATGCCCGGCCGCGTGGTGACGCGACTTAACCCCGAGCCGGTCCCGGAATTCCGGGATCGGCGGACTTACCTTGGGTCCCCCGCTCCTGCCACACGTGGGTGGGTGCTGAATTCCGGGCCGGCGGCAGGATTCGGCGGTCCGGCCGGATTGCGGTGACCGTAGGACAGTCGGGTCGGCGCGAACAAGCCGCCGCTTTCCCGTGTGCATTCCTTTGCACCGCACCGCTGCGGATTACCGGTCACCCTCCGTGGATTACGGATCATGAATTCCCGGTGAGTGCAGGGGAATTGCGGAAGGGGCCCGGCCACGGACGGTCACTTTTATGACGCTGCTCACGCGCCGATGCCCATCTCCCGTTCTATCGGGGCACGTTATGCCGAACACCCCAATACGGACAGAAGCGCCATACGCCTACGAGCCGCCGCAGCCGTCGAGAGGGCGGACAGGAGGACGGACCGAGCACCCGTGCGGATGATTGCCCCGGGAACCCAATGTCGTATCGTCGGATCGCGACATCGTCGGCGGCCGGCGCCGACGTCAGACGCGGAGGAGTCCCCGTGACGCAGCAGGTGCCGCAGGCCCCGTCGAGCGAGCCCGAACTGTCCGGTGTGCGCAATTTCCGGGACGTGGGCGGGCTGCCGACGGTGGACGGGCTGCGCATCCGGCACGGGCGGCTCTACCGCAGCGGCCACCTCGCGCACGCCACCGGGGAGGACGCGGCGTTCCTCGGCTCCCTCGGGCTGCACACGATCTTCGACTTCCGCAACGCCGCCGACCAGAAGCTCGAAGGCCCCGACATCGAGCTCCCCGGCGTGCGGAACGTGAACATCCCGCTCACCGACCCGGCCGACGGCGCCGAGTTCTGGCGGATGGTCCGCGACGGCGACCTCGACCAGCTGCGCCAGATCCTCGCGGACGGCCAGGCGGCGGCACGGATGTCGGCGTCGTACCGCACGATCATCAAGGAGCGCACGGCGGAGCACAGCCGGGTGGTGCACGCCCTCGCCGAGGACAGCGTCCCGGCGCTCATGCACTGCGCGGCGGGCAAGGACCGGGCAGGGCTGTCGATCGCGGTGACGCTCCTGGCGGTCGGCGTCGAGCGGGAGGCCATCGAGGCGGACTACCTCAAGTCCAACGACCCGCACCGCCGCTACAAGGTGCACCGCAGCGACAGCTCCCCGGCCGGTATGTCGCCCGAGGTGATGGAGCTGCTCAGCCCGCTCTTCGACGCGCGCCTGGAGTACCTGGCGGCGGCCTTCGCGACCATCGAGGAGACCTGGGGCACGACCGACCGGTACCTCTCGGAGGGTCTGAAGCTGGCGCCCGAGACGCGGGAGCAGCTGCGCGAGCGGCTCCTCGACGCGGGCTGAGCCCCGGGGCCCGAGCCGGGCTCGTCAGCCGGCGCCCAGCGCGAAGAGCAGGTACAGGAACGCCGCGAAGAGGTGGCCGGCCACCAGGTAGGCGAAGAGCCGGACGACGAGCCCGCGCGGGAACTTCACTTCGTAGGACATGGGGTCCTCCCTCTCGGGGACGTCAGCGGTGGGTGCCGGGGCCGCCGAGGCACAGGTCGGCCGCGGCGCTCTGCAGGAGCGTGTGGACGAAGAGCAGCTCGGCCCCGCGGCGCCCGGCCGCGGCGATGCGGTGCGGGGTCAGCGAGTCGAAATGCGCGCTGTCGCCGGGGTCCAGGACATGGACCACGTCACCGAGCACGAGCCGCACCCGGCCGGTGAGGACGTAGAGCCACTCCTCGCCCGGGTGGACGCGTACGAGATCGCTCTGGCCCGCGGCGTACGGCACCTCCACCCGCAGCGCCTGCAGGGCGCGCCCCGCGCCACCGGCCTGGTGGTACGTCCAGCCGTCCGCCTCCACGGGCTCGGCGCGCCCGGCGCGGACGATCGGCTCGCGCTCCGGTGGGACCTCGCCGAGCAGCTCGGACACCGTCGTACCGTAGACACGGGCCAGGCCCAGGAGCATGGGCAGGGACGGCTGGCGCCGTCCGGTCTCGAGGCGGGAGAGGTGCGCGGGTGACAGGCCGGCGCGCCGGGCCGCGGACTCGAGCGTGAGGCCGCGGCGGCGGCGCAGCTCGCGCAGCCGGGGCGCGACGTCCGGCAGCGCTTCCGGTTCCGGTGGGCCGGCAGGGGTGGTCATGCCCCCATTGCGCCAGGAATGGGCCTGGGAGGCAATTTTCTTGCCTCTGAGGCAAAAAGATCAGCGGTTGGCGACCGCCTGCTTCATCAGCGTCTTGCCGAAGTCCCACATCAGGCCGCCGCCCGCGTGGGCCTCGTCCATGACGGCCGTGAAGGCGGCCATGAACCGGTCCACCTCGCGCTCGCCGATGATCAGCGGCGGAATCAGCTTGATCACTTCCAGGCGGTCCCCGGAGACCTGCGTGAGGATCCGGTGGCGCTGGAGCAGCGGGACGACGACCATCTGGGCGAACAGTCCCTTGCGGGCCGCCTGGAGCATCGTCCAGCGGCTGCGCAGGCCCAGCGAGGACGGGCGGCCGAACTCCAGCCCGATCATCAGGCCCCGGCCGCGTACGTCGTGCAGCAGCTCGTAACGGTCCACGAGCGCCGCGAGGCGGGTCTTCAGCAGCTCGCCGGTGAGCCGTGCGTTGGCCACGACCTCCTCGTTCTCCAGTACGGAGAGGACGGCGAGGCCGGCCGCCATGGCCTGGGCGTTCGATCCGAAGCTGGCCGAGTGGACGACCACCCGGTCCATCGACGAGAACACCTTCTTGAAGATCCAGTCCTTGCCGAGGGTGGCGCCCACCGGCACGTAGCCGCCGGACAGCGACTTGGCCACGCACAGCAGGTCCGGCTCGACGCCGTCCTCGTGCTGGTACGCGTAGAAGTCGCCGGTCCGGCCGAGGCCGGTCTGCACCTCGTCGGCGATGAGCAGCGCCTTGTGCCGGTGCAGGAGCTCCTGGGCGGCGCGCAGGAAGCCGGGCGGCGCCTCGTGCACGCCCTTGCCCTGGACGGGCTCGACGATGAGGGCGGCCACGTCGCCCCGCTTCAGCTCCCGCTCCAGGGCGTCCAGGTCGCCGAGCGCGATCGGGGTGTCGGGGAGCAGCGGTGCGAAGCCGTCCCGGAAGCAGTCCTCGCCGTTGACGGAGAGGGAGCCGGTGGTCAGGCCGTGGAAGGCGTGCGCGCAGTAGACGACGCGGGGTCTGCCGGTCGCGCAGCGGGCGAATTTGAGGGCGGTCTCCACCGCCTCCGTACCGCTGTTGGAGAAGAACGCGCGGTCCAGGTGCGGCGAGTACGACAGCAGCTTCTCGGCCAGCAGCCCGGGCAGCGGGGCGCAGTCGAAGCGGGTGAGGTCGGGCAGCTCGGCGTCGAGGACGTCGTGCAGGGCCTTGCGGACGACGGGGTGGTGACGGCCGAGGCCCATCACGCCGAATCCGGCGAGCATGTCGAGGTAGTCGTTGCCGTCGGCGTCCCAGAAGTACGCGCCTTCGGCCCGCTCGTAGACCTTGTCGAAGCCGATGGTGTGCAGCATGCGGGGCAGCTGGTGGTTGAGGTGCCGGGCGTGCAGGTCGTAGCGCTCGGCGCCGCGGTCGGCGAGCAGCTGCGCCAGGTCGAATTTCTTGCTCATGCTTCGTTCTCCTTGCGTCCCAGCGCGGCGCTGATCCGTCCGGCGATCTCGACGGGGGTGAGCCCGATGTCGGCCAGCACCTCGCCGCGCTTGGCGTGCGGCAGGAACTGGGCCGGGACGCCGAAGGTGCGCAGGGGTACGTCGGTCCCCGCGTCGCGCAGCGCCTGCCCGACCGCGCTCCCGACGCCTCCGGCGCGGCTGCCGTCCTCGACGACGGCGACGAGGCGGTGCGCGGCGGCCAGCGGTGCGAGCTGCTCGTCGACCGGCTTGACCCAGCGCGGGTCGACGACAGTGCAGGGCAGGCCGCGCTCGGCCAGCAGCCCGGCGACGCGGAGGCAGACGGGCGCCATGACGCCGACGGCCACCAGCAGCACGTCCGCGTCATCGTGGCCGGGCCGGTGCAGGACATCCATGGAGCCGACGCGCCCGACGGCGGGCAGTGGCGGGCCCGCCGCCTCCTTCGGGAAGCGCACCACGGTCGGCGCGTCCCGCACGTCGACCGCCTCGCGCAGCTGCGCCCGCAGCTGGTCTGCGTCGCGCGGGGCGGCGATCCTGAGGCCCGGCACGGCCTGGAGGACCGACAGGTCCCACACGCCGTTGTGCGAGGCGCCGTCGGTGCCGGTGACGCCCGCCCGGTCCAGGACGAAGGTGACGCCGCACCGGTGCAGGGCGACGTCCATCAGGACCTGGTCGAAGGCCCGGTTGAGGAAGGTCGCGTACACGGCGACCACCGGGTGGAGCCCGGCCGTGGCGAGCCCGGCGGCGCAGACGGCGGCGTGCTGCTCGGCGATGCCCACGTCCCACACCCGGTCGGGGAACCGCTCGGCGAACGGCGCCAGCCCCACCGGCTTGAGCATCGCCGCCGTGATCGCCACGACGTCGGGCCGCTCGGCCCCGATCGCCGCCATCTCCTCGCCGAAGGCCGACGTCCAGGACGGGCCGCCGGCCGGGGCGAGCGGCTCGGCGGTCAGCGGGTCCATCGCGCCCACCGCGTGGAAGCGGTCGGCCTCGTCCTCCAGCGCGAGCGGGTAGCCGCGTCCCTTCTCGGTCAGGCAGTGCACCAGGACGGGCCCGTGGAAGCGCTTGGCGCGGCGCAGCGCCGACTCGACGGCCTCGATGTCGTGGCCGTCGATCGGGCCGACGTACTTCAGGCCGAGGTCCTCGAACAGGCCCTGCGGGGCGATGAAGTCCTTGAAGCCCTTCTTGGCGCCGTGCAGCGACCCGTACAGCGGCTGCCCGATGACGGGCGCGCTGCGCAGGACGTCCTTGCCCCAGGCGAGGAAGCGTTCGTAGCCGTCGGTGGTGCGCAGGATGGCGAGGTGGGTGGAGAGACCGCCGATCGTCGGGGCGTAGGAGCGCTCGTTGTCGTTGACGACGATGATGAGGGGGCGGTCCTTGGCGGCGGCGATGTTGTTGAGCGCTTCCCAGGCCATGCCGCCGGTGAGCGCGCCGTCACCGATGACGGCGACGACGTGGTCGTCCCTCCCCCGCAGCTCGTTGGCCTTGGCGAGGCCGTCGGCCCAGCCGAGGACGGTGGAGGCGTGGCTGTTCTCGATAACGTCGTGCTCGGACTCGGCGCGGGACGGGTAGCCGGACAGGCCGCCCTTGCCGCGCAGCTTGGAGAAGTCCTGGCGGCCGGTGAGGAGCTTGTGGACGTAGGACTGGTGGCCGGTGTCCCACAGGACGCGGTCCGCGGGCGAGTCGAAGACCCGGTGGAGGGCGATGGTGAGCTCCACGACGCCCAGGTTGGGCCCGAGGTGCCCGCCGGTCCTGGCCACCGCCTGGATGAGGAACTGCCTGATCTCCTCGGCGAGTTCGCCGAGCCGTGTACGGTCCAGTGCCTTGAGGTCGCGCGGCCCCCGGATGTTCTCCAGCAACGTCACGCTTCGGACCCCCTCTCTGATCGGTTCAGCCGGCGGTGGCGGCGGAGTCTCCCGAGGGGCTCACCCCCGTCCTCCGGAGACCGTTTCCCGGGCCGCGCGCAGGGATTCCTTCAGCGAGCCCATGGTGGCGAGGACGGCGGTCGGCTCGTAGCCGCAGTGCGCCATGCAGTTGGCGCAGCGCGGGTCCTTGCCGCGACCGTACGAGTTCCAGTCGGTCTCCTCGATGAGCTGGCGGTACGTCGGGACGTAGCCGTCGGCCATCAGGTAGCAGGGCCGCTGCCAGCCGAAGAGCGAGTAGTTCGGGATCGCCCAGGCCGTGCAGGGGAAGTCGGCCTTGCCTTCCAGGAAGTCCAGGAAGAGCGGCGAGTGGTTCAGCCGCCAGCGCCGCCGGTTGCCGCCGGCGAAGGCCTTCCGGAACAGCTCGCGGGTCTGCTCGACGCCGAGGAAGTGCTCCTGGTCGGGCGCCTTCTCGTAGGCGTACGCGGGCGAGATCATCATCTCGTCGACGCCGAGGTCGTCGTTGAGGAAGTTCAGCACCTCGATGACGGTCTGGGGGGTGTCGGTGTTGAAGAAGGTGGAATTGGTGGTGACCCGGAAACCGCGCCGTTTGGCTTCCTTGATGGCCGCCACCGCCTCGTCGAACACACCCTCCTTGGCCACGGATTCGTCGTGGCGTTCGCGCAGTCCGTCGATGTGCACGGCGAAGGCGAAATACGGCGAGGGCCGGAAGTCCTCGATCTTCTTGCGCAGCAGCAGGGCATTGGTGCAGAGGAACACGTATTTCCGGCGGGCCACCAATTGTCGGACGATCTCGTGGATCTGCGGGTGCATCAGCGGCTCGCCGCCCGCGATGGAGACCATCGGCGCTCCCGACTCCAGGACGGCCCCGACCGCCTGGGCGACCGGCATGCGCTGCTTCAGGACCCCGGCCGGGTGCTGGATCTTCCCGCAGCCCTCGCACTTCAGGTTGCACGCGTAGAGCGGCTCGAGCTCGACGATGAGGGGGAACTTGTCGCGCTTGCGGAGCTTCTGCTGGAAAAGATAGGTCCCGACCCGGATGGTTTGGCGAAGCGGCATGGCCATCTGGCTCACCTCCTGGGGAGCAGCAAAGAACGGTGCCATTCATAGAAAGCGGGCAATACAGCACGAAGAACGCGGAATGCAGATATTCCCCCGCGCACCGTGCCGATCCGGACGAGTTCGTGCTCAGGAGCATCCACGACCACTCGGACGGCCGCAACCGGGCGCGGCCCGGCGCTCAGGGCGGCCCCGAGGGTGGCGGCGGACTCCATGTCCACCGCGATGGCGCCGGTGGCGCGCAGCTCGGACCGCTCCTGGCCGCGTACGACGTGGTCCGAGCCCGTCAGCGGGCCGGTGTGGACCGTGCGGCGCCCGGGCACCGCGCCGGTCAGCGCCTTGACCAGCAGCTCCGTGCCGGTGCAGCCGGCCCGGCCGCCCGGCCCCCAAGTCTCGTCGGCCACGACCAGGTCCCCCGGATGCATCCCCGGGGCCAGGCCCGCGCAGAACCCGGAGGCCACGACCGCGGCGCCCCGCAGCGGCTCCCCGGCGAGCGCCCGGGCCACCGCCCGCTCGGCACTCGCCGGCCCCATGCCCGTACGCAGCACGGTCACCGGGCCGGGCGCGGCTCCGTGGCGCCGCCGGCCGCGCAGCGCGAGGCGCTCGATGCCCAGCGCGCAGGCGATCAGCAGCGGCGGCGCGACGAGGTCCGCGTCGGCATCGGAACCGGGCGGCTCCGGTGCGGCTGCCATCAGCCCTCCTTGCCGGAGCGGCCGAAGGAGGGCTCGCCGTGGACGTACCGGCCGAGCGCGGTGAGCGGGAAGACCTGCCGGTACAGGTGGTAGTTGATGGAGAAGTCCCACGGGAAGCCGGTGCCGGTGAAGTGCGGCTCGTCCCAGGAGCCGTCCTCGCGCTGGGTCGCGGCCAGCCAGCGGATGCCGCGCTCCACCGCCGGGGAGTCCCGCTCCCCCGCGGCGAGGAGCGCCATCAGCGCCCAGGCGGTCTGCGAGGCGGTGGAGGCGCCGTGGCCGATCCACTCCTCCTCCCGGTAGGAGCGCAGGTCCTCGCCCCAGCCGCCGTCGTCGTTCTGGACGGACTCCAGCCAGGAGACGGCGCGGCGGATCGCGGGGTGCGAGCCGGGCAGGCCCGCCGCGGTCAGTGCGGGCACCACGGACCCGGTGCCGTACACGTAGTTGACGCCCCAGCGTCCGAACCAGGCGCCGCTCGCCTCCTGTTCGGCGAGCAGCCACTCGACGCCCCGGCGCGTACGGGGGTGCTGGGCCTTGCCCTCGTGCGCGAGCATCTCTACCACGTGCGCGGTGACGTCGGCGGACGGCGGGTCGATGACCTCGCCGAAGTCGCAGAACGGCAGCCGGTTCGGGAAGGGGCTGGTGTTGTCGGCGTCGAAGGCGGCCCAGGCCCCGTCGGCGCACTGCATGCCGAGCGTCCAGCGGGCGCCGCGCTCGACGGCCGCGTCGAGCCGCTCCGGGTCGGGGTGCTTGACCCGGCGCAGCGCGAGGATCACCTCGGCGGTGTCGTCGATGTCGGGGTAGGTGTCGTTGTGGAACTCGAACGCCCAGCCGCCCGGTGTGAGCCCGGGCCTGCGGACCGCCCAGTCCCCGGGCCGTACGATCTGCTCGCCGAGCATCCAGTCGGCCGCCTTGACCAGCGCCGGGTGGTCCGGGCGCAGGCCCGCGTCGGCGAGGGCGATGGTGGCCAGGCAGGTGTCCCAGACGGGTGACTGGCACGCCTCGATCATGCGGGCGCCGTCCTCGCGCCAGACGGCGAACCGGTCGAGGGACTCCAGCCCCGCGCGCATCACCGGGTGGCCCAGGTCGTAGCCGAGCAGGCGTAGCGCGATGAGCGAGTAGACGGCCGGCGGCTGGATGCCGCCCCAGCAGCCGTCGTTCTCCTGCCGCTCGACGATCCAGCGGGCGGCGGTGTCCATCGCGGCCTTGCGCAGCCGGCGCGGCGCGATCCGGTGGTACGCGTGCAGGGCCTTGTCCAGCCGCTGGAAGAAGCCCTCCCAGCTCGCGGCGGGGGCGAGCGGCCTCGGCGGGTTGGGGCGGCGGGGGTCGGTGTGGAGCTCGTCCAGCGCGAAGGGCGCGGGGCGGACGGGGCGCTTGGCGGAGACGATGGTGAGGGGCACGATCGTCTGGCGGGCCCACTGGCCGAAGTCGTAGATGTTGAGCGGGAACCACGGCGGCAGGTAGATCAGCTCGGGCGGCAGTTCGGGCAGGTCCTCCCAGCGCCACCAGCCGAAGAGCGCCAGCCAGATGCGGGTGAAGACGCGGCTCGCGGCGATGCCGCCCTGCTTGCGGATCCAGGCCGCGGCGCGGGCCATGTGCGGGGCGTCGGGCGGGTCGCCCGCGAGCCGGAGCGCGACGTACGCCTCGACGGTGGCGGAGAGTTCGCCGGGCCCGCCCCAGAAGGTGGCCCAGGTGCCGTCCTCGCGCTGCTCGCCGCGGATGTACCGGGCGGCGGCGCGGGTGACGGCTTCGTCCTGGATCCCGAGGAACTGCCGGAGCAGGAGGTCCTCGGCGTCCATGGTGACGTTGGTCTCGAGGTCGCCCTTCCACCAGCCCTCGGCGTCCTGCTGCGCGAGGAGGTGGGCGATGGACCGTTCGGCGGCCCGGGCGGCGGCTTCGCGTACGGCGCCCGCCGCGGGGGTGGTGGTCGTGGGGGTCGGAGGAGTGGTGGTCGTGGTGGCCGAGGCTGCCCGGGGGCCGAGGGCCCCGGTGCTTCCGTCGGTCGTCGCTGTCATGGCTTCCCCTTCGTGCAGTGGATGTGCTGCGGCTGCGGGTGGGCCGTCGGCCGGTGCACGCGGGGGCACCGGCCGGCGACTAGCGATTCATATGGTGCGGATGGCGGTGGGGGCGGTGGGGTGGGCTTGGGTGGCGGTTACGGTCCCGATGGCGGTCATCGCTTTCGTACGACGACGAAGTCCGCGAGCGCGGTGAGCTGGGTGCGGACCCGTTCCGGCATGTCGACCCGGTGCAGGGCCTCGATGGCGACGGCGTGCTGCCGGCGGGCCTCCTGGGAGGTCCACTCGCGGCCGCCCGCCTCCTCGATGAGGGCCGCCCGCATGGCGAACTCCTCCTCGGAGAAGCTGTCGAGGTCGGGGTTCTTGGCGTCGGCCGCGAGGAGCTCCCCGAGCCGCTCGGAGGCCGGGCCGCCGGCGGCGAGGGCGGCGACGACCGGCAGGGACTTCTTGCGCTGGCGCAGGTCGCTCCAGGTCTGCTTGCCGGTGGACTCCGGGTCGCCCCAGATGCCGAGCAGGTCGTCGATGGCCTGGAAGGCGAGGCCGAGGTGGTAGCCGTACGCCTCCAGGGTGTCGGCGGTGCGGTCGTCGGCGCCGCCGAGGACGGCGCCGACGGAGCAGGCGCAGGCGAGGAGGGCGCCGGTCTTGTTGCCCTCCATCTCCAGGCACTCCTCGACGCTGACCCGCTCGCGGTGCTCGTAGGAGATGTCCTGGGCCTGGCCGTCGATGAGCTTGCGGGTGGCCGTGGTCAGCCGGCGCGTGGCGCGGCCGGCCTCGACGGTGCCGAGTTCCAGCAGCAGCTCGTTGGCCAGGGCGAAGAGCGCGTCGCCGACGAGGATGGCCTGGGCGGGGCCGTGGACCTTCCAGACGGTGTCGCGGTGGCGGCGCTGCTCGTCGCCATCCATGAGGTCGTCGTGGAGCAGCGAGAAGTTGTGCACCAGCTCCACGGCGACCGCGCCGGGGACGCCGATCTCGGGGTCCGCGCCGGCCGCCTCCGCGGAGAGCAGGGCGAGCGCGGGGCGCACGGCCTTGCCGCTGTCGCCGTCGGCGGGGCGGCCCTGGGCGTCGATCCAGCCGAAGTGGTACGCGGCGACGGTGTCCATGGGCGGCGCGAGCCGCTTCACGGCCGCGCGCAGGACCGGGGTGGACATGGTCCGCCCGCGTTCCAGCAGAGCGGTCACGTCCACGGTGTCGACGGCCGGATTCACCGGGGGCACAGTCGGCACGGTCTCTCCTCTTGTTCCAGTACTCAGGCTCATGCCGCCTCCTCGAGCGGATGTACATGGGGACGGCCGAGTGCCGAGAGGGCGGCGCCCGCGGCGCTGAGGCCGCTGCGTACCGCACCTTCCATGGTGGCGGGCCAGCCGGTGGCGGTCCACGCGCCGGCCAGGTACAGGCCGGGTGCGCGGGTGCGGGCGGGGGGACGCAGCCGTCCGACGCCGGGGGTGGGGGCGAACGTCGCCGCCCGCTCCCGGGTGACGAAGAAGTCGCGCACCTTCGCGCCGCGCGCGGCGGGCAGCAGCCGCTCCAGTTCGGGCAGGTAGCGCTCGCGCAGGACGGCGACGGGCTCGTCGATCTCGTCGCCCGCGGCGGACTGGGACAGCGCCAGGTACTGGCCGTCGGTGTACCCGGAGGCCTCGGTGCGGTCGAAGACCCACTGGACCGGGGAGCCGAGGGCGGTGAAGAAGGGCCGGCGCAGCACCTTGCGGTCGTACAGGACGTGGACGTTGAGGATGGGCGCGGTGCCGATGTCCAGGAGGGCGCCGGGGTCGTCGAGCGCGCCGTCCGGCAGGAGGCCGTGGGCCTCGTGCTGCGGTACGGCGAGGACGACGGCGTCCGCCTCCAGGGTCTCGCCTGGCACCCGGACGTGCCAGCCGCCGCCCGCGGCACGGGAGAGGGAGGTGGCCTTGGTGCGCAGCTCGGTGCGGACGCCGGCGGAGTCGAGGGCCTTGCGGGCGAGGGTGTCGTGCAGCTCGCCGAGGGGGACGCGGGCCCAGCCGATGTCGGCGGCGCCGGGCTCGGACAGCAGTCCGGTCTTGAAGACCATCGCGGCCAGGCCCATGGAGGCGTGCGGCGCGGTGGCGTTGAGGGTGGCGACGCCGACGAGGTCCCAGAGCGCCTCGACCGTGCGCGGCGACTGGCCGTGGCGGGCGAGCCAGGTGGCGAAGTCGATGCCGTCGAGGGCGGGGTCGGCCGGGTCGAGCTTCTTCAGGGCGAGCGCGGCGCGCCCGACGCTCGCGCGCTCGGCGAGCGAGAGGTGCGGGTAGGCCGCCAGGCTCGCGGCGAGGTGGAGCGGTACGGGCAGGGCGGTGCGGCGCAGTCGGCCGAGGCGGGGGCCGCGCGGGTGGGCCACGTCGAGGACGGGTACGTCGAGCCGCCGCTGCAGCGGGGCGAGGTGGGCGCCGTCGACGCGGTCGAGGAACCAGCGGTAGGCGGTGCAGCAGCGCAGGTAGACGTGCTGGCCGTTGTCGACGGTGAGGTCGCCGCGTTTGAAGGAGAAGGCGAGGCCGCCGAGCCGGGGGCGCCCTTCGAGGAGCGTGACGCGGGTGCCCGCCTCGGCGAGCCGCAGCGCGGCGGTGACCCCGGCGAGTCCGCCACCGATCACCACGGCGTGCCGCTCCCGTGCCGGGTCGCCGCCGACGGGCGCGGCGTGGCCGCGTCCCGGGGACAGCTCGTCCTCGCTCATGCGCCCTCCTCGGATGCGGTCATCAGGCGTGCCTCCTGACGGTCTGCCGGGAGATGGTCCGGGCATCCAGGCCCGACAGGCCGCGCACGGCGACGTACGCCTTCTCGCGGCCGGGCAGGGAGACGCGGCCGCGCAGCACGGCGAGCGGGTCGCGCTCGATGCGGTCGAGCAGGCGCCGGTAGATGCCGGCCATCGCGGCGACGCAGGCGCCGCTGCGCCGGTCGAGCATGGGCAGCAGCCGGTAGCCCTCGGCGAACAGCGCGCGGGCGCGGCGGACTTCGTAGTGGACGAGTCCGGTGAAGTCGGCGCCGGGCGGCGGCGCGGCGGCGCGGAAGCCGTCCGCGCAGCCGAACTTGGCGAGGTCGTCGGCGGGGAGGTAGGTGCGGCCGTTGGCCGCGTCCTCGCGGACGTCCCGGAGGATGTTGGTCAGTTGGAGCGCGAGTCCGAGCGTGTCGGCGTACTCGGCGGCGCGTTCGGCCGAGCGCGCGCCGGGGGTGGTGCCGAAGATGGAGAGGGAGAGCCGCCCGACGGCGCCCGCGACGCACCGGCAGTACACCTTGAGGTCGTCCCAGGTCTCGTACGTCTCGCCGCGCACGTCCATCAGGACGCCGTCGATGAGCTCGTCGAGCGCGCCGAGGGGCAGCGGGAAGCGGCTCGCGGCGTCGCTGAGGGCGACGGCCACCGGGTCGGTGTCGTCCTCGTCGACGGCGTCCTTGCGGATCCGGTCGAGCAGGCCGCGGGTGGCGTCGAGCCGCTCCTCCTTGGCGACCGGGTCGAGCCGGCCGTCGCCGATGTCGTCGACGCGCCGCGAGAACGCGTACAGCGCCGACATGGCCTGCCGCTTCTCGGTCGGCAGCAGGCGGATGCCGTACGCGAAGTTGCGGGCCTGCCGGCCGGTGACGGCCTCGCAGTAGCTGTACGCGGCCTGCACCGGCGCGGACATGGGCGTCTGTCCTTCCACGATCCGGCTCACCCCTTTCTGCGCGCGCTTCGCAGGACGGCTCCGGTTCGGCGCAGCAGTCGCGGCTTGGTGGCCTTGGGCGGCCCGGGCAGTACGTCGTGGCCGGCGGCCGCGATCGCGTCGAGCTGGGCGTGTCCGCCGCCCACGAAGCCGGCGAGCAGCAGGCGGAGCCTGCCGTGGACGCTGCCGACGAGCGGGGTGCCCTCGTCCAGGAGGCGGCGGGCGCGCTCCGCCTCGTACGCGATGAGCGCGCGTACGGACGCGCCGGCGCGGGGGCGGGCGAGGTCGTCCTCGGTGACGTGGAACCGCTTCATGTCCTGGGCCGGGAGGTAGATCCGGTCGCGGCCGAGGTCCTCGGCGACGTCCTGGAGGTGCTCGACGATCTGGAGCGCGGTGCAGATGGCGTCGGAGAGGCGGACGCGCTCGGGGCTGGTGGTGCCGGTGATGCCGAGCACGAGGCGGCCGACGGTGTTGGCGGACAGCTCGCAGTACGCGGCGAGGTCGTCGTACGTCTCGTAGCGGCGTACCAGCTGGTCCTGGCGGTTGGCCGCGATCAGGCCGAGGAACGGCTCGGGCGGCAGGGCGTGGCGCCGCACGGTGGGCTGGAGGGCGCGCAGCAGCGGGTGGGCGGGGACGGAGTCGAAGACGCGGTACAGGTCGGCCTCGAAGGCGTCGAGGAGGGCGAGCCGGTCCGTCTCGCCCTCGGCGCCCAAGTGGCGGGCGTCGGCGCCGCCGGGGGCGAGGTCGCCGTCGCCGATGTCGTCGACGAGCCGGGCGTAGCCGTAGATCGCCATCAGGTCGTCGCGCCAGTCGGCGGGCAGGAAGAAGGGGGCCACGGGGAAGTTCTCGTGCGCGGCCTTGTCGAGTGTGGTGCGCGAGGAGGCGTCGGGGCGCACCTGCCGGGTGGCGGTCACCGCGGACTGCCCGGCGCGGGGACGGCGGGACTCTCGCGGAGCTGGAGATCTTCCGTCAATGCCGTCACGTCTCCCGTTCTACACTGCCGACCCAAAACAACCCATTTCGGACACGCCGCCGGCCCTCCGGAGTGACGGGGCCGGGCGGAATCGCCCCACTTGCCGTGACTTGCCGTGAATCGGCACCGGCACAGCTTACGTTGTACAACGGCCGGGCCCGCGTCGGGGCGTTACACACGGGGGAACACCAGCGCGAACGAACACGGCGCGAACCGCCCGTCGGAAGGGCCCCTGCCGAGTGCCGCGGCAGGGGCCCTTCCGGCGGGATCACGGCTTGGCCGTCTCCTTCTCGTACGCCTGGAGGACCTCTTCGGTCGGGCCGTCCATCAGCAGCTCGCCCTTCTCCAGCCACAGGACGCGGTCGCAGGTGTCCCTGATCGACTTGTTGCTGTGGCTGACGAGGAAGACGGTGCCGGCCTCCTTGCGCAGCTCGCGGATGCGCTGCTCGGAGCGGATCTGGAACTTCCGGTCGCCGGTGGCCAGGGCCTCGTCGATCATCAGGACGTCGTGGTCCTTGGCCGCCGCGATGGCGAACCGGAGGCGGGCACCCATGCCGGAGGAGTACGTCCGCATGGGCAGGGTGATGAAGTCACCCTTCTCGTTGATGCCCGAGAAGTCCACGATGTCCTGGTAGCGCGTCCGGATCTCCTCGGGCGACATCCCCATGGCCAGGCCGCCGAGGATGACGTTGCGCTCGCCGGTCAGGTCGCCCATCAGCGCCGCGTTCACGCCGAGCAGCGAGGGCTGGCCGTCGGTGTAGACCTTGCCGCTCTCGCAGGGCAGCAGCCCGGCGATGGCCCGCAGCAGGGTGGACTTGCCGGAGCCGTTGGTGCCGATGAGGCCGATGGCCTCGCCCCGGTACGCGGTGAAGGAGACGCCGCGCACGGCGTGCACCTTGCGCACGCCGCGCGACTCGCCCTTGTCGCGCCGGATTATGCGGTTCAGCGCGGCCGTGGCGCTGCCCTTGCCCGATGAACCGCCGTTGACGCGGTACACGATGTGCACCTCGTCGGCGATGACCGTGGGGACGCGGACACCGGCCGCGGCGCCGTCCCGGGTGTCCTCAGCCTCGGTGTTCTCAGCCACGGCCGTACCGGTCCTCTGCCTTCCAGAAGTACACGAAGCCCCCGACGCCGACGAGGACCGCCCACACCAGGGCCGCGAGCCAGACGTGCGCCGGGAGGTTCTCGGCGCCGTACCCGTCGATCAGCGCGAAGCGGATCAGGTCCATGTAGATCGCCGCCGGGTTGTACATCAGGACGTTGGCGATCCACTCCGGCTTGTCCGCGAGCATCACCCGGATCGAGAACATCACGCCGGACGCGTACATCCACGTCCGCAGGATGAAGGGCATCAGCTGGGCGAGGTCCGGCGTCTTACTGCCGAGACGGGCCAGGATCAGCGCGAGACCGGTGTTGAACACGAACTGCAGGGCCAGCGCGGGCAGGATCAGCAGCCAGCTGAGCGACGGGTAGCTGCCCATCGCCGCCACGATGACGAACAGCACGATCATCGAGTACAGCAACTGCTGGAGCTGCTGCAGGGCGAACGAGATGGGCAGGGAGGCGCGGGGGAAGTGCAGTGCCCGCACCAGCCCGAGGTTGCCGGAGATCGCGCGTACGCCCGCGATCACGCAGCTCTGGGTGAAGGTGAAGACGAACACGCCCGTCACCAGGAACGGGATGTAGACCTCCTTCGACATGCCCTTCGCGGCGTTCAGGATCAGGCCGAAGATCAGGAAGTAGATCAGCGCGTTCAGCAGCGGCGTGACCACCTGCCACAGCTGCCCGAGCTTGGCCTGGCTGTACTGGGCCGTGAGCTTGGCGCGGGAGAAGGTCAGGATGAAGTGGCGCCGGCCCCACAGCTGCCGGACGTACTGGGGCAGGCTGGGCCGTGCACCGCTCACCGAGAGGCCGTACTTGGCGGCCAGTTCCGCCGGGGACAGACCGTCGTCCGGAGATGGCGGGGCGGAGGCCGCGGTCACGGCGATCGCTCCGTCATGGGTTGTCTCACTCACCAGTTGAAACTTTCGTGTTCAAGATGCGCGGCGGGGGTGGGCGCGGGCCGGCCGGCGGGCCGGGTCCGGTGCGCCCGGGGTTTGTCGGTACGAGCTTGTCAGATGACCGGGGGCCGGCCCAGTCTGGTCAGCCGCCATACCGTACGCCACTTCATGGGCCGCCGGGGTCCGCAGGGGCTCGTCCAGCCCTCCTTGAACCCGCCGAACCAGGCCTTCAGCGCCGGAACGGAAGGGCGCCGCGCCAGCGTGAGCAGCAGCCAGACCCCGAGGTAGAGCGGCACCAGGGGCGCGGGGAGGTTCCGACGGGCCAGCCAGACCCGGTTGCGCGCGACCATCCGGTGGTAGACCGCGTGCCGGGAGGGCGCGGTCGCCGGGTGGAACAGCACCATGTCCGAGCGGTAGTCGATCATCCAGCCCGCGTCGAGCGCCCGCCAGGCGAGGTCGGTCTCCTCGTGCGCGTAGAAGAACTCGCCGGGGAGCTGTCCCGCGTCGGCGAAGACCTTCGTACGGACGGCGTTGGCGCCGCCCAGGAAGGTCGTCACGCGCGAGGAGCGCATCGGGTCGGAGGCGCGCAGCCGGGGCACGTGGCGGCGCTGGGTGACGCCGGTGTCCGGGTCGGCGATCCGGAAGCTGATGATGCCCAGCTTCGGGTCGGCGGCGAACGCCTCGCGCACCAGCTCGGCCGTGTCCGTGTTCGGCAGCAGGCCGTCGTCGTCCAGGAAGAGCAGGGCGTCCACGTCGCAGCCGTTCGGGCCGAAGGCCTCGATGCCGACGTTGCGGCCGCCGGGGATGCCCAGGTTCTCCGGGAGGTCGACGGTGCGCACGCCCTCGGGGACGCCGGTGACGGGGGCGCCGTTGCCGACGACGACGACGTCGATCGGGTCGCCGTCCTGCTTGCGGACGGAGTCGATCAGGGCGCGCAGGTCGTCGGGGCGGTTGCCCATGGTGATGATGACGGCGCCCAGCTTCATGGCACCCGGCTTCACGGCCCTCACCCCGCTCACCTCAGCCTGCTGGAGGCGAGGACCGACACCAGGTGCAGCAGCGTCTGGAGCAGCGCGATGCCGGCCAGCACCGCGACGCCGAGGCGCGAGAAGAACAGGTCGCCGCGGACCTGGTCCACGACCGCCAGCACCAGGATGAGCAGGGACGCCTCGATGCCGAGGACCAGCCGGTGGAACTTGAGCGCGGCGGCCGCCCGGCGGGCGAGCGCCATGCCGGAGGAGCGCGGCTCGGCGGCCGCGTCCTTGACCGGCGGCAGGCCGCCCTGGTGGCGGGCGACGCCGACCAGGTCGGTCTCCGCCTTGATCAGGATCGCGCCGAGCGCCGCGAGGGTGCCGAGGAAGGCCCACAGCCAGTCGATCCGGCCGCCGCCCCACAGGTCCGCGGCGCGCAGGCCGAAGCCGACGAGGACCGCCGCGTCGCACAGGTAGGCGCCGACCCGGTCCAGGTACACGCCGGAGAGCGAGAACTGCTTCTTCCAGCGGGCGACCTCGCCGTCGACGCAGTCGAGCAGCAGGTAGAGCTGGACCGCGACCACACCGAGGACCGCGCCCCAGATGCCCGGCACCAGCAGCGCCGGGGCGGCCAGCACGCCGGCGAGGGTCATCACGTACGTCAGCTGGTTCGGAGTGACCCGGGTGGTGACCAGGAGCCGCGTGATGCGCAGCGAGATCTCGCGCATGTAGAGGCGGCCGCCCCAGTGCTCACCGCTGCGCCGGTCCTTCACTCCCTCCGGGTGAACGACCGGGCGGAGTTCAGCTACGGATGGTCTTGGCATAGTCGGCGTACGCGTCCCTGATCTGGTCGGTGGACAGGTCGAGGTGCTCCAGGATGGTGAAGCGACCGGGTCGGGTCTGCGGTGCGTACTCCACGGCCCGGACGAACTCGTCCGCGGAGAACCCGATCTCCTCGGGCAGCACCGGCAGGCCGTGCCCGCGCAGCACCTCGGCGAAGAGCCCGGACTGCTCGTGGGCACCGCGCAGGTGCATCGCGAAGGCGGCGCCCAGCCCGACCTGCTCGCCGTGGAGCGCGGAGCGCCCCGGGAAGAGCAGGTCGAAGGCGTGGGAGATCTCGTGGCAGGCGCCCGACGAGGGGCGGGAGTCGCCGCTGATCGACATGGCGATGCCGGACAGGACCAGCGCCTCGGCCAGCACGATGAGGAACTCGTCGTCGTCCACGCGGCCGGGGTGGCGCAGCACGGACTCGCCGGCCGTGCGGGCCATGGCGGCGGCCAGGCCGTCGACCTGCTCGCCGGTGTGGCGGTGCGACAGCTCCCAGTCGGCGATCGCGGAGATGTTGGAGATCGCGTCGCCGATGCCGGAGCGGACGAACCGGGGCGGCGCCTCGCGGATCACGGCGAGGTCGATGACCATGGCGATCGGCGAGGGGACGCCGTAGGAGCCGCGGCCGTTGTCGTTGTCGAGGATCGAGACCGGCGAGCAGATGCCGTCGTGCGAGAGGTTCGTCGCGACGGCGACCATGGGCAGGCCCACGCGCGCCGCGGCGTACTTCGTCACGTCGATGATCTTGCCGCCGCCGACGCCGACGACGGCGTCGTACCGCTTGCCCTTGATCTCGTCGGCGAGGCGGACGGCGGAGTCGATGGTGCCGTCCGCGACGTCGTACCAGTCGGCGTCCGGGAGGAGCGGCGCGAGCTTCTCGCGCAGCGCCTGGCCGGAGCCGTTGCTGATCGCCATGGCGAGCTTGCCGGAGGCGGAGATGCGCTGGTCGGCGAGGAGGCCGGCCAGGTCGTCCATCGCGCCCCGGTGGATGTCGACGACGACCGGCGACGGGATGAGCCGGGTCAGTACAGGCACGCGATCTCACGGCCCTTCGCGAGGTCGTCGTGGTTGTCGATCTCGACCCACTTGACGTCGCCGATGGGCGCCACGTCGATCTGGAAACCGCGGTTGACGAGCTCCTGGTAGCCGTCCTCGTAGTAGAGGTCGGGGTCGCGCTCGAAGGTGGCCTTCAGCGCGTCGGCGAGGTCGGCGGCGGCCTCGGGCTCGATCAGCGTGACGCCGATGTACTCGCCGGTGGCGGTGGCCGGGTCCATCAGCTTGGTGATCCGCTGGACGCCCTTGCCGTCGGCGGTGATGACCTTCATCTCCTCGTCGGCGAGGCTCTTCACCGTGTCGAGGGCGAGGATGATCTTCCGGCCGTCGCCGCGGGCGGCGAGGAGGGTCTGCTCGACGGAGACCGGGTGGACGGTGTCGCCGTTGGCGAGGATCACGCCGCGGCTCAGCACGTCACGGGCGCACCACAGGGAGTAGGCGTTGTTCCACTCCTCGGCCTTGTCGTTGTCGATGAGGGTGAGCTTCAGGCCGTACGCGGCCTCCAGCTCGGCCTTGCGCGCGTACACGGCCTCCTTGCGGTAGCCGACGACGATGGCGGCCTCGGTGAGGCCGACGGCGGCGAAGTTGGCGAGGGTCAGGTCGAGGACCGTCTTCTCGCCGGTTCCCGCCGGGTCCACGGGCACGAGGGCCTTCGGGAGCGTGTCGGTGTAGGGGCGCAGACGCCGTCCGGCACCGGCTGCCAGTACGAGGCCGATCATGCGGGTTCTCCTTCGTCGTGTACTGCGGGTGCTCCGGAGGACACCCAGAAGCGGATGGACTCCACGAGCACGACCAGCGCGACGGCCACCGCGAGGACGGTGAGCGCGAGGCTGAGGTGGTCGCCTGCCGTCAGGGTCGCGGCGAGGACCGCGACCACGAGCGTGCGGCCCTCGTGGCCGCCGATCGTCCGCACCAGCCACGCGGGCGGCGCGCCGGTGCCGCCGCGGATGCGGTAGACCGTGTCGTAGTGATGGTAGGCGACGGCCGCGACCAGGCCGAATGCCGCGGGCAGGGCTCCCGGGGCCTCGGAGCGGGCGGCGAGGACCAGGATCGTGACGTACTCGGCGGCCCGGAAGACGGGCGGGACGAGCCAGTCGAGGGCGCCCTTGAGGGGGCGGGCGACGGCGATGCCGGAGGTCAGGGCGTAGCCGAGGGCCGCGACGACGGGCCAGGGGCCGCCGTAGGGCGCGAGGGCGGCGGTGGCGACGACCGCGGCACCGCCGATCAGGGCGGTGACGGGCGCGAGGGTCCGGCCGAGGTTCTTGAAGGCGTGGGCCAGGCCCTGCGCCATGGGTCCGGAGTCGGCGAGGTCCGCGAGCGCCCGGGCGGCGCGGTCGGTGCGGCGGGCCTTGCGGGTCACGGAGCGCAGGAGGCGGCCGGCGGTGGTGTAGCAGGCGGCGAAGGCGCAGCCGGCGAGGAGGGCGTAGAAGACGATGCGCGGCGTGGCGACGGCCGTCAGGACGGCGATCATGGCCCATCGTTCACCGATGGGCAGGACTATCATCCGGCGCGCCCAGACCGTCCAGCCCTTCGCGTCGAGCTTGTCGGAGAGGGCGGCGGTGGGGCTGGTGTTGGCGGTGGCGTCGTGGTTCGCCTCGTTGAAGGAGAAGTCCACGACGTGGCGGCAGGTCTGCAGGACCATCGCGCCGAGGGCCAGGGCCCACACGTCGTCCCCGCCGCGGGCGGCACCGAGGGCGAGGCCCGCGTAGTAGGCGTACTCCTTGGCGCGGTCGAAGGTCGCGTCGAGCCAGGCGCCCATCGTGGAGTACTGCAGCGAGTAGCGGGCGAGCTGCCCGTCGGTGCAGTCGAGGACGAAGGAGAAGAGGAGCAGCACGCCGGCCGCGACGTACCCGCCCCGGGTTCCGGTCGCCGCGCAGCCGGCCGCGATCAGCGCGGTGAGCAGCGAGGCGGTGGTGACCTGGTTGGGCGTGAGGCCCCGGCGGGCGCACCAGCGGGCGATGTAGCGCGAGTACGGGCTGATGAAGAAGGTGGTGAAGAACCCGTCGCGGGCCTTCACGGCGGAGCGCAGCCGTACGGCTTCGTCGTCGACGGCCTCGACGGCGTCCCGCGTCTCCTTGCGGCTCTGCGGGTCGGCCGGTACGGCGGCGACGAGGGTGCCGAACTCGGGCCGGTGGACGCCGACGCCGTCGGCGTCGAGCGCCTCGGCGAGGAGGTCGGGGAGGATACGGCCACCGCCGTCGGCGGCACCGGGCTCCGCGGCGGTCAGGGTCGTCAGCGCGCGGGTCAGCGCCGGGCGGGCCTCGGGCTGGGCCGTCAGGGCGCCGGGGGCCGTGGCCGCCGGGAAGCGGGGATCCGTCAGGGTGAGGCGGAGGGCGTGGACGTGGCCCACGAAGCGGGGGTCCACGACCGCGACGCGCTCGGCGGCCGGGACGGCGGCGAGCAGTGCGGCGGTCTCACGCGGGTCCGTGGCGATCCGGACGTCGAAGCCCAGCGACCGCAGATCGCCCTCGAGCGGCGATCCGGGTACCGGAGGACCGGTGAGGATGGCGGTCGACAGACGAACTCACTCCTTGGAGCCGAACGGGGACGGGTGCGGCGCGGCGGCACGCCGGCTGAGGCTATCCGATGAACGGAAGACGAAGTTCACCGAGGCGTGACCCCGGCTCGCAGCGGTGCGGGCGGCCGAGATCATCATGGTCGATCCCCGCCTCGGCCCACAAACCGCGCTCGGCCAGGGCATAGGCTGACCGTCATGACTTGGCTGATCACAGGCGGAGCGGGATACATCGGCGCCCATGTGGCGCACGCCATGGCGGACGCCGGTGAGCGCGTCGTCGTGCTCGACGAACTGTCCTCCGGCGTGCCCGCGCGGCTGCCCGCCGGGATCCCCCTCGTCCGGGGCGCGGTCGCGGACCGGGAGCTGCTGGACCGCACGCTCGCCGAGCACGCCGTCACGGGTGTGGTGCACCTGGCGGCGAAGAAGCAGGTCGGGGAGTCGGTCGAGCGGCCGCTCCACTACTACCGGGAGAACGTCCACGGGCTGACCGTACTCCTGGAGGCCGTGGTGGCCGCCGGGGTGCGGCGGTTCCTCTTCTCCTCGTCCGCCGCGGTGTACGGCGTCCCGGACGTGGAGCTCATCGGCGAGGACGCGCCGACCGCGCCGATCAACCCGTACGGCGAGACGAAGCTCGCGGGCGAGTGGCTGGTCCGTGCGACGGGGCAGGCGCACGGCATGGCCACCGGCTGCCTGCGCTACTTCAACGTGGCCGGGGCCGCGCGCCCCGAGCTGGCGGACACCGGCGTGTTCAACATCATCCCGATGTTCTTCGACCGCATCACGCGCGGCGAGGCCCCGCGGATCTTCGGCGACGACTACCCGACGCCGGACGGCACCTGCATCCGTGACTACATTCACGTCGCGGACGTCGCCGACGCGCATCTCGCCGTCGCCCGCCGGCTGGCCGGCCAGGACGGTCCCGGGGACCTGACCGTGAACATCGGCCGCGGCGAGGGCGTCTCCGTACGGGAGCTGGCGCGGGTCGTCGCCGAGGTGACCGGGCACACCGCCGAGCCGGTGGTCGGCCCGCGCCGCCCGGGTGACGCGGCCAGGGCCGTGGCGTCCGTCGAGCGGATCACCAAGGAGCTCGGCTGGACGGCGTCGTACGGCGTACGCGAGATGGTCGAGTCCGCCTGGGAGGGCTGGCGTCTACGCCACCCCGAGGCAGCCACCCGCTGAGTCGCCCACCGCTCTGACCTGCGGACATCACCGCAGGTCAGAGCATATGACAACGGTGTTCAGTCCCGGCTTGCACATACCCCCCACCCGTAGTTCACTGGCCGCTCGTACGAGGTGTTCGAGAGCAGCGGGAGGCAGGGGCATGGGGGCTGGGCACGGGCACGACCACGGGCACACGCACGGGGGCCCGCCGCCGACCGGCACGGCGGCCGCCGCGTACAAGGGGCGGCTGCGGATCGCGCTGGCGATCACGCTCTCGGTGATGGTGGCCGAGGTCGTCGGCGGCGTGCTGGCCGACTCCCTGGCGCTGATCGCCGACGCCACCCACATGGCGACCGACGCGGTGGGCCTGGCGATGGCGCTGATGGCGATCCACTTCGCCGGCCGCCCCGCCACCGAGAGGCGCACCTTCGGATACGCCCGGGCCGAGATCCTCGCCGCGCTCGCGAACTGCCTGCTGCTGCTCGGCGCCGGCGGCTACCTGCTGATCGAGGCGGTGCAGCGGTTCATCACGCCGGCCGAGACCAAGGGCGGGCTGGCGATCGCGTTCGCGCTCTTCGGCCTGGTCGCCAACATGATCTCCCTCTCCCTGCTGGTACGGGGGCAGAAGGAGAGCATCAACGTGCGCGGCGCCTATCTGGAGGTCGTCGCCGACGCGCTGGGTTCGGTGACCGTCCTGGTCTCGGCGGGCATCATCCTGGCCACCGGCTGGCAGGCCGCCGACCCGATCGCGTCCCTGGTGATCGGCCTGATGATCGTCCCGCGCACGGTGAAGCTGCTGCGCGAGACCCTCGACGTCCTGCTGGAGGCGGCGCCCAAGGGCGTGGACATGACGCAGGTGCGCGCCCACATACTGGCGCTGCCGAATGTGGAGGACGTCCACGATCTGCACGCCTGGACGATCACCTCCGGGATGCCCGTGCTGTCGACCCATGTGGTGGTGACCCAGAGCGCGCTGGATTCGGTGGGGCACGAGAAGCTGCTGCACGAGCTCCAGGAGTGCCTCGAAGGCCACTTCGACGTCGAGCACTGCACCTTCCAGTTGGAACCGAGCGGGCACGCGGCCCACGAGGCGCGGCTCTGCCACTGACCCGCCGAGGGCCACGCCGCTGAAGGCCACTGAGCCCTCCTGGTAGCGTGGCCCTTCCATGCCTGTGAGAGGAGCTGAGGTTGATGACCGTCGCGGTGAGCACCCCCTCGACCGTGAACCTCAGCTTCCGGGTTCTCGGCTGACCTGATCGCCTTCCTCGATCCCTACGTCGGCCGGGCCCGCCTCACCCAAGGGTTTCCACGTTGTCCGACAACGCTCTGTACGACGCCTTCTTCGCCCTGCACCACGGTCTGCCCCGGCAGGGCCCCGGCTCCGACGACACCACGCGCCGGCTGCTCTCCCTCGCCGCTGCCGCCGGTACGCTCCCGGCCCGGCCGCGCGTGCTGGACCTGGGCTGTGGTCCCGGCCGGTCCGCCCTGTTGCTGGCGGCGGAAGCCGGTCCGGCCGGCGCCGAGGTGACCGCCGTCGATCTGCACGAACCGTTCCTGGCCGAGCTGCGGCGGGCCGCCGACGCCCGCGGGCTCGGCGCCTCCATCCGCACCGTCGCCACCGACATGGCCGAGCCGCCGTACGCCGACGGGTCCTTCGACCTCGTCTGGGCGGAGAGCTCGGCGTACGCGGTCGGCTTCGACCGCGCGCTGCGCGCCTGGCTGCGGCTGCTCGCGCCCGGCGGCGCGCTGGTCCTCACCGAATGCGAGTGGACCGGCGGCGAGCCGTCCGCCGAGGCGCGGGCCTTCTGGGACGCGCACTACCCGCTGCGTACCACCGCGGCCAACACCGCCGCGGCGGTCGCGGCCGGCTACCACGTGGTCGGTACGTACGCCCAGCCCGAGAGCGACTGGGACGAGTACTACGGCCCGCTCGGCGAGCGCGCCGACGCGGCCGACCCGGCGGTGCCCGGCATGGCGGAGGCCCTCGCCGCCACCCGTGCGGAGATCGCCCTGCGCCGTGAGCACGGCGCGGAGTACGGCTACCGGGGCTACGTCCTGCGGCCGGCCGACACCCGACCGGGTATGAGCTGATCATCCGGAGTACTGCCCCCGCCTCGGTTTCGTACCGCTGTCGCGGTACGTCTCGGGGGCGGGGGCGGGGCGCCGGATCCGGTATCCGCAGGTCTCCGGGTCCCACCGGGTCCGAGCGGGTCCGACCGGGCCTGACCGCCCGTCACCCCGGTGGAGCAGACATCACGGGCGCGGGCCGACGTGAGCCGACAAGCGGCTTTTGTGCGGCAGACTGAGACTGCCCCACAGGGCACTGCCCCCCAGGGCCGGGAACGGAAGCGAAGGATGGTCATGCCGATCACACCAGCCACGGCGGCGAGCAGCTCGTCGAACGGAGTCAAGCCATCGATCATGCTCGAACTGGTCGACGAGGACGGCACCACCATCGGCACCGCGGAGAAACTGGCCGCCCATCAGCCGCCGGGGCAACTCCACCGGGCGTTCTCGGTGTTCCTCTTCGACGAGGCGGGCCGGCTGCTGCTGCAGCGGCGGGCGCTGGGCAAGTACCACTCCCCCGGCGTCTGGTCGAACACCTGCTGCGGGCACCCGTACCCGGGTGAGGCGCCGTTCGCGGCGGCCGCGCGGCGCGTGCACGAGGAGCTGGGCGTGTCGCCGTCGCTCCTCGCCGAGGCGGGCACCGTCCGCTACAACCACCCGGACCCGGCGTCGAGGCTGGTGGAGCAGGAGTACAACCACCTCTTCGTCGGGATGGTGCAGGCCACGCTGCGGCCCGATCCGCAGGAGGTGGAGGAGACGGCGTTCGTGACGGCGCGGGAGCTGGCCGAGCGGCACGCCGCAGAGCCGTTCTCGGCGTGGTTCATGACGGTGCTGGACGCGGCGCGCCCGGCGGTCCGGGAGCTGACCGGGGAGAGCGGCGGCTGGTGAAGCCGCTGCCCCCGGGGCCTCAGCCGGGAGGCAGGTCGCGGGCGTAGAGGCGGAGCAGCTCATGGAGCTCGTACCCGCCGGCCGGGGTCTGCTGGACCAGGCACTCGTCGAGCAGCTGGTCCAGCAGCTCCTCCGCCTCCCCCGGCCGGCGGGCTCCGCCGAGCGCGGGGCCGGGGGCGCCGGCCAGGCAGCGCAGCATCCGGCGGCGGTGCGGCGGCAGCCTGCGGTACGACGTGTCGAACGCGGCCCGGAGCGAGCGGCCGCCGGCGCTCAGCCGGTCCAGCCGGGCGTCCTCTGGCTCCAGGCGTGCCGCGAAGTCGGCGAGCCGCCACAGCGGCCGGGCCCGTAGCCGCAGCGCCGCCAGGGCGACGCCCAGCGGCAGCCGGCCGCACAGCGCGGCGATCCGCTCGGCGGCCGCCCGCTCGGCCGCCACGCGCTCCGCGCCCACCACCGCGGCCAGCAGCGCGACGGACTCCTCGACCGTGAACGGGCCGAGCTGCACCGTCCGCGCCCCGGCCGGCGCCCAGCCGGCGCGACGGCTGGTGACCAGGACGAGGGACGCCGGATCGCCCGGCAGCAGGGGGTCCGTCTGCCCGGCGCCGGTGACGTCGTCCAGCAGGATCAGCGGGGCCCGCCCGTGCAGCCGGTCCCGGTAGAGCGCCGCCCGCTCCTCCACGCTGTCGGGTATCCGGTCCGGCGGAACGCCCAGCATCCGCAGGAACCGCGCCAGCACGGTGGCGGGGTCCATCGGCACCCGTCCGGGCGCGTGGCCCCGCAGGTGGGCGAAGAGCTGTACGTCGCCCGCGTGGCCCGCCCGCACGATCTCGTGCGCCAGGCGCACGGCGAGCCGGGTCTTGCCGACGCCCGGCATTCCGGTGATGACGCAGACGAGCGGCGCCGTGGCCGCCTCCCACGCGCCGACCGCCTCCCGTACCCACGCGTGCACCCGGGCGCGCTCGGCCCGGCGCCCGGTGAACTCCGCGCTGTCGCCCGGCAGCGCCCGCACGGCGGGGGCGGGGCGGCGGGCGACCGGTGCCGCCACGGTCGGCGGGGCCGGTGCCGACGGGGGCGCGGTCGCGGACGCGGTCGCCGTCGCCGCCGTCGCCGTCGCGAGAGCCGCCGGGGCCCGGCCGCGGACCGGGCGGGAGGCGCCTGCCGGCGCGCCGTCGCGCGGTGCGGAGGCCGGTACGAGCCCAGGGGCGCGGCGGGGCGCCGGCACGGTGGCGGTGCGCGGGCCGTCCACCAGCCGGCGCCGTACCGCGGTGAGTTCCCCGCCCGGTGCCACCCCCAGCTCGTCGGCCAGCACCCTGTCCGCCTGCCGGTACACCTCCAGCGCCTCCGGGCGGCGCCCGGCCCGGCCCAGCGCCCGCATCAGGTGCGCGGCCAGGCTCTCGTTCAGCGGGTGCTCCGCGACCAGCGGGCGCAGCACCGTCACCGCCTCCGCCGGGCGGCCCTGGGCGAGCAGGACCTCGACGTACCTCTCGGCGACCGCGAGGCGCCGCTCGACCAGCCGCGCCGCCTCCGCCTGGAGCGCCGGACCCAGCGGGAGGCCCTCCAGGGGGCGGCCGCGCCACAGGGCGAGCGCCCCGCCGTAGTGCCGGGCGGCCGCGGCGAGCGCCCCGCCCTCCGCGGCGAGGGTGCCGCGCGCGGCCAGGTCCTCGAAGACCTCGACGTCCACCTCGCCGGTGCGGGCGCGCAGTTGGTAGCCGGGGGGCCGGGTGACCAGCAGCCGCGGCTCGCGGCCGTGGTCGCGCAGCCGCCGGCGCAGCCCGTTGACGTACGTGCGGATGTTGGAGCCGGGCGAGGCGGGGGGCTCCTCCCAGGCCGCGTCCATGACGTAGCCGACGCTCACCGTCTCGTTGGCGCGCAGCGCGAGTGACGCGAGGACGGCCCGCTGGCGCGGGCCGCCCAGGGGTAACGGCACCGTGCCGTCGTCCTCGTACACCTCCAGGGGACCGAGCAATCCGTAACGCATCTGGCGGCCTTCCGGTCAGTTGCCTCCGACATGGGCCCGCGTCGAGTCTCATTTTTCGCGCCTTCCACACCTGGGCCGGGAGATTGTCCGGAACTGGGTGATGTGCTGGCGAGAAGCGGTGCGGGGGCGCGCGGCGCCGCCGGGCGCGGTGGGGCCGGGCCGCCGCCGGGCGGGATCTGGGCGCTTTCTGGGCGGGGTCCGGTCGGCGGGACGCGCACGCTGTGGTCCTCCGTAACCGAGCCGGGAGGCCTGTGGTGCAGCACTACCAGTGGTTGAGCGAGAGGTTCTTCAGCAACACCGTGGACGGCCTGGGCACCGTGTCGTTGCCCGCCGTGGCGGACGCGGTCGAAGCGCTGGACGGCGTACGGCGGCGGGGTGGCCGGGTGTACGCCATGGGCAACGGCGGCAGCGCGACGACGGCCACCCACCTCGTGTGCGACCTGGTGAAGACGGCGCGGCGGCCGACCGAGCCGCCGCTGCGGGCGTTCGCACTCGCCGACAACATCGCCCTGCTGACGGCGTACGCCAACGACGTGTCGTACGCCGACGCGTTCGTCCGGCAGTTGACCGACAACGCCGAGCCCGGCGACGCGGTCGTGGCGATCAGCGCCAGCGGGCGGTCGCCCAATATCGTCGCCGCGCTGCGCGCCGCGCGGCGGATGGGGCTGGTCTCCATCGGCATGCTGGGATGCGGCGGCGGGCCGGCCGCCGAGCTGGTCGACATCCCGCTGGTCGTCGGCTCTGACGACTTCGGGGTGATCGAGACGGCGCACATCGCGATCGTGCACGCCTTCGCCGATGTGCTGCGGGCCTCCGGTCCCGGATCCCTCGGTGTTCCCGAGCGGGTCGGCGCCGGCGCGACGGCGCGTACGCCGTGACGGGCCCGGCGCCCCGGGACGTGGTGCTGGTCTCCGATCGGGGGCCGGTGCGCTTCACGGACCGCGGCGGTCTGCGGCCCGAGCGCCGCAACGGCAGCGTGACCGCCCTGCTGGACCGGATCGGCGGGGCCGTCGACCCGCGCAGCGTCACGCTCCGCTGGGTGGCGCCGTCGGACGCGGAGGCCGACGCGCGCGCGGCGCGGCTCGGGCTCTTCCACGGCCTGGGCGCGGAGTTGGGCTACCGCTACGAGGCCGTGCCGGTCGACCCGGAGGCGTACCGGGGCTACTACGACGACGCCGGCGTCAACCTCCTGTGGACGGTGTGGCACGGCATCGAGGACGAGGTGCCCGTGCTGGTCGACCCGCGCGAGCCGCTGCGTTCGCTGGCGGGCTACCGGACCGTCAACGAGACGCTGGCGGCCCATGTGGCGCGCGGCGCGCCGCCCGGGGCGGTGGTGGCGTGCCACGACTACCAGCTGCTGCTCCTGCCCGGTGCCGTACGCCGTCGGCGCGACGACCTGTGGATCAGTCACTTCAGCCACACGCCTTTCCCGGCCCGGGAGTCGTGGGCGCGGCTGCCGCACCCGCTCGTCCCGACGCTGGTCCACGGCATGCTCGGCGCCGACCTGCTGGGCTTCCAGCGGCCCGCGTGGGCGCGGCGGTTCCTGGAGTGCTGCGCCGCACTGGGGCTGGCCGTCGACCACGAGCGGGGCCTGGTCGCGTCGGGGCGGGGGCGCGCCACGTGGGTGCGGTGCTACCCGGTGACCGTCGACGGTCCGGCGCTCGCCACCCGCGCCCTGGCGCCGCGCGTCACCGAGTGGGCGGCCAGGACCAGGGACGAAGACCCACGCGCGGTGATCGCCCGCGTGGACCGCCTCGACCCGGCGAAGAACGCGCTGCGCGGCTTCGAGGCGTACGCCCGCCTGCTGGACCTGGACGCGGGGCTGGCGGAGCGGGTCCGGTTCGTGGCCTGCCTGGTCCCGTCCCGGGAGCGGGTGCCGGCCTACCGCGACTACCGCGACCGGGTCCGGCGCACGGTCGAGGCGGTGAACGCCCGCCATCCCGGGGCCATCACGGTCCACGAGGGCGACGACGCGGAGCGCGCCCTCGGCGTGCTGCGCGCCCATGACGTGCTCCTGGTCAACGCGGTGGCGGACGGGATGAACCTGGTCGCCCAGGAGGGCGCGCTCCTCACCGAGCGGGACGGGGTGACCGTGTTGTCCGCCGGTACCGGCGCCGCCGACCTGCTCCCCCGGGACGCCACGGTGCCCCTGGAGCGGCCGCGCGACGTCGAGGCGACGGCGGACGCGCTGTACACGGCGCTGACCCTGCCGCCCGGGCGGCGGCGGGCCATGGCGGCCCGGGCCCGCGCGGCGGTCGCGCACGCCGACCCGGTCGACTGGCTGCACGACCAGCTCGCCGACATCGCCGCGATCCGGGCCGGGCGGGCCCCGTCGGGGCTCGGCTTCCCCCATGAGGTGGGGCGGGCGGTGGCGGAGGGGGTGTCCGTGCCATGAGCGGCGCCGACTCTTCACCCGTCGCGGTTCTTTTCGACTTCGACCACACGCTCTTCGCGCACGACGACAGCCCGCGGTGGGTACTCGACGCCTGCCGCGCCGCGGGCCACGACACCGGCGGGGCGGCGCCGCGGGCGCTGTACGACCGGATGCTCGCGGAACGCCGTACGCCCGGTGTCACGGCCGCGATGCGGGGCTGCCAGCGGTCCGCCCCCGCCCACCGCCGCGCCCACCTGGCGTGGTTCGGGAGGGCCGGAGCGGACGAGGAGCTCGCGCGGGCGCTGTACGCGCGGCTGCTCTCGCCGGAGGCGTGGACTCCGTACGAGGACGTCGGCGCCACCCTGGCGGCGCTGCATGCCCACAACGTGCCGGTCGGCGTCGTCAGCAACGTCGGCTGGGACATCCGGCCCACCTTCGCCGCCCACGGCCTCGCCGGGTACGTCGGCGCCGACGCCTTCGTGCTGTCGTGCGAGGAGGGCGCCGAGAAGCCGGATCCGGGGCTGTTCCGGACGGCGTGCGCCCGTCTCGGGGTCCCGCCGGGGCGGGCGCTCATGGTCGGTGACGACCCGGTGAACGACGGCGCCGCCGTCACCGCCGGCCTCCGCGTCCATCTGCTGCCCGACCGGCCGCCGGGCGCCTGCCGGGGCCTGGCCGGCGCGGTCCACCACGTGCTCCATGCCGCTACCCACACCCGTCGAATCCGTCACACTCCGCAGGGAGAACCGCATGCCTTCCACTGACCGCGCGTGGGCGCACGTCCCCGAGGACGTCCTCGCCCCCTTCCGTACCGCCGCCGTCACGGGCGGGTCCGGCTTCGTCGGCCGCCACCTGGTCACCGCGCTCGCCGACCACGGCGTACGGGTACGGGTGGTGGACCTCGTCGCCCCCGACGTGCCCTTACCGGGCGCCGAGTTCCACCAGGCCGACCTGCGCGACCCGGCCGCCACCGCCGAGGCGCTGGGCGGCGTCGACGTCGTCTTCCACCTCGCGGGCAACCCCAGCGGTACGCGCTCGCTGCTGGACCCGCGCTTCGACTTCCGGATGAACGTCGAGGCCACCTTCAACGTCGCCGAGGCGTGCGCCCGTTCGCGTACCCGCCTGGTGCACCAGTCGGCGGCCTCCGTCTACGGGCCGCCGACGTACAGCCCCACCGACGAGGCGCACGCCAAGGACCCGATCCTGCCGTACGGGGCGCACAAGCTGTGCGGCGAGGCCATCATCCGGGGCCTGGTCAAGACCTGGCACCTGCCCGCCTCGATCGCCCGGCCGTTCGTCATCTACGGCCCCGGCGAGGACCCGCGCCGCGCCGAGGGCGAGGTCTCGCAGTTCCTGCGCTGGCACCTCAACGGCAAGCCCATTCCGGCGGTCGGCGACATCGACCGCAAGAGCCGCGACTTCGTCCACGTGGAGGACATGGTCAGCGGGCTGCTGTACGTCGCGGGGCGCGCCGAGCCGGGCGAGGCGGTCAACGTCGGTTCCGGCACCGACACGTCGCTGCGGGAGCTCGCCCGGACCATCGGCGAGGTGACCGGGAGCGAGGCGGTGCTGGAGGCGGACGCCACCGTCCTGGACGACAGTTACGCCCTCGTCGGCGACATCGGCCGGGCCCGCGTCCTCGGTTACAGCCCGCACGTGACGCTGCACGACGGGATCGCGGCCCTGGCCCGGGAGCTGGGCGACCGGCCCGAACTGCCCTCCATCACCTCGAGCTTCCAGAAGGAGGCCCCGCAGGAAGCCCCGGAGAACCGCGGATGATCTCCACACGTACGGCCGTCGCGGCCGCGTTCGTCCTCAACGGCATGGTGTACGGGTCGTGGGTGGGCCGGGTCCCGGCCCTCGCCCACCAGGTCGGCGCCGACGAGGGCGCCCTGGGTCTGGCCCTGCTGGGCCAGGTCGCGGGGCTCCTCGCGGGAGCCACCTTCGCCGGGTGGGCGTGCGCGGCCCTCGGTACGCGCCGGGTCACGCTCACCGCGCTCCCGGCGATGTGCCTGGCGCTGGTGGTGCTGTCGCTGCCGGGCGGGTACGCCCTGCTGGGGGCGGCGTTCTTCGTCATCGGCTTCACCGTCGGCACGCTGGACGTGGCGATGAACATCTGCGCGGTCTTCGTCACCGCCCAGGTGGGAAGGCCGCTGATGTCCTTCTTCCACGGGGTGTTCAGCACGGGCGCGGTCGCCGGTTCGGCGGGCGCCGCCCTCGCGGCGTGGGCCGACTGGGGCACGCGTCCTCACTTCCTGCTGGTGGCGGCCGTGGCGCTGGTGCTGGTGGCCGTGTTCGGGCGCCACCTGCCGACGGTGGGAGCGGAGCAGAAGGCCGCAGGACGGGCCGGCAAGGGAGGGGACGCTGCGGCGCCTCGCCCCGTCCGGCAGGTGATGCTGTGGCTGATCGCGTTCACCCTCTTCTGCGCCGCGATCGGCGAGGGCGCCATGGCGAACTGGTCCGTCCTCTTCCTCGACACCGAGCGCGGCATGTCCGCGTCGGCGGCCGCCGCCGGGTACACCGTCTTCTCCGTGACCACCGTCGTCGTCCGCTTCCTGGGCGTCCGGCTGGAGGAACGGCTGGGCCCGTACCTTCTGCTGGGCCTCTGCGGCACGACCGCCGCCGGCGGCCTGCTGATCGCCGTCGCCCTGCCGTGGGCGGCGGCCGGGTACGCGGGTCTCGCCCTGGCGGGCCTCGGTTTCGCGCTGGTCTTCCCGGTCGCCATCGGCCAGGCGGGCAAGCACGGCCAGAGCCTCGGCACCAGCGGCGAGCGGGAGGTGGGCTTCGTGTCCTCCGTCGCGTACGTCGGGCTGGTGACGGGGCCGCCCGCCATCGGGGCGCTCGCACACGCCACCTCGCTCTCGGTGGCGCTGGGGTGCGTGGGCGGCGTGGTGGCGCTGGTGGTGGTGTTCTCCCGGCTGGCCGCCCGGCACGGCGCGCGGACCTCCGCCCCGCCGGGGCGGGTTCCGCCGGAACCCGGCGACGAGCGCCCGGAGCCGACCGTGCCGCAGGGGACGACACCATGACACCGGCCCCTCCCCCGGTCCGGTGGGGCGTGCTGTCGACCGGGCGCCAGGCGGCCGCGTTCGCCGAGGACCTGCTGCTCCTCGACGACGCCGAGGTGGTCGCGGTCGGCTCACGGACCGCGTCCTCGGCGCGGGCCTTCGCGGCGCGGTACGGGGTGGAGCGGGCCTACGGCGGCGGCCCGGGGAAGCTCGCCGCCGACCCGGACGTCGACCTCGTGTACGTGGCGTCCGTCAACGCCGCGCACCACGGCGCCGTCCGGACCTGCCTGGAGGCGGGCAAGCACGTGCTGTGCGAGAAGCCCCTGACCACGAACGTCCGGGACGCACAGGACCTGATGCGGCTGGC
Organism: Streptomyces sp. NPDC093546; assembly: GCF_044765045.1. Lineage (NCBI taxonomy): Bacteria > Bacillati > Actinomycetota > Actinomycetes > Kitasatosporales > Streptomycetaceae > Streptomyces > Streptomyces sp. NPDC093546. The sequence continues at coordinate 331,047 of NZ_JBIWJG010000006.1, read as the reverse complement.
CGAGGCGCGGGGCCTGCTCCTGATGGAGGCGATGTGGACGCGGTGCCTGCCCGCCGTACGCCGGGCCGCGCGGCTGGTGGTGGAGGGTGCCGTCGGTACGCCGCACCTGCTGCGCGCCGCGACGGGCGGCCGCGCCCCGGCGCCCGCGCTGGCCCGGCTGCGTGACCCGGAGGGCGGCGGGGCGCTCCTCGACTCGGGCGTCTACCCGCTCGCCCTCGCCGACCTCCTGCTCGGCACGCCCCAGTACATCGACGCCCGCTCCCTGTCCACGGCGCCCCTCGTGGACGACACCACGGCCCTGCTGCTGGGCTACCCGTCCGGCGCCATGGCGGAGCTCGCCTGCTCCTTCGCCACCGAGCTTCCCGCCCACGCCGACCTCTCCGGCAGCGAGGCCCGCATCGAACTGCCCGCCCCCTTCTACGCCGCCGACCGCGTCCTCCTCCACCCGGCCCGCGGCCCGTCCCGCGCCTGGCACCTGCCGCCGACGGGACGCGGCTACACCCACGAAGCGAGCGAGGCGATGCGCTGCGTCCGCGCGGGCCTGACCGAAAGCCCCCTGGTCCCGTGGTCGGCGACGCTCGGCGTGCTGACGGTGACGGACGCGGTCAGGAGGGCGTAGCCACCCTGCCGTGTCGGGCAGGGGCACTGCAGGGACCGACGGCCCGGCCTCTGGTCGGTGAACTCCAGAGGTCGGGCCGTCGGGACTACCGGGACGTCCGGTCGGGCGTCAGGCGCTGGGCGTCAGGCGCGGCAGCGCAGCATCTCCAGCGGCGGGTTGGCGTGGAAGTCCGCCCAGTGGTCCGCGCCGAACTCGCGCACGCCGGCGTCGGACACCTGCAGCGGAACCCAGGTCAGGTCGGTGAACCCGGCGGCCGTCAGGGACTTCTCGTAGACGTCGCGGCGCGGGCGGTTGGCGACGAACGAGACCGGCGGGTCGAGCAGCGCCGTGGTCCGGACGCGCGGTCCGGTCTCGCCCTCCTCGCCGGTGAGCTCGGTGCGGAAGCCGTACTTCTCCGGGGTCGGCCCGTCGAACCGGTAGTCGGGCGACTGGTTGAGCAGGAAGAGCTCGGCGCCGGGCTTCAGGCTGCGGTGCAGGTTGCGGCACATGCGCTCCGTGGTGGCGGTGTCGTCCGCGTAGTTGAGCAGCTGGACCGCCAGGCCGATGTCGAAGGGCTGCTCGAAGGACCGCAGTTCGGCCACGTCTCCGACCTCGTAGCGGATGCCCAGCGGCTCGCGCTCCTCCAACGCCTGTGACACGGCGACCATCTCGCTGGAGATGTCGATGCCGAGCACCTCGGTGGCGCCCCGCCGCTTGAACTCCCGGCTGTAGAAGCCGGTGCCGGAGGCCAGGTCGAGCACCGACTTGCCGCGTACGTCCCCGACCATGGCCAGGAAGCTGGGCACCACCACGTACCGCTCCAGCGGCAGTGCCTTGAAGCCCTCGTACGCCTCACCGATCTCGTCATACTGCTGCACGCTCATCGCGCCGTCCTCCCGTGTGCTTCGTCATGCCCATGGCTCGGCCCCCGTCCCTGTTCCCGGGACATGCCGCGACCGCTGATGGGCAGTCTCTCCACATCACGCCGGACCCTCGTATGGGCAGAAGCCACAAAGATCAGGACATCGTCCCGGCCTCACGTACGGGCGGGGACCGCCACACCCACGCTTTAGGGAAGCGGCGGCCCCGGTCTCAGCGGCAGTGCGGCCCAGATGATCTTGCCGCCGGTCGCGGTGTGCTCGACGTCGCACGCACCACCCGCCTCGCGGGTGATCTCGCGGACCAGCAGCAGTCCGCGGCCGCCCGTGCGCGCGGAGTCCGACTCCAGCGCCTTGGGGCGGTACGGGTGGTTGTCCTCCACGGACACCCGGATCCACTCCGGGCCGATCCCGACCTCGACCGCGACCTCGGGTGACAGCAGCGCCGCGTGCCGTACGGCGTTGGTCACGAGCTCGGAGACGATCAGCAGCAGTCCCTGCGCGACGTCGTCGCGGACGGGGATGCCTTGACGTTTCAGCAGATCCCTGACGGCGTGCCTGGCCTGCGGTACGGAGACGTCGACGGCGGGAGCGGTGAACCGCCAGACCCCTTCGTACGTCGGTGGCCGCGTCGGCGCGGGGGTCCGCGCCGGGGCGCTCCCGCGGGATTCGATGGTCCGGCTTTCACCTTCGTGCTCGATTGTCGCCACGCACCGAGTGTGGGAGCGGCGGGGGCCCCTCCCGGCCAGTGACCGGAAGTCATCGCGTAGCGGACGCCTTCTGACCGAATGGGTCGCCGGAGATTGTCCTTTGACCGCTTTGTCGATACGCGTGGTCACGGCCCGACCCCCGTCGGCGGATAGCATCCGGCCCATGGAGCAGCAGCCGCAGCTGGAGCACAGCGTCTCGGACGGTGTGGCCACCGTCGTCATCAGCAACCCCGCCAAGAGGAACGCCATGACGTCGGCGATGTGGCGCGCCCTGCCCGGCCTGCTCTCCGGACTGGCCACCGACCGGGACGTCCGGGCGCTGGTGCTGACGGGCGCGGGCGCCACCTTCTGCGCCGGGGCGGACATCTCCTCGCTGGGCGCGCCGGGCGACGAGCAGCAGATGCTGGCGGTACGGGCAGAGGAGGCGCTGGCCGCCTTCCCGAAGCCGACGCTCGCCGCCGTGCGGGGCTACTGCGTGGGCGGCGGAAGCCAGCTGGCGGCCGCCTGCGACCTGCGGTTCGCCGAGGAGGGCGCGCTGTTCGGCATCACCCCGGCCAAGCTCGGCATCGTCTACCCCGCCTCCTCCACCCGCCGCCTGGTCTCGCTGGTGGGCCCGTCGGCCGCCAAGTACCTGCTGTTCTCGGGCGAGCTGATCGACACGGAACGCGCCCTGCGCACCGGCCTGGTGGACGAGGTCCTCCCGGCGGGCGAACTGGGCAAGCGGGTCGCGGAGTTCACCCGGGTCCTGGTGTCCCGCTCGCAGCTGACGCAGGCGGCGGCGAAGGAGTTCGCGACCGGTCGCACCGACCGGGACGCGTACTGGGCGGAGCAGGCGCGCGACAGCGGCGACACCGCCGAGGGGGTCGCCGCCTTCCTGGAGCGGCGGGCGCCCCGCTTCACGTACGGGGTGTGACGTGACGTCGACGGCGGCGGCGGCGCTGCACGGTGCCTGGCTGAACGGCCTGGCCATGAACCCCTCCGCGTCCCCGCGGGTGCTCATCCGGGTGCTGGGCATGGCACCCGCGCAGCGGCTGCCGTTCCGGCTGCGCTTCCGGCCGCTGCCGGCGGAGGTGATCGAAGCCTGGGCCCGTCATCCGGACGCGCGGACCCGACGTGAGGTGGCGGAGCACATCCACCTCACTCCCGAGCAGCGCACACGGCTGGTCGACATGGACGAGCGGATGGCATGGATGGTGGCGCTTCACCTCGGCCACGAGCCGGACGCCCTGACCGACGCGGGGTTCGAACGGCTGGCGACGCATCCCAACGCCATGGTGCGCGGTGAGCTCACCCGCCACCTGCGGCTGCCTCCCGGTCCGCTGCGCCTGCTGGCCACGGATCCGGAGCCGGGCATCCGGCGCGCGGCCTGTCCGAGTGCCTGGGAGCACCTGGGCTCCGAGCAGCGGGCGGCGCTGCTGGCCGACGAGGACGACGGCGTACGGTCCGCGGCGCTGGTGAGCCACCACCGGAACGGCCCGCCGATGGGCCCGACGGCGTACGCCTCCCTGCTCGACGGCCAGGACCGGGAGCGGGCGGCCGAGGAGTGCTTGCTGCGGCGTGACCTCGCCGAGCGGCTGGTCCGGGACGACGACTCCGGGACGCGGTGCTCCGTGGCCCGCAACCTGCGCCTGGACGCCGACCTGGCGGCCGTCCTGGGTGCGGACCCGGACGACACCGTACGCTTCCACGCCTCCGTCCACCCGGCGCTCACCGAGCGGCAGCGGGCGGCGGTGCGCGGCGTGGAGGTGGGCCCGCACGACCACCACTACCCGCTGCGGTGGGTGCAGGACCGGCACGGCGACCCCGACGAGATGCGCCGGTGCGCCGCGTCCGGCCATGTGCTCCTGCGGCGCAGCGCCGCGACCGCGCGGAGCCTGCCCGCCGATGTGGTCGAACGCCTCGCGGCGGACGAGGACTTCGCCGTACGGCTCCTGCTCGCCGAGAGGTGCGCCGAGGCCCCGGGACACCTGCTGCTGGAGATGTGGGAGTCCTGGGAGGGGCGCTCCGCCCACCAGATGCCCGAGCACCCGAACTTCCCGCGCGAGGGCCTGATCCGGTACGCCGCCGATCCACGGCCCCGGATGCGGGAAGCCGCGCTGCTGGACCCGGGCTGCCCGGCCGAGGTCGTCGAGCGGCTCAGCCGTGACCCCGAGGAAGCCGTACGCCGCCGGGCGCTGGACGACCCCCGCTTGTCGGTGGAGTCGGTGGTGCGGCTGACCGGCGACCCCGCGTGGTGGGTGAGAAACGCCGCCGTACGGGATCCTCGCGTGCCCACCGAGGTGCTCGCCGGTCTTCTGGAGGAGCGGGAGACCGCGGACGAGGCGGCGGCGAACCCCGCCCTGCCCGAGGCCGCGATGCACGCGCTCATGGACCGGGCGGGCCTGCCGGACGTGGCCTAGCGCGGCGGGGCGCCGATGCGGTACAGCACGTTCGGACGCAAAGGACCTTCGGGCGCGGTGGGGTCCTCGAAGTCGTCGGCCGGGTCCCGGGTCATGCCGATCCTGCGCATCACGGCCTGGGAGCGGAGGTTGGCGGAGGTGGTCACGGCGAGGATCTCGGGAAGCCCGAGCGTGTCGAAGCCGTGGGCCAGGACCGCCTGCGCGGCCTCGGTGGCGTAGCCCTGGCCCCAGGAGGAGCGGGCGAGCCGCCAGCCGATCTCCACTCCGGTGAACGGCATGCCGTCATCCACCTGATCCAGGCCGGCGAAGCCGATGAACTCGCCCGTGGCCCGCACCTCGACCGCCCACCACCCGTAACCTCGCCGGGCGAACTCCACCTGGAACCGTGCCACGGAGGCATCGCTCTGTTCACGGGTGAGCAGGTCGCCCAGGTGCTCCCGCACCTCGGGATCGGCATTCATCGCCGCCCACGGTTCAAGGTCGGACTCACGCCATCGCCGCAGGGTGAGGCGCTCGGTATGCAGGTCGGTCATGCCGCCCACCCAACGTGAGCGCTCCCGCCGGGGCAATCGCTTTTCCTCAGGCCACGCCGCGCATCCGGGCCACGATGGCGGCCGGGGCCTTCTCCGGGGAGCCGGCGTCGTACGGGGGCCGCGGGTCGTACTCCGTCATCAGCTGGACGGTCTGCGCGACCGTGTCGCCGGCGATGCGGCCCAGCAGGTGGAGGGCCATGTCGATGCCGGACGAGACGCCGGCGGCCGTGACGTACTTGCCGTCGAAGACGACGCGCTCGCCGGTCGGTTCGGCGCCGAGCTCCTTCAGCCTCTCCATGGCGAGCCAGTGGGTCGTGGCGCGCCGGCCGCCCAGGAGGCCCGCCGCCGCCAGCAGCAGGGAGCCGGTGCAGACGGAGGTGGTCCAGGTGGTGGCGGCGTCGGCGGTACGGAGCCAGTCGAGGAGCTCCTCGTCGCGCAGGACCGGCTCCCACTCGCCGGTGCCCGGAACGACGACGACGTCGGGGCGGGAGACCTCGGCGAGGGTGCGGTCGGCGACGAGGGCGAGGTTGCCCTGGTCGTTGCGGACCGGGCCGGTCTCCTTGGCGACGAAGACGGTCTCGGCGCCGGGCAGGTGGCTGATCATCTCGAAGGGCCCGACGGCGTCGAGGCTGGTGAAGCCCGGGTAGAGGAGGATGGCGATCTGCATGGGCGTGGACGTCCTTTCAGTGGCTGGGTACGTGCGGCGCGTGGAAGCGCCGCCGGTATTCGGCGGGCGCGGTCCCGAGCGCCTTGACGAAGGCGCGGCGCATCGCCTCGGGCGTGCCGTAGCCTGCGGCCCGGGCGACCTCCTGGACACCGTCGCCGGTGTCCTCCAGCAGGCGCCGCGCGTGTTCGAGGCGGACCCGGTCGACGTAGCGGCCGGGTGTCGTGCCGGTCTCCGCCTGGAAGGCGCGGGCGAAGTGGCGCGGTGAGAGGCGGGCGCGGGCGGCCAGGGACTCGATCGAGAGGTCGGCGGCCGGGTGCTCGGTGATGAACTGCTGGACCTCGCGCAGGGGTTCGCGCCGCGCGGTCTGGGCGGCGAGCTGGGCGCTGAACTGGGCCTGGTTGCCGGGGCGGCGGAGGAAGACCACCAGGTGGCGGGCGATGGTGAGCGCCGCGTCCCGGCCGAGGTCCTCCTCGACCAGGGCGAGGGCGAGGTCGATGCCCGCCGTGACCCCGGCGGAGGTGGCGAGGTTCCCGTCCCGTACGAAGATCGGGTCCGGATCGACCTCCACCGCCGGATGGTCGCGGGCGAGGTGGTCGCAGAACGCCCAGTGCGTGGTGACGCGCCGGCCGTCCAACAGGCCCGCCTCGGCGAGGAGGACGGCACCGGTGCAGACCGAGACCAGACGTTCGGCGCGCGGGGCGTGGACGCGCAGCCAGTCGACCAGGCGCGGGTCGGGGTCGCGGGTGCCCTCGCCGCCGGGGACCAGGAGGGTGTGCGGCGGCTCGGCGTCGGTGAGCGAGGTGTCGGCGGCCAGGCGCAGGCCGCTCTGGGTGCGGACGGGCGCTCCGTCGAGCGAGGCGGTACGGATCGGGTACGGGGGGACGGGGCCGAGATGAGCCGCCCCGGCGAACACCTCCACCGGTCCGGTGACGTCCAGGCTCTGCACGCCGTCGAAGAGGACGACGAGTACGGGTCGCTGCGTCATGCCCCTCATCCTTGGGGGCGGGACCCGATGGCGGCAATGACGAGAAGCCCACCTTTCCTGCCATGCGGCGGCACGCGGCCTGGCCCTGCGTACTGACCAGTCGGTAACGTAGGGCCATGACGACTCTGCCGCCGCGCGCCGGCCGCCGCTGCCACAACGCCCTCAACCCGCTGCACTCGACGGTCTACTTCTCCCCCGACTACGCCAAGGAGCTCGCCGGGCTCGGCGTGGAGGACTCCAGCGCCGCGTACTTCGCCGGGCGCGCCGCCGCGATGGGCGCCGTCGGCCCCGGTGTGGTCGCGGCCTCCTTCTACAACTTCAACCACGAGCTCATCGCCCGCCACCTCCCCGCCGTCTGGGACGCCGCCTCCCCCGAGGCCGTACTGGCGGCGCGGCTGCGGGCCGCCGACACCACGCTGCGGCGTCTGCTCGGTGACGGGATCGTCGCCTCGGCAGAGATGGCCGAGGCCGCCCGGCTCGCCCTGCGTGCCGCCGAGGCCTGTACGCGGCACGCCCGCCCGCTGTACGCCGCCCACGCCGACCTGCCGGTGCCGGAGGAGCCGCACCTCGCGTACTGGCACGCCGCGACGCTGCTGCGCGAGCACCGCGGGGACGCGCACCTGGTCGCGCTGCTCACCGCCGGACTCGACCCGCTGGAGGCGCTGGTCAGCCACACGGCGACCGGCAAGGGCATGGCGCCGCGCTGGATCCTCGCCACCCGCGGCTGGCGGCGCGAGGACTGGGACGCGGCGGCGGGCCGGCTGCGCGAGCGCGGCCTGCTGGACGAGGCCGGCGACCTGACGGAGGCCGGCTCCGCCCTGCGCGCGGAGCTGGAGGACCACACCGACCGCCTGGACGCGGCCCCGTACGAGCACCTCGGCGCGGCGGACGTCGAGCGCCTCACCGAGCTGGGTCGGGGCTTCCTGGCCACGGCGATGGCGGCGGGCGCGTTCCCGCAGGACCTGGCCGGCAAGGGCTGAGGGCTCGTGGCTAGCGGCTGACGTTTCGCGGGTTGGGGCGCGGCAACGCGCAGGGGGCAACCAACCGGACATGGAGGTGTCCCCTTTGCGTACCATCGCAGACTTCTTCCGCATGATCGGCTCGGCCGTCGCCACCGTGGTGACCCTGCCCTTCCGGCTGCTGGCCCGGCTCTTCGGCGGGGCGTCGCGGGGCGGGGGCAGGGCGCGCCGCGCTTGAGAGCTGCCCCGACGGCAGGGCAGGCGGACACGTCGTGCGGTGACCCGGCAGAATGCAGGCTCAAGCTGGTAGGCACGAGAAGGCGAGTCGGGACACCGTGACGACGTCCATCGAAGGCAGGATCGCCGAGGAGCTCGGCGTACGGGAGCGGCAGGTGAGGGCGGCCGTCGAGCTGCTCGACGGCGGGTCGACCGTGCCGTTCATCGCGCGCTACCGCAAGGAAGCGACCGAGATGCTCGACGACGCGCAGCTGCGCACGCTCGAGGAGCGGCTGCGCTACCTGCGGGAGCTGGAGGAGCGGCGGACCGCGATCCTCGACTCCGTACGCGAGCAGGGCAAGCTGTCCGAGGAGCTCGAGGCGCGGATCCGGGAGGCCGACACCAAGGCGCGCCTGGAGGACATCTACCTGCCGTTCAAGCCCAAGCGGCGCACCAAGGCGCAGATCGCGCGCGAGGCGGGTCTGGAGCCGCTCGCGGACGGGCTGCTCGCCGACCCGTCGGTGGAGCCGTCGGCGGCGGCCGCCGCGTTCGTCGACGCCGACAAGGGCGTCGCGGACCCGGCCGCCGCGCTGGAGGGCGCCCGCGCCATCCTCACCGAGCGGTTCTCGGAGGACGCCGACCTGATCGGCGAGGTGCGCGAGCGGATGTGGACGCGCGGCCGGCTGGTGGCGAAGGTGCGCGAGGGCAAGGAGGAGGCGGGCGCGAAGTTCGCCGACTACTTCGACTTCGCCGAGCCCTTCACCGAGCTGCCCTCCCACCGGGTGCTGGCAATGTTGCGCGGCGAGAAGGAGGAGGTCCTCGACCTCGTCCTGGAGCCGGAGGAGCCGGTCGAGGGCCCCTCGTCGTACGAGGCGATCATCGCCTCCCGGTTCGGGATCGCGCAGCGGGGGCGGCCGGGCGACAAGTGGCTCGCCGACACGGTCCGCTGGGCGTGGCGCACCCGCATCCTGGTCCACCTCGGCATCGACCTGCGGCTGAGGCTGCGGACGGCGGCGGAGGACGAGGCGGTGCGGGTCTTCGCCGCGAACCTGCGCGACCTGCTGCTGGCGGCGCCCGCCGGGACGCGCGCGACGCTGGGGCTCGACCCCGGTTTCCGTACGGGCGTGAAGGTCGCCGTCGTCGACGCGACCGGCAAGGTCGTCGCCACCGACACGATCTACCCGCACGTGCCGGCCAACAAGTGGGACCAGGCGCTGGCGACCCTGGCCCGGCTCGCGAAGGAGCACGCGGTCGAACTGATCGCCATCGGCAACGGCACCGCGTCCCGCGAGACCGACAAGCTCGCCACCGAACTCATCGCCAAGCACCCGGAGTTGAACCTCACCAAGGTGATGGTGTCGGAGGCGGGCGCTTCGGTGTACTCGGCCTCCGCCTTCGCCTCGCAGGAGCTGCCGGACCTCGACGTCTCGCTGCGCGGCGCGGTGTCGATCGCACGCCGCCTCCAGGACCCGCTCGCCGAGCTGGTGAAGATCGACCCGAAGTCGATCGGCGTCGGCCAGTACCAGCACGACCTGTCCGAGGTGAAGCTGTCGCGGTCGCTGGACGCGGTGGTCGAGGACTGTGTGAACGGCGTCGGGGTCGACGTCAACACCGCGTCGGCGCCCCTGCTGTCGCGCGTGTCGGGCATCGGGGCCGGACTCGCCGAGAACATCGTGGCCCACCGGGACGCCAACGGGCCCTTCCGGTCCCGCAAGGCGCTCAAGGCCGTGCCGCGGCTCGGCCCGAAGGCGTACGAGCAGTGCGCGGGCTTCCTGCGCATCCGGGGCGGCGACGACCCGCTGGACGCGTCGAGCGTGCACCCGGAGGCGTACCCGGTGGTGCGGCGGATCGTGAAGACGACGGGCGGCGAGGTGGCCTCGCTGATCGGCAACACGTCGGTGCTGCGGTCGCTGCGGGCGGACGACTTCGTGGACGAGACCTTCGGTCTGCCGACGGTCACCGACATCCTGCGCGAGCTGGAGAAGCCGGGGCGGGACCCGCGGCCCGCGTTCAAGACGGCCACGTTCAAGGAGGGTGTCGAGAAGATCGGCGACCTGGAGCCGGGGATGGTGCTGGAGGGTGTGGTCACGAACGTGGCCGCCTTCGGTGCCTTCGTGGACGTCGGTGTGCACCAGGACGGGCTCGTCCACGTCTCGGCCATGTCGCGGAGCTTCGTCAAGGACCCGCGCGAGGTGGTGAAGCCGGGCGACGTGGTGAAGGTGAAGGTGCTGGAGGTCGACATTCCGCGCAAGCGGATCTCGCTGACGCTGCGGCTCGACGACGAGAAGGCCGGGGCGGAGGCGGGCCAGAAGGGGCCGAAGCGCGAGCGGGGCGGCGGCGGTGGCCGACCGCCGCAGCAGCGCAAGGGCGGCGGCGGAGGCGGCGGAGGCCGTAAGCCCCAGGGCCAGGCCCAGACGCCTGCGCCGGCGAACAGCGCCATGGCCGACGCCCTGCGCAAGGCGGGGCTGCTGGGCGGTGACAAGGGCCGCCGCTGAGGCGGTGACGCCAAGGGCGGGCGGGGGAGGCTCCCCGTCCGCCCGGCGTGCGGGCGCGTACGGGCTGTGTGACCCTGACCGCATGAACCAGGTCGGAGACAAGCCCGAGGAAGTCCGCAAGCACCTCGCAGAGGAGAAGCGGGACGCCCGACAGAAGGAACGCAAGCCCGGCGACGACCGGTCCGCGAAGACCCCGGGCCCGGTCCGGCGCGACGACGAGCCGTTCGAGGAGCCGTACGAGGAGCCCGAGGACCGCCCGTAGGCGGCCGGACGGGCGTCAGACCTCCGTGACCTTGCCGTCCGCCACCTCGACGCGGCGGGTCGTACGCACCGCGTCCAGCATGCGGCGGTCGTGAGTGACCAGCAGCAGCGTGCCCGTGTAGGAGTCGAGCGCGGACTCCAGCTGCTCGATCGCGGGCAGGTCGAGGTGGTTGGTCGGCTCGTCCAGGACGAGCAGGTTCACGCCCCGCCCCTGGAGCAGGGCGAGCGCGGCACGGGTCCGCTCCCCCGGGGAGAGGGACGTGGCGGGCCGCAGGACGTGGTGGGACTTGAGGCCGAACTTCGCGAGCAGGGTGCGTACGTCGGCGGGCTCGGTGTCCGGTACGGCGGCGCAGAACGCGTCCAGCAGCGACTCGGTGCCATGGAAGAGGCGCCGGGCCTGGTCGACCTCGCCGACGACGACGCCCGATCCGAGAGCGGCGTGGCCCGCGTCCAGCGGGAGGCGGCCCAGGAGGGCGGCGAGCAGGGTGGACTTGCCCGCGCCGTTGGCGCCGGTGATGGCGACCCGGTCGGCCCAGTCGATCTGGAGCGTGGCCGGGCCGAAGCGGAAGTCGCCGCGCCGGACCTCCGCGTCCCGCAGGGTGGCCACGACGGCGCCGGAGCGCGGGGCGGCGGCGATCTCCATCCGCAGCTCCCACTCCTTGCGGGGCTCCTCGACCGCGTCCAGGCGCTCGATCATGCGCTGGGTCTGGCGGGCCTTGGCGGCCTGCTTCTCGCTCGCCTCGCTGCGGAACTTGCGGCCGAGCTTGTCGTTGTCGCTCCCCGCCTTGCGGCGGGCGTTCTTGACGCCCTTGTCCATCCAGGAGCGCTGCATCTGGGCGCGGCCTTCGAGGGCGGCCTTCTTGTCGGCGTACTCCTCGAAGTCCTCGCGGGCGTGGCGCCGGGCGGTCTCCCGCTCCTCCAGGTAGGCGTCGTAGCCGCCGCCGTACAGCCGGATCTGCTGCTGGGCGAGGTCGAGCTCGAGGACCTTGGTGACGGTGCGGGCGAGGAACTCGCGGTCGTGGCTGATGACGACCGTCCCGGCGCGCAGGCCGGTGACGAACCGCTCCAGCCGCTCCAGGCCGTCGAGGTCGAGGTCGTTGGTCGGCTCGTCGAGCAGGAAGACGTCGTAGCGGGAGAGGAGCAGGGAGGCGAGACCGGCGCGGGCGGCCTGGCCGCCGGAGAGCGCGGTCATCGGCAGGTCGAGGCCGACGGTGAGGCCCAGGGAGTCGGTGACCTCCTCGGCGCGCTCGTCGAGGTCGGCGCCGCCGAGGTCCAGCCAGCGCTCCAGGGCGGTGGCGTAGGCGTCGTCGGCGCCGGGCGCGCCGTCGACGAGCGCCTGGGTGGCCGCGTCCATCGCCTCCTGGGCGGCGGCGACGCCGGTACGGCGTGCGAGGAAGCCGCGTACGGTCTCGCCCTCCCGGCGCTCCGGCTCCTGCGGGAGGTGGCCCACGGTGGCGGTCGGCGGCGAGAGGCGCAGCTCCCCGTGCTCGGGCGTGTCGAGCCCGGCGAGGAGCCGGAGCAGGGTCGACTTGCCCGCGCCGTTGACACCGACGAGGCCGATGACGTCGCCGGGCGCGACGACGAGGTCGAGGCCGGAGAAGAGGGAGCGTTCGCCGTGGCCGGCGGCGAGGTCCTTGGCGACGAGAGTGGCAGTCATAGCGAGTCGATCCTAGGGCCTGTCCTCCAGGTCGTGCCGGGGCGGCGGTGTGACGGGGGCGACGCGCACGCTGCCCATGGCCCGGGCCACCAGGTACGCCCGGCCGCTGCCCGCCACGCGGGCGGCGCTCGGCCACCGTGCCGCCGCGGTGGCCCGAACATGCCGAAAGGGCCGCGGGTGGCGGCCCTTTCGGGGTTCCCGGCCGCTCGGCCCCCTCGTGGGGAGGTCCGAGGCCGGCCGGTGGTCTCTCCGGTCGCGCCGGTCACCGGCCGTGGGGGCCGGTGACCGGCGGTTCAGTCCGGGAACGAGACGGACACGGCGAGGACTAGCCCGGGAACGGCTTGCTCGCGTTGTTGTCGCCGTCGATGCAGGCCCGCATCTTGCGCTCGATCGCCGTGGCCTGTGCGCGGGCCTTGCGGGCCTCGGTCTTGGCGCCGTCGCGCTCCAGGCGCTGGGCCTTCTGCCGCAGGTCGGCGATCTGCTTCTGCATGTGCGAGATGTTGCAGGTGACCGTCTTGGCGGCCAGGTCGACCGCGGGCTGCTCCACGTGGGCGCCGCCGATCAGGAGCCCGCCGGCCACGAGGGTGGAGACGGCGAGCGCGGAAATACGTACACGCATATAAGGGAACCTCAACTTCCGGGCTGTGCGGGCCCGTTCGTGGGGGGTGATCATTACCGAGTGGTAACAATAGCGTAATGATCACCGCTCCCCGGACGGCCGGTCGCGCTCCTCCCCCGGCTCCTCGCCACCCTCCGGCCCGGCCCCGGTCCCGCGCCCGCGCCCGTGTCCGGCGTCCGGCTCGGCCGGCCCGATCCGGATCTCGAACTCGCCCGCGTACTTCTCGTGGCCCGCGATCACCGCCTCCTCCACGGCCTCCTCGGCGAGCTCGCCGCGGACGATCAGCGGGTCCCGCCGGAGGTCCCGCATGAGGGCCCAGCACATGCCGACCATCACCAGGACGAACGGCGCCGCGACCAGGATCGTCAGGTGCTGCAGACCGGCGAGCGCGTCGCCCTTGCCCTCGCCGACGAGCAGCATCACGGCCGCGACGGCGCCCGTCACAATGCCCCAGAAGACGACGACGAACCGGGCCGGTTCGAAGGTGCCCTTCTGGGAGAGCGTGCCCATCACGATCGATGCCGCGTCGGCGCCGGAGATGAAGAAGATGCCGACGAGGATCATGACCACCAGGCTCATCACACCGGCGATCGGGAACTCCTGGAGCACGCCGAACAGTTGTGCTTCCGGCGTCGCGTCGGCCTGGAGCCGGCCCCGCTCCTCCAGGCGCATGGCGGTGCCGCCGAAGATGGCGAACCAGATCAGGCTCACCGTGCTGGGCACCAGGATCACGCCGCCGACGAACTGGCGGATGGTCCGCCCCCGGCTGATGCGGGCGATGAACATGCCGACGAACGGCGTCCAGGAGATCCACCACGCCCAGTAGAAGACGGTCCAGCTGCTGAGCCAGTCGGCCACGTCACCGCCGCCGGTCGCCGCCTCCGTCCGCCCGGCGAGCTGCGGCAGCTCACCGAGGTAGGAGGCGAGCGAGGTGGGGATCAGGTCGAGGACCAGGATGGTGGGGCCGGCGATGAAGACGAAGGCGGCGAGGACGAGGGCCAGCACCATGTTCGTGTTCGACAGCCACTGGATGCCGCGCTCCACTCCCGAGACCGCCGAGAGGACGAAGCACACCGTCAGCACGGCGATGATGGAGACCAGCAGTCCGGTCCCGGCCTTGTCCAGCCAGCCCACCTCGCGCATGCCGCTGCCGATCTGGAGCGCGCCCAGGCCCAGGGAGGTGGCGGAGCCGAAGAGCGTGGCGAAGATGGCGAGGATGTCGATCACCCGGCCGGGCACCCCCTCGGCCCGCCTCTTGCCGATCAGCGGGGTGAAGACGGCGCTGATGTTCTGCCGCCTGCGGCGCCGGAAGGTGCTGTACGCGATGGCCAGGCCCACCACGGCGTAGATGGCCCAGGGGTGCAGGGTCCAGTGGAACAGCGTGGTGGCGAGCGCCGTCTGCATGGCGTCCGCCGAGTCGGCGGGGTCGGTCCCCGGCGGCGGCGTGGTGTAGTGCGCGAGGGGCTCGCTGACCCCGTAGAACATCAGCCCGATGCCCATGCCCGCGCTGAACATCATCGCGACCCACGAGACGGTCTTGAACTCCGGCTCCTCGTGCTCCTGCCCCAGCTCGATGCGGCCGTAGCGGCTGACGGCGAGCCAGAGGGCGAAGACGACGAAGCCCGAGGCGGCCAGGACGAACGCCCAGCCGCCGTTGTGCATCAGCCCGCCGAGCAGGGAGTCGGAGAGGCTCTCCAGGGACTTGGTCGCGGTGGATCCCCAGATGACGAAGGCGAGGGTGAGGACGGCCGCCACGCCGAACACCACCGCGTCGGTCACGGGCGGCTTCTCCTCGTGCGGGTGGCGGCCCGGGAGGGCCGCTTTCACCGGCAGCCGCAGCCGTTGCCCCGGTTTGCGTTCGTCGTGCGACACAGGCGGCACCTTTCACGAATCCATGGGTGATTTCGCTCTCGGTACCCCCTACCACACCCGCACCATACGAATCGGGATCAACAGGCGGTCATGGGCTCTCCCGCCGTGAGGTGGTACGCAGCGCGCGCGTCGAGGAGCAGGGGCACCAGGGCGCGTGCGGACTGCCGCAGCGGTACGCGTACGGAGCCGTCGCCGCCGTCCGGCCGCGTGACACGCACGCCGTGCAGGGCGAGCTCGTCGTGGACACCGGCGTACTGAGCGGGGCTCAGGCGGTAGGCGCAGGGCGGGTCCTGGATGATCTCCGCCGGCTCGGCCGGGTCGTTGTCGGCGCCGCCGAGGTGGACGGGGCCGCGGTCGGCCAGGCCGGCGAGCCGGGCCGTCGTGGTGGCCGCCTCGATGCGGCCGCGCCGCTCGTCGGTGTACCGCATGAGGCCGTCGAGGGCGGTGAGCTGGGTGGTGACGCGGCGGCGGTTGTTGACGGCGGTGTCCCGCTTCTCCTCGTCCGTGAGGGGCGTGACGCGCGTCTCGACGAGCAGGCCGACGGCGTGCTTGAGGCCGGCCGTGTTGCGCAGGATGCGCTCCTGGCCGTCGCCGGCGACCTGCTTGAGGGGCTCGCCGGTGGCGGGGTCGGTCCAGATGCCGTAGACGCCGCTGCTGAACCCGGCGCGCTCGGCGGCGGGGCGGACGTACGACTCGGACAGGCCGTGCGCCTCGTCGTGCACGCGCGCGTCGGTGTTGAGGTTGCGCGGCCACAGCGACAGCAGCGCCTTGTCG
The DNA here is from genome assembly GCF_044765045.1 of Streptomyces sp. NPDC093546. Taxonomy (NCBI): domain Bacteria; kingdom Bacillati; phylum Actinomycetota; class Actinomycetes; order Kitasatosporales; family Streptomycetaceae; genus Streptomyces; species Streptomyces sp. NPDC093546. Next base: position 315,424 of record NZ_JBIWJG010000006.1, on the reverse strand, counting down.
TAGTACGGCGGGGTGGCGTCGTACTCGTGCAGGTCGTACACGACGTCGGGGCGGTGGTCGCGCAGTACGGCGGCGAGGGCGCGGCCCTCGGCGGTCTTCAGGGCGATGTGGTCGCGGTTGACGTCGACGCCGTCGGCGTTGGTGCGGGTGTGGGCGGCGCGGCCGTCGGGGTTGGCGGTCGGCACGACGAGGACGGTCGTCCGGGACAGGAAGCGCCGGGTGCCGGCGTCCTCGGCGTACGCGAGGTCGCGGACGGTGGTGAGGCAGGCTTCGCGGCCGGACGGTTCGTCACCGTGCTGGCTGCAGACGAGCAGCACGGTGTGGGGGGTACGGGCGGTGCCGACGGTCACGAGCTGGAGGGGCCTGCCCTGCTTCGTCGTACCGATGGTGGACATCGCCACGCGGTCGCTCGCCCGGTCGACGGCGGCGAGGAAGCGCTGCTCCTCGGCCTGGGTGGTCCAGCGGGCGCCCGCGCTCGCCTCGAAGCCGGTGCGCGGCGGCGCGGTGGCGGACGAGGCCTGTGACGCGGGGGCGGTCAGGAGCGGGAGGGCCAGGGCGGTGGCGGTGACGGAGAGGAGGGCGGTGCGTATGTGAGGGCTCATGCGTATGCGGGGTCTCATCGGATGCCGCCTCCGGGGGCCGCGTACGGTATCGGGGTCGTGGCGCGCGGCTCGGCGACGCCGTCGAGTGGCGCCTTGCCCGGCGTGTGGGGCTTCGTGCCGGAGGTGGCGCGCAGGTACGCTCCCGGCCCGCCGACGACCGGCAGCTTCGCCCGGGTGCGGGCCAGGTCGAGGGTGAGCTTCGGGGCCGTCGTGGCGGCCGGGGGGTCGATGAGGCCCGCGTCGGTGCCGCCGATGATGAGCGCGAGGCGGTGCCCGGCCGGGACGACGTGGTCGGCGGCGGCGAGGTCGAGGGTGATGGTGTGGGCCTTGCCGGGGGTCAGCGGGCGGCCTTGCCGCTCGTCGGCCCAGTTGCCGAGGTCGGCCCAGCCCCGGCTGAAGACGGTGAAGTCGACGTCGGCCGTCTTGGCCTCGGTCTCCTTGAAGCAGGCGCTGTCGCCGGCGGTGCTCGCACCCCAGCAGCTGCGCTCGGTGAGTGTCGTGATTCCTTCGCCGCGCGCCGCGTAGTCGCGGATGGTGTCGGGGCCGAGGTCGACGAGGACGGCGCTCAGGTGTGCGCTGGTGGTGTTCGGGGTGGCGGTGACGGTGACCGTGGCGGAGCCGGACAGGCGCAGGTCCTTGGCGAGCGGCCGGGAGACGAAGCCCGCCTTGGCGGGGGTGGACGTGTCGATGTGGGACGCCCAGTCGATCTCGCTCAGGCCCGGGTCGTCGGTGAAGGTCTCCGTCGTGCCCGGCCGCGCCGGGGCGAGCGACAGGGTGCCGACCCCGGGTGCCGCGCCCGTGCCGGGCCGCAGCGTGGTGGGGACGGTGGCGCGCGGCGGCCAGACGCGGTCGGTGGACCACTGGTCGGGGGCGCGCTCGATGTCGGCCATCGGCTCGCGGTCGATGCCGTTGTCGTAGCCGAGGAGATGGTGGTCGAACCAGCGGTGCAGCGTGCGCACCCACTCGGCGCGGCGGAAGTCGAAGGGGTCGACGTGGCCGGTCTGGGAGAGCCAGATCTTGCGCTCGACGCCCTGCGCGGCGAGGGCGTCCCACCACTGGCCGAAGTGCTTGGCGCGGACGTTGAGGTCCTGCTGTCCGTGGACGACGAAGACGCTGGCCTTCACCTTGCCCGCGTCGGGGACGTAGTCCCGCTCGTCCCACAGGGGGGTCCGGTCGCCGGTGCGCGGCGCGCCGTCGACGAGGCGCTGCTGGACGTGGCCGCAGCGGGCACGGGCGTCGGGGCTGTTGACGTGGTGCGAGAGCCATTCGGGGCCGGAGTCGTAGAGCGGGGCGCCCTTGGCGAAGTAGTAGTCGTACCAGGAGGAGATGGCGCCGATCGGGACGATGGTCTTCAGGCCCTCGACGCCGGTGGCGGCGACGCCGTTGGCGATGGTGCCGTCCCAGCTCTTGCCGATCATGCCGGTGTCGCCGGTGGTCCAGCCGGTGGCGCGGGCCCGCTCGGAGCCGGTGCGGCTGGTGTAGGCGGGGGCGCGGCCGTTCAGCCAGTCGACGACGGCCTTGGCGGACTGGATGTCGGAGGGCCCGCCGACGTCGTCGCAGCCGTCGGAGCGGTTGGTTCCGGCGAGGTCGACGGCGACGAAGGCGTACCCGCGCGGCACGAAGTAGTTGTCGTAGAAGAGCGGGAACTGGACGGGCCTGCCGTCGGCGTCGTACGTCTTCTTCTGGCTCTCGTTGCCGCGCCCGCAGCAGGAGTAGTACGGGCTGGCGTCCATGATCACGGGGACTTTGCGGCCCTGCCGCTCGGCCTCGCGCGGCCGGATGATGTCGGCGGCGACCCGGTCGGCCTTTCCGTCGCGGTCGCCGTCGAGGCCGGTGTCGACCCAGACGGACTCGCGGACGGCGTCGTCGTACGCGTAGACGGGGGCGGACTCGCGGGGCGCGCGGGACTCAAGGGGCGGGGGCGCGGTGCCGGTGTCGCTCCGCGCGCTCGCCATCGGGGTCAGGGCGACGGTCAGCAGTGCGGCCGAAGCCGCCACGGCCAGGGATCTCCTCGCCGGGCGGGTGACGCGTAGATGTAGGGGCATGGCCGGGAACGTACACGGGTCAACTGCCGCGCAAAAGAGTGCCGGAACGGTATCAAAGGGGCATGCGGGGCGGTGCGGGCGAGGGCGGTTCATGTCGGCCGAATGGCGATCGTGTGACGGATGGGGCCATGGACATGACTGCGCCGGAGAAGGCTGAATAACCTTCAGAAGATCTTATGGTCCTACGACTTGGAGAGCCTGACGTGCACCGCAGACTGATCGTCCCGAGCGCACTCGCGGTCTCGCTGATGCTGGCGATCCCGGCATCGGCCGCCGACTACGCACCCGGCGCCGCCGGCATCGGTGACCCCTACTACCCGGCCAGCGGCAACGGCGGGTACGACGTGTCGCACTACGACCTGCGCCTGAAGTACCAGCCCGCGACCGACCTGCTGGAGGGCACGGCGACGATCCTCGCCACCACCAAGCAGAACCTGTCCCGCTTCAACCTGGACCTGGGGCTCAAGGCCAGCGAGGTGCGGGTGAACGGCACCCGAGCGAAGTTCGCCGCGACCGGCGACCACGAGCTGGAGATCACCCCGGCCACGCCGCTGGAGAAGGGCCGGGCGATCTCGGTCGTCGTACGGTACGCGGGCAAGCCGTCCGAGCTGAAGATCGGCGGCTGGACGGCGTGGCACCGTACGCCCGACGGCGGTGTCGCCGCGCAGGAGCCGGATTCGGCCGTGTGGTGGTTCCCGTCCAACGACCACCCGCTCGACAAGGCGACGTACGACATCTCGGTCTCGGTCCCGGACGGTACGCAGGCCATCTCCAACGGCGTCCTGCAGTCGCAGTCGTCGCGGCTCGGCTGGACGCGCTTCAACTGGCGCTCCAACAAGCCGCAGGCCACCTACCTCGCCACGCTCGCCGTCGGCAAGTTCGACATCACGACGGACAAGACCGACAAGGGCCTGCCCGTCCTCAACGCGTACAGCAAGGACCTCGGCGACCACGCGGGCGCGGCGCGCGCCAGCATCGAGCGCACCAAGGAGGTCGCCGAGTGGCTGGAGGAGGTCTTCGGACCGTACCCCTTCAACGCGCTCGGCGGGTACGTGCCGAACGTGACGAGCGGGTACGCGCTGGAGACGCAGACCCGGCCGTTCTACAGCCCCCGGCAGTTCGCCAACGGCGCGAACGTCTCGGTGGTCGTGCACGAGCTGGCGCACCAGTGGTACGGCGACAGCGTCTCGGTGGAGGGCTGGAAGGACATCTGGATCAACGAGGGCTTCGCCCGCTACAGCCAGTGGCTCTGGTCGGAGAAGGAGGGCGAGGGCACGGCGCAGGAGCTGGCGGACTACGTGTACGCCACGCGTGCGGCCGAGGACCCGTTCTGGACGGTCAAGCCGGGTGACCCGGGGCCGGACAAGCAGTTCGACATCGCCGTGTACGACCGGGGCGCGCTCGCGCTCCAGGCGCTGCGCAACGAGATAGGCGACGAGGACTTCTTCGCCATCCTCAAGGGCTGGCCCACCGAGCGGGCGTACGGCAACGCCAAGGTGAGCGACTTCGTATCGTACGCCGAGCGGATCTCGGGCAAGCCGCTCGCCGGGCTCTTCGACACCTGGCTGTACCAGCCGTCGAAGCCGGAGGCGCCCACGGCGGCCGAGTCGGGGATCGCGGAGCGTTCGCGGGCGGCGGCAGCGGCGGACGGCCCCGCCCAGCCGAAGTCGTGGAAGAAGATCGCCGCGACGAACACGATCCACGACCACGGGCACGAGGACGGGCACGGGCACGACCACTGAGGTGTGACTGCGGGAGCCGCCGCCCTCACCCTGCCGTGGGGGCGGCGGCTCCGCCGCCCCCGCTGCTTGAGAGCGCTCTCACACCGTGCCCGGACCGGCTACCCTGCTCCTGTACGCGCACGACGCACCCGCGTACACGGTCCGCCGCGCCGCCGAGGAGCCCGCTTGCCCGCCCTGCCCGCACCGCCCGATCCCGCCCCCGGGTCCCGCCCCACCCTGGAAGCCGTCGCGGCCCGCGCCGGGGTCTCCCGGGCGACGGTCTCACGCGTCGTGAACGGCGGCACGGGCGTGCGCGGGCCCCTGGTGGAGAAGGTCCGCCGGGCGGTCGAGGAGCTCGGGTACATCCCCAACCACGCGGCCCGCACCCTGGTGACCCGCCGCAACGGCGCGGTGGCCGTGATCATCGCGGAGCCCGAGTTCCGGGTCTTCTCCGACCCGTTCTTCGAGCAGCAGGTGCGCGGCATCAGCCGCGAGCTGACCGCGCACGACTCCCAGCTGGTGCTGCTGTGGGTGGAGGGACCGGGCGACTACGACCGGATCGGCCGCTACCTCGGCGGCGGGCACGTCGACGGTGCGCTCGCCTTCTCGGTGCACGACGACGACGAACTGCCCGCCATCATCCGGCGCGTCCAGGTCCCGGTGGTCTTCGGCGGCCGGCCGGGCTGGCCCGGTGCGACCGGCGGCCTCGCCGTGCCGTACGTCGACGCGGACAACCGCGGCGGCGCCCGCGAGGCCGTACGCCACCTGCTCGCCCTGGGCCGCGAGCGCGTCGCGCACATCGCCGGGCCGCGCGACCAGACCTCCGCGATGGACCGGCTCGACGGGTACCGAGACGTCCTGCTGGACGCCGGACCGGGCCTCATCGCGCAGGGCGACTTCACGGAGGAGAGCGGGGCCCGGGCGATGGCGGAGCTGCTGGAGCGCCGTCCGGACCTGGACGCGGTGTTCGCCGCGAACGACCTGATGGCGTCGGGGGCCCTGCGCGTGCTGCGCGAGCGCGGGCTGCGGGTGCCGGAGGACGTGGCGCTGGTGGGCTTCGACGACATGACGTCCATCGCGGAGGCGACCGATCCGCCCCTGACGACGGTCCGCCAGGACATCGAGGGCATGGGCCGGCTCATGGTCCGGCTGCTGATGCGCGTGCTGGGCGAGCGGGAAGGCGCCGAGCCCGGGGCGAGCAGCGCCCCGGGCTCGGTGATCATGCCGACGGAACTGGTCCGCCGGGCGTCGGCCTGACCACGGCGACGCGTACGGGATGACTTACGCGTACAGGACCCACGCGTAAGGGATCTGCGCGAGTGATCTAGCCGTACGGGATGACGAGCACGGACCGGTCCGTACCGGTCTGGAGCTTGGCGGTGCCGTTGCCGATGGCGTGCCACACCTCCAGGCGTACGGTGCCGCCCCGGAGGTCGCCCAGGGTGCCGGTCGCCGCCTTCAGGCCGCGCCCCTGGGTGTACTCCTCCCAGCCGGCCACCGGGTCGGTGGCGAAGTAGTGGTACGTCTCCGTCCGGTCGAAGGTGCCGTCACCGGTGAGGTCGTAGCTGACCCGGGCCTGCTGGCCGAGGCCGACCGTGGTGCCCGCGTCCAGCTGGAGGCGGAAGGCGGTGGCGGCGCCGGGCTTCAGCGTGCCGTTGACGCCCTTCGCCTCGTACACCAGCGGCTGGTGCGGGGTGCCGTCGTGGTTGGCGCCGCCCGCCGAGGCGAGGGTGTCGCTGCCGGCCGTCCCGTTCGTGGCGGTCGTCAGGGCGCCGCCGGTGCGCAGCTGGAAGGTGTCGCCGGTGGAGGGACCGGGGTCGGGGTCGGTGCCTCCGGTACCGGTGCCGGTGGCCGTCGACCGGGCCGGGACGGTGAGCTTCGCGCCGTCGGAGAAGGTCACGGTCCGGGCGGTGGAGCCGTGGTTGTGGGCCGCGTAGGTCCGTACCGTGCCCTTGGTGAAGACGGCCGACGTCGGGATGTCGCCGGTGACGGTGGCGTCGGGGGCTCCGAGCGCGTCCAGCGTGGCGATCCAGTGGTAGGTGTGGGCCTTGGACTCCCCCGCCTCCGGGGTGTACGCCGCGTGGCCCGCGTCCCACTTCGCCTTGGCGGCGGCGGGGTCGGCGAGGGCCTGGAACTCCCACAGGATGTCGCGCCACTCGACGGCCGGGCCGCCGTTCTCGCGCTCCATCTCGGCGAGGTTGCGCCGGATCGCGGCCTTCTCGCCGCCGAGGTGCAGGGAGCCGCCGGTCACGGGCAGGACGTTGATGCCGTGGATCTCCTCGGGGTTGGCGGTCCACCAGGTCGCGTAGGCGGCGCCGCTGCCCCACACCATGCCGGCCGTGTCGTGCGCGAAGGAGGCGGGGAAGACCTGCTGGTCGGCGTCGAACCAGTACTGCGTGATCGCCTCGGACTCGGTCGTCAGCAGGTACACGCCCAGGTCGCGCAGGGCGGTGTCCCCGGTGGCCGCGCCCCACAGCACCAGGCCCGCGCTGAGGTTGGTGGACTCCGACGACGACTCCTGGTTGTTGCCGGCGGCGAAGCCCTGGTGGCCGGAGGCCCAGCTGTGCCCGGCGTAGACGTCGAAGCCGCGCAGGAAGGGGAAGGCGGCGTCGGTGCGGCTGGGGTTGGCGGCATCGCGCACGAGCGTCTTGACCATGCCGCCCCAGGCGGAGTCGGCGGCCCAGGCGGGGTCGTACTGGGCGACGATCGCCGCCGCGTAGACGTAGTACGAGTAGTGGAAGTGGTGGTCGTTGAGCTCGGTGTCGCTGCCGTACGAGGCGGGGTAGCCGGTCAGCGTCCTCCACGTCCGGTCGTACGAGAACTCGTTGCCGCCGCCCACGGTGAACCAGTCCTGGAGGCGGCCCTTGAGGAGGCCCAGCAGCTTGTCGCGGACGGCGGTGTCGCCGGTCTGCTCGGCGAGCGGCACCAGCTGGGCGAGGCGGCCGAGGGCCTTGCCGGTCCAGTAGGTGTCGGTGGCGCCTTGCAGCGGGTCGGGGGCGTTCGCGACCTCGTTCAGGTAGCCGCGCAGCCGGGCCGCGTCGACGCCGGACGACTTCGGCAGGCCGGGCAGCACGGCGGCGGCCCGCTGGCTGGTGGTGAAGGACGTGCCCTCGCGGACCTTCATGGTGCCGCGCGGAGAGACGTACGTGTACGGGGTGAGGGCGTCCGCGGTGTTGAGCCACTGGTGGCGGTAGAGGGCCTGGAGGGTGCCGGTCTCGGTGCCCTCCTGCGGCTGGGTGGTGAGGCTGTACGTGGCCCTGACCGTGCCCGCGCCATGACTCCAGGCGACCTGCGAGCCGGTCACGAAGCTGAAGGCGTACTTCCGGTAGGTGGCGAGCGCGTCGGTGGAGGGCAGGACGGCGAGCGAGAAGTAGTCCTTGCCGCCGAGGGCGGCCGTGAGCGTGGAACCGGAGACGGTCCAGTCGGTGCCAGTGGGGGCGAACAGGGCGTAGTGGTGCCCGGCGACGGTGATGCCGAGGACGTTGCCCTGGTCGGCGAAGACGGTCGGGGCGGTGGCCGTGGTGACGCGTGCGCTGCCGCCGGTGCCCTTGGCGTAGACGAAGGGCAGGCCGTGGCCGATGGTCGTGCGGAGGGTGCGCGCCCCGTCGGACCAGTACGGCGTGACGGTCCAGTCGGACCAGGAGTCGGCCTTGGTGTCGGGCGAGTTGAGCCCCGTCAGGCCGAGGGTGAGGTCGCGCTTGTGGGCGTACTCGTACTGGCGGCCGTCCCCGACGATGGCGGGGGTCGTGGGGTAGCCGATGTCCAGGCCGGCGGCGGTGGCCTGGTAGGTGAGGGGGTGGCCGTACATGGGGGTGGACCAGGGGTTGTCGCCGTAGCGCTGGAAGGCGAGCGAGGACCACCAGTCGTTGGTGGGGACCGGCTTGCCCTGGGCCGCGGGTGTGACCTTGGGGGTGACCGGGGTGCCGGTGTTGGTGGTGGGACCGGAGGTGCCGGCGGGGCGGGTGTCGGAGTAACCGCCCGCGCCGACGGGGACGGCGGCGGCGGCAGCCGGGGCGGCGGTGGGCCCGGCGAGGCCGAGGGTGGCCAGGGTGGTGGCCAGGAGCACTGCGGCTGATCGGGTGCGCGGGGATGGCATGGACTGCACCTCGAGGGGGATGGGGGGGTGAGCGTTGAGAGCGCTCTCATATGGCCAGGAACGTAAAACTCCTGAAACGGGCTGTCAATACACGGGGCGTAGGCGGCACTTGACGTGCTCGCGCTGCCGTTACGCGTTCGAGTCTTGACGGCGCGGGGGCGGCCGGGGCACGCTCCGACGCAGCCTGTTTGAGAGCGCTCTCAGCGCTTTCGGCGCCGTCCCGCTCCCCCGAAGCCAAGGGAGGCTTCCCATGCCCATCGCCCGAGCCGCCAGAAGGGCCGCCGTCCGACTCGGCGCGGTCGCGCTCACCGGGGCCCTGCTCGCCGGCTGCGGAGCCGGCGCCTCCGACGAGGCGTCCGACGGTACGGTCACGCTCACCGTCGACCTCTTCGGCTCCTTCGGCTACAAGGAGGCCGGGCTCTACGCCGAGTACGAGAAGCTGCACCCCGGCATCACGATCAAGCAGACCGACACCGAGGACGAGCAGGACTACTGGAAGTCCCTCCAGACCCGGCTCGCGGGCGGCGGCGGGCTCGCCGACGTCCAGGGCATCGAGGTCGGCCGCATCGCGTCCGTCACGCAGCAGCAGGCCGACAAGTTCGAGGACCTGACGAAGTACGGGGCCGACAAGCTCAAGGGCCAGTTCGCCGAGGCCAAGTGGTCGGCGGCGACCACCAAGGACGGGCGCGTCCTGGGGCTCGGCACCGACGTGGGCCCCGAGGCGATGTGCTACCGCACCGACCTCCTCAAGCAGGCCGGGCTGCCCACGGACCGCACCGAGCTGGCCGCACGGTGGTCCACCTGGGACGGCTACCTGGAGTTGGGCAAGCAGTACAAGGCGAAGGCCCCCGGCAAGAGCGCGTGGCTCGACAGCGTGGGCAGCCTCTTCACGATCATGATCGGCCAGGAGGAGGAGCGGTACTACAACGCCTCCGGCGAGCTCGTCTACGACAAGAACCCCGCCGTCAAGGCCGCGTGGGACACGGCGGTCGAGGCGGCCGAGGCCGGCCTGAGCGCCAAGCTCGACCAGTGGTCGCCCCAGTGGAACCAGGCCTTCGCGGCCGGGTCCTTCGCGACGATCCCGTGCCCCGCGTGGATGCTCGGCTACATCAAGGGCCAGGCCGGTGACGCCGGGCGCGGCAAGTGGGACATCGCCAAGCTGCCGGGCGGTGCGGGGAACTGGGGCGGCTCGTACCTGACCGTGCCGCGCGCGGCGAAGCACAAGAAGGAGGCGTACGAGCTCATCCAGTGGCTCACCGCGCCCGAGCAGCAGGCCAAGCTCTTCCGCGCGCAGGGCAACTTCCCGTCCTCCACGGGCGCCATCGCGACGATCGCGGACGCCACGGACCCGTACTTCTCGGGCGCGCCCATCGGGCGGATCTTCGGCGAGGCGGCGAAGGAGGCGCCGGTGCAGGTGCTGGGCGTGCACGACAAGAACGTGGCGGACCAGATCACGAACGCGCTCAGCGAGGTGGAGCGCAAGGGGACGGCGCCTGGGGAGGCGTGGACCACCGCGAGGAAGGGCGTCGCGAACGCGACGGGCTGAGGGGCCCTCCGGGGGCAGCGGTTTGCGTTGCGGCGGCGGCTTGCGGTGCCGTGCCGTGCGGCGCCCGCGTGCTTCGGCTGCCGCCGGTGGGTGGCGGTGCGGGGCCCCTCCGGGCTCGACTCCTCGACGCTGGCGGCCTTGGGTTCGTACGGACGCGGAACAGTCTCGGCGCCTCCCCCGTAGCCCTTCGGGCACGGGAGGTACCCCCAGCGTCTGCGGGGACGGCCCTGCACGGCCCCGCCCCGAGGCCGTCGCCCGACTGCGGACCGGTGCCCACCAGGGTGGGCTGGACGGGCGGTGGATCTGTCCCGACCGCGTGAGGGGGACGGGGGCGGAGCGTGGGGGGTGGTCGGACGTAAAACGACTGAACTCGCGCGAAGCGCGGTGAACGAGAGTCCGGCCGCCCCCCACCGGAGCCCCCGGCACCCGACCCACGCCCACCGGGCACAAACCACCGCCCCAGCACAAACCAGCGCGCAGCGGAACGCTCGCGCATCGACTCGAAGGGCCCCGTACCGTGACCCTCTCCGCACCACCCGCCGCGCGCGGCGCGGCGTACCGGCGCATATGGCAGGCGGCCTCGCCGTACGCGTACATCGCGCCGTTCTTCACGCTCTTCGCCGCCTTCGGGCTCTTCCCGCTCCTCTACACCGCGTTCGTCTCGCTCTACCGCGTCGAGCTCCAGACCCCGGGTGACATGCAGTGGCGCGGCCTCGGCAACTACACCGCGCTCTTCGCCGACGACTTCTTCTGGATCTCGCTGCGCAACACCTTCACCATCGGGGTGCTTTCCACCGTCCCGCAGCTGGTGATGGCGCTGGGCCTGGCGCACCTGCTCAACTACAGGCTCCGCGGCCGTACGTTCTTCCGGACGGCGATGCTGTTGCCGTACGCGACGTCCGTCGCCGCCGCGACGCTGGTGTTCGCGCAGCTCTTCGGGCGGGACTTCGGGCTGGTGAACTACCTGCTGGGCGTGGTCGGGGTCGGGCCGGTGGACTGGCAGACGGGGACCGTCGCCTCGCAGGTCGCGGTGTCGACGATCGTCATCTGGCGGTGGACCGGCTACAACGCCCTGATCTACCTCGCGGGCATGCAGTCCATCCCGACGGAGCTGTACGAGGCCGCGGAGATGGACGGCGCGTCGCGCTGGCGGCAGTTCGTGCACGTCACACTGCCGGGCCTGCGCCCGACGATCGTGTTCACCGTGGTGGTGTCGACGATCGGGGCGACGCAGCTCTTCGGGGAGCCGCTGCTCTTCGAGGGCAGTGTGTCGGGGGGCATCTCGCACCAGTACCAGACGCTCGGGCTGTACCTGTACGAGCAGGGCTGGGGCTTCTTCCACCTGGGCCGGGCGGCCGCGGTCGCCTGGGTGATGTTCCTGCTGATCCTGGTGCTGGTCGGGGTCAACGCCCTGGTCGTGCGCCGACGTGCCCGCAAGGAGGCCGTCCGATGACCGTGAGGCGACGCGCGGGGCGCACGTTGCACGGGGGGCGCGTGGCGTACGCGGTCCTGATCGCCGCGGTGCTCGTCTCCGCCTTCCCGTTCTACTGGACGATCGTCGCCGCGAGCCGCTCGAACGCGGATCTGGCGCAGGTGCCGCCGGCGCTGCTGCCGGGCCCGAACCTGATGCGGAACGTCGAGGCGGTGCTGGAGGAGGCGGACATCGGCACGGCGTTGCTGAACTCCCTGATCGTGTCGGGCTCGATCACCGTCGGCACGGTGCTGTGCTGCACACTCGCCGGGTTCGCCTTCGCCAAGCTGCGCTTCCGCGGCCGGGGGGCGCTGCTGGCGGTGACGGTGGGGACGATGATGATCCCGCCGCAGCTGGGCGTGATCCCGCTGTTCATGCTGATCGCGAAGCTGGAGTGGGTGAACCAGCTGCAGTCGGTGATCCTGCCGGGGCTGGTGTCGGCGTTCGGGGTGTTCTTCATGCGCCAGTTCCTGGTGCAGTCGCTGCCGGACGAGTTGATCGAGGCGGCGCGGGTGGACGGCGCGTCGAACGCGCGGATCTTCTGGTCGATCGTGGTGCCGGTGGCACGGCCCGGGATGGCCGTGCTGGGCATGCTGACGTTCATGGCGGCCTGGAACGACTTCTTCTGGCCGATCGTGGCGCTGTCCTCGCAGAACCCGACCGTGCAGGTCGCGCTGCGCCAGCTGGGCGGCGGCTATGTGCACGACCAGTCCGTGATCATGGCGGGCACCCTGCTCGGCACCCTTCCCGTGCTGCTGGTCTTCGGGCTGCTGGGCCGGCAGATCGTCGGCGGCATCATGCAGGGCGCCGTCAAGGGCTGACCTGCCTTTTCTCTCCTTCTCTCTGTTGCGTTGGGAGTCTCATGACCGAGCTCATTTTCCCGGACGGCTTCCGCTGGGGCACGGCCACGGCCGCGTACCAGATCGAGGGCGCCGCCGACGAGGACGGCCGGACGCCGTCCATCTGGGACACCTTCAGCCGTACGCCGGGCAAGGTCCGCAACGGCGACACGGGGGACATCGCCGCCGACCACTACCACCGGATGCGCGAGGACGTCGCGCTGATGAAGGACCTGGGGGTGACGGACTACCGGTTCTCGGTGGCGTGGCCGCGGGTGCAGCCGACGGGTCGCGGGCCCGCGGTACAGAAGGGCCTGGACTTCTACCGGCGGCTCGTGGACGAGTTGCGGGCCGCGGACATCCGGCCGGTGGCCACCCTTTACCACTGGGACCTGCCGCAGGAGCTGGAGGACGCCGGCGGCTGGCCGCACCGGGAGACGGCGGAGCGGTTCGCCGAGTACGCCTCGCTGGTGGCGGGCGCGCTGGGCGACGGGGTCTCCACGTGGACGACGCTGAACGAGCCGTGGTGCGCGGCTTTCCTCGGGTACGCCTCGGGGGTGCACGCGCCGGGCCGCACGGACCCGGTCGCGTCGCTGCGCGCGGCGCACCACCTGAACCTGGCGCACGGGCGCGCGGTGCAGGCGCTGCGGGCCGCTCTTCCGGCGGCGGCCGAGGTCTCGCTGACGCTCAACCTCCATGCGGTGAGAGCGCTTTCGGAGGCGGAGGCGGACCGGGACGCGGCGCGGCGCGTGGACGCGCTGGGCAACCGGCTCTTCCTGGACCCGGTCTTCCACGGGCGGCTGCCCGCGGACCTGGTGGCGGACACGGCGGCGCTGACGGACTGGTCGTTCGTGCGGGACGGGGACCTGGAGGTGACGTCCGCGCCGGTCGACTCGCTGGGGATCAACTACTACTCCCCCACGGTCGTCGGGGCGGGCACGTCCGCGTCGCCGTCGCCCTGGCCCGGCACGGAGGGGCACGTCCGCTTCGTACCGGCGCCGGGTCCGCGTACGGCGATGGACTGGCCGGTGGACGCCGACGGGCTGTACGAGCTGCTGGTACGGCTGCGCGACGAGCTGCCCGCCGTACCGCTGATGGTGACCGAGAACGGCGCGGCGTACGACGACTACGCCGATCCGTCGGGCGACGTCCACGACCCCGAGCGGGTGGCGTACCTGCACGCGCACATCGCCGCGGTGCACCGGGCGCTGGCGGACGGTGTGGACGTGCGCGGCTATTTCCTGTGGTCGCTGCTGGACAACTTCGAGTGGGCGTACGGCTACGGCAAGAGGTTCGGCATCGTGCACGTGGACTTCGCGTCCCAGCGGCGTACGCCGAAGGACAGTGCGCGGTGGTACGCGGACGTCATCGCGCGGGGCGGGCTGCCGGGCTGAGGCGGTGCCGCCGGCGCGCCTCGCGGGCGAGAGGGAGGTAGCGCAGGCGTTCGGGCAGGACGGGGACGACGGCTCGTACGACCCGGCCGAAGCGGCGCAGCGCGCGCTCCTGCTCGTCCGTCCACTCCAGGCCGAGGGCGGCGCGCGCGTCGGGCGGCATGAGGCCGATGGTGACGAAGCGGCGGAAGCGGGCGAGCGGCGGCAGCAGGACCGGCCACAGGGCGCGCAGAAGGAGCCGCGTCGGGAGGGGCCCGCGGTCGGGCGGGGGCACCGGGCTGTCGGTGGCGACGAGCTCGCGGACGACGACGGTGGCCTCGATCTCCTCGGCGAGGACCTTGCGGTAGTACGGCCAGAAGTCCTCGATCGTCTGCGGCATGTCGCGGTCGTGGAGGCCGAGGATCCGGCCGACCTGGAGCCACTCGGCGTACAGCTGCCGCTCCTGTGCCCCGGTCATGGGGCGGACGAGGTAGCGGTAGGCGTGGTGGAAGACGGGGAAGCCGGTGGCATGGACCCAGGCGTAGTTGGCCGGGGTGAGGGCGTGGTAGCGGCGGCCGCGGGTGTCGGTGCCCTGGATGGTCTTGTGGAGCCGCCGGAGCCTGCGCCCCTCCTCGGCGGCGGCCTCGCCCCCGTACACCCACAGCTGGAGGGAGCGCAGGGAGCGCTCGCCGCGGCCCCAGGGGTCGGTGCGGAAGACGGAGTGCTCGTCGACGCCGGCGCCGACGGCGGGGTGGGCGACCTGGAGGGTGAGGGCGGCGGGCAGCATGAGCAGGCCGCGTATGTCACCCGCGAGGGTCCACAGCACGCCGCCGGGGGGTGGCGGTGCCGGGTCTGCTGCTGCCATGGCCGTCGTGCTCCTCGGTGCGGTTCCGGGGCCCGGGGTGGGCCCCGTTACCAGTATCGATCACCGGGTGCGAGGTGGGGGCTGGGGGTCAGCGGCGGTCGGCGGGGCGGGCGGAGACGGGTTCGCCGATGATCCGCTCGGCGAGGGTCCGCGCCCATGCCTCCACGTCGTCGGCGAGGCGGGACTCGGCGGCGGCGCGTTCCTCCGCGATGCGGGCGTGCCCGGCGGTGAGGATCCGCTCGCGCTCGCGCACCCCCTCCTCGCGGGCGGCGGTGAGGGCGGCCGCGCCCTGCTCGTGCGCCTCGGCGCGGATGCGGGCGGCGTCGTGGCGCGCCGAGGCGAGCTCGGCCTCGTACTGGGTACGCAGCTGGGCGGCCTGCTCGCGCAGTTCCTCGGCACGGTCGGTGCCGCCCTCGATGGCGTCCTGGCGCTGCTGCAGAGTGCGGTTGATCCGGGGCAGGATCACCTTGGCCATGATGAGGAAGGTGGCGCCGAAGAACACGACGCCGATGATGAGTTCCGCCCATACGGGGTTGAGCGGGCCGAGATCGAAGGGGAACACCTCGGCGTTCCGGGCAAGAGTCACCGTCGAGTCCATGTCCGGATCCTACCGAGTCATCTCGATCCGTCCCGACCGGTCGGAGCGGGACACGAGCGGTGTTGACGGGAGTTGACGCGGCGGCCCCGCGTTCCGTCGTGGTCGCCGTGACGTCCCCGGACCGCTCCGTCGGTGACGCGCGGGCACGTCGCGTACCGTGCAGGCGCATGCATGTGGTTGCCGTACTGGCTCTTGACGGTGTGTCAGCGTTCGACCTGACCATTCCCTGCCAGGTGTTCGCCTTCGCGCGCAGGCCCGACGGGTCGCCCGCCTACGAGATCAGGGTCTGCGCGGACCGCGCCGTCACCACGCGGGCGGGTGAAGCGGAGCCCTTCCGCCTCACCGCGCCGTACGCCCTGGCCGACGCCCGCGGCGCGGACACCCTCATCGTCCCGGGCATCGCCGCCGACCAGACCCCGCACCCGCGGGTGGTCCGACTGCTGAGGGAGGCGGCGGCCTCGGGATCACGCATAGCCTCCATCTGCACGGGCGCCTTCGTCCTGGCCCGGGCCGGACTGCTCGAAGGGCGCCGGGCGACGACGCACTGGCGCTTCGCGGACGACCTCGCCGCGCGGTACCCCGACGTGACGGTGGACCCCTCCGTGCTGTTCGTCGACGACGCGGACGTCCTGACCTCCGCGGGCATCGCGGCAGGCCTCGACCTGTGCCTGCACATCGTGCGCCGGGACCAGGGCGCGGCGGTCGCCGCCGAGGTGGCCCGCATGATCGTCATGGCCCCGCAGCGGGAGGGAGGCCAGGCCCAGTTCATCGAGTACCGGGAGCCCGGCACCGATACCGACGACCTCGGCGGGACGCTGCGGTGGATGCGGGACAACCTGCACCGGCCGCTGACCATCGCCGACATCGCCTCCCAGGCCTCCATGAGCAGGCGCAGCCTGGCGCGGCGCTTCCGGGCGCAGACCGGGACGACCCCGCTGCGGTGGCTGCTCGCGCACCGCGTGCAGCGTGCCCGGGAACTGCTGGAGACCACCGACCTGCCGGTCGGCCGGATCGCGGAGAGCGCCGGTTTCGGGTCCATCGAGGCTCTCCGGCACCACTTCACCCAGCAGGTGGGCACGACTCCGAAGGCGTACCGCGCAAGCTTCCGGGTGTGAAGACGGGCGGGGCGGGGCCGGGTTCCCGTCGTGGCCGCATCTTGCGCCACATGGGCACTGGGGCCACTGTCACCTCGCGTCCTCCGTCGAAAGACTGGGCCTGTTGTCGCACTTCGGGCGCCGCACGCGGCGGCGCCGGGAGGCCTTCCCACTCTTCCTGGAGGATCCATGCACAGGCGCGATCTGCTGCGTTCGAGCGCTGGGGCGGCGGTCGGCATCGGGGCCGCAGGCGTCGGCCTCGCGGGCGCCGGCCCAGCGGAAGCCGACACCCCCGGTCCGGCCCGCCGACGCCATGAGCCCCTTCGCGTGCACACCGTGCTGTACGACGGCGTGGAGGAACAGGACTTCGCCGGACCGGTCGAGGTCTTCGGCATCGTCGGCGACCGGGGTCCGGTCGAGCAGACCTTCGTCACGGCGGACGGGCCGCGCACGGTCGTCACCGCCGCCGGCATGGAGATCGTCTGCCGAGCCCGCTGGTCGCCGTCCTCTGCCGACCTGATCGTCGTGCCGGGTGGCGGGTACGGTCCCGGATCAGGCCTGCAGAAGGAGATCGACCGCGGCAGGCTGCCCAAGGCCCTGGCGCAGGCGCGGCGGCCGGGGCTGCTCCTCGCGGCCGTGTGCAGCGGGACGATGCTGCTCTCCGCCGCCGGCATCACCCGCGGCCGGCCCTGCACCACCCACCACATCGCCAAGGACGACCTGCGGGCCCAGGGCGGGCAGGTGGTCGGCGGACGGGTCGTCGACGACGGTGATCTGGTGACCTGCGGCGGAGTCACCTCCGGCATCGACCTCGGGCTGTGGCTCGTCGAACGGTTCTACGGCCACGAGACGGCCGTCTTCGCCGAGGAGGTGCTCGAGTACGAGCGCCGGGGCACCGTATGGCGCTCGCGCCGGACCCCGTGAACCTCCCCTGACGACGACCGGCGTCCCGACCGACCTGTTCACCGACCCACCCCCGACACCCATGGGAGACCCGCATGAACCGCCGAGACCTGCTCCGCGCCTCGACCGCGGTCGGTGCCACGGCACTGGCCGCGGGAGCGGCTGCCGCCTCGCCCGCCCCGGCTGCCGCCCCGAAGCCGGCCGCCGCCGTGGGCGGCAAACCCCTGCGCGTACACATCGTCCTGTATGAGGGCGTCGAGGAGCTCGACTTCATCGCGCCTTACGAGGTCTTCTCCGCCGCCCCCTTCTTCGCCGCCCGCCCGGTGGAGGTCCGGTACGTCACCGTCGACGGCACCACGGCCGTCAGGGCCGCATACGGGACGGAGGTCCACGGCGTGCGCCCCTGGGCACCGCACCGGGCGGATCTGCTGGTCGTGCCGGGCGGTGGATACGCCCGCCGGGACAGCCCCGGCGTCTGGGCCGAGATCCAGCGTGGCGCACTGCCGAAGGCCCTGGCCGCGGCCGCGCGGCCGGGCCTCACCGTCAGCGCGCTGTGCACGGGGACGATGCTGCTCTCGGCGGCCGGTCTGACGCGGAACCGGCCCTGCACCACGCACCACAGAGCACGGCAGGACCTCCAGGACCAGGGCGGTGTGGTGAAGAACGCCCGGGTCGTCGACGACGGTGACCTGGTGACCGCCGGCGGCGTCACATCCGGGCTGGACCTGGGCCTCTGGCTCGTACGCCGGGAACTGGGCCCGGACGCCGCGACCGGCTTGGAGGCCATGCTCGAGTACGAGGCGCGCGGCACGGTGTGGACGTCGGCCGCCGCGGCGCGCTAGCCCTCAGGCTCTCGGCGGTGTCCAGCCTGTCGGGCACCGCCGCGACAGGGTCCGGCGCAACCGCGGCCTTTCTCTCACCCGTCGGGAAAGGTCCACCCGACGGCTACCGGAAAGTAACCGCAGATGATGTGATGTGCGGCGCCACGTCCAAACCCCCCTCACTCCGCAGGAGTTCGTCGTGCCACGTCCCCTGACCCGCCGCTCCCTGTCAGCCGCGGTGCCCGTGGTGCTCGCCGCCGCCACGCTGGGCGCCACCGCGCCGTCGGCGTCCGCCGCGTCCACCGCCGGGACGCCGCACCTCAAGGTCCTCTCGTACAACGCCTTTCTCTTCAGCAAGAACCTCTACCCGAACTGGGGACAGGACCACCGCGCGGCGGAGATCCCCAAGACGGGCTTCTACCAGGGCAACGACGTGGTCGTTCTCCAGGAGGCGTTCGACAACGGCGCCTCCGACGCGCTGCTGCGCAACTCCGCGGGCCAGTACCCGTACCAGACGCCGGTGATGGGCCGCGGCAAGGACGGCTGGGACGCGACCAGCGGCGCGTACTCGGCGACGACGCCGGAGGACGGCGGGGTCACCGTGCTGAGCAAGTGGCCGATCGTGCGCAAGGAGCAGTACGTCTACAAGGACGCGTGCGGTGCGGACTGGTACTCCAACAAGGGCTTCGTCTACGCGGTGCTGAACGTGAACGGCGCGCGCGTCCATGTGGTGGGCACGCACGCCCAGTCGACGGACTCGGGCTGCGCGGCGGGCGAGGCGGCGCAGGTGCGCAGCCGGCAGTTCAAGGCGATGGACGCCTTCCTGGACGCGAAGAACATCCCGGCGTCCGAGCAGGTGCTGGTGGCCGGCGACTTCAACGTCGACTCGCACAGCGCCGAGTACGCCGCCATGCTCGGTGACGCGGGCCTGGCGGGCGCGGACGCGCGCACCGGGCACGCGTACTCCTTCGATACCGAGCAGAACTCGATCGCGGCGGAGCGCTACCCCGACGACCCGCGCGAGGACCTGGACTACGTCCTGCACCGCGCCGGTCACGCGCGGCCCGCCGGCTGGACCAACGAGGTGATCAAGGAGCAGAGCGCGCCCTGGACGGTGTCGAGCTGGGGCAAGCGGTACACGTACACCAACCTGTCCGACCACTACCCGGTCGTGGCGTCCGGACAGTAGCGGGCGACTTGCAGGCGCGAGCGCTTCGCAGCTGGTCGGAGGGGGTATCTCCGCAGTGGCTGCAGGGGTGTTGCGCTGCCATGGTGGTGTTCATGACGGGCCATGGACACCACCACCATCGTCACCATCACCACCAGCCTCACGAGCGGATCGACGCCGCGCTGGAGGGGTCGGCGGAGGGGCTGCGCACCCTGTGGTTCTCCTTCGGGGTGCTGGCCGCGACGACCGTCGCCCAGGCGGTCGTCGCCGTGCTGTCGGGTTCGGTGGCGCTGCTCGGTGACACCGTGCACAACGCCACGGACGCGCTGACGGCGCTGCCGCTCGCGCTCGCCTTCGTCCTCGGGCGGCGGGGCGCCACGCGCCGCTACACGTACGGCTTCGGGCGCGCCGAGGACCTCGCGGGCGTGTTCGTGGTGCTGGTGATCGCGGCGTCGGCCGTGTTCGCCGGATACGAGGCGGTGCGGCGGCTGCTGGAGCCGCAGCCGGTCAGCCATCTGCCGGCGGTCGCGGCCGCCGGGCTGGTGGGGTTCGCGGGCAACGAGTGGGTGGCGCGTGCCCGGATCCGTACGGGCAGGCGCATCGGGTCGGCCGCGCTGGTCGCCGACGGGCTGCACGCCCGCACGGACGGGTTCACCTCGCTCGCCGTGCTGCTGGGCGCGGGCGGCGCGGCGCTGGGGTGGCGGTGGGCGGACCCGTTGATCGGGCTCGCCATCACGGCCGCGATCCTGCTGGTCCTGCGGGGCGCGGCGCGGGAGGTCTGGCACCGGCTGATGGACGCGGTGGACCCGGCCCTGGTGGACCGTGCGGAGCACGTGCTCTCCCATGTCGACGGCGTACGGGGTGTGGGGGCCGTGCGGATGCGATGGCTGGGCCATGCGCTGCGCGCCGAGACGTCCGTGGTGGTCGACCCGTCGCTGACGGTCGTGCAGGCGCACGCGGTGGCGGTCGCGGCGGAGCACGCCCTGCTGCACGGCGTGCCCCGGCTGGCCGCGGTGACCGTCCACGTGGACCACGGCCACGCGGCGGACGCGGACCCGCATGAGGTTCTGGCGCACCACCTCCGCGCCCTGGGTGCCGGGAGCGCGTAGCCGCGCCGGTGCCGACGACGGGAATGCGGTGCGGGGCCGTCCGGGAATTCCGGAGCCGTATTTCGGTATCCACGTACGGAATGCGCTGAATACGCG
Organism: Streptomyces sp. NPDC093546; assembly: GCF_044765045.1. Classification (NCBI taxonomy): domain Bacteria; kingdom Bacillati; phylum Actinomycetota; class Actinomycetes; order Kitasatosporales; family Streptomycetaceae; genus Streptomyces; species Streptomyces sp. NPDC093546. The sequence goes on along the minus strand of NZ_JBIWJG010000006.1, from coordinate 295,080 downwards.
TGGCGCGTACGGCGAGGCGAATGTGGCGGGTGATTGCCAATCCGGGGTCGGGTGCGCACGCAAGGGAATGACAACGTCGTCACCGTCCGGCACATCTGCCGGACGCACCCCGATGTGTGCGGTCCGTAAACGCTTCCGCATGCTCGCAGCCCCGAAAGGAAAAGAGCGATGTACCAGAATTCGCTCAGCGCCATTGTCAGCTCCACGTGCAAGGGCGAGCCGATCATGATCGTGCACCAGCTCAGCGGCGGTTACATCACCAAGGAGTTCGATCTCCAGATCCGCACCTATCCACTGGCGACTCAGACCGACAAAAAGCATCTGTGGAAGGTGATCTGTGAGGACGTGCGCGACGGCAACGTCGTCTACCGTCTGCAGAGCGCCATGGCGGACGAGAAGCAAATGGCGATCGACCCCAACAACCCGACCGGGCTGGGTGTCCTGCTTCAGGACCCCCGCCCGCTCAACGAAGAGGGCCAGCGGGCCGACGCCCAGCGCTGGTACATCCTCCCGTCCAGCAACGGCTGCTGGACCATCGTTCCGCTGCTGCGGCCCGACCTCGTCCTCGGGCCGATGGACAAGCAGGTCGGCATCAACGTCTGCTACCGGCCGGTCGAGGTCGTCGGCAATGTGGTGCCGACGACCAGCTGCGTGCAGTTCTCCCCGCCGAACCCCCCCAAGGACCCCTCGAGCGAAGGCCAGGAGTCGAACGCTCCCCAGACCCGCCGCGTGTAAGGGCACCCGATCAGGCGGACGGGTGCGTCCCGACCGGCGACTTCACCGGCTGACGCGCGCTCAGCCGGCGTGGTCGTACACCGTCACCGGCACGCCCCGCGCCACGAGCCGCTCGGCTATCAGCGGCTCCACCCGCGACCACTTCCCGCCCGCCAGCCCGCATCCGATCCTCGGCATGTGCACCGAGGCCCCGAGCTCGACCGCCTTGGCGCCGAGCTGGTCCAGGGCGGCGTCGATCGCCTCGTACCGCACGGGCACCCCCTTGCTGCCCGTGCGGATCCCCCGCTGCCCCACCATGTTCGCCACCCAGAGATACGGCTCCACCTGGACGAACTGCACGGCCCCCAGGCCGAAGTCGTTGCGGGCGCGCTCCCGGTGCCAGCGCCGGAAGGCGGCTTCCGGCTCGGGCCAGCGGCGCGAGAGGGCGAGGACGAAGCCCTTGCCCCAGCCGCCCAGGTCGTTGCAGACATGCGCGATGATCTTGACGCCCCTGCCGACCGGCGTGGTGGCGTCCCCCTGTACGTATGAAACCCGAGCGGTTTCCTGCATCCCCGTCACCCTCACCACCGTACGGGCGACCACTGACAATGGCACCGGACTTTCACATCATTGGTGAGACAGCAATACTGTTTCACCGACGCATCGCACGCCGCACCACCGGAAGTGAGGCCCCCCATGGCGACCGAGACCGAGGAGCACCAGCAGCCGACGCTCACCGTCGACGAGCTGGCGGCCCGGGCCGGTGTCACCGTGCGCACCGTGCGGTTCTACAGCACGCGCGGGCTGCTGCCGCCGCCGGTGATCGGGCCGCGCCGGGTGGGGCTCTACGGCCCCGAGCACCTGTCGCGGCTCGCGCTCATCGAGGAGTTGCAGCACCAGGGGATGACGCTGGCCGCCATCGAACGCTACCTGGAGCAGCTGCCTGCGGACCTCAGCGCCCATGACCTCGCCATCCACCGGGCGCTGGTGGCGACCTGGGCGCCCGACTCGCCGGAGGAGCTGTCGCGGGCGGAGCTGGAGCGGCGGGCGGGCCGGGCTCTGTCGGAGGAGGACGTGGCGCGGCTGACCGCGATGGACGTACTGGCGCGGACGGAGGACCCGGACACCTACCGGGTGGACGCCGGGCTGCTGCGGCTGGGCGTGCGGCTGCTGGACGTGCCGATCGCCCACGAGACGATCCTGGCGGCCCGTACGGTGCTGCTGGAGCACACGCGTTCGGCGGCGCAGGAGCTGACGCGGCTGTTCCGGGACGAGGTGTGGAACCCGTACCGGGAGCGCGAGTCGGATCCGGAGCACCTGGCGGCGATGAAGTCGCTGTCCGCCCACATGCAGCCGCTGGTGGTGCAGGCGCTGGTCACGGCGTTCCAGCGGTCGCTGAAGGAGGAGCTGCGCGCCGCCTTCCGGGCGGAGTGAGCCGGGGGCGGTGCGGGCTGCCGGGCCCGGTGGTGGGCCCGCGCTGGACCGGCACTGGGCCGGCACCGGGGCGACCGGCCGGTGGACCCGGACGGCCGCCCCGACGACCGGGGCTCAGTCGCCGAACGTCTCGCCCCGCTCCGCCTTCTCCACCAGCAGCGCCGGCGGCTGGAACCGCTCCCCGTACCGCTCGGCGAGCTCCCGCGCCCGCGCGACGAAACCGGGCAGGCCGCCCTCGTAGCCGTTGATGTACTGGAGCACGCCGCCGGTCCAGGCCGGGAAGCCGATGCCCATGATGGAGCCGATGTTGGCGTCGGCGACCGACGTCAGCACGCCTTCCTCCAGGCAGCGGACGCTGTCCAGCGCCTCGGAGAAGAGCATCCGCTCCTTCATGTCCTCGAAGGGGACGGAGGCCCCGGCCCCGGATCCGCCGAAGTGCTCGCGCAGGCCCGGCCACAGGCCCTGCCGCTTGCCCTCCTCGTCGTACTCGTAGAAGCCCGCGCCGCCGCTGCGGCCGGTGCGGCCGAAGTCGTCGACCATCCGGTCGATCACCGCGTCCGCGGGGTGCTCCGGCCAGGTGCCGCCCGCCTCCTCGACGGCCCGCCGCGTCTCGTTGCGGATCTTGCGCGGGAGGGTGAGCGTCAGCTCGTCCATCAGGGAGAGCACCTTCGCCGGGTAGCCGGCCTGCGCCGCCGCCTGCTCGACGGAGGCGGGCTCGACGCCCTCGCCGACCATCGCCACGCCCTCGTTGATGAACTGGCCGATGACGCGCGAGGTGAAGAAGCCGCGCGAGTCGTTCACGACGATCGGCGTCTTCTTGATCTGGCGTACGAGGTCGAAGGCGCGCGCCAGGGCCTCGTCACCCGTCCGCTCGCCCTTGATGATCTCGACGAGCGGCATCTTGTCGACCGGCGAGAAGAAGTGCAGGCCGATGAAGTCGGCCGGGCGCTCGACGCCCTCCGCCAGGAGGGTGATCGGCAGGGTGGAGGTGTTGGAGCACAGCAGCGCGTCGGGCTCGACGACGTCCTGGATCTCCTGGAACACCTTGTGCTTGAGCGCCGTGTCCTCGAAGACCGCCTCGATGACGGCGTCGCAGCCGGCCAGGTCGGCCGGGTCGGCGGCCGGGGTGATCCGTGCCAGCAGCTCGTCGCGCTGGGCCTCGGTCGTCCGGCCCCGCGCGAGCGCCTTGTCGAGCAGCTTGACCGAATACCCCTTGCCCTTCTCGGCCGCTTCGAGCGACACGTCCTTGAGGACGACGTCGATGCCGGCCTTGGCGCAGGCGTACGCGATGCCTGCGCCCATCATCCCGGCGCCCAGGACGGCGACCTTGCGGACGGTGCGCGGCTCGACGCCCTGGGGGCGGCTCCTGCCGGCGTTGACGGCCTGGAGGTCGAAGAAGAACGCCTGGATCATGTTCTTGGCGGTCTGTCCGGTGACCAGCTCGGTGAAGTACCGCGCCTCGATGGTCAGGGCGGTCTCGAAGTCGACCTGGGCGCCTTCGACGGCGGCGGCGAGGATGCTGCGCGGCGCCGGGTAGGGGGCGCCGTTGAGCTGCTTCCTCAGGTTGGCCGGGAAGGCCGGGAGGTTGGCGGCGAACTTCGGGTGCGACGGCGTACCGCCGGGGATCCTGTAGCCGGGGACGTCCCAGGGCTGCCGGGACTCGGGGTGCGCGTCGATGAACGCCCGCGCCTTGGCGAGCATCTCGTCCTCGGTGGCGGCCACCTCGTGGACCAGGCCGTTCTCCAGGGCCCGCTTGGGCGGGTACTGGGTGCCCTGGAGGAGCACCTTCAGCAGCGCGTCGGCGATGCCCATGAGCCGTACGGTGCGGGTGACGCCGCCCCCGCCCGGCAGGAGGCCCAGGGTGACCTCGGGCAGGCCGATCTTGGAGCCGGGCGCGTCGAGGGCGATGCGGTGGTGCGAGGCGAGGGCGATCTCGTAACCGCCGCCCAGCGCGGCACCGTTGATGGCGGCGACGACGGGCTTGCCGAGGGTCTCGATGCGGCGCAGCGCGCTCTTGATCTCGGTGGAGGTGTCGAAGACCCGCTGGGCGTCCTCGGGCCCGGCCTTCATCATGTCCTTGAGGTCGCCGCCCGCGAAGAAAGTCTTCTTGGCGGAGGTCCAGATGATGCCGCGGATCGCGTCCTTCTCGGACTCCGCGCGCTCGGCGATCGCCGCGATGGAGGCGCGGAAGGCCTGGTTCATGGTGTTGGCGGACTGGTCGGGATCGTCCAGGACGAGGGTGACGACGCCGGTCTCGTCCTGTTCCCAGCGGATGGTGGTGCTCTCGGTCATGTGCTGCTCTCCGTAAGGGGTGCGGACGGGACGGTCAGACGCGCTCGACGACGGTGGCGATGCCCATGCCGCCGCCGACGCAGAGCGTGGCGAGGCCGTAGCGCTTGTCCTGGCGCTCCAGTTCGTCGACGAGGGTGCCCAGGATCATGGCTCCGGTGGCGCCAAGGGGGTGGCCCAGGGCGATGGCACCGCCGTTGACGTTGACCTTGTCCAGCGACAGGCCCATGTCCTTGACGAAGCGCAGCACGACCGCGGCGAACGCCTCGTTGATCTCGACCAGGTCGATGTCGTCGATGGTGAGCCCCGCCTTGGCGAGGGCCTTGCGGCTGGCCGGGGCGGGACCGGTGAGCATGATGGTCGGCTCGGACCCGGAGACCGCCACGGAGACGATCCGCGCGCGGGGCGTCAGCCCGTACCGCTCGCCGACCTCCTTGTTGCCGATGGCGACGAGCGCGGCGCCGTCGACGATGCCGGAGGAGTTGCCGGCGTGGTGGACGTGGTCGATCTTCTCGATCCAGTGGTACTTCTGCAGCGCCACGGCGTCGAAGCCGCCCATGTCGCCGATGGCCGCGAAGGACGGCTTGAGGGAGGCGAGGGAGTCGGCGGTGGTGCCGGGCCGCATGTGCTCGTCGTGGTCGAGGACGACGAGGCCGCTGCGGCGGTCCCTGACCGGGACGACGGACCGCTCGAAGCGGCCTTCCTTCCAGGCGGTGGCGGCCCGCTCCTGCGACAGCGCGGCGTACTCGTCGACGTCGCGCCGCGAGTAGCCCTCGATCGTGGCGATGAGGTCGGCGCCGATGCCCTGCGGGACGAAGTTGGTCTCCAGGTTGGTCATCGGGTCGTTGAACCAGGCGCCGCCGTCCGAGGCCATCGGCACGCGCGACATCGACTCGACGCCGCCCGCCAGGACGAGGTCCTCCCAGCCCGAGCGGACCTTCATCGCCGCCATGTTGACGGCTTCGAGTCCGGAGGCACAGAAGCGGTTCTCCTGTACGCCGGCGACCGTGTCGGGCAGCCCGGCGGCGATGGCGGCGATCCGGGCGATGTCCGAGCCCTGGTCGCCGACCGGGCCGACGACGCCGAGCACGATGTCGTCGACGGCGGCCGGGTCGAGGCCCGGGAAGCGGTCGCGGAGCTCGTGGATGAGTCCGACCACCAGGTCGATGGGCTTGGTGCCGTGCAGGGCGCCATTGGCCTTGCCGCGCCCGCGCGGGGTGCGGATCGCGTCGTAGACGTACGCTTCGGTGCTCACTGGTCAGGCCTTTCGGGAGGGGTGGTCGAGCAGGGAACGGCCGATGATCTCCTTCATGATCTCGGTCGTGCCGCCGTAGATCGTCTGGATGCGGCCGTCCGTGAAGGCTCTGGCCACCGGGTACTCGGCCATGTAGCCGTAGCCGCCGTGCAGCTGGAGGCAGCGGTCGGCGACCCGCTTCTGCAGCTCGGTGGCCCACCATTTGGCCATCGAGGCGTGGACGGCGTCCAGCTCCCCGTCGGCGTGGTCGACGATGCAGCGGTCCAGGAAGGTGCGGGTGACGGCGCACTCGGTGGCCATCTCCGCGATCTCGAAGCGGATGTGCTGGAGCTTGGCGAGCGGCCGCCCGAACGCCTCGCGCTCCCTGACGTACCGCGTGGTGATCTCCAGCAGGTGCTCGGCGGCGGCGATGCCGGCGACCGCTATCGCCATCCGCTCCTGCGCGAGGTTGGTCATCAGGTGGACGAAGGCGCCGTTGAACTCGCCGAGCAGGTTCTCCTTGGGGACGCGTACGTCGTGGAAGAACAGCTCGGCGGTGTCCTGGGACTTCTGGCCGATCTTGTCGAGGTTGCGGCCGCGCTCGAAGCCCTCCGTGCCGCGCTCGACGACCAGCAGGGACAGCCCGTGCGCGCCGCCCTCGGGGGTGGTCCTGGCGACGACGATGACGAGGTCGGCGAGGATGCCGTTGGAGATGAAGGTCTTGGAGCCGTTGAGCAGCCAGTGGTCGCCCTTGTCCTCGGCGGTGGTGCGGATGGCCTGGAGGTCGGATCCGGCGCCGGGCTCGGTCATGGCGATGGCGGTGATGGTCTCGCCGGTGCAGAAGCCGGGCAGCCAGCGCCGCTTCTGCTCCTCGGTGGCCAGCCCGGTGAGGTAGGGGCCGATGATGTCGTTGTGCAGGCCGATCGCGAAGCCGGGCGTGCCGGCCCGGGTGAACTCCTCGGCGAGGACGGCGCTGTAGCGGAAGTCGGTGGTCCCGCCGCCTCCGTACTCCTCGGGCACGGCGAGGCCCAGCAGGCCCTGCCGGCCGGCCGCGCGCCAGGCGTCGCGCGCGACGATGCCGTCCTTCTCCCACTGCTCGTAGTGCGGGAGGACCTCCTTGGCGAGGAAGGTGCGGACGGTCTCGCGGAAGGCGTCGTGCTCGGCACTGAAGATCCGGCGTTTCACCCGGTCCCCCTGTTGTCGTCGTCGGAGCCGTCGGAGTCGGTGGCCTGGTCGGATTCGGTGGCCTGGTGTGGGTCGGCGGCCTGGTCCGATCCGGTGGTACGGATGCTCGGTACGCCCCAGTCGCGGGCGATCTCGTCCGTGTCGGCGCCCGGCTGGGCGGGCGGGCGGCGCACGGCCCCGGGCGTGGCGGAGAAGCGGGGCGCGGGTGCGGGCTGGGTGATGCCGCCGTGGACGGTGAAGGTGGACCGGGCGGCGAGGTGCGGGTGCGCGGGCGCCTCGCGCAGCGAGAGGACGGGGGCGACGCAGGCGTCGGAACCTTCGAAGACGGCGGTCCACTCGGCGCGGGACTTCTCCTTGAAGCGCCGGGCCACGGCGGCGCGCAGCTCGTCCCAGCGGGCGAAGTCCTTGCGGGCGGGTGCGGTGTCCTCGATGCCGAGGAGCGCGGTGAACTCGTCGTAGAACCGCTGCTCCAGCGCGCCGACCGCCATGTACCGGCCGTCGGCGGTCTCGTAGGTGCCGTAGAAGGGGCAGCCGCCGTCGAGCAGGTTGGCGCCGCGCCGGTCCTGCCAGCCGCCGGCCGCCATCATGCCGTGGATCATCGTGGCGAGGTGGGCGGTCCCGTCGGTGATCGCCGCGTCGACGACCTGCCCGCCGCCGCCCTCCCCGCGCGCGTGGTGGAGCGCGGCGAGCACGCCCACGACCAGGTAGAGGGCGCCGCCCGCGTAGTCCCCGAGGAGGTTGGCGGGCACGGTCGGCGGCTCGTCGCCCTTGCCGATCATGGAGAGCGCGCCGGTGATGGCGATGTAGGAGATGTCGTGCCCGGCGCGCTGGGCGAGCGGGCCTTCCTGGCCCCAGCCGGTCATCCGCCCGTACACCAGCTTCGGATTGCGGGCCAGGCACGGCTCGGGGCCGATGCCGAGCCGTTCGGCGACGCCGGGGCGGTAGCCCTCGATGAGGACGTCGGCGCGCTCGACGAGGTCGAGCACCCGCTCCGGCGCGCCGTCGGCCTTGAGGTCGATGAGGACCGAACGCTTGTTGCGGTTGGTGAGGTCGTACGCCGGGTCGATGGCGAGCCCCGCGCCGCCGGGCCGGTCGACGCGTACGACGTCGGCGCCGAGGTCGGCCAGGAGCATGGCGGCGAACGGGCCGGGGCCGATGCCCGCCAGCTCGACCACGCGCACCCCGGCGAGCGGGCCGGTGCCTGTCGCTGCCATTCGAACCCCCAGCATGGTGTGACACAACTGCTGTAACAGCACTGATGCTAAGAACACGTTTCACTGCGCACAAGACCTGTGGACAACTCCGCCTCCGGGAGCGGAGCGACCGCGCCCGAATCCGGCCGAACTTGCTTGCTAGGGTCGCGACATGCGTATATCCGGCCGTCGGCCCCTCGCCCTGCTCGCCGCGCCCATGGCAGCCCTGCTGATCTCCTGCTCCGGCGGCGGCGACGACCCGGCCGGGGCCCGGGCGACGAGCACGGCCACGGCCGCGACGGCACCGACGCACGGTGCGGCGACCCAGGAGGGTGACACCCTGCAGGACGGCACCCAGGAGGCGGACCCCGCGCCGGAGACCTCCGACCCCGGTCCGGAGAAGGTGCGTGACGCCTTCGCCGGGCTCCAGGCCACGCTCGGCGACAGCTGCACCCCGGACAACTGCTCCTACTTCCTCACCCGCGTCCACGAAGAGCTCGACGGCCTGGACCGCGCCATGAAGGCGGACCCCAAGGGCCCCGGCCACTTCCCCGAGCCCATCGCGTGGATCGCCGCGCTGCGCACCTCCCTCAAGGGCGACACCTCGTTCGACAACCTCAAGAAGCACCAGAGCGAGCTGATCGGCACCCGCGACCGCATCAACGTCTGGATGCAGGACCACCCGGACGATTACCGCTGACACCCACGCTAGCCTCTGCCACCGACAACAGCTCCGCACGCACTGCACGCGTGGGGCTCCTGGGATGCGGAGGGCTGGATGGACAGACGGGACAGCACGGAACGGGCGCAGGGGGCTGGCGCGCAGGAGGCTCGCACGCAAGGGGCGCGGGCACAGGAGGCACCGGACCGGGAGGCGCGGCCCTACGACGTCGTGCTCTTCGGGGCCACCGGCTTCGCAGGGGAGCTGACCGCCCGCTACCTGGCCAGGCACGCGCCCGCGCACTGCCGCTGGGCGCTCGCCGGGCGCAGCCGGGACAAGCTGGAGCGGCTGCGCGAGCGGCTCGCCGCCGAGAACCCCGCCTGCGCCGAGCTGCCGCTGCTGCACGCCGACGCCGCCGACCCCGGCTCCCTGCGCGAGCTCGCCGAGTCCGCCCGGGTCGTGGCCACCACCGTCGGACCGTACATCTGGTACGGCGAGCCCCTGGTCGCCGCCTGCGCCGAGGCCGGCACGGACTACGTGGACCTGACCGGGGAGCCGGAGTTCACGGACCTGATGTACGTGCGCCATGACACGCGGGCCCGCGAGACCGGGGCCCGTCTCGTGCACGCGTGCGGCTTCGACTCGGTGCCGTACGACCTCGGCGTCTACTTCACGGTCCGGCAGCTGCCGCGGGACGTGCCGCTGCGCGTCGACGGCTTCGTCCGCACGAACGCCGTGTTCTCCGGCGGAACCTTCGCCTCCGCGCTCACCGCGATGGGCCGCGGGCGCCAGATGCTCAGGGCGGCGCGCGAGCGGCGGATGCACGAGCCGCGGCTGGTGGGGCGGCGGGCCCGGGCTCCGCTGACCGGGCCCCGGTTCAGCCGCGAGACCGGGGCGTGGGCGCTGCCCCTGCCCACCCTGGACCCGCGGATCGTGCAGCGTTCGGCGGCGGCACTCCCCCGGTACGGGCCCGACTTCCGCTACCGCCACTACGCGGCCGTCCGCACCCTCCCCATGGCGCTCGGTGGAGCGGCGGCCGTCGGCGCGGGCGTCGCCCTCGCCCAGGTGCCCGCCGTGCGGCGGTGGCTGATGGAGCGTTACGAACCGGGGAGCGGCCCGGACGCGGAGCGGCGGGCGCGCAGCTGGTTCAGCGTGCGGTTCGTCGGCGAGGGCGGCGGACGGCGGGTCTTCACCGAGGTGGCGGGCGGCGATCCGGGCTACGACGAGACGGCGAAGATGCTCGCCGAGTCGGCACTCTGCCTCGCCTTCGACCCGCTGCCGAAGACCGCCGGCCAGGTCACGACGGCCGTCGCGATGGGCGACGCGCTGCTGGACCGGCTGCGGGCGGCGGGCATCGTCTTCCGGGTGGCCGCTACACGCTGACGCCGCCACGAGCGCGCGCCCGGGGCGGACCGCCCGCCCCGGGCGCGCGTCGGGCCGGCCCACCCAGGCGCTACGACGACTCGCGTACCACCAGTTCCGTGGGGAGGGTGAGGCGCTGCCGGGGCGCGTCCGGGTCGGCGATCTCCCGCAGCAGGATCCGGGCGATCCTCGTGCCGATCTCCTCGACGGGCTGGCGTACCGTCGTCAGCGGCGGGCTGGTGTGCCGGGCGAGGAGCGAGTCGTCGAAACCGACCACGGCCACGTCGTCCGGAACGCGGCGCCCGTGCCGGCGCAGCTCCATCAGGGCGCCCGCCGCCATGACGTCGGAGGCCACGAAGAGGGCGTCCAGCTCCGGGACGCGTTCGAGAAGCGAACGCACCGCCTCGCGCCCACCCTCCTCGGTGAAGTCGGCGACGGCCACCAGCCGTTCGTCGGCCGGCCGGCCGGCCGCGTACAACGCCTCCCACCAGCCCTGCAGCCTGCCGCGGCCGACCTCCATGTCCTGCGGCCCCGCGATCGTGGCGATCGTCGTGCGGCCCCGCTCCAGCAGGTGGCGGACGGCCGCGCCCGCTCCGCCCACGTTGTCGGAGTGCACATGACTGAGCGGCTCCCGGGCCGAGCGGCGTCCGGCGAGCACCGTCGGCAGTCCCATGTCCTCCAGCAGCGCCGGCAGGGGATCGTGCTCGTGCACGGAGACCAGGAGCACGCCGTCCACCCGCCGCTCCGCGACGGAGTCGGTGAGCCGGTCGCGTTCGCCCTTGTCGCGTACGAGGATCAGCTGCAACTGCGTACCGGTGTCGGCGAGCCCGCCGCTGACCCCGCGGATGACGGCCGAGAAGTAAGGCTCCGATCCGAGCCGGGCCTCCGGTTCCGGGATCACCAGCGCGATGGAGTTGGTCCTGCTGGTGACCAGGCCGCGGGCGACGGAGTTCGGCACGTAGTCGAGCTCGGCGATGGCCGCCAGGACGGCCTCCCTGGTCCGGTCGCTGACGAGCTCCGAGCCGTTGATGACCCGTGACACGGTGGTGCGCCCGACACCGGCGCGCGCCGCCACGGTCTTGATGGTCGGTCGCCGTCCGCGCCCCATGGCCTTCCCTCCCCCGCCCCGGCACACGGACCGCGCGCCGTTCATCAGCGCATTGTGCCAGGGCCGTTGACAGGATCCGGCGCGTTCAACTTCTTGACAGGAGCACAGCGGGCGGACAGTCTTCGGACCATCTTCATGGGAACGCTCCCACCGCCGAGTGGGAACGTACCCATCGCCTGCGACAGAGCCGTTGAGTGCACCACCGGGCCCCCAGGTCCCGGCGTGCCGCCCCGCCGGGAGGGTCCAGATGACGAGGGTTTCCAGACCGCTGCGTACAAGGCTGCGTACAAGACTTGTGGCAGTCTCCACCGCTGCCGCGCTCGCCCTGATCGCCGGGTGCGGGGACGGCGGCGGCGGGGGCGGCACCGGCGGGGGCGTCGAGAACGGCAAGGTCACCATCACCATGGGCCTGTTCGGCGTCATGGGCTTCAAGGAGACCGATCTCCTGGAGCGCTACATGAAGGAGAACCCGAACGTCCGCATCAAGGCGGAGGTCGCCGGTGACGAGCAGACCTACTACACCGCCCTGCAGACGCACCTGGCGGCGGGCAGCGGCCTGAAGGACATCCAGGGCATAGAGATCGGACGGGCGAAGGAGCTCGTCGACACGCAGGCCGACAAGTTCGCCGACCTGTCCGGCACCCCGGGCAAGGACCACTTCCTGCCGTGGAAGCTCAACCAGGTCTCCACCAAGGACGGCAAGGTCATCGGGCTCGGCACCGACATCGGCCCCATGGCCGTCTGCTACCGCAAGGACCTCTTCCAGCGGGCCGGACTGCCGACCGACCGCGAGGAGGTGGCCCGCCTCTGGGAGGGCGACTGGTCGAAGTTCGCCGCCGCCGGCGACCGGTTCAAGGCGGGCTTCAAGGGTGACGGCGTCGCCTTCATGGACAGCGCCAGCGGCCTGTTCAACGCGATGATCTACGGCAGCTCCGAGCAGTTCTACGACAAGCAGGGGAACCTGATCCACGAGGACAACCCGGTGGTCAAGGAGGCCTGGACGCTCGCTGCGAAGGCCGCAAGGTCCGGACTGACCGCCAAGCTCCGCCAGTTCCAGCCCGGCTGGGACCCCGGACTGGCCAACAGCACCTTCGCGACCACCGTGTGCCCCGCCTGGATGCTCGCCCACATCAGCGAGAAGGCGGGTCCCGGGAACAAGGGCAAGTGGGACGTGGCCAAGGCTCCCAAGGGCGCGAACTGGGGCGGTTCCTTCCTCGGCGTCGTGGAGCGGAGCCCGGTCAAGGAGGAGGCCAGGAAGCTGGTCGCCTGGCTCACCGCGCCGGAACAGCAGGAGTACCTCTTCCAGAAGCTCGGCAACTTCCCCTCCTCGCAGCAGGCCCTGAAGGCGCCCGGCGTGGCGGACGCCACGTCGGAGTACTTCAGCGGCGCGCCCATCGGCCGGATCTTCGGCGCCGCGGCGCAGGAGATCCCGGACGAGCAGGTCCTCGGCCGCAAGGACGGCACGATCAAGGACCTCTTCTCGCAGGGGCTGACGCTGATCGAGTCGCAGGACAAGAGCCCCGACGAGGCGTGGCGGACCACGGTCGACCGCGTCGAGAAGGCCGCCGGCTGAGACGGTCCGGCACGCGCCCGCCCCGGTGACCGCCGAAGAGGGACGGCCACCGGGGCGGGTCGCCGGCCGGCCTGCAGCCCGCGGCAGCCCGCGACAGTCCGCCCGACAGCCCGCCTCGCACACGTCTCACAAAGGATCTCTCCCGGTGGCCGCTTCCCCTCCGACACCCCGTACGGGCGCGCCCGCGGACGGCGCGTCCGGCCCTGCCCCTGCGCGGCACCACAAGCACCACAGGCGCGGTCAGGCGGCGCGCCCCCGGCGCCGTACGCTGCTGCACCGGCTGGACGTCAGGGGCGCGCCGTACGCCTTCGTCGCCCCGTTCTTCGTCGTCTTCGCCGCCTTCGGCTTCTACCCGCTCGTCCACACCGCCTGGATATCGCTGCACCGCGTGGAGCTGGCGACCATGGACCTGAGGGAGTGGGTGGCGTTCGACAACTACACGGCGCTCTGGAGCGACGCGCACTTCTGGAACGCGCTGGCCAACACCTTCACCATCGGGGTCCTCTCGACGGTCCCCCAGCTGCTGATGGCCCTGGGCCTCGCCCACCTGCTGAACTACCGCCTGCGCGGCTCGGCCTTCTTCCGGGTGGCCGCCCTCACGCCGTACGCGACGTCCGTGGGCGCCGCGGCCCTGGTCTTCACGATGCTGTTCGAGCGGGACTTCGGCGTGATCAACTGGGCACTGGGTCTGGTCGGCTTCGACGCCCTCGACTGGGAGAACGACAAGTGGGCCGCCCAGATCGCCATCTCGACGATCGTCATCTGGCGCTGGACCGGCTACAACGCCCTGCTCTACCTGGCGGCGATGCAGGCCATCCCGCGCGACCGGTACGAGGCCGCCGCCATCGACGGCGCCTCGCGCTGGCAGCAGTTCCGTACGGTCACCGTCCCCGGCATCCGCCCCACCGTCGTCTTCACGATCGTGCTCTCCACGATCGGCGCCACCCAGCTCTTCGGTGAACCGCTGATCTTCGGCCAGGGCCCCAACGGTGTCACCGGAGGAGCCGACAACCAGTACCAGACCCTCGGGCTGCTGCTGTACGAGGAGGGCTGGAAGAACTACCAGATGGGGCGAGCGGCCACCGTCGCCTGGGCGATGTTCCTGCTGCTGATCCTCGTCTTCGTCCTGCAGCGCGTCGCCACGCGCCTCACCTCACGCACGCACCTGATCAGGAGCCGCCGGCCATGACCACCATCGACAGCCTCCCGCCCCCTGCCGGGCGTCGCGGAGCGCCACAAGCGCGTCGGCTCTCGCTGCGCCCCGCGGCCGGGCGCCAGCACCACGCGGGCCCGGTCACCTACCTGCTGCTCACCGTCGCCGCGGTCGCGTCGCTCTTCCCCCTGTACTGGACGATGGTGGCGGCTTCCAGCGACAACACCCGGGTGACGCAGACTCCGCCACCCTTCCTGCCGGGCCCGCACCTCCTCGACAACCTCGCCAAGGCGTGGACCGAAGCGGCCCTGGGGAGGGCCATGGCCAACAGCCTCATCGTGGCCGGTGTGATCGCCCTGTCGACCGTGCTGTTCGCCACCCTGGCGGGCTTCGCCTTCGCCAAGCTGCGCTTCTCGGGGCGCAACGCGCTGCTCACGCTCGTCATCGGGACGATGCTGGTTCCGCCGCAGCTCGGCGTCGTACCGCTGTTCATGATGATGAGCGAGCTGGGCTGGGGGCAGAAGCTGCCCGCCGTCATCTTCCCCACCCTGGTGAGCGCCGTCGGCGTCTTCTTCATGCGGCAGTACCTGGCGGAGGCGCTGCCCGACGAGCTGGTGGAGGCGGGGCGGATCGACGGTGCCCACTCGCTGCGGATCTTCTGGAGCATCGTCCTTCCGGTGGCCCGGCCGGCGATGGCGGTGCTGTTCATGATCACCTTCGTGCACGCGTGGAACGACTTCTTCTGGCCGTTCATCGCGCTGGACATGACCAATCCGACCGTGCCCGTCGCGCTGACGCAGCTCAGCGCCGGGTACGTCCGCGACCAGTCGCTCATCATGGCGGGCGCCCTGCTCGGAACGCTGCCGCTGCTCGCGATGTTCGTCGTCTTCGGCCGCCAGATCGTCGGCGGGATCATGCAGGGGGCGGTCAAGGGATGAGCACGCGCCCTCCTTCCCCCGCCGATCTCACCTTCCCTCCCGGGTTCACGTGGGGTACGGCCACCGCCGCGTACCAGATCGAGGGCGCGGCGGACCTGGACGGGCGGACCCCGTCCATCTGGGACACCTACGCGCGCACGCCGGGCAAGGTGCGCAACGGCGACACCGGGGACATCGCCACCGGCCACTACCACCGCTGGCGCGAGGACGTCGCCCTCATGGCCGACCTCGGTGTGGGCGCCTACCGGTTCTCCCTGTCCTGGCCCCGCGTCCAGCCGACCGGGCGCGGCCCCGCCGCTCAGAAGGGGCTGGACTTCTACCGGCGGCTGACCGACGAGCTGCTGGAGAAGGGCATCCAGCCGGTCGTCACCCTCTACCACTGGGACCTGCCGCAGGAGCTGGAGGACGCGGGCGGCTGGCCCGAGCGGTCCACCGCCGACCGGTTCGCCGCGTACGCGGAGCTCGCCGCCGAGGCGCTCGGCGACCGCGTACGCACCTGGATCACCCTCAACGAGCCCTGGTGCAGCGCCTTCCTCGGTTACGCCTCGGGGGTCCACGCGCCCGGACGCACCGACCCCGTCGCCGCGTTGCGTGCCGCCCACCACCTCAACCTGGGGCACGGCAAGGCGGTTCAGGCACTGCGCGCGGCCCTGCCGGCCGAGGCCGCCGTCTCCCTCACCCTCAACATCCACCATGTGCGCGCCCTCGGCGACGGCCCCGGGGACGCGGACGCCGTACGCCGTGTCGACGCCCTCGCCAACCGGGTGTTCACCGGGCCCGTACTGGAAGGCGCGTACCCCTCGGACCTGCTGGAGGACACCGCCGGGCTGACGGACTGGTCCTTCGTACGGGACGCGGACACCGCCGTGATCCGGCAGCCGATCGACTTCCTCGGCGTCAACTACTACACACCCACCCTGGTGTCGGTCGCCGACGGGACCCCGGCGGACCACTCCTCCGACGGCCACGGCAACAGCCCGCACAGCCCGTGGCCCGGAGCCGACGACGTGGTCTTCCACCGCCCGCCCGGCAGTACGACCGCGATGGGCTGGGCCATCGATCCCAGCGGCATGTACGACCTGCTGCTGCGGCTGAAGCGGGACTTCCCGGACCTGCCGCTCGTGATCACCGAGAACGGCGCGGCGTTCGACGACTACGTCGATCCGAACGGCGAGGTCCGCGACCCGGACCGGATCGCCTACCTCCACGGCCACCTCGCGGCCGTGCACCGCGCGATCGAGGCGGGCGTCGACGTCCGGGGCTACTTCCTGTGGTCCCTGCTCGACAACTTCGAGTGGGGGTACGGCTACAGCAAGCGCTTCGGCGCGGTCTACGTGGACTACCCCACCGGCCGCCGCATCCCCAAGGCGAGCGCGCACTGGTACGCCGACGTGGCCCGCACGGGCACCCTGAGGGGCCGGTGACCGGGGACCGTCGCCGCGCACACCGTGCCGAGGCTCAGGCCGCCGCTTCCTTCAGGGCGCGGCGGCACAGGGCGTCGGCGCGGCGGGTGGTCTCGGGGATGCGGTAGCGGGGCGTCAGGTGCAGGGTGTGCGCGCAGGCGTTGTCCAGGGTGACGCGGTGTCCGGCCGAGACGAAGACCGGCTTGACCGCGTCCTGCGTACGCAGCGCCCGGCCGACCTCCTCGCCGTCCGCGAGCAGCGGGCTGGACGCGCCGCGCTGCGACGCCGGTTGCTCGTACGTGAAGGTGAAGGGGTTCTTGGCGACGCCGATGACCGGCCGGCCGGTGAGGACGCCGAGGTGGCTGGCGAGCCCGAAGCGCCGCGGGTGGGCTTGGCCGTACCCGTCGCAGACCACCGTGCCCGGGTCGGCGGTGAGGGCGTCCAGGGCGGCCAGGACCGCGGGCAGCTCGCGGAAGGCCAGCAGGCCGGGGACGTACGGGAAGGAGACCCTGCCGACCGCTGTGGCCTCCTCGACGACGTCGAGGGTGCGGGCGTCGAGGACGACGGCCGCCGCGGCGACGAGGTCGCGTTCGTCGTCGTAGGCCACGTCGACACCGGTGACGTGGCCGGTGCCCGGGGGCGGACCCGGCTCGTCGAGGACGACGCGGCCGCGCAGTTTGTCCTGGACGGCCAGGGCTTCGGTCTCGTGGGCGGGCCAGTCGGCGGGCACGGGGATGATCATCATGATGACGTCACCTTAGGGCGTCCGCGCGCCGGGGGCGAGGGTGTGGAGGACGACGTGGTGGAGGGCGGTTTCCCGGTCGTGGGCGGGTTGTCCACAGCCTCCGGGGGGTGTCGGCGGGGGCGGGTAGCCTGGCGCGCATGTTCGTACTGGAATTGACCTACACCGCACCGGTCGAGCGCGCCGACGCGCTGCTGGAGCCCCACGTCGCCTGGCTCGACGAGCACTACGCGTCGGGAGTGTTCATCGCCTCCGGTCGCAAGAACCCCCGCGACGGCGGTGTCATCCTCGCCGTCGGGGACGACCGCGCGCGGATCGAGAAGATCACGGCGGCCGACCCCTTCGTCACGGGCGGGGTGTGCGCGTACCGCATCACCGAGTTCATCGCGACCAAGACCGCGCCCGAGCTCGCCGCGTACCGCCAGCAGCTGCCGTCCTGACGCTAGCCCCCTAGGGGTGGGCCATCCGCTCCAGGCGCGCCACCCGGCCCTTCTCGCCTGACGCCCAGCATCCTCCGTCGGCGGCGCAGTCGACGGTGTCGTACGAGCCGGGGTCGACGGTGCGCCAGGTGTGGCCGCCGTCCGTGGTGAGGTCCGTGCCCGTCGGGCCGACGGCGAGCGCGGCGGACCGGCTGTGCGGCAGCCAGGACACGCCGGAGCGGTAGGCGGGCGGCGGGGTGTGCGCCTGCCGCCAGGACCGGCCGCCGTCCCGGCTGATCGCGGCGGCCTGCGGGGACGGCTGCCCGGCCCGGTAGTCGCCGCCCACCGCCAGGCCGTGCGCGCGGTCGCGGAAGGCGAGGGCGAACACGCCGCGCGCCGGGTCACCGGCGGGGAGGGCGGAGTCGGCGACGGTCCAGTTCAGGCCACGGTCCGACGAGTGCAGGACGCGTGCGGTGGCGCCGCCTCCGGTGGCCAGCCAGACGTCTCGGGGGCCCGCGCTCACGAGGCACTGGCCGCTCGCGGCGAAGGCCGCCTCGCCGGGCAGCGCGGCGGGCATCCCCGCGGTCGGCAGGACGCCCCAGGACCGGCCCCCGTCCCGGGTCGCCAGGATGCGGTACCGGCCGTCCACCGGGTCGCTCACGGCGAGCCCGTGCCGGCGGTCGAGGAAGGTGACGCAGTCGTAGAAGGCGCGCGGGTCGGTGTTGCGGAAGGCCTCGGTCCAGGTCGCGCCTCCGTCGTCGGTGCGCAGGATCCGGGACGCCTCGCCCTCGCCGATCGCCAGCACCACCGCGCGGCGCTGGTCGAACGCCTCGATGTCGCGGAACTCCAGCGTCTCCGCGCCGGGCGGCGACACGTTCCGCCAGCTGTGGCCGCCGTCCGCCGTGCGCAGCACCGTGCCCTTGGAGCCGGCCACCCACGCGCCGGTCCGGCTGACGGCTGCGAGGCCCCGGAACCGTACGTCCGTACCGGTCGGGCGCGGGGACCAGACCGGAGCCTCCTGGGCGGCTTCCTGGAGGGCTTCCCGGGCCGGTACGGCTTCGGCTGCCGGGGCGGCTTCGGCCGGGGCGGACTGTGCCCGGGCGGTGGGCGGCGCGGCGGTCAGGGCCGCCGTCAGAGCTGCGGTCAGGGCCACGGCGAGGGCGGCCGCCGATGCCCCTCCGCTCCGTCCCGGCCTCACCGTTCGTCTCGTCTTCCCCATGGACATCATGGCGGGGGACGGTGACACAGGTCACGCAACGCGTCAATGCACGCCTTGGCCGAAAACATCGTCCTCCCCCGTGTAAAGAGACGTACCCCAAGCCACGCGTGAGGGAGCAGGCCTTGTCCACCGTCATCGAGCAGGCCGTGCAGGCCCGCCTGGTCGCGTCCGCGCCCTGTATGGAGACCGTTCCGGCCACGCTCCGCTACGACCGGAAGGACCCGTTCGCCGTACAGATGGCGTTCCCCGCCCCCGCCACCCTGGAGGGCACCGAAGTGGCCTGGGCCTTCTCCCGGGAACTGCTGGCCACGGGCGTCGACCGGCCGGCGGGCGTCGGCGACGTCCGCGTACGCCCCTACGGCTACGACCGTACGGTCGTGGAGTTCCACGCACCGGAGGGCGTCGCGATGGTGCACGTACGCACCTCGGAGGTGCGCCGCTTCCTCGAGCGTGCCCAGCACCTCGTACCCACCGGTTGCGAGCATCACTTCCTGGACCTCGACGAGGACCTGAACGCGCTGCTGCGCGACGCCCGCTGACGGGCACCTGCCCAGGCCCCCGTAAATTCCGTTGCCGCCCGGAGCCGTCCGGGCGTAGCGTCCTTTCCGGCCCTTGTCGTCGTCGATCGGAGTAGGACGTTGCTCGTCTGAGGTCTTGAGACACCGTGTCGCACCCCGCGCTTTTGGCGGTGTGCGCACTGATGTGTGCGACCTCGGCAGAGAGCCGTACGAGCTGCGCAAGCCGTACGAGCCGCACGAGCCGTCCCGCGACAGCGACCGCCACCGCTCGCGGTGTCTCACCCGTTGCCCCAGCCCTTTACCCACGCAACCGGGAGACCCGTATGTCTACCTTTCCCACCTTCATCACCTGCACCGACCTGTCCTTCTCGTGGCCGGACGGCACCGAGGTCCTCGACGGCCTCCAGCTGGCGGTCGGCCCCGGCAGGACCGGCCTGATCGGCGTCAACGGCTCCGGCAAGTCGACCCTGCTCAAGCTGATCGCCGGAGACCTGACCCCGTCCGACGGCACCGTCCGCGTGGCCGGCGAGGTCGGCTACCTGCCACAGAACGCCACCCTCGACACCGCCCTCCGCGTCGACCAGGCCCTCGGCATCGCCGCCACGCGCGCCGCGCTGCACGCCATCGAGGCGGGGGACGCGAGCGAGGAGCACTTCACGGCGGTCGGCGACGACTGGGATGTCGAGGAGCGCGCCCGCGCCCTGCTCGACCAGCTCGGCCTCGGCCACATCGGGCTGGACCGCACCATCGGCGAGGTCTCGGGCGGCGAGTGCGTCCTGCTGCGGCTGGCGGCCCTGCTGCTGGCCAGGCCCGACGTACTGCTGCTGGACGAGCCGACCAACAACCTCGACCTGTACGCGCGCCGCCGCCTGTACGCCGCGGTCCGGTCCTGGTCGGGCGTCCTGGTCGTGGTCAGCCACGACCGCGAACTGCTGGAGCTGGTCGACCGCATCGCCGACCTGCGCGACGGCGAGGTGGCCTGGTACGGCGGGCCGTACTCCGCGTACGAGGAGGCCGTCGCCGCCGAACAGGAGGCGGCCGAGCGCATGGTGCGGGCCGCCGAGGCCGACGTACAGCGGCAGAAGCGGGAACTGTCGGAGGCGCACATGAAATTGGCGCGTCGCAAGCGGTACGGGCAGAAGATGTTCGACAGCAAGCGCGAGCCGAAGATCGTGATGAACGCGCGCAAGCGGGCCGCCCAGGAATCGGCCGGAAAGCACCGCATCCTGCACACCCAGAAGCTCGCCGAGGCGAAGGAGCGGCTCGACGAGGCGGTGGAGGCGGTGCGGGACGACGACGAGATCCGCGTGGAGCTGCCGTACACCACGGTCCCGCCGGGCCGCAGCGTACTGCTCCTGCGCGACCTGGAACTGCGGTACGGCGCCCGGGTCGGCGGCGAGTGGGAGCTGCGCGGCCCGGAGCGCATCGCGCTGGTCGGGCGCAACGGCGCGGGCAAGACGACGTTGCTGCGCACGATCGCCGGGGAGCTCGAGCCGGTGTCGGGCGAGGCGGTGGCGCATGTTCCGCTGCGCTTCCTGCCCCAGCGGCTCGACGTGCTGGACGACGGGCTCAGCGTGGTGGAGAACGTCGCCCGCTTCGCGCCCGAGGCCACGGCCAACCGGATCCGGGCCCGGCTGGCGCGCTTCCTGTTCCGCGGCGCGCGGGCCGACCAGCCCGCCGGGACGCTGTCGGGCGGGGAGCGCTTCCGGGCCTCGCTCGCCGCGCTGCTGCTGGCGGAGCCGGCGCCGCAGCTGCTGCTCCTGGACGAGCCCACGAACAACCTCGACATGGCGAGCGTACGGAAGCTGACGGCGGCGCTCGACGCGTACGAGGGGGCGCTGATCGTGGCGAGCCACGATCTGCCGTTCCTGGAGTCGATCGGCATCACGCGGTGGCTGGAGATGGACGGCGAGCTGCGTCCGACCACACCGGAATCCGCGGCTCCGTCACTCGATTGACGCACCTGAGCAGGGCTCATAGCGGAATGTGACGAGCCATGCCCAGAGCCGGGCTTGGCTGGTGTTTACAGCGCGCTTAACCTACGGTTTCGTAACCTACGAAGCCGTAGGTATGTCACGTCCCCAGGAGTATCCGCATGACCCTCACCTCTCCCCACCTCGGCAGCTCGGAAGCGTGGACCGACGCCCGACTGCTGTACGCCTTGGAAGAGGTGGTCGAGAAGGAGCTCAACCGCCACCTGAAGGTCGTCAAGGACTGGATGCCGCACGAGTACGTGCCGTGGTCGGACGGCCGCAACTTCCCCGGCCTCTTCGAGGACGGCGAGGCCTGGGAGCCCGAGCAGTCCAAGGTGACCGACATCGGCAAGATCGCGCTGGTCGTCAACCTGCTCACCGAGGACAACCTCCCGAGCTACCACCACGAGATCGCCACCCTCTTCGGGCGCGACGGCGCCTGGGGCACCTGGGTGCACCGCTGGACCGCGGAGGAGGGCAGGCACGGCATCGTCATGCGCGACTACCTGCTCGCCTCGCGCGCGGTCGACCCGGACAAGCTGGAGCAGTTCCGGATGGCGCACATGAGCGAGGGCTTCGAGTCGGACAACCGGCACTCGATGCTGCACTCGGTCGCGTACGTCGCCTTCCAGGAGCTCGCCACCCGCATCTCGCACCGCAACACCGGCCACCAGTCCGGGGACCCGGTCTGCGACCGGATGCTGGCGCGCATCGCGACCGACGAGAACCTCCACATGGTCTTCTACCGGAACCTGCTGGGCGCCGCCTTCGAGCTCGCGCCGGACCTGACCATGCAGGCGGTACGGGACGTGGTGGTCAACTTCCGGATGCCGGGGCACGGCATGCCGGGCTTCGAGCGGGCGGCCGCGCAGATGGCCATCGGCGAGATCTACAACATGCGCATTCACCACGACGACGTTCTCCAGCCGGTGCTGCGCTTCCTGAAGGTCCTGGAGATCGACGGGCTGGGCCCGGAGGGCCTGAAGGCGCAGGAGGAGCTGGGGCTGTACATGGGCGGGCTGGACGCGGAGGCGCGCAAGTTCGACGAGAAGCTCGCGGCCCGCAAGGCGCGTCTGGCGGCACGCGCGGGCGGCTGACGGCTTTCCCGACCGGCGCCTTGTCAGCCATCGTCGCCTCCGTCGTTTTTCGGCGGAGGCGACGGTGGCTGAGTGGCACAACATGACCGGTGTACGGAGAAACGTTCCGTATCGGCCGCTGATCCACCAACACCACCCGGGAGAGTTACGGCGTTTCAGCACATTGCTGCTGATCTGCCAGGCTGGTCCGCCATGGACTCCCCTCTCCGTGCCGACTGCGACCAGTTGGGTCGTTTCTCCCATGCGCTGGGCGAATCGCTGACCTCCCTCGCGGAGGCCAGACGCGCACTGGAACACGTACGGGCCGACCAGCTCGGCACTCGCGAACTCGACGAGGCCTGCGACGGCTTCCAGGAGCGCTGGAAGTACGGCGCGGAGCAGCTGGGTATCCGGATCAAGGCCGTGCACGACGGGGTGCGGCTGAGCCACAAGGGGTACGTGCAGCTCGAGCACGCGATCGCGTCGGCGTTCCGGGCGGTGGGCCACCGTGACTGACGCCGCCTTCCCCCACTTGGGCTGGGACCCGGCGCCGGGGAGCCCGGCGGAGATCGCCGCGCTCCGGTCGAAGCTGACGTCCTCGGCGACCGCCCTGGGTACGGCGCACCGCCTGGTGCAGCAGCTCCTGGGCGAGAGCTCCTACTGGAAGGGCGAGGCCGCGGACGCCTTCCGCGAGGCCCTGGACGGCGAACTCCCCCGCTACCTGGGCAACGCCCACCGCTCCCTGACGAAGGCGGCGAGCCGCCTGGGCACGTGGCACGACTCCCTGGTCTCCTACCAGGCGACGGCCCGCCGCTACGAGACCCAGGCGGTCCTCCACGCGAAGTCCCTGCGCTCCGCGGAGTCCACCCACGCCGCGACCACCTCCCGCGCGGACGCCTCCCCCTCCGACCTCCACGCCGCGACGACGGCCCTCACCGAGGCCCGGGAAGCCCTGCAGCACGTCCGCCGCCTCGCCCGCGAGCTGGAGGAAACCCACAGGGCGGAGGCGGCTCGCGTGGCGAAGTGCCTGGACGAGGCGACGGACCGGTTGGCTCCGGAGGAGCCGGGGGTGTTGAGCCGGGCTATCGACTGGATCAGCGAGGACCTCGGAGATGTACTGTCCGACGTATCCGCTGTCATGGGATTTGCCGGCCTGGTGCTGGGCGCTGCCTTTCCCCCGCTTGGCCTCGGTCTGATGATCGTCGCCACTGGAGCGAGTATGGGCGCCCTGGGGCTGCATCTGTCGGACGACAAGGTGCGCGCCTCATTGCGGGATGGCTTCACCAAGGGTGAGTTCGATGCCGACTTTTGGGACAACGCCGTCACTCTCACCGGCGACACCTTGGGGTCCATCCCAGGGGTAGCGGCCTTGGCAGAGGGAACCAAGGCACTTCGCGCAAGTACTTCCCTGACCGGGTCTGGAACCCTGGCTGATCTGGGAGCAGGAGCACGCGAGTTCGCCGACGCTTCGAAGAGCTCGATCGATGAGCTGCGACATATCGAAAGCCCGCTTACGGAGTGGGCGCTCCGAGAAGCACATCCCAGGGTGAGGGACGGCGTGAAGTACGGCGTGCCGGCGACGGGCGCAGTGACTGCCGCCAGCCATTACTCACCCCTCGACGAAAACGAGACGGTCTCGAACTCGGCTACCGCAGTCGACGGCACGAGAGCCGCCATCGAAGACGCCCCCACATCGGCAGCTAGGCTCGCGCATGTGTGGGCCTCCCTCTCAGGATGACAACCTAGAAGGCGGTTCTCATGAACCTGGAAGACAGCACCCCATCAGTCTGGTTCCGCTTGCCCCCCGGATTTCACTCCCTCGAAAGCGTCACGCAGGAATCGCTCACCCGGGCTGTCACCACAGTCGTCCTGCCGCTGCTGGAGCAGGAGCCGACCGCCAACCGAGTTGTGCAGGAAGCATGCGTGTTGACGGAGCTCATTGAGGCACTTGCTGACAAGGGGTCCGCATATCTGGCCTTCGGCATGCATCCGGATGGCTCGCACGGCGCTTCCATGTCGCTCTTCTCGCTGTCCATGATCAGCACAGTGACCCCGTCACCACACGTGGCTGCGGCACGTGCGGGAATCACGCTGGCCGACTCTGCCGCGTGGCAAACGCGGAGTTGCAGACTTCTCGATCTGGCCACCGGTGTCCCAGGAGCAATGGTCGCCGGCATTCTTACACCGCCGGTGCCCCTAGCCCAGCGTGCAGGAGTCTCACCCTCGACGACTGAGGTGTTCCAAGCCCGCATCGCGGTTCCGCATCCGGGCGGCTCTTATGTTCTGGTCGCGGACTTGGTGAGCGCGGCCACGCGTCACGCAGATTCCTACACCGACATCCTCGAAGGAATCGCTCACACGTTCTCGTTTTCACATCCGGATGAAGGTTCCGAATCCGCGAGCACGACGCCGACTTCACGCATTCTGGAGCTTCTCACGTGACGACATCGCCGGCATCGACACCTCTGCTGAAGAGGGCCATCGATCACGCGCCGACGGTTCGAGGCCACGCCCGCCTAGTGATCAAACGCTGGGCCTGGCTCGTCTGCACGACCGTCCTCGCGGTGGCCTCCTTCTACGCATGCATCGCATGGAAGTCCATCGGGCTCACCGTCCTGTGCGTGTTCTTCTACCCGTTCATGCTGACCCTGACATTCGTGGCAGTGCGACGGACACAGCGCGTCAAGAAAATCCTGAGCACATACCCTTGGCAGGCATATCCGTGTTCGTACCCCCCGCGGGCGCTGGAGCAGCCAGTCGTGATCCGCATCAGGTTCAGCGAGCAGTACGCGCCCACCTTCCGGATCACGCCCTTCTCGGTGGAACTGGACCGCAAGCAGAACCCCCAGCCCGACATGATCTGGTTCGCCGGGGACCCCCGCTACGGTGGCGTCGTCTCGCCCGTCGGTGGGCACTACCCCGTGCGAGTCGTGCCCGAGGACATGGGGGACGGCGTGCCGGGCGGCGCTCCCGAGGAAGATGTACTCGCGGAGCGGGCCGGTCTCGTGAAGGGCGGGAAGGCTCGGCGGAGTTGAGGCTCAGCGGCGGCCGTTCCGCCTGAGCGCGTGCCGTTCCTTCTCCGAGAGGCCGCCCCAGACGCCGAACCTCTCGTCGTGCGTGAGCGCGTACTCCAGGCAGGCCTCGCGGCCCTCGCACGCCGCACACAGGCGCTTGGCGTCGCGGGTGGAGGAGCCGGGGTCCGGGAAGAAGAGTTCCGGGCCCGTCTGGGCGCAGAGGGCGGTCTCCTGCCAGGAGAGCTCGTGGTCGATCGTGGTGGGGGCATTGGCGTGGATCGGCATGGCCAACACGCTGCCCCGTCGGGATAAACGGCGCCTCAACGAATGATCAACACGCGCACGCGGATCGCTCCCCGTAAGCATGGGCTTCCGTCCGGTGATCGGCAAGAGCGCCACGCCCGCACGCATGATCGGATCATGACGTTCAGAAAGGCTCATGCCGCGTAGGCGCCCGGCGCCCCTCGGCTCCGCGGCAGGAGTCGTCCGTCGACTGCGAGGAGGTGCTCCACCTCGCCGACTGGTGGGCCGTCAGTGCGCCGCGTGGCCCCCCGCCGGGTGGTGCGGCTCATAGCCGGGGATCGTGCCGTCCGGCTTCGCCACCAGGAACAGCCCGGCCATGCCCATGTCGGAGTGGCTCTGGACGTGGCAGTGGTACATCCACGCCCCGGCGCCCACGCCCTCGCCCGCGATGATCTGGAAGCCGAAGGAGTCGGCGGGGCCGGTGATCTTGTTGTCGATGACGGGGCTCGGGTCGTCGGGGCCGGTGAGCATGCCGGTGCGGTTGTCCGCCCAGCGGTGACCGTGCATGTGGAAGGTGTGGTAGTACTCGCCGTGGGTGATCATGATGATCTCGACCCGCTCCCCCACGGTGGCCTGGAAGTTGGGGCTCTGGTGACCGGGCCGGTTGTTGATCGTCATGTCGTTGAAGACGATCGTGAACTGCTTGTCGGGGAGGACGTCGCCCTGACGCCGTACCACGACCGGCCCGTACAGGCCCTTGCGGATGCCTCCGGTGCCGTGGTCGGTACCGACGACGTGGTCGTGGTAGTGCCAGTAACCGGCGCTGCCGGCGCGCCAGGTGCCGTCCTGGCGGCGGCCGGGGGCGTGGGTGCGCCATGTGTACGTGCGGGTGCCGCCGGGTTCGACGTGGCTGCGGTTCAGTTTGGTGCCGTCGCTGGCGGTGTCGTAGTCGACGCCGTGGACGTGGAGGCTCGCGGGGACGTCCATGGTGTTCTCGAACTCGATGTGGAGGGTGTCGCCTTCGTCGAGTTCGATGAGCGGACCCGGAATCGTGGCCTTGCCCTTCTCCAGGCCGTACCCCATCTGACCATCCGGCAGCCTCTCGGCGTAGAGCTTGAGGTGGCGCACCCGGCCGCCCGCCGGCGCGGTCCTCAGGGGTGTCGCGGCCGGCGTCGCGCCCGGTGCGGCGGCTGCGGACAACGATGTCACGCCGGTCGCGGCAGCCGCGCTCGATGCCAGGAGACGCCGGTTGAAGCTCCGTCTGTCCATGCCGAACTCCCCAGTACGGTGCGGAGACTGACGGGGGCTGAGTACCCCGGGACGGCCACACCGTAGTCGTGGGCGATTCGTTTTTCCACAGGCAGGACAAAGTTCGCGCGATCGGTGCCAAGCTATTGGCGTGTCACGGAAAGAGGTCTAGCTTCGTCGTCGTTTGCTGTGACCACAGAGGGGTGGGTGAACACATGCACCGTGCACCACATCACCGGTCAAGAACACGCCGCGTCGCGGTCGCGGCCCTGGCGGCCGCCGGCCTGGCGGCCGCGCTGCTCAGCGGTACGGCCGCCACCGCCCAGCCGCACCCGGAGGATTCGCGGACAACGTTGTCCCTCCCGTCGCCGCCCGGCGGCGCCCACGTCCGCGTGCTGGTCTTCCACGCCTCCGCCACCGCCGAGTCCCCGGCCGTCAACGCCGGTATCGCCGCGATCGAGGCGATCGGCCAGTCCGGGCCGACCGCGCAGCGCTTCCGTACCGAGGCGACGGACGACGCCTCCGTCTTCACCGACGCCGCCAGGCTCGGCCGGTACAACGCGGTCGTGTTCCTGACGGGCGGCGGTGATGTGCTCGACCCGGAGCAGGAGGCGGGCCTGGAGGCGTACATGGAGGCGGGCGGCGGCTTCCTCGGCATCCACGAGGCGGCGCGCACCGAGCCGTACTCCGACTGGTTCACCGGTCTCGTCGGCGCCCGGCCCGCCGCGGGCGGCCCCACCGCCGTGCGGCGCGCGACCGTCGAGGTCGGTGACCGGCAGCACCCCGCGACCCGGCAGCTTCCCCCGACCTGGAAGCGCCCCGACAAGTGGTTCAACTGGGCGGTCAACCCCTCCGGCAGCGTGCACACGGTGGCGCGGGTGCGCGAGAGCAGCTACCGGCCGGGGCCGGGCGCCAACGGCTGGGATCACCCCGTCTCCTGGTGCCGCGACTACGACGGCGGCCGCTCCTTCTACACGGGCATGGGCGGTACGGCCGAGTCGTTCGCCGAGACCGACTTCCGCGAGCATCTGCGCGGCGCCCTGCTGTGGACCACCCGGCTGGTCCGCGCCGACTGCAAGGCCACCATCGACGCCAACTACCGGAGCGAGCGTCTGACCCGGCCCAACCAGCCGGGCACGAACGACCAGATCGGCGAGCCGCACGGTCTGGTGGCCGCCCCGGACGGCCGTGTCCTCTACATCGGGCGCGGCGGCGCCGACTCCTCCCAGCCCGTGGTCACCGACTGGAACGACCCGGACATCGGCAAGGGAAGCGGCGAGATCCACGTCTACGACCCGAGGACGAAGGAAGTGCGGCTCGCGGGCGCGCTCACGGTCTTCGGCAACAAGGGCGGCGGGGATGAGCTGACGAAGAACGAGGAGGGGCTCCTCGGGATCGAGCTCGACCCCGGCTTCCTGTCGAACGGC
Organism: Streptomyces sp. NPDC093546; assembly: GCF_044765045.1. NCBI lineage: Bacteria > Bacillati > Actinomycetota > Actinomycetes > Kitasatosporales > Streptomycetaceae > Streptomyces > Streptomyces sp. NPDC093546. The sequence continues at coordinate 266,954 of NZ_JBIWJG010000006.1, read as the reverse complement.
TGGGTGTACCTGCACTACACGCCCCACTCCCGGATCAACCGCGACACCCACATGGCGGAGCGGTACGTCTCACGCTTCACCCTCGACCCCGCCACGAACAAGCTCGACCTCAGCAGTGAAAAGGTGCTGCTGAAGTGGCCGGTGCAGATCCACAGCTGCTGCCACGCGGGCGGCGGCATGGCCTGGGACTCCAAGGAGAACCTGTACATCGCCACCGGCGACAACAACTCCAGCGGCTTCAGCGGCGGCTACTCCGGCAACAACCCGGAGCCCGTCTTCAAGGGGGTCTCCTTCGCCGACGCCCGGCGCACCTCCGGCAACACCAACAACCTCAACGGCAAGATCCTGCGCATCCACCCCGAGGACGACGGCACGTACACGATCCCGGAGGGCAACCTCTTCACGGGCAAGGAGCCGGACGAGGGCGGCGGCAAGACGCGCGGCGAGATCTATGTGATGGGGGTGCGCAACCCGGCGCGCATCTTCGTCGACAAGACGACGGACGTCCTGTACGCCGGGTGGGTCGGCCCCGACGCCGGTACGCCGTCGACCACGTGGGGCCCCGCCAAGTACGACACCTTCACCGCCATCACCAAGGCGGGCAACCACGGCTGGCCGTACTGCATGGGCAACAACCAGCCCTACCGGGACCGGAATCTGCCCGATCCGAGCAAGCCGCTCGGCTGGTACGACTGCTCCGCGCCGAAGAACGAGTCGCCCCACAACGACGGCCTGGTGAACCTGCCGCCCGTCACGCCCAACTCCATCTGGTACTCGCCGCAGGGCGGCGGCCCCGACTTCCCGAGGGACGCGAGCGGCGTGCCCAGCTACCGGACGGAGGAGCAGAAGCTGCTGCTGCCGTGGCTCAAGGGCGGCGGCCAGGCGACCATGAACGGGCCGGTGTACCGGTACGACGCGAGGAGCGCCGGCACCGGCGCGTGGCCGGCGTACTGGGACGGCAAGTGGTTCGTGGGCGACTTCTACGACGGGGACCAGCCGCGCCACGCCGTGCTGATGGACCCGAGGACGGTCGGCCAGGGTGGCCTGCCCGTCCACGCGGAGTCCTTGAAGAAGATCATCCCGGTCGGCGCGAACGGCATCCGCAACCTCATGGACTGGAAGTTCGCGCCCGACGGCTCCCTGTACGTCCTCGACTACGGCCGCGGCTTCTTCACCTCCGACCCCAAGTCCGCGCTGTGGCGCGTGACCTACCAGGGCGGCGGGCCGACGCCCGCCGCCGAGGACCTGGCGAGGAAGGCGGCAGCGCAGTGAGACACCGCTACCCGAGGACGCGGAGGGCCGTGTGGACGGCGCTGCTCGCCTCCGTGCTGATGGTGCTGGGGCTGACCTCGAACGCCGCGTACGGGCGCCCGGACAACCGTGCGCAGGCCGCGGCCGCGGCCACGGGCTCGGCCTCGGCGGAGCAGGTGCTGACCTGGACCGCCGGCGACCCCATCGACCGCTACCTGTCCTTCCCGGCCACCGCGGTGGCCGGCCCGGCGACGATCGTCTTCGAGAACAGCGCGGCCACCGGCAACACCACGGGCATGCCGCACACCCTGACGTTCGACGTCTCCGACCCGGAGTACAACAACGACGTCCGGCTGAACATCCTGGCCAACCCCAGTGACGACCAGGGCGGCAAGCACACCGCCCAGGTCACGCTGACGCCCGGACGGTACCGCTTCTACTGCACCATCCCCGGCCACGGGGCGATGCAGGGCATCCTCACCGTGACGGAGGCGGGCGGCGGCGAGGACACCACCGCGCCCGAGACCTCGGCGAAGGTGGAGGGCGAGCGGAACGCCGACGGCGCGTACATCGGCCACGCCAACGTCACCGTCTCGGCGACCGACGCCGGATCGGGCGTGAACCGGATCGAGTACGCGGTCGGCGCCACCGGCGCCTGGCAGACGTACACCGCACCCGTGATGATCCATGAAGTCGGCACCCACAAGGTCCGCTACCGCGCCACCGACAAGGCGGGCAACACGGCCGCCGAAAAGGCGGTCGACTTCACCGTGGTCGCCCCGCCGACGGACGACAAGACGCCACCCGAGACATCGGCGACGGTCAGCGGCGAGAAGGACGCCGAAGGCCGGTACCTGGGGATGGCGACGGTCACCGTGACCGCCTCCGACGCGGGGTCCGGCGTCAACACCATCGAGTACGCGGTCGGCGCCGCCGGCGCCTGGCAGACGTACACCGCACCCGTGATGGTCCACGAGACCGGCACGCACACCGTGCGGTACCGGGCCACGGACCGGGCGGGGAACACGGCCGCCGAAAAGGCGGTCGACTTCACCGTGGTCGCCCCGCCGACGGACGACAAGACGCCGCCCGAGACGTCGGCCGCGGTGACGGGCGAGAAGAACGCGGACGGCGCGTACATCGGCCGGGCCACTGTGACGGTCACCGCGACCGATTCGGGATCCGGGGTGGAGAAGACCGAGTACTCGCTGGACGGCGGACCGTACCTGGCGTACACGGCGCCGGTGGTCGTGGACCGGGTGGGCTACCACACCCTGCTGCACCGGGCCACGGACAAGGCGGGCAACACCTCGGCCGCCCGGCAGGTCGGCTTCAACGTCGCGGAGGGCGGCGGCGTCCCGGCGCCCCAGTGCCCCGAGCACGACGAGAGGCTCACGGTCATCGTGGGCACGGTGGACACGGGTGTGCCGAACCGGATGACGCGCGGCCGCTGCACCGTCAACGAGCTGATCGAGGACGAGAAGGACTGGTCGTCGCACGCGCTGTTCCTCAAGCACGTGGACGCGGTCCTCGACCGGCTGCTCACCGAGGGGGTCATCGACGCGCGCGAGCACCGCACGATCTACCGGGCGGCCAAGGAGTCCGGCATCGGCAAGCCCGGGCAGACCAGCGGGTACCGGACGCTGTTCGACGGCTCGGCGGAGACGTTCGCCAGGTGGCAGCACGTGGGCGGCGGCCGGTTCGGCCTGAACGGCGACGGCTCGATGACGAGCAGTACGACGGTCCCGGGCATGGGCATGCTGTGGTTCCCGCAGCGGCAGTACGGGGACTTCTCGCTCAAGCTCCAGTGGCGGGACGACGCACCGGGCGCGGGCAACGCCAACTCCGGTGTCTTCGTCCGCTTCCCGTACGTCCACGAGCACCCCGAGGAGCCGCGGCCGGAGTGGGTCGCGATCAAGTTCGGGCACGAAATACAGGTTCTGGACCGGCCGGACGGCGACATGTACAAGACCGGTTCGGTCTACGGCTTCGACCGCGTGGGGCTCGGCGGCGCGGGCGTCACCCCGAAGGGCACCTGGAACGACTACGAGATCCGGGTGGAGGGCCAGCACTACTCGGTCTTCCGCAACGGCGTCCTGATCAACGAGTTCGACAACACCGGCGGTCAGGAGTTCTCCCCGCCGCGCGCCGACGACCCGGGCACGGACGGCCGGCGGTACGCCACCGGCTACATCGGGCTCCAGGTCCACGGCACGACCGATGTCATCTCGTACCGCGACATCCGGATCAAGGAGCTCTGACCGGCCGTCATGCCGCTGCGCCCGGGCCGCTCGGCCCGGGCGCCGCACCGGACGCAGCTCAGGGGACGGGCCGGTCCCGTTCGAGGAACTCCTCGAGGATGCCCGGACGGGCCGCGACGGCGAGGGCCACGGCGTCGTCGGCCGCCACGTCGCGTACGGGGTAGGCGTGTGCCCCCGCGGCCACGGCGGCCGTGAGCGTGACGAGGCCGGCGCGGTGGCCGAACGGCGAGGTCGAGAACGTCCAGGCGACGATCCCCGAGCGTTCCAGGGCGAGGGTGTCGCGGCTGAACGTACCGGACCTGACGAGGAGGTGGGAGCCGTGCACGGCGTGGCCGAGGCTCGCGTAGGCATCCCGGGCGAGCAGCACCGTCACGGCCGTCGCGCCCAGTGCGTACATCCAGGCGGCGTGCAGGAACACGGGTGTGAGGACCGCTCCGAGCACGAGAAGCGCGAGCGTCGCCGGCAGGACGGCGAGCAGCATCCCCCGCGTCGTCCGGCGGCGCAGTGCGGCCCTGGGGTGCGGGGTGAGCGGGACCGCGTCCACCAGACGTACGGGGATGCGCAGCGCTCCGGCGAGGACGCGCAGGGCCTCGCCGCGCGGTGCCGGTGGGAGCAGGGCGCCGCGTGCGTGGGCCTCCTCCTTGTCGCCGAGGCCGCCCGCCACCGCGGCCGCGCTCGCGCCTCCGGCGGCCCGCAGCAGCAGCGGCTCGCGGAGCAGCACGCCGTGCAGCCGGCTGCGTTCCAGCGCGACCGATCGGGTGGTCAGCAGTCCGCGCCGTACGGTGAGGGTGTCCCCGTCGGTCCAGGCGGCGCGGTAGCCCCACCAGTTCTCCGCGTACACGGCGAGGGCGCCGAGGGACCCGAGGGCGGTCACGACGACCAGGGCCGCGGGGACGGTCAGCCACAGCGGTCTCGCTCCTCACGCTGCCCGCCGCGGAGGACATCTCAGGCGAGTGGGCGGTCGAGCGCGGCTGGGTCGGCGGACAGCGGCCGTGACCTGATCGTCCTTCGCCGACACCGCTGACCGATCGACACCCCAGGCCCTAGTCCGCCGCCTTCTTGGCGCGGCTCGGCTGCACCCGCTTGGGCTCGCCCGGCATCTTCGGGTAGTCCGGCGGGTACGGCATGTCGGCCAGGCCGTGGTCGCGCTCGTCCCGGTCGGCCAGCTCCAACAGGCTGTCCAGGGTGAAGGCGTGGTCGTCCATGTCCGCGTGGACGTCGCCGTGGTCGGCGTACCGCACGGGCATGGTCGCCAGGTCGAAGTCGCGCGGGTCGACGTCGTCGAGCTCCTCCCAGCGCAGCGGGGCGGAGACCGGGGCGTGCGGCCTGGGGCGGATGGAGTAGGCGGAGGCGATGGTGCGGTCGCGCGCGGTCTGGTTGTAGTCGAAGAAGATCTTTTCGCCTCTTTCCTCCTTCCACCAGGCGGTGGTGACCCGGCCCGGCATGCGCCGCTCCAGGGCGCGGCCGAGCGCGATGGCGGCCCGGCGCACGCCGGTGAACTCCCACCGCGGTTCGATCGGCACGAAGACGTGGAGACCGCGCCCGCCGGACGTCTTGAGCCAGCCGCGCAGGCCGTACTCCTCCAGCAGGGCCCGCAGCTCGTGCGCGGCGGCCACCGCCTCCGGGAAGCCGGTTCCGGGCTGCGGGTCCAGGTCGACGCGCAGCTCGTCGGGGTGGTCGGTACGGTCGCCTCGCACCGGCCAGGGGTGGAAGGTGAGCGTGCCGAGGTTGGCCGCCCAGATCACGGTGGCGATCTCGGTGGGGCGGATCTCGTCGGCGTAGCGGCCGCTGGGAAAGGTGATGTGGGCCGTGGGGATCCACTCGGGGAGGTTCTTGGGGGCGCGCTTCTGGAAGAAGGACTCGCCCTCGACGCCGTCGACGAAGCGCTCCAGGGTGGTGGGCCGGTCGCGCAGGGCGCGGACGATGCCCTCGCGTACGGCGAGGAAGTAGCGCGCCACGTCCAGCTTCGTGAAGCCGCGCTCCGGGAAGTAGATCTTGTCCGGGTTGGACAGGCGTACGGTACGCCCGCCGGCCTCCAGCTCCACCGCGTTTCCCATACGCGCCACAGTAGGCGGCAGGCATATACCTCGCATATCGGCACAGATGAGCGTCGGCCAGTAAAGAGGGGCAGAATCGGGCCATGGATCTGCCGGTGATGCCACCCGTCAAGCCGATGCTGGCCAAGTCCGTCAAGAAGATCCCGCCCGGCATGCACTACGAGGCCAAGTGGGACGGCTTCCGTGCGATCGTGCACCGGGACGGCGACGAGCTGGTGATCGGCAGCCGTACCGGCAAGCCGCTGACCCGGTACTTCCCCGAGCTGGTCGCGGCTCTCCCGGAGCGGCTCCCCGAGCGCTGCGTCGTCGACGGCGAGATCGTGATCGCCCACGAAGGGCGGCTCGACTTCGACAAGCTCACCGAGCGCATCCACCCGGCCGCCTCCCGCGTGAAGATGCTCGCCGAGCGCACGCCCGCCCGGTTCATCGCCTTCGACCTGCTCGCCCTCGGTGACGCGTCCCTGCTGAACACGCCCCTGACCGAACGCCGGGCGCTGCTCACCGAGGCCCTGGAGGGCGTCGACGCCCCGGTCCACCTGGCGCCGTCCACCACCGACATCGACGTGGCCCGGCACTGGTTCGAGCAGTACGAGGGCGCCGGGCTCGACGGCGTGATCGCCAAGCCGCTGGACCTGCCCTACCGCCCGGACGCCCGGCTCATGTACAAGATCAAGCACGAGCGCACCGCCGATGTCGTCGTGGCCGGCTACCGCTTCCACAAGACCGGGAACGTCATCGGCTCGCTGCTGCTCGGCCTGTACGACGACAACGGCGCGCTCCAGCACGTCGGGGTGTGCGCCGCGTTCTCCGACAAGCGGCGCGCGGAGCTCGTGGAGGAGCTGGAGCCGCTGCGCATGGAGACGCCCGACGGCCACCCCTGGGCCGCCTGGGCGGACGAGGCCGCCCACGAGACCGCGCGGCTGCCCGGGGCGCCGAGCCGCTGGTCGGGCAAGAAGGACCTGTCCTGGGTGCCGCTGCGGCCGGAGCGGGTGTGCGAGGTCGGCTACGACCACATGGAGGGCAACCGCTTCCGGCACACGGCGCAGTTCCGCCGATGGCGGCCTGACCGTACGCCGGAGAGCTGCGGCTACGGGCAGTTGGAGGAGCCGGTCTCGTACGACTTGGGCGCCGTGCTGTCGGGGTCGGGGGGCTGAGCCGCGCCGGGTGACGGGGACTCGGTCGGTGTGGGCGATGGTGTGGGCGTGGGCGGCGGGCATGGGGGGTCGGTGGGCGTCGGGGTCGGCGACGGAGTAGGAGTCGGGTCCGTGGGCGTCGGGGTCGGGGTCGGCGTGGGCGATGGTGTGGGTGTGGGGGTGGGGGTGGGGGTGGGCGACCCCGGGGACGGGGACGGGGACGGGGACGGGATCGGAGGCCGGCTCGGCGACGGGGTGCCGGGCGGCCGTGGCGTGGAGGTCGGGCGGGGCGAGGGCTGCGGGCCCACCACGATGCCGCCGCCCGGACGCGGACTCGGCGCGGGCCTGGGCCTCGCGGGCGCCGGCTGCGCGCCCGCGCCCGCACCCGGGCTCACCGGCAGCACTCCCCGCCCGTCCGGCACCGGGTGCGCGCCCCGCTGGTAGAAGGCGAGCCACGACAGCACGGTGCGCAGGTAGGCGGACGAGTGGTTGTAGCTGAGGATCGCCCGGCCGAGGTCGGCCCGGACGGTCAGCGTCCGGTCGCCCGCGCACAGGTAGTGCCCGGCGGCCAGCGCCGCGTCGTGGATGTTGTCCGGGTCGGCGCGCCCGTCGCCGTTGCCGTCCGTACCCCAGCGGGCCCACGTCGAGGGGATGAACTGCATCGGGCCGACCGCCCGGTCGAACGTCCGGTCCCCGTCGTACACGCCGTCGTCGGTGTCCGTGATCCGGGCGAAGCCGACGCCGTCGAGCACCGGGCCCAGGATGGGCGAGAGCGTGGTGCCGTACGCGTCGACGCGGCCGCCGCGCGCCTGGCCCGACTCCACCTTGCCGATCGCGGCGAGCAGCTCCCACGGCAGCCGGCAGCCCGGGTCGGTCCGGGCCACGGCGGCCTCGGCGCGCCGGTACGCGGCCAGCACGGTCGCCGGGATGCCCGCCTGGACCGGTCCGGGACTCACCGACTGCCCGGCCTCCACCGCTGCCCCGATCGCCCCCGGAGGCCGAGCGGCCCCAGGGGCCGCGGGCGTGACCAGCGGCGGGAGTTCGGTGTGGTAGGCGTCGTCGGACGGCGGGGCCGGGGTGGTGTCGTGCCGCGCCGCGGATTCGTCGGGGCGGGGCGCCTGGGACGGTACGAAGCCGGGGGCCTGCGAGGCGGTGAGGGCGGCCATCGCGGCGACGGCCGCGGCGGTCCCGGTCACCGCCCGCCGCACCCGCACACGCCCGAGCTTCCGCCCGCGCTCCCGACCGAGCCCGCGACCGGCCCGGGGCCTCATGAGGCCGCCCCCAGGGTGTCGATGGCGCTGACCCGCCAGGCGCCGCCGACGCGTACCGCCTCCACCGCGAACATGGCGGCGCCGTACGTCGTGGCGTCCTTCGCTGCCGGTGCCTTGGCGGCGGTGCGCGTGTTGGTCTGGTCGGCGTAGACGAGCACCCGGGCCCGGTCGCCGTTGATGCGCTCCACTCCGCTCTCCGTGACCGTGGTGGTGAGGACGAGCTTGTGCCGCGCGGCCTGTGCGCGTACGGGCGCCAGCATCGCGCGGTGCTGCTCGACCGCCCGGCCGGTGAGGTGGGTCTTGGCGGCACGGTCGGCTTCGGCGGGGCTGGCGTAGTTGTACGAGAAGAGTTCGCCCACCGCCTTGGTCAGCTGGCCCTTGACCTCGCTGGTGCGAGCCGTGTCCGTCAGGGCGGTGTTGCGCACGGCCGGATCGTCGCGGAGGGCCGCCGCCTCGCCGTCGGCCCAGGCGGCGAGGCCGCCCAGCAGCACGGTGAGCGCGGCGAGCGCGCCGAGCACCACGGGTGGCCTGCGACGGCGGGGTGGTGGCGGTGCCTGCGGCGGTGCGGGGGACCTGGGCGCCGGCGCGGAACCGGGCGAGGCCCGCGTCGTGTGCGTGGCGGCCAGGCGGCGCTGCCGGTTGATGAGGTGTCGGGTCGTCGACGACATGGGAGCTCCTCTCAGTCCACTCGTTCCGCGGCGGTGCTGCCGACCGGTGCCTGGCCGAGCGCGCTGAGCTTCCACCCCTCGGGGGTGCGGGTGAGCTCCCCGAGCAGACGGCTCTGCTTCGCCGTCGGCTTGCCCTCGGAGGGGGTCACCGTGATCCGCAGGGCGACCATCACGCGGGCCCGGCCCGCACGCGCGTCCAGCTCGGTCACCGCGCCGGACAGCACCTTCGCGCTGGTCACGGTCTTGGCCTCGCGGATCTGCTGCTCGAACCGCGCGCGGCCCTCCGTCAGTTGGGTGCGCAGCTCGCCGGTGGCGGAGTCCTGCCAGGTGTCGAGACCGCGGCGCAGGTCGCGGTGGTCGAGGGTGTTCATGTTCTGCACGGCCTGCTCCCCGGCGGCGAGGACCTCGTCCCGCGTCTTCGCGTACGCGGCGGAGTCGTCGTGCGCGGCCGCGTACCAGGACCAGCCGGCCCAGCCCGCCCAGCCGGCGCCGCCGGCCGCGAGGAGGGCCAGGGCGACGACCGGCGCCAGGAGCGGGTTCCTGCGCGGCGTGGCGTTGCGCGTACGTTCCATCGGCGTGACGGCCTCTCTAGCGTGCGGTGATGTCGACGATCCGCCAGTGGCCGCCCCGCAGTTCGGCGGTGACGGACAGCTGGGCGGCGACCGTGGTGGCGGGTTTCCCGGCGCGCTGGGCGACCTGGTCGAGGAAGACCAGGAGGTGCGCGTCGCGGTCGGTGAGCCGCGTGACCCCGGCGCGTACGACATGGGTGGTGAGCGTCAGCTTCTGCCGCGCGGCCCGCTGCTCTACCTCGGTGAAGAGCGTCTCGTACTGCCGTGCCGCCTTGCCCGCGAGGAGCTGCCGCGCCGCCTGCCGGGTCGAGGCGGTGTCCTGCGGGGCGTACGAGAAGACGCGCCCGAGCGCGCCGCCGACCTCGCCGACGACCCGCTCGGTGGTCCGGGTGTCGGCGAGCGCGCGGTTGTCCAGGGCCGGGGAGTCGGCCAGCTCCTCGGTACGCCAGAGCAGCCAGCCGCCGGCCAGCAGCAGGAGGGCGGTGAGCAGGGCCGCCGTACGGCGATACCTCAGAAAGCTCCGGACGTGGACCTCGTCTCTCGTGGTCACCTCTCCCCTTCCTCTCAGGCCCCGGCGGCGGGGACGGTGGTCAGCGCCGTGACCTTCCAGCCGTCGGACGTACGGAGGAGTTCGGCCTCCAGCCGATTGCGATCGCCGGAGGACGCGGGCCGGGCGCCGCCGGACGCGGTGGTCTCCACCCGTACGGTCGCGATGAGCCGGGCGGTTCCTGCGCGGTGGTCGAACGCGGTGAGCGCGGCGTCGGTGACGGTCGCGCGCACCGGCACATCGGTGGATGACCGGTCCTTCCTCAGCTCCTCCCGCAACTCCCCCGCCGACACCTCCAGCCACGCGCCCCGGTCCGCCCGGGCCCGTGCCGGGTCCAGGCTGTTGAGCACGGCGAGGTGCCGCCGCCCGGTCGCGAGGGCGGTGTCGCGGGCCTCGGCGTAGGCACGGGCCTCGTCGCCGGCGGTACGCGCGTACGACCACCCGGCGCCGCCGCACAGCAGCGCCGCGACGAGGACGGCCGCCCACCATCCGTACGGGATAGCCCCCGTCCCCCTCCTCATGGGCGCTCGCCCCGGGGCGCGTTCGCGGAGCCGCGGACGTTGACGCCGCTGGAGGGGGTGGCCGTGCAGCGGGCCTTGGTGTTGAGGGCGGGCGGGGCCGACAGATCGAGGCCGTTGCGGTAGGGCGTGCCGCCGTAGCCGGCGGTGCAGGGCAGCGGCTGGAAGAACGTCACCGACATGCCGAAGTTGGCGCCCTGCGGGGTGACGGCCGTCGCCCCGGCGGCGACGAGCGCGGGCATCGTGACGAGGAACTCCTCCATGCCGCGCTGGCGCGTCACGGCCACCTCGGAGACGGTGAGGAGGTTGGCGAGGACGGCCCCGAAGGCCGGGTCGAGGTCCTTCAGCAGGGCGCTGACCTGGCCGGCCGCTCCGGGCGCGACGGCGATGAGCCTGCGCAGGTCGGCGTCCGAGCCCTGGAGCGTGGCGGCGAGCTGCCGGGCGCCGGAGGCGAAGGAGGTGAGGGCCTCGCCCTCCTCGGCCTGGGTGCGCAGGACCGTCTCGGCGTCGATCACCAGCCGGGTGTTGGCGGGCAGCGCCTTGTCGGCGGCGCGTACGAAGGCGTCGCCGCCGTCCAGCAGTGCCTGGAGGTCGTCGCCGCGGCCGTTCAACGCCGTACCGAGTTCGTCGACGACCGTGCGCAGCGACTCCAGGTCGACGGAGGCGGCGAGGTCGCCGATCCCGGTCAGGACGGTGGTGACGGGTGGGGGCGTGCGGGTGTCGGAGCGCGGGATGACCGCTCCGTCGCGCAGGTACGGGCCGCCGGAGCCGGCCGGCCGCAGGTCGACGTACTGCTCGCCGACGGCCGAGAGGCCGGCGACGACGGCTTCCAGGTCCGCCGGGATGGGGGGCGCCGAGTCGTCGATGCGCAGCTCGGCCTCTACTCCGTCGCCGGTGAGCTCGATGGGTCCGACGCGGCCCACGGAGACGCCCCGGTAGGTGACGTTGGAGTGGGTGAAGAGGCCGCCGGTGGAGTCGAGTTGGACGCGCACGGTGTAGTAGTCGCGGAGTCCGGCGTACCGGCCGAGGTCGGCGTACCGCACGCCGACGTAGCCGAGGACGACGACGGCGATGAGGAGGAAGGCGAGGTTCTTGAGCCGGATGGCGAGGGTCGGCATCAGTTCCTCCCGGTCGGCGGCAGCGGTAAGGGAAGCCCGGCGGTCGACGGGGCCTCCGCCGGGTCACTCGGCGGGACCAGCGGCGGTACGAGCTGGGTGCCGGGTACGGCGGCGACGTCGAGGTACACGTTGAGGTAGTCGCCCTTGACGCCGCGCAGCACCTCGTCCGTGAACGGATAGGTGAGCAGCACCTGGAGCGAGTCGGGCAGCGCCTTCCCGGAGTCCGCCAGGGCGCGCAGGGTCGGGCCGAGCGCCTTGAGGTCGGCGATCAGGTCGGCCTTGCTGCGGTTGACGGTGTCGACGGCGACGGTGGAGAGCGTGTCCAGGGCGCCGAGCATGCTGAGCAGCGAGGCGCGCTGCCGCTCCAGCACCTTCAGGCCGGGGCTGAGTCCGGTGAGGACCTTGCCGACGTCCTGCTTCCGGGTGGCGAGGGTGGCGGAGAGCCGGTTCACGCCGTCGAGGGCCGCGGTGATGTTCGCCTTGTTGGCGTCGAGGCTCGTGACGAGGGTGTCGATGCGCGTGAGGAGGGACCGGACTTCGGTCTCGTTGCCGCGCAGCGCCTTGCCGAGCTCGGTGGTGATGGTCCTGATCTGCTGGATGCCGCCGCCGTTGAGGAGCATCGACAGGGCACCGAAGACCTCTTCGACCTCGGGGTTGCGGTTGGTGCGGCTCAGGGGGATGCGGTCGCCGTGCGCGAGCGTGCCCTCGGCCGCCTTCGCGGGCGCGGAGAGCTGGACGTACTTCTCGCCGAGCAGGCTGGACTGTTCGAGGTGCGCGTAGGCGTTGGCGGGCAGCCGTACGTCGCCGTTGACGCGCAGGGTGACCTGGGCCGACCAGTCGTCCTCGCCACCGGAGCCACCGGAGCCGCCGGACCCGCCGGACCCGCCGGTCAGGGCGATCCTCGTCACGCGCCCGACGGCGACGTCGTTGACCTTGACCGCGGAGTTCGGTACGAGGCTGAGGACGTCCGCGAACTCCGCGGTGACCTCGTACGGATGGTCGCCGAGGTCGGCGCCGCCGGGCAGGGGCAGCTGCTCGATGCCGGAGAGCTCCAGGCCTGCCGGTGCGTCGCAGCTCACGGCGGTCGCCGAGAAGCCGACGGCGAGGGCGAGGGCGGCGGCGGCCAGACCGACAGGGCGGGCACGGGCCGGCCGGTTCACCGCGCCGCTCCCTTCTCGGCGGTGTCGTTCTCGGCGGTTCCGTAGACCTGGCCGACGACGGGGAACGGGAGGGCGGGCAGGTCCTTGCGGCGGGCCGGTTCGACGGGAACCAGCCCCGATGTACCGGATGCGCCGGATCCCATGCTGAGCTCGTTGATGTCGGCGCGTCCGTTGAGGGTGCGGTGGAGCGGGTCGTACGCCTTGAGGGCGTTGCCCGCGGCGAGCGGCGCGGTGTCGAGTGCTTCCGCGAGCGAGGCGCGCTGCTCGGCGAGCGTCCGGGTGATCGGCAGCAGGATGTCGACGTTCTGCTTCAGGCTGCCGCGGTTCTTCTCGACGAAGGTCTTCACCTGGGCGAGGGCGGTGGAGAGCTCCTTGAGGGCGGCGGCGAGGTTCTCCTTGTCCTCGGCGAGGAAGCCGGTGACCGTGGCGAGCTGCCGCTCGGCCGTGCGCACCTCGCCGTCGTTGTCCTTCAGCATGGTGGTGAAGGACTGGAGGTGGGCGAGGGTGTCGAAGAGGTCGTCGCTGCTGGAGTCGAGGGTCTTGGCGGCCTTGCCGAACTGCTCGATGGAGTCGCCTATCGCCTTGCCGTTGCCCCGGAGGTTCGCGGCGCCGGTGTCGAGCAGGTCCGCCAGGGCACCCTGGGCGTTGGCTCCCTCGGGGCCGAGGGCCTCGCTGAGCTGGTTGATCGACGCGTACAGCTGGTCGATTTCGACGGGGGTGGCGTTGCGGGCGGCGGGCAGGACGGCGCCGTCGCGCAGCTGGGGGCCGCCCGTGTAGGCGGGGGCGAGCTGGATGTACCGGTCGGCGACGATGCTGGGGGCGACGAGCACCGCGTGGGCGTCGGCCGGGACCCGGACGCCCTCGTCGAGCAGGAGCGTGACCTCGACCTCCTTGCCCTGGGGGCGGACCGCTCCGACGGTGCCGACCTTGACGCCGAGGACGCGCAGGTCGGAGCCTTCGTACACGCCGGTGGCCCGGTCGAAGTACGCGGTGACGCGGGTGGTGCGCGCCTCGTCGAGGGCCTGGAGGCCGGAGGTCGCCGCGACCGCGACGACGGCGAGGCCGGCGCCGATGCCGATGGCGCGTCTGAGGTTCACCTGGCACCCCCTGGGGGCTTGGGCGGCATGCATCCGGTGGCCGGGGGCGTGCCGGGCGGGAGGTAGTGCCTGGGGACGAGGCCGCAGACGTAGGTGTCGAGCCAGCGGCCGTTGCCGAGGGTGTTGCCGACGAGCCGGTAGTACGGGCCCGCCAGGGCCAGGGTCCGGTCGAGGCTCTGCCGGTTCTTCAGCAGGACTCCGGTGACCCGGCTCAGCGACTCCAGGGTGGGGCCGAGCTGGCGGTTGTTGTCCTGGACGAGCCCGGTGAGCTGGGTGCCGAGGTTCCGGGCGCCGGTCAGGAGCTGATGGATGGCGTCGCGCCGGGCCTGGATCTCGCCGAGCAGCAGGCCGCCGTCCTCCAGGAGGGTCTCGAAGCTGCTCTTCTTGGTGGCCAGGGTCTTGGCCAGCTGCTTGCTGCCCTTGAGGAGTTCCGCGAGCTGCACGTCGCGCGAGGAGACGGTCCGCGACAGCGCCGACAGGCCCTCGGCGGCGCTGCGCACGTCGGGCGGCGCGTTCTTGAAGGTGGCGGAGAGGGCGTCGAAGCTCGCCGCGAGCTGCCGCGCGTCGAGGGCGTCGATGGTGTCGCCGAGGCCGCCCAGCGCCTGGGTGACGTCGTACGGGGAGGTGGTGCGGGACGCGGGGATGCGGCTGGCCGGGTTCTGGCGGCGGGTGCCGAGCGGGTCGACGGCGAGGTACTTCTCGCCGAGGAGCGTCTTGATGGCGATGGCGGCGGTGCTGGCGTCTCCGATCCAGGTGCCGTCGTCGACCTCGAAGGTGACCTTGACCCTGGCGCCGTCGAGGGCGACACCGGTCACCTCCCCGACCTTGACGCCGGCGACGCGTACCTCGTCCCCCTCGTCCAGACCGGCGGCCTCGGTGAAGTCGGCGGTGTAGCCGGTGCGGGCGGCGAGAGCGTCGACCTTGTACGCGCCGATGCCGAGGAGGGCGAGGACCAGGAGCCCGACGAGGCCGGTGAGGACGGGGTTGCGCTCCCGTACGGGCTTCGGGCGGAAGCGGGAGGGACGGAAGCGGAACGTCGGGAGAAGGCGTCTCATGCGCGGCACCTCGCTTCCGTGAGGGGGATACCGGTGGGCGGCTTGGAGCCGTCGGAGGTGGTGACGCCCGCGACGGTGGCCTCGCAGAGATAGAGGTTGAGCCACGACCCGTACGAGGCGAGCCGCCCGATGGCCTCCATCTTGGCGGGGCTCTTGCGGAGGAAGTCCTCGATCTGCGGGGTGCTCCGCTCCAGTTGGCCGGAGAGGCGGCCCAGCTGGCGGATGTCCTCCTTCAGCGGGGCGCGGCCGTCTTCGAGGAGGCCGGCCGTGACGGTCGTCAGCGATCCCATGGCGGTGACGGCCTCCCCGAGCGGTTTGCGGTCGCCGGCGAAGCCGCTGACGAGCTGCTGGAGGGTGACGACGAGGTCGTTGAAGCCCTCCTCGCGGTCGTTGACCGTCTGCAGCACCGTGGTGAGGTTCTGGATCACCTCGCCGATGACCTTGTCCTTGGCCGCGACGGTGCCGGTCAGCGAGCCCACGTGGCGCAGGAGCGAGTCGACGGTGCCGCCCTCCCCCTGGAGGACCTGGACGATGGAGCCGGCGAGGCCGTTGACCTCGGTCGGTGAGAGTCCTTCGAAGAGCGGCCGGAATCCGTTGAAGAGCTGGGTGAGGTCGAGGGCGGGCGTGGTCCGCTCCAGCGGGATGACGGCGCCGGGCGGCAGGGTGCGCCCGACCGGGCCGGTGCCCCGGTCGAGGTCGACGTAACGCTGGCCGACCATGTTCAGGTACTTGATCGACGCGGTCGCCGACGCGGGCAGCGCCCGGCCTTCTTGGACGGTGAAGCCGACCTCGGCGACGCGCCGGTCGACGACGCGGATCGACGAGACCTGACCGACCTTCACCCCGGCGATGCGGACGCTGTCGCCTTCGACGAGACCGGTGACGTCGGAGAAGCGGGCACGGTACGTGCTGGTGTCGCCGACTCCGGTGTTGGCGATGGACAGCGCCAGGACGGTGGTGGCGCACACGGTCACCACGATGAAGGCGAGCGACTTGGTGAGCGGCCCGGCGAGGGAACGGCGCGTCACTGGAGGGTCACCTCCGCTCCACGGAAGAGGGGGCCGGTCAGGACGGTGGACCAGTCGGGCAGCGACTGGGGCGCGGTCCGCAGGCCCGGGGCGATGAGTTCGTTGACGAGCTGGTTCTCCTGCGGGGAGTTGGGCAGGCCGAGGCCCTCGGCACCGGCAGGCTTCCCGGTGACCGGATGCCCGGTGGCCGACTGACCCGCGACCGGTTTCCCGGTGTACGGAACGGAGTAGCAGTGCGGCCCGCCGGTCGCCTCGTACACGGGCCGGTCCTTGCCGGGTACGTACGCGCCACGGGAGGGCACGGTCCGTACGGTGACGTGGAGCCCGGGCTCGTCGGTGCCCTTGCCGAGCGCCCTGTCCATCGCGGGGACGAAGCCCGCGAGCGTGCGCAGGGTGCAGGGGAAGGAGGAGGCGTAGCGGCCGAGCAGCTCCAGGGTGGGGCGGGAAGCGGCGGAGAGGCGGATGAGGTGGTGCCGGTTCTCGCGCAGGAAGGCGGTCAGGTCGTGGGCGGTCGCCGTCGTGGAGCCGTACAGCCGGGAGAGCTGGGCCTGCTGCTCGGCGAGGGTGCCGCTGGTCGTGGTGAAGTCGGTGAGCGCGTCGAGGATGTCGGGCGCGGCGTCCCCGTACACGCGGCTGACCTCGACGAGGTGCGTGATGTCCCGGTTGAGGGCGGGCAGGTGCGGGTTGAGCCTCTTCAGGTGCGCGTCGAGCGTGACGAGGGTGCGGCCGAGCTGCTCGCCGCGGCCTTCGAGCGCCTGGGCGACGGCCGTGAGGGTGGCGGAGAGCTTCTCCGGCTTCACGGCGGTGAGCAGGGGCAGTACCTGGTCCAGGACCTGTTCGAGTTCGACGGCGTTGGCGGAGCGGTCCTGCGGGATGGTGGCGCCCGCCGCGAGCGTATGAGGTGAGGGGCCGGGCGCGGGTGGGACCAGTGCGACGAACCGTTCGCCGAAGAGGGTGGTGGGCAGCATCTGCGCGGTGACGTCCGCCGGGATGCGGTCGAGCTGACCGGGGCGGATGGCGAGGGTGAGGCGGGCGCCGGTGCCGTCGGCGCTGATGTCGCGCACCTCGCCGACGACGACTCCGCGCAGCTTCACCTCGGCGCCTCGGTGCATCTCGTTGCCGACGCTGGTGGTGAGGACGGTGACGGTGGCGTCGCGGCTGAACTCCTTGTCGTACACGGCGACCGACAGCCGGACGAGGAGGACGGGGACGAGCAGGAACACGGCCCCGGCGAGGCGTCTGCGTACGGTGCGCGCGTTCATCCGGCCACCTTCACGGTCGTGGTCGCGCCCCAGATGGCGAGCGAGAGGAAGAAGTCGGTGACGCTGATCAGCACGATGGCGTTGCGTACGGAGCGGCCGACGGCGACCCCGACCCCCGCCGGGCCGCCGTGGGCGTGGAAGCCGTAGTAGCAGTGGGCGAGGATCACCATCACGCTGAAGATCAGCACCTTGAGGATGGAGAGCAGCACGTCGTCCGGGGAGAGGAAGAGGTTGAAGTAGTGGTCGTACGTGCCCGCCGACTGGCCGTTGAAGAGGACGGTGACGGCGCGGGAGGCGGCGTACGAGGAGAGCAGGCCGATCGCGTACAGCGGGATGATCGCGACGACGCCCGCGATGATGCGGGTGGTGACGAGGTACGGCATCGAGCGCAGGCCCATCGCTTCGAGGGCGTCGACCTCCTCGTTGATGCGCATCGCGCCGAGCTGCGCGGTGAAGCCGGCGCCGACGGTGGCGGAGAGCGCGAGCCCGGCGACGAGCGGGGCGATCTCGCGGGTGTTGAAGTAGGCGGAGACGAAGCCGGTGAAGGCGGAGGTGCCGATCTGGTTCAGCGCGGCGTGCCCCTGGAGGCCGACGACGGTGCCGGTGAACAGCGTCATGGCGACCATCACGCCGATGGTGCCGCCGATGACGCCGAGGCCGCCGCTGCCGAAGGCGACCTCGGCGAGGAGGCGTTGGACCTCCTTCAGGTAGCGGCGCAGGGTGCGCGGGATCCAGAGCAGCGCCTTGACGTAGAAGAGGAGCTGGTCGCCGGAGCGGTCGAGCCACGCGAGGGGCGAGGCCATGGTCAGGCCCCCTTCGCCGGGACGATCTGGAGGTAGATCGCGGTGAGGACCATGTTGACGAAGAAGAGGAGGAGGAAGGTGATGACGACGGACTGGTTGACGGCGTCGCCCACACCCTTGGGGCCGCCGCGGGGGTTGAGGCCGCGGTGGGCGGCGACGATGCCGGCGAGGAAGCCGAAGACCAGCGCCTTGATCTCGCTGATCCACAGGTCGGGGAGCTGGGCCAGGGCGGAGAAGCCGGAGAGGTACGCGCCGGGGGTGCCGCCCTGCATGACGACGTTGAAGAAGTAGCCGCCGAGGGTGCCGACGACGGAGACCATGCCGTTGAGGAGCACCGCGACCAGCATGGTCGCGAGGACGCGCGGGACGACGAGCCGCTGGACGGGCGAGACGCCCATGACCTCCATGGCGTCGAGCTCCTCGCGGATCTTGCGCGAGCCGAGGTCGGCGCAGATGGCGGAGCCTCCGGCACCGGCGATGAGCAGGGCCACGATCAGGGGGCTGGCCTGCTGGATGACGGCGAGGACGCTGGCGCCGCCGGTGAACGACTGGGCGCCGAGCTGCTGGGTGAGCGAGCCGACCTGGAGCGCGATGACCGCGCCGAACGGGATCGACACCAGGGCGGCGGGCAGGATGGTGACGCTCGCGACGAACCAGAACTGCTCGACGAACTCCCGGAACTGGAAGGGCCGTCGGAAGATGTCGCGGGACACGGTGGCGGCGAGCGCGAAGAGCTTGCCGCTCTCGCGGAGGGGCGCGAGCAGGCGTGAGGGCGCCGGGGCCCGGGGCGGTGCGGCCTCGGGCGGCGAGGCCTCGGGCGGTGGGGTGCGCGGGGGCAGCTCGAGGGTCATGAGACCGGACCGCCCGTCGGGGCGTAGCTGTGCAGGATGGCCGACCTGGCGGCCGGCGGAAGGTCGGGCAGCATCCCGAGGACCCTCTCGCGGCGGCGCAGTACGGCGGCGCGGGCGGGCATGCCGGGTGAAGGCTCCAGCTGGCGGGCGACGGGGCGCGGCGGGTGCGGGTGGAGGGCGGAGGTGCGCTGTTCGCGGGCGAGGGTCGCGGCGTCCTTCTCCTCCGACATGCCGATCGGCCCCTCGCGCCGTCCGGCGAGGAATTGAGCCACGACCGGCTCGTCGCTGGTGAGCAGCACCTCGCGCGGCCCGAAGGTGACGAGCCGCCGCCGGAAGAGCATCCCCATGTTGTCGGGGACGGTCGCCGCGATGTCGAGATTGTGCGTGACGATGAGCATCGTGGCGTCGATCTGCGCGTTCAGGTCGATGAGCAGTTGGGAGAGGTACGCGGTGCGCACGGGGTCGAGCCCGGAGTCGGGCTCGTCGCACAGGATGATGTGCGGATCGAGAACGAGCGCCCGGGCCAGGCCGGCACGTTTGCGCATTCCGCCGGATATCTCGCCGGGGAGCTTCTCCTCGGCGCCGATGAGGCCGACCATCTCCATCCGCTCCATGACGATGCGGCGGATTTCGGACTCCTTCTTGCGGGTGTGTTCGCGGAGCGGGAAGGCGACGTTGTCGAAGAGCGTCATCGAACCGAAGAGGGCGCCGTCCTGGAACATCAGGCCGAAGAGTTTGCGCGTTTCGTAGATGTCCCGCTCCGGGCTGCCGACCATGTCGACGCCGTTGATGAGCACGCGGCCGCGTTCGGGTTTGACGAGCCCGATGAGGGATTTCAGGAAGACGGTCTTCCCGGTGCCGGACGGCCCGAGCATGACGCTTACCTCGCCGGCGGGCAGGGTGAGGGTCACGTCCTGCCAGATGTTCTGCTTTCCGAAGGATTTCGTGAGCCCTTCGACGACCACTTCTGTTCCCACCACAACTCCAGACAGATGCCGCTCGTGCTGAGGAAGTGACAAAAGTGCACCGGGGAAGCGCACGTTACGGTCACGGTGAAGGCGTGGACAAGCGTTGCGACGACGGTTCTCCGATCGCCCGGCGCGTTTGTCATCGGGTGACAATTCCGCTGGGCGGTTTTGTCGCCGGGTGCGCAGCGACGGCTCAGCGCTCGGGCCGCGGCCTCGGCGGGTCCGGGCAGTGCGGGCTTCCGGGCGCGCAGAGCGGGCCCTGCGTCATCTTCATGTAGTTGCCCGCGCCGGAGAGCGACGCCGTGAAGAGCCGGTCCAGATCCTCGCCCGCCCCGACTCCGACGCCGGGCCCGGCACCCGTCCCGGCCCGGCAGCCACGGAACTCGGGGAGGGCGGCCGTGGCCGTCAGCGGGCCGCCGCCGGCGACGGTGTACCCGTGGGGCAGGCCGTCGACGTCGTTGTATCCGCGCCCGGTCAGCACCAGGTCCACGGGGCGGGCCGAGCGGCAGCGGGGGCCGACGTCCAGGGGGGTGCCGTTGACCTTGACGTCGTACAGCCGGATCCAGACCTTGCCGGTGACCGTGGACACCTCCGGCTGCCGTCCCTGCTCGTCCAGGGGGTAGCCGTGGGTGACGATCTCCATCGGGCCGACCGCGGTCAGTTCCACGGTGGCGGTGGTGGGCATGAAGCCGAAGGTGAGGAAGGTCGAGGTGGCGGGCGGGAGTTGCGGCTTTCCGCGATGGTCGAAGCGGGCATCGCTGTAGATGGCGAAATACGGCCCTCCGGGAGGGCTGCAGGTGAGCATCTGATAGGCCTTCAACATGTTCACGCGCAGCATGCCCGGCTCTTTCAGGAAAATCGCGCCACCGAGCTTTCGGACATTCGAGTAGCCGGCGATGTAGCCGTGCGCCGGTGTCGGTTCCAGCGGGAAGGGGGGTTCTTCGACGCACCGCTCCTTGTAACCGGGCCCGAGCGGGGCCGGGGTCGGGGTCGAGGGCGGGGCCGGGGTCAGGGTCGAGGGCGGGGTCGCGGGCGGGGTCGAGGGCGGGGTCGAGGGCGCTTGCGCGGGCCGCGCCGCCACCTTGACCCGTGCGAACTCCGTCTCCTCGCCCCGCTCGGGCGTGCACGCGAGGGACAGGTTCGGCGGTGCGGCGGGCCGGTCGTCCGCCGTCCGGGCGAGCAGGTCGAGCGCGACGGCCCCGGCGGAGAAGGCGAGTTCACCCGCGGACCGGGGGGTGACCTCCGGCACGGCGCCCCGCGCCTCGATCGTGTACTCGCCCTGCGCGGGCACCGCCGTCTCCGGGGCCGCCAGCTGCGCCCAGGGCACCTCCACGGTCCCGGAGCTGTGGGCGACGGCCGTCGTCAGACGGACGACACCGCCGGTCTTCGCCACCCCCGCCGCGGCGAGATCGGCGACCGCCTCCGGCGACAGCCGGACGCCCACGACGATGGACTCCGCGCGGACGGGCCGTCCGGCCCGCACCTGCCGGGGCAGGACCGCCGAGACCCGTACCGTCGCGGCCCGCTCCCCGCCGCCGCCCGGCAGGACGCAGCGGTAGGCGAGCGTCCGGTCCACGACCTGCTCGCCCTCGTCGGCGGCGGCTCCCGTACCGACACCCGTACCGGGAACGAGCCCCGCGACCAGTACGACGGCGCCCATCGCCACCGTACGGCGCAGGCCCCGTCGCCCGTGCCATGCCTCGCTCATACCGTCGCGCCCTCTCTCGAAGTCCCGAAGTCCCGACCGCGCGGCCGGTGGGAACCGTCCGCGCGGCGGGGAAGCGGTCGGCCGCCGTCCCTGGGGCCCCTGAACGGGCCTTACGGGCTGGTGACCGTGAGGATGGGCGAGACCTTGTACTGGGCGCGGAACGTCGCCGCGTTGCCGTTGTTCAGCAGGCCGGCGCACGCGCCGGTGACCTCGGAGATGGTGAGGGCGGGCGTCGCGTCGTCCGCGATGCTCAGGACACCGGTGGAGTTGGTGTACGAACCGGTGTTGGCCGATCCCCTGATGCGGGCGGAGCAGGTTCCGGCGATGCTGGTGCCGGTCAGCTTGACGTCGATGCCGGTGATGTTGCCCTTGGTCACACCCGCGCTGTACGAGCTGCCGTTGAGCGACATCGGGGCGTTGCTCGTGGCGATCCAGGTGGAGCCGAGGGGGCCGGTGCACTTGGAGGCCGAGCTGCCGAAGGTGGCGGTCTGGATGATGGCCAGGCCGATGCCGTCGGAGTCGACGCCGTCCACGGCGGTGCCGGACGCGGCGATGGTCCGACAGGTGACCTGCGCGCCGGTGGACTTGTTGGTGAGCACCGCCGTCGTACCGGCGACGTTCACGGCGGTGAACTTGTCGTCGGCGGCGGGGTTGGTGACGGTCCACGAGGCCTGCGCCGCCGCCGAGGCGTTCGTGGCGGTGACTCCGGCCGCGCCGAGAAGCGCGGCGGCTGCGATGGCGGACAGTTTTGTGATGCGTCGCATGGGTGTTCCCTCCTGGGGATTCGGGCGTACCCGATGGACCGCTTTCCGTCCCCGCGCGGCTCTTTCGGGTGGGAGGTACGGAAAGCGTGAGCGGCTCACTTCACAGAACCGGCGCCGATATGTTCCGCTCCATCGGCCGCCGGGAGTAAGAACCTTGCGCCAGTGACGCTACGAGCGGGTAACCAACCGCGCAATACTCGGCCGACGGTTTTCCGCAGCGCACTTACTCACCGGTATTTTCTTATCGCCGCCGGAGCAGATCGCCGCGATTTCTTGTCGAGAAGTGAGCAGCCCCGCCCCTGCCCGCCCCGCCCCCTCCCGGGCCGGGTCCGGCCACCGTCCGGCTTCGGCCATATCGCCGCCGAAGACCCCCGACCACGGTCCGAACTGCTGCGCGAGCGCGACGTCCTGGACTATGTTCGGGCCCCCAAGAAGTGCCACGCGCAGTGCTCACACCGTCGATCCGCGGGAGCGCTCTCACCCCCCACGCTCGCTCCCACCCCCACGGGACGTCCGGAGAACGAGGGGACCGCCGCATGCCCAGAACCACCCAGCCGTCGGACGCGGGCGAGCCGCTGGGGCAGCTCCCCCAGGAGTTCGCCGCCATGATCAGGCCCGAACTGCCCAGCCTCGTCACGGAGATCGGCATCGAGGTCACCCGGGCCTACCCCGAGTACGCGCGCCTGCTCAACGGACCGTACCGGCAGGCGCTCCAGTACGGCGTCGAGCAGAACATCGCGGCCTTCGCCGAACGCGTCGCCTCCCCTTCCGCCCCCACGACGCTGCGCGACGAAGTGTGCCGCAGGTTCGGCCGGTTCGAGGCGTACGAGGGCCGGAGCCTGGAGACCCTCCAGGGCGCGTACCGCCTCGGCGCCCGCGTCGCGCTGCGGCGCGCCAAGAAGGTCGGCCGGCGCTACAACCTCTCCCCGTCGCTGCTGCTGAGCTTCGCCGACGCCCTCTTCGCGTACGTCGACGAGCTCGAAGCGCTCTCCCGCGAGGGCTACCTGGAGGTGCGGGCGCAGGCCGACGCGCGGTCGGAGCTGTTACGCAGGCGGCTGCTGCACCTCGTCCTGTCGGGGCCGCCGCTGCCGCGTACCGCCATCACCGAGCTGTGCGAGCAGACCGGCTGGACGCTGCCCGAGCTGGTCACACCGGTGGCGCTGCGCTCCCCCGCCGCGCTCTCCCCCTCCGTCCTGGACAACGATGTCCTGCTGGACGCGGCCGACCCGCAGCCGCTGCTGCTCGTTCCCGGCGCCGTGGACGGCGCCCGCCGCCGCATGCTGGAGGCGGCCCTGCCGGCCGTGCGCGCCGCGGTCGGCCTCACCGTGCCGACCGCCTCTGCCGCCGACTCGCTGCGCTGGGCGCGGCGGGTGCTGGAGCTCATCGACGCGGAGGCCATCGAGGACCGGGCGCTGGCCTTCTGCGCGGACCACCTGGTCACGCTGTGGCTGCTCGCCGATCCCGCGCTCACCGAACAGATCGCCGAGCGCGAACTGGCGCCGCTCGCCGAGCTCACCCCCACCCGCCGCTCCCGGCTCGTCGACACGTTGCGCGTCTGGCTGGAAACGCGCGGCACGGCGGCGCAGATGGGCCGGTTGCTGGAGGTGCACCCGCAGACGGTGCGCTACCGGATGCGGAGCCTGGAGCACCGGTTCGGCGGCCGGCTCACCGACCCGGAGGCCCGGTTCGCGCTGGAGGCGGTGCTGCGGGCGCTGCACCTGCGGGGCGGGCGCCGGTGACTGCTGCCTCCGGGTGAACCCGGGCGCACCCGGACGAGAAACGTGGGAAACGGTTGCAGCACAGATACAAACCCGCGGGAAAACCGGGATACGCGTCCTGTACTCATGGAGGGAGCACCGCATCGGACCGCTGTCCTCCGGGCAGCGCGCAGCAAGCAGCAAAGGACCTGACGTGACCGCCTCGCCCCTCGTGCCCGTCCCGATTCCCGACCGCGTCGCCGCCCTCATCGGGTCGTGCATGCCGATCGGCATCCTGCAGGCCGAGATCGACGCCGAGTGCGCGGCCCGCGAGGTCCGCCGCTTCCGCTTCCCGATGTGCCAGGAGGACCAGGCGGACCGCGAGCACGCGCTGGCGCTGCTGGCCAGGGCCAACAAGGTGCTCGGCGCGTACAACCCGGGTCTGCTCCTGCGGTCGGGCGGGGCCGCCCGCTGAGGTGACCCTCCAGGGGGTGTCACCGGTCCGGACCGCGCCCGCATGCGGGGGTGGTCCGCCGGTGTGAGGGTGCAAGCGTGACGACGACCACGCAGCAGGCGCCGGTGGCGGCGCCGCCGGTGCTCGACGCCCGGCAGCGGAACATCGTCTTCGTGACGATCATGCTCGGGGTGCTGCTGGCCGCGCTCGACCAGACGATCGTCGGTACGGCGCTGCCCACGATCGTCGCGGACCTGGGCGGCGCCGCGCACATGTCGTGGGTCGTCACCGCGTACCTGCTGGCGGAGACGGTCGCGACCGTCCTGGTCGGCAAGTTCGGCGACCTCTTCGGGCGCAAGCTCGTCTTCCAGGTCTCGGCCGTCGTCTTCGTCACCGGATCGTTCCTGTGCGGCCTGGCCGCCAACATGACGCTGCTGATCCTGTGGCGCGGGGTACAGGGCGTCGGCGCGGGCGGGCTGATGGTCACCGCCATGGCGCTGATCGCGGACGTCATCCCGCTGCGCGAGCGCGGGAAGTACCAGGGCGCGATCGGTGCGGTCTTCGGGGTGTCGACGGTGATCGGCCCGCTGCTCGGCGGGCTGTTCACCGACCACCTGTCCTGGCGGTGGGCGTTCTACGTCAACGTCCCCATCGCCGTCGTCGTGGTGTTCGCGGCGGCCCGCACCATCCCGTCCGTCAGGTCGGCGTCCCGGCCGGTCATCGACTACGCCGGCATCGCCCTCGTCGCGGTCGGTGCGAGCGCGCTGATCCTGGCCACCAGTTGGGGCGGCAACGAGTACGCGTGGGGCTCGCCGGTCATCGTCGGGCTGTTCGTGGCCGGGATCGTCGCGCTCGCGCTGTTCTGCGTGGCCGAGACGCGGGCCGTGGACCCGATGCTGCCGATGCGACTGTTCGGCAATCCGGTCTTCACCGTGTGCTCGGTGCTCAGTTTCATCGTGGGCTTCGCCATGCTCGGCGCGATGATCTTCCTTCCGTCGTACCTCCAGTACGTCGACGGCGACTCGGCCACCGTCTCCGGCGTCCGTACGCTCCCCATGGTCGTCGGTCTGCTCATCGCCTCGGTCTACAGCGGCAACGTGACCAGCAAGACGGGCCGGTACCGGATCTTCCCCATCGTCGGCTCGCTGGTGATGGCGGTCGGGCTCTATCTCCTCTCCCTGATGGGTCGGGGGACGGGCACCTGGCTGGAGTCGCTCTACATGTTCGTGCTCGGCGTCGGGATCGGCCTGTGCATGCAGGTGCTGACGATCGCCGTGCAGAACACCGTGGAGTACGCGGACCTCGGCACGGCGACCTCGGGCGTGACCTTCTTCCGCACGCTCGGCATGTCCTTCGGTACGGCGGTCTTCGGGACGATCTACGCCAACGCCCTGGGCCCGAACCTGCGGCAGGGCGTCGGCGAGGCGGCGGCGGTGGCGGCGGACGTACCGGACCCGGCGGAGGCGGCGGACGCGGCGGCGCTGGGGCGTGCGGCGCTCAGCCCGCAGGGCGTGCACGGGCTGCCGGCCGAGCAGGCGGCGCCGCTGATCGAGGCGTACGCGGACACGCTGCACACCGTGTTCCTGTGGACGGTGCCGGTGGCCGTGGTCGGCTTCGCGGTGTCGCTGTTCCTGCGGCAGGTGCGGCTGCGGGACGCGGCGCGCGTCACGGCGTCGGACATGGGCGAGGGCTTCTCGTCGCCGGTGGCGACGGCGGACTCGGCGCGGCTGCTGGAGCTGTCGGTGGGCCGGCTGCTGCGCCGGGTGGACCTCACGACGGTGCGTCGGGTGATCGAGGACTCCGACACGCGGCTGGACGTGGCGGGCGCGTGGGCGGTGATGCAGGTGGAGCTGTTCACCCGCCTGGTGGGGCACGCGAGCCTGGGACTGATCGCAGCGCGGCGGCGGGTGCCGCCGGAGGTGCTGGTTCCGGTCTTCGACCGGATGGTCGAGGAGGGGTACCTGACCCGGGCCGGGCACCTCTTCTCGCTCACCCCGGCGGGGGCGCGGGAGGCGGCGGTGATCAGCGAGGCGTGGGCGCGCTGGCTGACGGACCGGCTCGAACGGGACAGCGGCCGCCCGAGCGGTCCGGAGCTGCGGGCGGCGACGGACACGATCGCCAAGCGCATGCTGGCGGAGGACCTGGCGTCGGCCGACCCCGCACGGATGAGCGGATGAGCGGCTCAGCGCCTCAGCAGCTGATCAGTCGATGAACGTGCCGTCCACGTAGACCCAGGCCCCGTCCTCCTTCTCGAACCGGCTGCGCTCGTGGAGCGCGCCGGGCTCGCCCCCGTGGGTGTAGCGGGCGACGAAGGTGACGGTGCCGGTCGTGTGGAACAGGGTGCCGTCCGTGGTCCCGGTGACCTCCAGCCCCGTCCAGCGCATCTCCGGGTCGAACTCCACGCGCGGGGGCCGGGTGCGCGCGGCCCAGGTGCGCAGCAGGTACGGCTCGTCGCGTACGACGAAGGCGCTGTAGCGCGAGCGCATCAGCGACTCGGCGGTCGGGGCGTGGGCCTCCCCCGCGTGGAACCGCCCGCAGCAGGCCCCGTACGCATCGCCGCGCCCGCAGGGGCAGGGCGTCTCGGCCCGTACGGCGGAGGCGGCCGCAGGGGCCGGTGCCGCCGGTGCGGGGCGCGGTGGGATGGTACGTCGGGGGGTGCGTCGGGCCATACGCCCCATTCTGCCCCGACGCGCCGGAGCCGGGGCCGCCGGGTCGCGCGCCGCCGGGAACCGGCCGACGCGCGGGGAGAGTTCATGAGCCGACGGGGAAAACGTACGGGGACCGCACACGCGCCGCCGTGGCACAGAGTGACGAGAACCCTACAGGTTGGCTGCGTACTGTCATAAGGATCGAGAGTCGGCACGGCGATGAGCAAGACGATGATCAAGAAGATGCACGAGATGACGAGACGAGGGAGAACCATGCACCCTTTCGCTTACGCCTACGCCCGTCCGCAGGAGAGCGCTGACGACGCCACGGAGCTGTACACCTACGACGCGGCACGCCAGCTCAACGTACTGCCGGACGGCCGCCCCGCCATCGCCGAGCCCGCGATCCTGCTGGCCGCCGGCACCACCACGTCCAAGGCCGGTTCCCAGACGCACTTCGACGACTGAGCGGCCGGCGGCGCGCTGATGACCGTACTGATCCTGACCAGCCCTCAGGACGTCACCGCCGACATGGTGGTGGACAAGCTGCAGGCGCGGGGCGTTCCCCTGGTACGCCTGGACCCCGCCGACCTCCCGGGTGAGGTGGACCTGTCGGCCGAGTACGTACGCGGCGACTTCCACGGCTATCTGTCGGCGCAGGGCCGCATGGTCAGCTCCCGGGCCCTGCGCTCCATATGGATGCGCAGGCCCGGCGAACCGGCCGCGCACGCGCCCGAGCACTCGGACTGGCTCGGCGCCGAGACCGCGCAGGCACTGTACGGAATGCTGTACTCCACCACGGCGCGCTGGATGAACCACCCCCGGCAGGCGGCGCAGGCCCGGCACAAGCCGTGGCAGCTCCGGCTCGCGCACCACAGCGGTTTCGCCGTGCCGCCCACCGTGATCACGACCTTTCCCCGGGTGGCGGAGGAGTTCGCGGCGCGGCACGGGCCGGTTGTGGTCAAGTCCCTGTCGGGGCCGCCGCGCGGCGGTCCGCCGGTCGAGCTGCCCACCACGCTGCTCGGCCCCGGTACGGACTTCGCCGGTGTCGCGGCCGGCCCCACCCTGCTCCAGCAGTACGTGCCCAAGCGGGCCGACCTCCGGCTCACCTACGTGGGCGGACGGATCTTCGCCGCCCGGAAGGCGTCCGCGCCCGGCCAGGTCGACGGGCGCTACGGCGACACCGGGGAGCCCTGGAAGCCGGCCGAGGTGCCGGACCGGATCGTGCGGGGCGTGCGCGACTACACGGACCTGGCCGGACTGGCGTACGCCGCCTTCGACTTCGCCGAGGACCCGGAGGGGCTGTGGTGGTTCCTGGAGTGCAACCAGGGCGGGCAGTTCGGCTTCGTGGAGGCGGAGACGGGCCAGCCGATCGCCGAGGCGGTCGCCTCCTGGCTGGCGCCGCGTCACCCGTCGGAGCGCACATGACCGACGGGTCGCCGACCGGCGGCCCCGTGTGGCGGAAACCGGCCAAAGTGCGCACGGGGCACTCCTGATCGGTTCCGGGCCGCGCGGGGCGGCCCTATGCTCCTGCGACCAACGTGACCGTTACCGCAGGTAAGGGGTGGGTGGGGCATGGATCGTACGCGTACGACGACACGACGGGGCTTCGTGGCGGGTGCCGCCGTGGTGGCCGGGGCCGTGGGGGCGGGCCTCCCGTCGGCGGGTCCCGCGGCGGCGGCAGAGGTGTCGGCGGGGGACGCGGCCGGTGGCCTCTCCGGCCGGTCCGTCGCCGTGTTCGGCGGCGGCGTCGCCGGGCTCACCGCCGCGCACGAACTCGCGGAGCGCGGCTTCCGGGTGACCGTCTACGAACGGCGCGCGCTCGGCGGCAAGGCGCGCAGCTTCGACGTACCGGGCAGCGCGAAGGGCGGGCGCAGACCGCTCCCCGCCGAGCACGGGTTCCGGTTCATCCCGGGCATCTACCACAACCTGCCGGACACGATGCGGCGCATCCCGTACCCGGGCAACGCGCGCGGCGTCTTCGACAACCTCGTCGCGCCGCCCGAGATGATGTTCGCCCGCACCGGCCGCGAGGACCTGCGGATGTCCATCCCCTGGCCCGGGCACAAGCCGGCCGCGCTCACGCTGGACGAGATCCGCCGCGCGCTGACCGCCCTCGTCGAGACGGCCGCCGGGCTCCCGGCGCACGAGACCGCGTACTTCGTGAACCGCGCGCTCGTCTTCCTCACCAGCTGCGACGAGCGGCGCGACGAGGTGTGGGAGCACACGCCGTGGTGGGACTTCACCCGGGCCGCGCGGATGTCGGAGACGTACCAGCGGATCCTCGCCATCGGCGTCACCCGCAACATCGTGGCGACGAAGGCCGAGGAGGCCAGCACCCGCACCGTCGGCACGCTCGGCGAGGCGTTCGTCTTCAACGCGCTCGGCCGTGGCGCGGACGGCCCCCCGGACCGGATCCTCAACGCCCCCACCAACGAGGCCTGGATCGACCCCTGGGAGGCCCATCTGCGCTCCCTGGGCGTCGAGTTCAAGGTCGGCTGGACACTGCGCGAGGTGCTGTACGCGGACGGGCGGGTCGGCGGCGCGGTGGTCGAGGACCCGGGCGGGGCGCGCGGAAACGTCACCGCCGACCACTACGTCTGCGCGCTGCCGGTCGAGCACGCCCGCCGCACCTGGGGCGCGGCCCTGCGCGCGGCGGACCCGCAGCTGGCGCGGTGCGACAGGCTCCAGACGGACTGGATGACGGGCATCCAGTTCTATCTGACCGAGCGCCCGCCGCTCGTCCACGGCCACCTCAACTGCATCGACTCGCCCTGGTCGCTCACCGCCATCGCCCAGGCGGAGCACTGGCCGCACCGCGACTTCCCCGCCGACTACGGCGACGGCGTGGCCGTGGACTGCCTGTCCGTCGACATCTCCGAGTGGGACAAGCCGGGGATCCTGTACGGGAAGACGGCCAAGCAGTGCACGCGCGAGCAGGTGGCCCGCGAGGTGTGGGCGCAGCTGAAGGCGGCGCTCAACGACACGGGCCGGACGGCGCTCAAGGACGGCGCGCTGCACTCCTGGTACCTGGACCCGGGCGTGGACGGTCTCGGCACCCCGCATCCGACCAACGAGGACGAGCTCCTCATCCACCCGGTCGGCACCTTCCACCACCGGCCGTCGGCCGCCACGGCGATCCCGAACTTCTACCTGGCGGGCGACTACGTCTCCGTCGACATCGACCTGGCGACGATGGAGGGCGCCAACGCCTCGGCCCGCCAGGCGGTCAACGCCCTGCTGGACCGGGCGGGTTCGACGGCGCCCCGCTGCACGGTCAAGCCGCTGTTCCGGGCCCCGGAGATCGAGCTCCTCAAGCGCCACGACCGCACCCGCTACCGCCTGGGCCTGCGCAACGCACTCGACCTGGGGTGATCCGGCGTTCGGGGGCGGGCCCGCGCCGTGCCGCCGGGCCCACCCCCGGCCCCGCTCAAGGACCCGGCCGGAACCGATCCCCGCATAACGCTGCGCCGGGCGCGACCGGCCCGATACGCTCGGCGGGTGCGGCAGAGGCCCGTACCGCTTCAGAGACCCATGATTTCCGGGTGCTCGGCCAATTTGGCGAAATGGGCGGCGGGATTCGCGATGAGCTTTCGCTGATCCAGGTCGATGAGGCCGGCGACGCTGGTCAATTCACAGGCGAGTACACCGTCGGCACGCCGGATCTCTTGCTCCACCCGGAATGTCCTGCCGTCACCCCAAACCCACCGGCACGTCACGTCGACTTCATCTCCGCCGCGCAGCTCATGACGGAACCGCATGGTGTTCTCCAGGACGGCCGGGCCGATCCGCGTCTCCAGCAGGCGGTCCTGGGAAATACCCGCCGCCCGCAGACTCTCCCACCGCAGATGCTCGCAATACTGCAGGTAAACCGCCTGGTTGAGGTGGCCTTGCGTGTCGAGCTCGTAGCCCCGTACAACGATCCGTAACTGAAACGGCTGCGTCATGTTCAGTCGGCCTCCTTTATGGATCCCCGTAGATCCACGAAATTCCTACCCCATCGAGTAGGCACGGGCAACCCCGACCAGGAATGACGAATTCCGCGTGATCTGGATCACATCGCAGCCTCCCTTGACCCGTCGATCTGCCAGAGTGTTAACGTCTGGCCATGCCTTGCTGGGTGATCGCTTTCGAATTCATTCGCTCGCAGCTCTTACCCGACCACTTACCCCGCCGCTTAGCCCGCCCCGCCGTCTCATTGAATGAGATAAAACGGTGACGGCGGATGTCGTCGCCGATCTGATGGCAGCCGGCCACCGGTTCCCGCACCACATCGCACTCGCCCACGGTGACCGCGAGACGACCTACGCGGAGCTCTTACGCCGGGTCCGGGCGACGGCCGAGCGGCTGGGCCCCGAGCCGGGGCCGGTGGGAGTCCTCACCGACCGCTCCCCGGCCACCGTCGTCGCCCTCCTGGGCGTCCTGGCCGCCGGCGGCACGTACTGCCCCGTCGACCCGGCCTTCCCCGCCGCGCGGCAGAAGGCCCTTCTGATGGCCGCCGGTTGCACCCGAGTGATCGTCACCCGCCCCGGGACCCCGGTCCCCGAGGGAGCGGACGCCCTCCATCTCCCCGACGCGGAGACGGAGCCCCGGAATCCGGCACCGGACTCACCCGGGACGCGCAGCGCGGCGCCCGACCTGCCCGCGTACACGCTCTTCACCTCCGGGTCCACCGGCACACCCAAGCCGGTCCTCACCCCCCGGCGCGCCATCACCGCCTCCGTCGCCTCGCTGCGCGAACTCTTCGGCCTCACCCCCTCGGACCGTGTCCTGCAGTTCGCCTCGCTCAACTGGGACACCTGCTTCGAGGAGATCCTCCCCGCGCTCACCGTCGGCGCGACCCTCGTCTTCGCGGACGACGCGTACACCGGCTCGCTGCCCCGTATGCTCCGCGCCGTCGCCGCCGCCCGCGTCACCCTGCTCGACCTGCCGACCGCCTTCTGGCACGAGCTCGTCCGGCACCTCGCCGAGAGCGGCGAGTCGCTGCCCGGCCACGTCACCACCGTGGTGATCGGCGGCGAGGCCGTCAGCCCCGCCCGGCTCGCCGAGTGGCGGGCCCTCGGCACCGGCCGTATCCGGCTGGTCAACACCTACGGCTGCACCGAGACCACCCTGATCACGCACGCCGTCGACCTGCACGGCCCCCGGGCCCCCGGCCCCGGCGCGTGGTGGGGCGAACACGACCGCGTCCCGATCGGCCTGCCGCTGCCGCACGTCGTCGACGCCGTCGGCGAGGACGGCGAACTGCTGGTGTCCGGGCCCGCGTTGGCGCTCGGCTACCGGGGCCTGCCGGACATCACCGCCGAACGCTTCACGACACGCGAGGGACCCGCCGGCCAAGGGGCCGTCCGCTGGTTCCGCACCGGCGACCGGGTCTCGCGCAACCCGCACGGCCACCTCGTCCACGAGGGCCGCCTCGACGCCGAGATCAAGGTGCGGGGCATCCGCGTCGACCCCGGGGAGATCGAGGCCCATCTCACCGCCCACCCGCGGGTCGGGGCCGCCGCCGTCGTCGGCGCCCGCACCGCGGACCGGACCACCGTGACCGCGTACGTGGTGCCCCAGCACGCCGGCGCCGACACGGACGGCCTCGCCCGCGAGGTGCTGCGCCACCTGCGCGACACCGTGCCCGGCCATCTGGTCCCGCACCGGATCACCGTCGTCCCCGGGCTCGTCCACACCGCGGGCGGCAAGATCGACCGGCTCGGAACCCACCGGCGCCACACGGCCGCCGCCGGCGCACCGCCGTCCGCGTCGCCCGCCTCCTCCGTGCCCGCCACCGCCGCGCCCGCCTCGGCCGCGCCCGCCACCGGCCAGACAGAACAGGACGCTTGATGAACCCCGACGACATCGTCGACATCTTCCGTCGTGTGCTGGAGACCGAGAGCGTCTCCGCGGACTCCGACTTCTTCGACCTCGGCGGGGACTCGCTCCTCGGCACCCGCGTTCTGAGCGCCGTCGCCCGCACCCACGGTGTCGAACTCACCTTCGACGACATCCTGGAGGCGCCGACCCCGGCCGCCCTCGCCCGGCGTGTCGCGAGCGTGGCCCGATGAGCGTCGTCGTCGTGGGCGCCGGCCTCGCCGGGCTGACCGCCGCCGACGCACTCGCCCGGCGCGGCGTCGACGTCCAGGTCCTGGAGGCCCGGGACCGGGTCGGCGGACGGATGCACGGCATCGAGGTCGCCCCCGGCAACTGGGCCGACGCCGGCGCCGCTTATCTGGGCGAGCGGCACACGCACCTGCTCGCCCTGATGGCCGAGTCCGGCCTCAAGACCGCCCCCACCACCATGGACGGCGCCAGCCGCTTCGCCCTCGGCGCCGGGTCGCCCGACAGCGTCCCGGGCCGCTTCCCCCCGCTCAGCGGCGTCGCGCTCGGCGACATGTTCGACCTGCTCGACGAGGTCACCCGGTCGGTACGCGCCGACGCGCCCTGGCTCACCCCGGACGCCGCGCGCCTCGACGCCATGACGGCCGCCGAATGGGCGGACACCCACCTGCGGCACCC
Source organism: Streptomyces sp. NPDC093546 (assembly GCF_044765045.1). Classification (NCBI taxonomy): domain Bacteria; kingdom Bacillati; phylum Actinomycetota; class Actinomycetes; order Kitasatosporales; family Streptomycetaceae; genus Streptomyces; species Streptomyces sp. NPDC093546. The sequence continues at coordinate 233,559 of NZ_JBIWJG010000006.1, read as the reverse complement.
CGACAGCCGGCTCTTCTTCCCGCTGTTCCTCGGCGAGATGATGGCCGCCGCACCCGCCGACGTCTCCGTCCTCCACATGGCCTTCTACCTCCGCTCCGGCGGCGGCCTGCGCTACCTCAACGCCTTCGCCGGCGGTGCCCAGGAGTGGCGGATCGACGGCGGCGCGCACCGCCTGTGCGAGGCGCTGGCCGCCGGGCTCGGCGACCGGGTGCGGCTGTCCGAGCCGGTCACCGCCGTGGAGCAGGACGACGACGGGGCCACCGTGCGCTCCGCCGGCGGCGCCACCCGCGCGGACGCCGTGATCGTCGCGCTGCCGCCGGTCCTCGCCGACCGGATCGCCTACACGCCGGGCCTGCCCGCCCCCCGCTCCGGTGCGCGGACCGCGCCCGGCTGCGCGGTCAAGGTGCACCTGGTCCACCCGTCCCCGCTCTGGCGCGAACAGGGCCTTTCTGGCTGGTCGGTGAGTTCCGACGGCCCGCTGCTCTCCACCGTCGACGACTCGCCCGAGGAGGGCGGCGCGGGCGTCCTCACCGGTTTCGTCACCGGCGAGGAGGCCCGCCGCTTCGCCGCCCTGAGCCCGGCCGAGCAGCGCGCCGCCGCCGTCGGCCAGGCCGCCCGGCTCTTCCCGGACCTGCCCGAACCGATCGGCTTCCACGTCACGGACTGGGTGAACGACCCGTACAGCAAGGGGTGTTACGCGGCCCTGTTCGGCCCCGGCGACTGGCTCGCGCTCGGTCCCGGGCTGACCCGTCCGCACGGCCGCGTCCACTGGGCCGGCACCGAGACCAGCACCGAGTTCTTCGGCCTCATGGAAGGCGCCATCCGGTCCGGCCGCCGGGCCGCCGAGGAGACCGCCGCCCGCCTCTGAGCGGGGCCGGGCCCCACGTGCCACCACCTTTCGACGTCCTCAGGAGAGCACTGTGACGACCAGCCCCATCGCTCCACTCGCCGTCCGGCGCCAGTTCATGACCGACCCCACCCTCGGCGCGGGCAACTTCCTCCAGAAGGCCCTGGAGTCCAACCCCAACAGCGACGTCCCGTACGCCTTCACGCACACCCTCGACCACCGCGGGGAGGTCGTGCTGCGCGGCCACAGCCTGCGGGACCTCGCCGCCCTGCGCGACCGCTACGCCCGCTGGTACCACGCCAACGGGGTGCGGCCGGGCGATCCGGTCGCCGTCTTCGTCGGCGAGGGGCTCCAGCCGTTGCTGCACTTCCTCGCGCTCACCGCCCTCGGCGCGATCCCGGCGCTCATCAACAACGCCATGCCGGAGCGGACCGCGATCCGCTACATCGACCACGTCGGAGCGGCCGGCCTGGTCGCCGACGACCCGACCCGGCTGGTCGCCGCGTACCGCGCCGACGGCAACCGCCGCCGCCCCCGGTTCGTCGTCCCGGCCGCCGAGATCAAGGCGTACGACCCGGAAGGCGACGCGAGCGGCGCGCTGCCGGCGGCGTACCCGTACGCACACGCCGCCGACGAGGTCGTCGCGCTCATCCACTCCTCCGGGACCACCGGCACCCCGAAGTCGACGATGCTCGCGCACCGGCAGTTCTGGGCGGGCAAGGAACCCCGGATGGAGCGGTTCCCCGCCTCGCCCGACGACCGGCTCATGTCGCTGATGCCGCACACCCACGCCGGAGGCCTCAGCTACTTCCTCACCGCGACGCTCCTCGGTCTGCCCACCGTCGTCATGGCGGACTGGCGGCGCGCGGTCGTCGAGCCGGTGATGGAGGCCTTCCAGCCGACGATGGTCGCCTCCTTCCCGCGCACGTTCGTGGAGCTCGCCACCGGTGAGCCGCCGACGAAGGGCGCCGCGAAGGTGCACAGCTGGTTCAACACCGGCGACGGCGCCCACTACGGCCACATCCGCCGCCTGGTCCGGCTCGGCGAACGCCCCGCCGGGCTCATCAAGCCCTGGCTGCTCCCGCGCGGCCAGGACGCCGACGCGCCCCTGCCCGGTTCGCAGTTCATCGACGGGCTCGGCTCCTCGGAGATGGGCATGGCCCTCTTCGGCCAGGTCACCACCCCCGAGTCGGAGCGCGACGACCGCTGCGTCGGCAAGCCCACGGAGGTCGTGACCGCCGCGGCCGTCCTCGGGACCGACGGCCGGGAGGTCCCGGTCGGCACGGTCGGCCTGCTCGCCGTCAAGACGCCGTCGCGCACGCCCGGTTACTGGAACGACCCGGAGCTGACGCGCAGCTTCGAACTCGACGGCTACTGGCTCACCGGTGACGTGGCGCGCAGGGACGAGGAGGGGAACTTCTACCACCTCGACCGCACCGTGGACGTCATCGACACCGCCGACGGCCCGGTCTACAGCCTGCCGATCGAGGAGGTGCTCCTCGCCGACTGCGGCGACGTCGTCCAGGACTGCGGCGTGGTCGGCGTACCGGCCGCCGAGGGGGACGGGCAGCGGCCGATCGCCGTCGTCCGGATCCAGCCGGGCGTCGCCGAGCCGTCCACCGACGCACTGCGCGAGCAGGCCAACAAGGAGCTGACCGCCGCCGGACTGGCCCCGCTGGCCGCCGTGATCGTCGCGCGCGACGCCGCGGACTTCCCGACCGGCGTCACGGGCAAGGTCCTCAAACGGGAGCTGCGCACCCGCTGGGCCACCCTCCTCACCGGCGCCGACCGGACCTGACCGCCGCCGTCAGCCCGGGGGCCGGTGCCGCGGCCCCGCCGCACCGGGCACGGTGCCGCGGACCGGCGGCGCCGTACCCGACCCCCTCGCCGATCAGCTAGGAATCCGATGGAAGCCGCGAACTCGACGGGACCGCCCGCCCTGCCCTCCCCGCAGCCCTACGCGTACGAGCGCATGACCCCGGTGGAACCGGACTGGCGCCGCCTGCCCGGCTGGCGCGACGTCACGGCCGCCCAGTGGCGCGACGCCCAGTGGCAGCGCGCCCACTGCGTGAAGACCCCCAGGCAGCTCAAGGCCGTGGCCGGGCCGCTGCTCCAGGACCGCTTCTTCGCGGACCTGGAGGCCGACCGCAAGCGCTTCGCCACCATGTCGATGCTGCTGACCCCGCAGATGCTCAACACCATGGCCCCGGCGGCGCCCACCGGGCCGGCGGCCTTCACCGAGGCCTTCCTGGCCGACCCGGTCCGCCGGTACATGCTGCCCGTCGCCTCCGACCGCGACCCGGAGTGGCCCAGTCACCCCTACGCGGAGCGGGACTCCCTGCACGAGGCGGAGATGTGGGTGGTGGAGGGGCTCACCCACCGCTACCCCACCAAGGTCCTCGCCGAGCTGGTGTCCACCTGCCCCCAGTACTGCGGACACTGCACGCGTATGGACCTGGTCGGCGGCTCCACCCCCCAGGTGGAGAAGGCGCGGCTGACGCTCAAGCCGACCGACCGCCAGGACCTGATGATCGACTACCTCAAGCGGACCCCCGGGGTCCGTGACGTGGTGGTCTCGGGCGGGGACGTCGCCAATGTGCCGTGGCCGCGCCTGGAGTCGTTCCTGATGCGGCTGCTGGACCTGGAGAGCGTCCGCGACATCCGCCTCGCCACCAAGGCGCTCGCCGGACTGCCGCAGCACTGGCTGCAGCCGGCGGTGCTCGAAGGGCTGGAGCGGGTCGCGCGCACCGCCGCGCGCCGGTCGGTCAACCTCGCCGTGCACACCCACGTCAACCACGTCCAGTCGGTGACGCCGCTGGTCGCCGAGGCGGCCCGCGCGGCGCTGGAGGCCGGGGTGCGGGACGTCCGCAACCAGGGCGTCCTCATGCGGGGCGTCAACACCACGCCGAAGGCGCTCCTCGACCTGTGCATGGTCCTCCAGGGCGAGGCGAACATCCTGCCGTACTACTTCTACATGTGCGACATGATCCCGCACGCGGAGCACTGGCGCGTCGCCCTGTGGGAGGCACAGGAGCTCCAGCACGCCGTCATGGGTTACCTGCCCGGCTACGCGACCCCGCGGATCGTGTGCGACGTCCCGTACGTCGGCAAGCGCTGGGTGCACCAGGTCGCCGCGTACGACCGGGAGCTGGGCATCTCCGAGTGGACGAAGAACTACCGCACCGGCATCGAGCTCGACGATCCGGACGCGCTCACGCGCCGCTACCTCTTCTACGACCCCGTCTCCACGCTCGACGAGCCCGGCCGGCGCTGGTGGCGGGAGAACGGACACACGAAGGAATGACCATGCCCGCCAGGAACACCACGCAGAGCGCCGCGGAGAGCACCTCGGGGAACACCTCCCGGAACACGGCGGGAAGCGCCTTTGGCCCCGTCCTCAGGGAGCTCGACCGCCGGGCCGTGCTGCGCAGCGCGGAGATCGTCGCGCGGGTGCGCGAGGACCAGTGGGACGCACCGACCCCCTGTGGGAGCTGGACGCTGCGCCGCCTCCTCGCCCACATGACCGCCCAGCACCTCGGCTTCGCGGCGGCCGCCGACGGCGGCCCGGCCGACGCCGGGGTGTGGCGGGAGGAGCCCCTGGAATCGGCCGCGGACCCCGGCCGCGCCTACGCCGCCTCCGTCGAGCGCGTCCTCGGCGCGTTCGCCGTCGACGGTGTGCTGGAGCGGGAGTTCGTGCTGCCCGAGATCCACCCCACGTACCGGTTCCCGGCGGCGCGTGCGATCGGCTTCCACTTCGTGGACTACGTGGTCCACGGCTGGGACGTCGCCGCGGCCCTCGGCATCCCGGCGGGCTACGACGACGAACTCGTGGCCGCCGCCACCGAGGTCGCCGTGCGGGAGGTACCGGTCGGGCCGTCGCGCGAGCGCCCCGGCGCGGCGTTCCGGCCGCCGGTGGACCTGACCGGTCCGGCCGGTGCCGAGGAGCGGCTGCTCGCCTTCCTCGGCCGCGATCCCCGCTGGTCACCGAGGTGACGGACTCACCCCGCGCGCGTCTCGGCGGCCGGTTCGGCGGTCGTCTCGGCGGCCGGCCGCACCGGGCGGCCGCCGAGCGTGTGGCTCTGCCCGCGGAACTCGGCGATCACCGCACCGTCCGAGCGGCGCACCGTCACGTCGTACACCCCGCCCCGGCCGAACCGGGCCCGCTCCACCGCCTCAGCGACCAGTTCGTCGCCGACCTCCGCCGGACGCAGGAAGGTGACCTGCGCGCCCTGCGCCACGGTCGCCGGACCGTGCGTGTTGCAGGCGAACGCGAAGGCCGCGTCGGCCAGCAGGAAGAGGAAGCCGCCGTGTGCAGTGCCGTGGCCGTTCACCATGGTCTCCGCGACCCGCATCCACACGGTGGCCCGGCCGGGACCGGCGTCCTTCAGCGCGATGCCGAGGAGCTCGCAGGTGCGGTCCTTCGCGTACAGCTCCTCGGCGCGCTGCCGGGCCGCGAACTCCGGATCGCGGTCCTCGACCGTCTCCGTCTCCGTCTCCCTCTGCGCCATGGACAGGCCCCCCATTCTCTTTTGTCTTCCGGGCATTCGGTGCCCTGATCCTTCCGCCCGGAAAGACCGGCGGTCAACAGGCAACGGAAATCCCGCACTCCCGCACCAAGGAGCAGCATGACGTCGTCCACACCCTGGCTTCAGGAATTGTCCGATACTCCCCTGTCCGAGCGCCGGGCCCGGCTCGAATCGTTCGTCGTCGCGGAGTTCAAGCGCGAACTGATGATGGACGAGACGGATGTGCTGCCCCCTCATGTCAGCTACTTCGAACTCGGGCTGACCTCGCTCGGCGCGACCGACACCCGGCAGCGGCTCGAGCGGGAGCTCGGACGCCCGCTCGACTCGGCGTTCCTGTTCAACCACCCGACAGTCGGGCACCTCGTCGACTTCCTGACCACCGAGGTGATCCCGGAGCTGTTCGCCGCGCCCGCCGGCCGCACCGCGGACGACCCGGCGCGGGAGGCCCCGGCCACGGATGCCGCGAAGGACCTGGTCGACGACGTACTCAAGGAGCTCTACCGGTGACCGACACAGCCTCGTCCCGCACGGACGCCCTGGTCCGCGAACTGCTTCTGGAGAAGTACGAGCCGATCGCCGTCGTCGGCATGGGCATCCGCTTCCCCGGGGGCAACGAGACGCCCGAGGACTTCTCCGCGTTCCTCCGGGAAGGCCGCCGCGGCACCGGTCCCGTACCGCCGGACCGCTGGGACATGGAAGCGCTCCAGGCCGTGGAGAGGGAAGCCGGTCGGCGCCCCCTCTCGGCCGGCGGCGGATTCGTCTCCGGGATGGACGAATTCGACCCGAAATTCTTCAACATATCCCCGAAGGAAGCCGAATTCATCGACCCCCAGCACCGCTGGGCGCTGGAATCCGCCTGGCGCGCGCTGGAATCCGCGCACATCGACCCGGCCGCGCTCCGGGGCGGAAACGGCGGCGTCTATCTGGGCGTCGGGCAGATGGACTTCGCCCTCGACGTCGAGGCGCTGGACACCGCGGACCTCGACGCCCACGTCGCCGCCGGTACGGCGCACAGCGCCGCCGCCGGGCGCCTGTCGTACTTCCTCGGCTGGCGCGGCCCCTGCCTGAGCGTCGACACGGCCTGCTCCGCCTCGCTCGTCGCCCTGCACCTGGCCGCCCAGGGCCTGCGCCGCCGCGAGTGCGACATCGCCCTGGCCGGCGGGGTGAACGTCAACCACCACCCGCGCAACCACGTCGTCTACTCGCGCGCCGGCATGCTGTCGCCCGACGGCCGCTGCAAGACCTTCGACGACTCCGCCGACGGCTACAGCCGCAGCGAGGGCGCCGGCATGCTCGTGCTCAAGCGGCTCTCCGACGCACGCCGCGACGGCGACACCGTGCTCGCGCTGATCCGGGGCTCCTCCGTGCGCCAGGACGGTGAGAGCGGCGGCCTGACCGTGCCGAACGGCACCGCCCAGATCGCCCTGATGCGCGACGCGCTCGCGGCCGCCAACCTGGAGCCCGGCGACATCCAGTACGTCGAGGCGCACGGCACCGGCACCTCGCTGGGCGACCCCATCGAGATGGGCTCCATCAACAGCGTCTTCGCCGGCTCCGGCACGGGCGAGGACCGCCTCCTCGTCGGCTCGGTCAAGACCAACATCGGCCATATGGAGGCCGCGGCCGGTATCGGTGGCGTCGCCAAGGTGATCCGCCAGCTCCAGGAAGGCGTGATCTACCCGCACATCAATCTGGAGACGCCGTCCCGTCACATCCCCTGGGACCGCTATCGCGTGGCCGTCCCCACCGAGCTGTGCGAGTGGATGCCCGCAGGGGCCCGGCGCGCCCTGGTCAACTCCTTCGGTTTCGCCGGAACCATCGCCTCCGTCGTCCTGGAGCAGGCGCCGCCGGTGCCGGAGCGGCCGGCCGCGCCCGACGACGGCACCGCGGTCTTCACCCTCTCCGCCAAGGACCGTGCCGGGCTGCGGGCCCAGGCCGAGGCGTACCGCCGCTTCCTGGACGCGCATCCGGACATCGCCGTCGCCGACCTGTGCTTCACCTCCAACACCGGTCGCACCCACCTGCCGGCCCGCCTCGCCGGACCGGTCTCGGGCCGCGCGGACCTGGAACGGCTGCTCGACCGCCACCTCGACGGGGCTGTCCCGGAGGCGGCCGAACCCCCGTACGCCGACGCCGCGTTCCTCTTCTCCGGGCAGGGTGCCCAGTACGTCGGGATGGGCCGCGACCTGTACGAGCGCCATCCCGAGTTCCGCCGCCGCCTCGACGCGTGCGACCGGCTGTTCGCCGAGCATCTCGGCCGCTCCGTCAAGGAGATCATGTTCGGCGAGGCGCCCGGCAGCGAGCAGGACCTGGGCCGCACCCTTTACACGCAGCCCGCGCTGTTCTCCCTGGAATACGCGACCGCGCGGCTGTGGATGTCCTGGGGCGTCCGGCCCGGCGTGCTGCTCGGGCACAGCGTGGGCGAGATCGCCGCGGCGGCCGTCGCCGGCCTGTTCTCCCTGGAGGACGCGGTCCGCCTGGTATCCGTACGCGCCCGGCTCATGCAGTCGGTCACCGCGCCCGGTGGCATGGCCGCCGTCTTCGCCCCGGCCGAGGAGGTCGCCCCGCTCCTGGAGGCGTATGCCGACGTGAGCTTCGGCGCGCTGAACTCCCCGCTCCAGTGCGTGGTCTCCGGCGGGTGCGACTCGCTCGCCGAGCTCGTCGCCACGCTCCGGGAGCGGGGGGTGCGGACGCGGGAGCTGCCCGTGTCGCACGCCTTCCACTCGCCGCTGATGACGGAGGTGTCCGACGCCTTCCGGGAGGCCGTCGCGGACATCGCGTTCCACGAGCCGCGCATCAGTTTCGTGTCGAACCTGACCGGCGAGGTCGCGACCCTCGCCGAGGTGGGCACGCCCGACTACTGGGTCCGGCACATCGCCGAGCCGGTCGACTTCGCCGCCGGCATGCGGCGCGTCCAGGCCCGCGGACCGCAGGTCTTCGTCGAGGTCGGCCCGTCCGCCGCCCTCACCGACATGGGCCGGCAGACCGGCGACCCGAGCGCCCACGTGTGGGTCTCCAGCATGTCCCGGTCCGACGCCGACGCCACCACGGTCCGCACCGCGCTGGCCCGGGTGTACGAGGCCGGGCTCCCCGTCTCCTGGACCGGTTACCACGCCGGCCGCGGCGGGCGGCACGTCCCGCTGCCGGGCTACGTCTTCGCGAAGAAGCGCTACCCGCTGCCCTCGGCCCGGGTCGCCCGCGCGCCCCTCACCGGCCGCACCGGCGGACCGGCGCACCATCCGCTGCTGGGCCGGGAGATCACCGACGAGGCGCGGCGCGCGGCGGGGGTCCGGGAGTTCGGCACGCTGCTCGCCCCCGACGCCCCGGCCTACCTCGCCGACCACGTCGTGATGGGCCGGCCCGTCTTCCCCGGCGCGGGTTACGTCGAGATGGTCCTCGCCCTCCAGGACGCGGTGCACGGGGAGACCGCCCGGCTGGTGGAGGACCTGCGCATCCACGAACCGCTGTTCCTGCGCGACGGCGAACCGGTCGAGGTCCGCGTCCGGCTGCGCGCCGAGGCCGGCCCCGAGGGGCCCGCCGCCGTCGAGATCGCCAGCCGGGTCGAGGGCCGCGACGGCGCCATCGAACGCGTCCACGCCACCGCGACCCTCGGCGCCGCACCCGCCGGCCCCGCCGCCCTCGCCGAGGTCGTCGACCGGCTGCGCGAGGCGACCGCCGACCCCGGCGCCCCCGAGGCCCGGCACCGCGGCGAGGACCTGTACGAGCGCTACGCCGAGCTCGGCCTGCCGTACGGCCCCGAGTTCCGCCGCGTCCTCGGCGTCGAGCGGTACGCCGGCGGCCTCGCCACCGGTGAGCTGCGCGGCCTCGACACCCCGGCCGTCGAGCACCTGCGTGCCTCGCTGCTGGACTGCGCGATGCAGACGCTCGGCGCCGCCGTCGACCTGGACGGCACCTATCTGCCCGTCGGGTTCGACCGCGTGGAGCTGCTCAAGCGCCCCAAGGGCGACCTCCGGATCCTCATCCACGTCGGCCTGGACACGCAGGCCGGGGAGCTCGCCGCCGACATCGTCGCCCTGGAGGGCGCCCGTCCGGTCTTCGTCGTGCAGGGCGTACGGCTCAAGCGGGTCGCGGACGCGCCCGCCGACCCGGCCGAGCGGATGCTCCTGCGGCCCCGCTGGGTCAAGCGCTCGCTGCCCACCGCCCGGACCGGCGGCGAGGGCCGCCGGGTGCTCGTCGTCCGGGCCGGCGCGGCCCTGCCCGCCGAGCTGTCGGAGCTGCTCGCGGGGACCGGGGCCGAGGCCCTGCACGCGCCGGACGCCGCGGCGGCGGCCCGGCTGCTCGCCGGCGATCCCGCCGTCACGGACCTGTGCTGGTTCTGGACGGCGGAGCCGGGGCTCGACGGCGAGGGCCGGCTGCGCGCCGAGACCGAACGCAACTACCGGGACCTGCTCGCCCTGGTGGCCGCCGTCGAGGAGCACGGCACCGGCCGGGACCTGCGGGTCCAGCTGGTCACCGAGCGGGCGCAGTGGCTGCCCGGCGACGTGGCCAGCGCCGTGCGCCCGGACGCCCTCGGAGCCGCCTCGCTGTGGGGCTTCGGCGCCGTACTGCTGAACGAGTACCCGGCGCTGCGGACCGTCCTGATCGACCTCGACGGGACCGGGCTCCAGCCCCTGGTCGACGAGTGGCTCGCCGGTGACACGGCGGGCGGCGAGCACCAGATCGCCTACCGCTGCGGCATCCGCCACGTGAAGCGGCTCTCCCCGCCCGCGGGCCCGGCCGACGACGCGAACGCCGAGCTGACGGTCACCGAGTACGGCCGGTTCTCCGCCGTGCGGCCGGTACCCGTCGAGGACCGCGCGCCCACCGGCGACGAGGTCACCGTCCAGGTCCACGCCGCCGGGCTCAACTTCAAGGACGTCCTGAACGCGCTCGGCATGCTCCGCCAACACGCCCTCGACCAGGGCGTTCCGTACGAGCCGCTGCCGCTCGGCTTCGAGGCCTCCGGCACCGTCGTCGCGGCCGGGCCCGACGCCGCCTTCGCGCCCGGCGACGAGGTGGTGCTCAGCCGGATCGGCTGCATGCGCCGCCGGGTCACCGTCCCCTCCACGGTCGTCGTGCGCAAGCCCGCCGGCCTGGGCTTCACCGAGGCGGCGGGCCTGCCCGCCGCGTACGTCACCGCCCACCACGCCCTGCACGGCCTCGCCGGGATGAAGCCCGGCGACCGGGTCCTGATCCACGCCGCCGCGGGCGGCGTCGGGCAGGCGGCCGTTCAGCTCGCGCGGCTCGCCGGGGCCGAGGTGTACGCCACGGCCAGCCCCCGCAAGTGGCCGCTGCTGCGCGCCCAGGGCGTCGAACACGTGATGAACTCCCGCACCCTGGACTTCGCTGACGAGGTGCTCGCCGCCACCGGCGGCCGGGGCGTCGACATCGTCCTCAACAGCCTCAACAAGGACTACATCCCGGCCGGGCTGCGCTGCCTCGCCCCGGGCGGCCGCTTCGTCGAGCTCGGCAAGATCGGCGTCTGGACGCCCGAGGAGATGCGGGCCGAGCGGCCCGACGTGGCGTACCACAACTTCGACCTCGGCGAACTGCCCGCCGACGCGCTCGACCGCCTCAACCACGGCATCCTGCGCGAGGTCGCCGAGCACGTGGAGGCCGGCCGGCTCACCGCCCTGCCGACCGTCGGCTACGCGCTCGACGAGGTCGAGGAGGCCTTCGGCGTCCTCAGCCGGGGCGCCAACATCGGCAAGATCGTGATCGAGTTCCGCGATCCGCTCGACCGGCCCGCGCGGCCGGTCCGGCTCGACGCGGGCGAGACGTACCTGATCACCGGCGGCCTCGGCGCGCTGGGCCGGGCCTCCGCCCGCAAGCTGGTCCAGGAGGGCGCCCGGCACATCGCGCTCGTCAGCCGCCGGGCCGTCGACCCGGCGGAGACCGCCGAGCTCGCCGCGTGGCTCGGCGAGGACGTGCAGGTGACCGTCCACCAGGGCGACATCGCCGACGCCGCCGACGTCGAGCGGATCGTGGGCGCGCTCGCCGCGGGCGACGCCCCGCTGGGCGGCGTGCTGCACGCGGCGGGCGTCCTCGCCGACGCGCCGATCGCGGCCCAGACGTGGGAGAGCGTGGACGCCGTGCTGCGGGCGAAGGTCCACGGCACGTACCTGCTGCACCGGGCCCTCGCGGACCTCCCCGGCGTCCGCTTCTTCGTCGGCTACTCGTCGATCGCCTCCGTCCTCGGGGCCGCCGGACAGGCCAACTACGCCGCCGCGAACGCCTACATGGACGTCCTCATGCAGTGGCGGGCGGCGGCCGGGCTGCCCGGCCTCAGCGTCAACTGGGGTCCGTGGGCCGAGATCGGCATGGCCGCCTCCCTCACGGAGCGGCAGATCGACGGCATCGAGGCCAAGGGCCTGAAGTTCGTCAAGCCCGGCGCCGCGCTGCGCGCGCTGTTCGCCGCGCTCGCCCGGCCGTACGCCCAGACCGTCGTCGGCGCGTTCGACTGGGACGCCTACACCGCCGCCCAGCCCCTCGCCCACGCCCTCTTCAAGGAGGTGCGTTCGGGTGACGGTACGCAGCCCGCGCCGACCGCACTCGATCTGGACGCGCTCCTCGCCCTGCCGAAGGCCGACCGGGAAGCCGCGCTGCGCGAGCTGCTGCGCGCCCGGATCGCCGACGTGCTGCGGTACGACACCCCCGAGGACGTCGACCTCGACGCCCGGTTCGTGGACCTCGGGCTCGACTCCCTCGGCTCGGTGGAGCTCAAGAACGCCCTGGAGGCGGCGCTCGGCATCCCGCTGCCGGCCTCCACGCTCTTCGACCACCCCGAGGTCCGGTCCCTGGCCGCGTTCATCGACGAGCAGCTCGTCCCGGACCAGGGAGCGGCCACCGGACCGGCCGTGCGGGTCACCGGCGACGGCGTCGGCGAGCTCAGCGACGACGAGGCCGACGAGGAACTCGCGGCACTGCGCGAGCTGCTCGGATGAACGGGGGCGGACGACCGGACAGGGGCACAGGATGACGAGCTACGTCGACCAGCTGGAAGCGCTGTCGAAGAAGCAGCTCATGGTGATGCTGGCACGCCAACACCACGAGCAGACCCAGCCCATCGCCGTGGTCGGCATGGGCTGCCGGCTGCCCGGCGGGCTCGACGACCCGGGGATGCTGTGGACCGCGCTCCGCGAGGGGCGGGTCCTCGCCACCGAGGACGCCGGCGTACCCGTCGACAGCCTCGGGCGGCCCCGCTGGAACGTCGCCGCCCCGGACCTGGCGCCGCTGGCCGGCCGGTTGCGCCAGGGCGCGTACCTGGCGGACGTGGACCTGTTCGACGCCGAGTACTTCGGCATCCCCGAGCAGGAGGCCCGGCACATGGACCCGCAGCAGCGGCTCCTGCTGGAGGTCGCGGCGCAGGCCCTCGCCGACGCCAACCTGTCCCGGGAGCGGCTGCGCGGGCGCGACGTGGGCGTCTTCGCGGTCGGCGGTCCCGTCGAGTACCCGTACGCCTGGCTGCGCGGCGGGGTGCCGGAGACGGGCCTGTCGGCGCACATGAGCACCGGCAGTTCGCCGAGCGCGTTCTCCGGCCGGATCGCCCTGTCCCTCGGGCTGAACGGGCCCGCGATCACCGTCGACACCGCGTCCTCCTCGATGCTGACCGCGCTGCATCTGGCGGTGCGGGCGCTGCGGGCGCGCGAGTGCGACGTCGCGCTCGTCGGGACCTGCAACCTGCTGCTGTCGCCGTTCAGTACCGGCATCCTCGACCGGGCCGGGATGCTCTCCCCGACGGGCCGCAGCCGCCCCTTCACCGCGCGGGCCGACGGGCACGTGCGCGGCGAGGGCTGCGGGGTGGTGGTGCTGGAGCGGTACGCGGACGCGGTCGCCGCGGGCGACCTGCCGTACGCGCTGGTCCGCGGCAGCGCCGTCCACGCGCAGGGGGACCGGCCCGGCCTGTCGGTGGCCTCCGCGCGCGGCCAGAAGGCGGTCGTCGAACGGGCGCTGCGCGACGCGGACGTGGATCCGGCCGACGTCCAGTACGTGGAGGCCCAGGCCAACGGCTCCCGGTTGGGCGGCCAGATCGAGGCGGAGTCGCTGGCCGAGGCGTACCGGCGCGACTCCCCCGACGCGCCGCCGCTGCACATCGGTTCGTGCAAGGCCAACATCGGCTACCTGGAGACCGCGTCGGGCGCACCGGGCCTGATGAAGACGGTGCTCGCGCTCGCCCACGCGGAGATCCAACCGCAGCCGGGCGAGGACGAGGCCGACCCGGCGATCCCGTGGGGGCGCACCGCCCTGAGGCTCGCCGCCAAGCCGCTGCCCTGGCCCTCGGTGGGCCGGCGGCGGGCGGGCGTGAGCGGCTTCGGGTTCTCCGGGACGAACGCGCACGTGATCCTGGAGAGCGTCCCGGAGCGGCCCGCCGCCCACCCTGACCACGGCCGGGGCGACGGTCCGGCGGAGGGCCCCGGCCCCTGGCTGCTCCTGGTGTCCGCGCACAACCCGGCGGCGCTCGCCGGCACGGCCGCCCGCCTCCACCGGCGCCTGCGGGACACCGGGGAGTGGACCCCGGCCGCCGTCTGCCGCACCCTCGCCGAGGGGCGCGACCACCGCGCGGTCCGGTACGCCTCCGTGGTCCACGACCGCGCGAGACTGCTCGCCGCCCTGGCCCAGGCGGCCGACGGCGAAGCCGCCGCACCGGCCCGCGGCGCCGGCCTGCTCGCCGCCGCCGCACGGTACCTCGCCGGTGAGGCGCCCGACCTCGCCGCGCTGTGGCCGCCGGACGCGCCGCGCCCGCCCCTGCTCCGGCTGCCCGGCCCGTACCTGACCGGCCGTCGCCACTGGCCCGACCACCACGCCTGGGACTGACCCCCAAGGCCGCCCAAGACCCAAGGTCCCCCAAGGATTGGACACGCGCATGCACTATCCGCACCTCAGGACCGCCGCCGACACGGTGGCGTTCCACGCCGCCCGCCATCCGGAGCGCGTCGCCCTGATCTGCGAGGGGCGGGAGGTCACGTACGAACGGCTGCACCGCGAGAGCAACCGGTCGGCCCGCGCGCTGCTCGACGCCGGCGCCGGCCCGGGCTCGCGCGTCGCGTACCTCGGCAAGGAGTCCGAGGACTACTACGAGGTCTTCTTCGCCTGCGCCAAGACGGGCGCCGTGCTCGTCCCGATCAACTGGCGGCTCACCGCCCCCGAGGTCGAGCACATCCTGCGCGACTCGGGCGCCGGGCTGCTCTTCGTGGAGCGCGAGTACGCGGACGCGGCCGACCGGATCAGCGGCGACCTGCCCGCCCGACCCACCCTGGTGGCCCTCGACGGGCCCGAGGAGCGCGGCGCCGGCTTCCGCGCGTGGAAGGCCGGGCGGCCGGAGGACGACCTGGACGCCCACACCGCCACCCCGGACGACCCGATCGCGCAGATCTACACCAGCGGCACCACCGGGCTGCCGAAGGGCGTCGTCCTCGCCCACCGCAGTTTCTTCGCCATCCGCGACCTGCTCGCCGAGCACGGTCTCGACTGGATCGACTGGCGGCCCGACGACGTCAGCCTGATCAGCATCCCCGGCTTCCACGTCGCCGGCATCTGGTGGGCCATGCAGGCCTTCAACGCCGGCGTGACGAGCGTGGCCATGCGGATGTTCGCCGCGCACGACGCCGTACGCCTGATCCGCGAACACGGCGTCACCACCACGTGCGCCGTCCCCGCCATGCTCCAGATGATGCTGTCCGAAGCGGGCGTCGGACCCGCCGACTTCGCCTCGCTGCGCAAGGTCACCTACGGCGGCTCGCCGATCTCCGAGACGCTGATGCTCCAGTGCGTCGAAGTCTTCCGCTGCGAGGTCGGCCAGTTGTACGGGCTCACCGAGAGCGGCAACACCGCCCTGTGCCTGCCGCCCGCCGACCATGTGCCCGGCAGCACCCGGCTGCGTTCGGCCGGGCGCCCGTACCCGGGCGTCGAGGTGATGATCGCCGGCGAGGGCGGGGCCGCGCTGGGACCCGGCGAGATCGGCGAGATATGCCTGAGGACGCCCGCCGTGATGGTCGGGTACTGGGGCATGAAGGAGGCGACCGACGAGACCCTCGCCGGCGGCTGGTTGCACACCGGTGACGCCGGTTACGTCGACGACGACGGGTACGTCTACGTCTGCGACCGCATCAAGGACACCGTCATCGTCGCCGGGGAGAACGTCTACCCGGCGGAGGTGGAGAACGCGCTCTGCACGCACCCGGCGGTGGCCGAGGCGGCCGTCATCGGCGTCCCGGACGAGCGCTGGGGCGAGGCCGTCCGCGCCTTCGTCGTGCTGCGCCCGGGAAGGGCGGCGAAGCCCCGGGAGCTGAAACTCCACCTCCAGGGGCTGATCGCCGATTACAAGTCCCCGAGCGGATACGAGTTCATCGACCGTGTGCCGCGCAACCCCAGCGGCAAGATCCTCCGCCGGGAGCTCCGCGAGCGCTTCTGGGCCGGTCACGACCGGCAGGTGAACTGACCGGCTCCCGCCCGGACGCTCCGGCGCTCGGCCCGCCCGCTCATGCGCCGACCCGTGGGGCAAACCACCGCTCCGAGTAGCGTGACGGTCATGAAGCTGACGATTCTGGGCGGTGGCGGTTTCCGGGTGCCCCTGGTGTACCGGGCGCTTCTCGGCGACCACGGGCCGGGGCGGGTCACGCGCGTCACGCTGTACGACGTGGACGCGGGCCGGCTCGCGGCGATCGGCGGGGTGCTGGCCGAGCAGGCGGCGGGAGCCCCGGACGCGCCCGTGGTGAGCACCACCACGGATCTCGACGAGGCCCTGCGCGGCGCCGACTTCGTGTTCTCGGCGATCCGCGTGGGCGGCCTCGCGGGCCGGGCGGCCGACGAGCGGGTGGCCCTGGCCGAGGGCGTGCTGGGCCAGGAGACGGTGGGCGCGGGCGGCATCGCGTACGGGCTGCGCACGGTGCCGGTCGCGACGGCGATCGCGCGGCGTGTCGCGGCGGTCGCCCCGGACGCGTGGGTCATCAACTTCACCAACCCGGCGGGGCTCGTGACGGAGGCCATGGCGCGGGTGCTCGGCGACCGGGTGATCGGCATCTGCGACTCGCCCGTGGGCCTGGGGCGGCGCGTGGCGCGGCTGCTGGGCGCCGACCCGGCGGAGGCGTGGTTCGACTACGTGGGCCTCAACCACCTGGGGTGGCTGCGCGGCGTACGCGTCGGCGGCCGGGACGAGCTGCCGCGGCTGCTCGCGGACGCGGAGGCGCTGGGTTCCTTCGAGGAGGGCCGGCTCTTCGGTGCCGAGTGGCTGCGCTCGCTGGGCGCGATCCCGAACGAGTACCTGCACTACTACTACTTCAACCGGGAGGCGGTCGGGGCCTACCGGGACGCCGAGCGGACCCGGGGCGCGTACCTGCGCGAGCAGCAGGCGGGGTTCTACGCCTCCCCCTCCCTGGGCTCGTGGCACGCGACCCTCGCCGAGCGGGAGGCGACGTACATGGCGGCCAACCGGGCCGCCGCGGGCGCCGGGGAGCGGGCCGCGGAGGACCTGGAGCCGGGCGGCTACGAGCAGGTGGCGCTGGCGCTGATGCGGGCCATCGCGCGGGACGAACGCGCCACCCTCATCCTGAACGTCCGCAACCGTACGACGCTGTCGGTGCTCGACGCGGACGCCGTGGTGGAGGTGCCCTGTCTCGTCGACGCGAACGGCGCCCATCCGGTGGCGGTGTCGCCGCTTCCGTACCACGCCGTCGGCCTGGTGACCGCGGTGAAGGCGGTGGAGCGCGAGGTGATGGCGGCGGCGGAGAGCGGGTCGCGGGAGGCGGCGGTGAAGGCGTTCGCCCTGCACCCGCTGGTCGACTCGGTGGCGGTGGCGCGGCGGCTGCTCGACGCGTACGCGGCGGAGCACGCGGGCCTGGCGTATCTGGCCGGAACATAGGCCTCCGGCGCAACGGGGCTGTCTTTACGGAGGGTTGGGCACACCGTACGCTCCGTCCCCATGGTTTCCCCACGCCTCGGACGGGCCGCCGCGCTGACCGGCGCGGCCGCCCTTCTCGCCACCGCGCTGGTGGGCGCCGGACCGGCCACCGCCGGAGAGCGCCCGCCCGTCAGCCCGCCCGTCACCGAAGCCGCCACCGTCGTGCCCGTGCAGACCACGGGTCCGGCCGACAAGCGGTTCAACCTGGTCCTGCTCGGTGACGGCTACACCGCCGAGCAGCTTCCCGAGTTCCGGGCGGACGTCGACGAGCACCTGAGGGTGCTGTGGAGCTTCGAGCCGTTCGCGTCGTACCGCTCGTACGTCAATGTGTGGGCGGTGGAGGTCCCCTCGCGCGAGTCGGGCGTGGACTGCGATCCGGGGCTGGACGCGCCGCGCCGCGACACGCCGCTGGGGATGGGCTTCTGGGGCGGCTGTGACGCGAACAGCGTGCAGCGGCTGCTCACCGTGGACGGCGAAGCGGCGAACGCCCTCGCCGGCCTCGTCCCCGGGACGACCGCCGCCAACCGGCAGATCGTGGCGCTCGCCAACAGCGACACCTACGGCGGCGCGGGCGGCACGTACGCCACCGCGTCCGGCGGCAACGCCCTGTCCGCCCTGATCACCCCGCACGAGATCGGCCACTCGCTGGGCAGGCTCCAGGACGAGTACGACTACTACGCGCGGGGCGTCCCCGGCGGTGCGTACGGGGGCGGGGAGCCGGCGTCCGCGCACCACACGGTGCTGACCGAGGCGGAGATGAGGGACCGGCGGGCCAAGTGGTGGCGCTGGCTGGGCGAGGAGAGCGAGTCGGGCGGTGTCATCGGCCGCCATGAGGGCGGGCTGTACAGCACCAGGGGTGTGGGGCGGCCGAGCGCGCACTCGATGATGAAGACCCTGGGGTACGCCTTCGACCAGGTGGGTCGCGAGGTGATGGTCCAGGCCATCGCGTCCAAGGTGAACCTGGTGCAGGGGCACACCCCGAACACGGCGCCGCTCGGCGCGGACCGGACGGTCTGGGTCGAGACGCTGCATCCGGACGGCGGCGAGCTGGACGTGGCCTGGCGGCTGGACGGACGCCCGCTGCGGGGCCTGGAGGGTGTCCGTACCGTCGATCTGCGGCGCCTTGGCCTGGCCCGTGGCACGCACACGCTGACGGCGACGGTGACGGACCCGACGCCGTTCGTGCGGGATCCGGCAGTGCGGGGTTCGTCCGCCCTGACCCGTACGGTCGCGTGGACGGTGGACACGTCGGTGGTCACGCGGCCGGAGGCGGTGGCGCCGCGCTTCACCGGCCATACGGCGACCGACGCGCCCGTCGGCGCCTGGTCGGTGGTGTACGCCGACACCACCCGTCCCGACGACCGGACGCTCGCGGTCCGGTGGTCGCTGGACGGGCGGCCCGTGGCGAACCCGGGCAACGACCGGGACCTGGACCTGTCGGCGCTGCGGCTGCGGCCCGGTACGCACACGCTGACGGCCCGGATCGCGGGCACCTCGGGCCCGGAGGGCGAGCTGCGCTGGACGGTGGACGCGACACCGGCGACGGCGTCGTACGAGCTCTCGGAGCCGCTGCGTACGGTGCACCGGCCGGGGCGGCCCACCGAGTACGTTTACGACGGGCCGTTCACGATGCGGCTGTCCGCGCGCGACGACCAGGAGGGCTACGTCGTACGCCAGTTCCGGGTGGACGGCGACGGTTGGTACACCTACTACGGGTGGCCGTCGGACGCGGACGCGCCGTTCCGCTTCACTCCGGGCGGGACCGAGATCGACGGCCTGGTGTACGGGAAGCTGGGGCGCGCGCGGGTGGTGCCGTGGGACGACGCCACGCCGGAGTACGGCACGCACACCGTGGAGTACCGGACGGTGGACGCGGCCGGGAACACCGGCGCGGCGGAGAGGTTCCTCGTCACGCTGGTGCCCCCGGCGGCCTCCCGATAGGGCCTACGGCTACCGCGCCGCGTACGGCTACGGCTAGGGCTTGCGGGCGACGCCCGCGTAGCCCGGGATCGGCTCGTCGCCGGCGACCGGGATCGCTTCGCCGAGCTCCGGGTGCCACTCCGCCGTGAGCGAGACCCCGGGCTCGACGAGCTCCAGCCCGTCGAAGAACCGCGCGAACTCCTCGCGCGTGCGCGGCCGCAGGGTGAGGCCCCGCGCCTGGTACAGGGCGCGGGCCTTGGCGGCGCCCTCCGGGTCGAACTCGCTGGTGACGTGGGACAGAACCAGGTAGCTGCCGGACGGGAGCTGCTCGACGAGCCGGTGCACCAGTTCGTACGCACCGTCCTCGTCGTCCACGAAGTGCAGGAGGGCCAGCATCGACAGCGCGATGGGACGGCCGAAGTCGAGGACCTTGCCCGCCCGCTCCAGGATCACCTCGGGCTCGCGCGCGTCCGCCTGGATGTACTCGGTGGCGCCCTCGGGGGTGGAGCGCAGCAGCGCCTCGGCGTGCGCGAGGACGATGGGGTCGTTGTCGCAGTAGACGATCCGCGACTCGGGAGCGGCCTCCTGGGCGATCTGGTGGAGGTTGGGCTCGGTCGGGATGCCGGTGCCGATGTCCAGGTACTGGCGTACGCCCTGGGCGGCGAGCCACCGGGTGGCGCGGTGCATGTAGGCGCGGTTGACCCGGGCCATGTCCCTGCCACGCGCGTCGACGGTGAGGAGCTGCTTGGCCATCTCCTCGTCGACCGGGTAGTTGTCCTTGCCGCCCAGGAACCAGTCGTACATACGGGCCGGGTGGGGCTTGCTCGTGTCGATGCGCACGGCGGCGGCAGGCGGTACGGCGGCGGGTTCTTGCCCGGTCATCTGGCGCTCCAGTGGTCGGCTGGTTCTCGGCGGTCTGCGGGTGCTGAGGTGGATGCTGGTCAGGTGAGCAGGAAGTCGGCCTGCCCGGCCTTGGCTCCCTGGATGAACGCGGCGATCTCGCCGTGGGTGTAGATGAGTGCGGGGCCGTCCGGATCGGCGGACTGGCGTACGGCGACCCTGCCGTCGGCCAGCTTCATGGCCTCGACGCAGTTGCCGCCGTTGCCGCCGCTCCACGGCTTGTGCCACCCCTCGGCCCCGAGCTCGGCGGCGGGCATGCCGTTGTATATGCGGTCGCGGTCCATTCACAGCTCCTTGCGGAGGTCCCGGAGGATCTCCTTCGTACGTTGTGCGGTGGCGGCCTGCGCCGCCATGCGGTCCATGACCTCCAGGTGCGAGGCCACCTCGGTGCGCGCGTCGAGGTAGACCGCGCCGGTCAAGTACTCGCTGTAGACCATGTCGGGCAGTTCCGGCATGGCGAATCGGAAGAGGACGAACGGTCCGTACGTGCCCGGGTGGTGCCCGGTGGCGAACTCGGCGATCTGGAGGGTGACGTTGGGGAGCGCGGTGGCCTCCAGGAGGCGGTCGATCTGCGCGCGCATGAGGGCGGGGCTGCCGCCGACGGGCCGGCGCAGCACCGTCTCGTCCATGATCACCCAGAACTTCGGCGCGTCCTGCCGGGTGAGCAGCGACTGCCGTGCCATGCGCAGGGCCACATGGCGTTCGATGTCGTCCGGCCTGACCTGTCCGACGGCTCCGCCGCGCAGGATGGCCCGGGCGTAGTCCTCGGTCTGGAGAAGACCGGGGATGAACTGCGGCTCGTAGGCCCGGATGAGGCTGGCGGCGCCCTCCAGGCTGACGTACATGCTGAACCAGCTGGGCAGGACGTCGTGGAAACGCTGCCACCAGCCCGGCCTGTTGGCCTCCTCGGCCAGCCGGACGAAACCGTCGGCCTCGTCCTGGGGGACTCCGTACTCCCGCAGCAGGAGCTGGACGTACGGGATCTTCAGCGAGACCTCCGCCGTCTCCATGCGGCGGATCGTCGCCGGGGCCACGCGGAGCACCTTGGCGGCTTCCTCGCGCTTGAGCCCCGCGCGCTCCCGCAGTTCCTGCAGGCGCTTGCCGAGAACGACCTGTCCCACGGTGGGGGCGGACCGCGGCTCGCTCACTTCAGACCTCCCCACGCGCTGTTTCGACGAGTGTGCCATGTGACGGACAGACAGAACAGCTCACTCTGCAATTTTCAGAGTGCCACTTGCCAAGTGTCGGAGTCGGGAGGAAAGTATTCCGGTGAACCAGTTCACGCGGCAGCCCGCACTCCGCTCCGGGAGAGGCAACGTGCGCACTGCCGCCCCACGTGAGGAAGCGGTCGTGGTCCCTGGTAATGCGCCGATGCCCCCTGTCATGGCCG
Organism: Streptomyces sp. NPDC093546; assembly: GCF_044765045.1. Lineage (NCBI taxonomy): Bacteria > Bacillati > Actinomycetota > Actinomycetes > Kitasatosporales > Streptomycetaceae > Streptomyces > Streptomyces sp. NPDC093546. Next base: position 212,080 of record NZ_JBIWJG010000006.1, on the reverse strand, counting down.
CTCCGCGACCGTGGACCGCGCCCGCCGGACCGCGACCCGTTGCCGATTCCCCTTCCTCCTCCCCTTCCGATACCGGTTCCGACGTCCGTCGCTTCAGCTTCGAACTGCCCGCGCGCGCCGAGTCGGTGGCCAGGGCGAGACGCCTCGCCGACGACCGGCTCGAGCGGTGGCTCGTCGGGCGGGAGGTGCGCGACACGGTCGCGCTCGTCGTCTCGGAGCTCTTCACCAACGCCGTGGTGCACACGGCGAGCGGCCGGGTCGTGTGCGAACTGCGCGACCGGCACGACCGGTTGCGCATAGCGGTCCAGGACGAGGGCTGTCCGGCCGCCGAACCGCGGCTGCGGCACGTCGACGCCGAGGAGCGGGGGCGGGGGCTGCTTCTCGTGGAGGCGGTGTGCGGCGCGTGGGGCGCGCACGACGCCCGGCACGGCGCCGGGCGCGTGGTGTGGGCGGAGCTGGCCCTCGACCGCCCCGAGGCTCTGGGTGCGGCCGGGGCGTTCGGCATGGCGGGGCCATGCTGAGGTCGATGGCCACGCTGCTCGCCGCGCGTGGCCGCCCCAGCCGGCCGGACGCGTCCCGTGACCAGGTGCGGCTGACCCTGCCGCCGTCGCTGCCGGCCACACTGGGCTGCGACGCGGTGGGCGTACCGGCGCGGCACGGCTTCCGGCTGCTGTCCCGGCTGCCCGGCAACGGCTGCGTGTTCGCGGACACCGACTGGTGGTGGTGGATCGTCCCGGCCGGCTCGGACGCGGAGCTGCGGTGGCCGCTGCCCGCCTGTTACGCCGCCGACGCCTGTGTCCCGGACCGCCGGCCCCGGCTGATCCACCGGCCGGACAGCACCTCGCCGTACACGCCGCCGATCCCGCTGTACCTGATGGTCTGCCAGCTCACCGGCATCGCGCCGTCGTGGGCGGGGCCGGGAGTCGGGTCCCGGCTCTGAAACGCCTGGTCGGGGGCGTTGTCAGTGGTGCGCGCTACGGTCGTTTCCAGTGATCGACGCGGTGGAAAGCCGCGGAGGGGAAACGGGGAGGGCCTGTGCGCCGTGACGCGTTGCCGGACCTGGCGGCCGGGGAGTCGGAGCAGTCGTTCGAGCTGCCGGCGGCGTGGCGGCGGAAGCTGCATCCGAGGCGCGGCGGCGTACGGAGAGCGCCGGGCCGGCCGGACAAGGACGCGGCGGCGCTGCTCGAGACGCGCCTCGCGCAGGACAAGGACTGGATCGAGGAGTTCCTGGCGGCCCCCGGCAGCGACGTGCGGCTGGTGGCGGCGGCGCGGGCGCAGCTGGACGGCAGCGGGCCCTCGCCGCTCGGCGCGGCCGCCGTGGCCGCGATGGTCGCGGTGCCGCCGCCGACGGCCGCCGCGTGGGCGGACGTCTGGGCCGCGGCGCACGGGCTGCCGTTCGCGGCCCGGGCCGCGGTGGAGCTGTTCGACATCGAGGCGGTGTGGTTGCAGTCGGGCGGCACGCGGTCGGATCCGGCCGTCACCGCGCTGGATCCCGCGACGCGCATCCCCTACCTCACCGAGCAGCGCCGGCCGCTCGCCGACCGCGTCAGGGCCCTGCTGGCGGCGGCCGACGAGGAGACCTACCGGGCGGCGGTGGCCGCCCTGGCGGACGCGCGGGACGGTGAGCGGCGGCGGATCGCGGTCTCGTACCTCGTGCCGTCCGAAACCGGCTGGGTCGCCGCATGCTGTGCCGAGCCCGGTGCGCTCGTCTTCCGCGACCAGTACCTGCGGTCGATGCTCTTCTGCTCGCTGCACGCGCCGGAGCAGGCCGACCGGCTGGGCGGGAAGGCGGACATCGACTGGCCTCTCTCCACGATCGCGACCGTGGCCGAGGGTCTGGGCCCGGCCGCGGCCCCGCTGATCGCGGAGGTCTTCGACCGTGTGTACACCTCCGCCGCGAGTGTGAGGGCGGCCGCGGCCGCGCTGGTCGAGCTGCCGGGTGACGCGGCGCTGCGGGCGCTGCTGTCCCGGGCCGGCGACAAGCGCGTACGGCCCTCGCTGCTGCGGGCGATGGAGCGCCGGCCGGTGACGGCGCTGCGCGTGCTGGCCGAGGCGTCGCGGGGCGCGGGTGGGGGCGCCGAGGAGGCGCGACGGCTGCTGGGCGATCACGTCGGTGCCCATCGGGAGCTCGCGACGGCTGCTCTGCCCACGTTCGACGAGGCGGACGCGGCGGCCGTCCGGCCGTTCCTGGAGCGGCCGGACCAGGTGCCCGAGGCACCGGCCGAGGAGTTGCCCAAGCTGCTGACGAGCCCGCCGTGGCTGACCCGGCCGGGGGCGGACGCGCAGGCCGACACGGCTGCGGCTTCGGCTGCTGTTGTGGCCAAGGTGGTCACCGGGCTGAGCGCTGACGCCGCACCGGTCGTGGAGTGGCTTCCGGGTGAGCGGGAGGCGTGGGCGGCCGCCCGGTCGCCGTACCTCCACCCCACGGACGCCGGCTCCGAAGGGATGGCTGTCGACGTGGAGGCGCTGCGCCGCTACGGGTTGGAGGACCTGTCCTCGGCGCAGCTCTTCCTCCGGGGTCCGGAGGAAGAGCTGCGTCCGCTGCTCGCCGCGTGGGCGCCGGACGACTACTGGGAGGGTGAGAACACCCTGCGCCCGGTCGCCGCGCGGTACGGGACGGACGCGCTGCCGGTGCTGACGCGGGCAGCCGTGCGCCACCCGGCCACGCTGGGGGCGCTGCTGCTGCCGTTCCGCGACGCCGGGACGGCCCGGCTGATGGCCGAGTGGACGGTGCGGCTCAAGAAGGCGGGCGAGGTGGCGCGTGCGTGGTTCGCGCGGCACGGCCTGGCGGCGGTCCCCCTGCTGGTGCCGGACGCGGTGGGAGCTCCGGGGCCCGTGCGGCGCCATGCCGCGTACGCCCTGCGGCTCATCGGGTCCGCGCACGGGGTCGAGCCGGTGTGCGGCGCGGCGGCCGAGCGGTACGGCGAGGAGGTCGCGGAGGTCGTCCGGGCCGACCTGGCGCCGGTCGCCGATCCGCTGCGGGCCGCCCTGCCCGCCACGCTGCCCGTGCTCCCCGAGTGGGCCGATCCCGTCGGGCTGCCGCAGGTCCTGCTGCGCGGCGGAGGCAGCGCGCTGCCCGCCGAGTCGGTGCGGCACGCGCTGACCATGCTGGCGATGTCCCGGCCGGGCGAGGCCTACCCGGGGGTGCCGGTGGTGCGGGAGGTGTGCGACCGCGGCTCGCTCGCCGCCTTCGGGTGGGAACTGTTCGAGCGGTGGCGGTCGGCGGGGATGCCCGCCAAGGACGGTTGGGCGCTGCACGCCCTGGGGCTGCTGGGGGACGACGAGACCGTGCGGCGGCTGGCTCCGGTGGTGCGGGCCTGGCCGGGTGAGGGAGCGCACCACCGTGCGGTGGAAGGGCTCGACGTGCTGGCCGCGATCGGTACCGACGAGGCGCTGACACAGCTTCACCGCATCGCGCAGCGCGTACGGTTCAAGGCGCTGAAAGAGCGGGCGCAGGAGAGGATCGCGGCGGTGGCACGGGGGCTCGGGCTCACCGCCGAGCAGCTGGGCGACCGGCTGGTGCCCGACGCGGGGCTGGACGCGACGGGCGGCACGGTCGTGGACTACGGCGCGCGGCGCTTCACGGTCGGCTTCGACGAGCGGTTGCGGCCGTACGTACTGGACGGGACCGGCAAGCGGCTGAAGGACCTGCCGAAGCCGGGCCAAGAGGACGACCCGGAACGGGCGTCGGTGGAGCGCGCGCGGTTCACGGCCCTGAGGAAGGAGGTGCGGACCGTCGCCGCGGACCAGGTGCGGCGGCTGGAGGCGGCCATGGTGGCGGGCCGGACCTGGTCGGCGGAGGAGTTCCGTGGCCTGATCCTCGGTCACCCGCTCCTCCGCCACCTGGCGCGGGGGCTGGTGTGGCTCGCCGAGCACGGGGACGCGGTGTGGTCGTTCCGGGTGTCCGCGGGCGGGGACCGGGCGTGCACGGACGTGACCGGCGTGCGGCGCGAGCTGCCCGCAGGCGCCTCCGTACGGCCGGCCCATCCACTGGAGGTGGAGGGTGAACTGGCGGCGTGGCGTGCGGTGTTCGCCGGGCACGGGACCCTTCAGCCGTTCCCGCAGCTGGAGCGGCCGGTGTACCGCCTCACCGAGGAGGAGGCGGCGGGGTGGCGGCTGCCCCGCTTCGAGGGCATCACCGTGCCCACCGGCGGCCTGCTGGGCCTGGAGCGGCGCGGCTGGCGGCGCGGGGAGCCCCGGGACGCCGGGGTGGAGTGCTGGCTCACCAAGGAAGTCGGCCCGGACCGGTATCTGGTCGTCAACCCCCGTGACGGGATAGCCGTCGGCGCCGTCGACGTCTTCCCCGAGCAGCCGCTCGACGCCGTCTGGCTTCACGACCGCCCCGGGGACTTCTCGCCCCCGCGGGACAGTCGGCTGCGCCTGGGCGAGCTCTCCCCCGTCCTCGCCTCCGAGGCGCTGGCCGACCTGACCGCGCTGACGGCAGGGGCGGCCACGCCCTGAGCGGACCGCCCGTCCCCCGCTACCGCCCGGGCGGTGTGGGGACCTTGGCGGCGTCGAAGGCGACGTACTCGATCACCGCGCCGCCGGGGTGCAGCACGGTCAGGTTCCGCCCGGTCGGCACCTCGTTGGGCCCGTCGAGTATCCGGCTGTCTTCGTCCGCGACCAGTGCCAGGATCTCGTCGAGGTCCTCGACGATGGTGGTGGCCTGCACATCGCGGAACGGAGCCAGCTCCTCCGCCGTGCCCGCCACGAGCAGGTAGCCGCCGACGGCCGCCAACTCGACGCCCCGGTACGCGAAGCGCAGCTCCGGCTCGGTGCCGGTCAGGGCTTGGAAGGTCGGCAGTGCCGTGTCGAGGTCGTCGACGTACACGCGGGCATAGGTGGCGATGACCGACATAGGACCACTCCTGAACTTCGTGAACGGCAACCGACCGCGCGGAGCGGTCACGGGCATGCGGCGAACCTTACCGGAGGCATTCTCCGCTTTCCGTGCGGCAGGGGCAGACGGGGCGGGCAAGCCGCTCGCGGCCACCCGAGCGCGGGCGGCGGGGGCGGCGTCCGGAGTCCCGGCGCGAGGGGCCCGGGGAGGGCTCCCCCTACCCCCGGCGGGGAGGACAAGGGTTTCCCCCATATCGGGTTCACCTCGGGTTTCCCTACTGTCTGCCTCACCGGCGGTTCTCATTCCCTGACCTCGTCTGTCAGGTGCATGTAACCCCTGAGCACCACCGGTCGCGCCGGCGGCGGCGCATGGGCCCACCCAGCCCGGGACCACGGAGCACTGCCCCCATGGTGCACCGCGGACCCACAGCGCCGCCCGCCCGCGCGCTCTGCACCGTCAGCTGCTCCGGGAGTCGCCGGAGCCGCCCTGAAAGGGAACACCTTGAACGGTTCCAGGCGGAGACTCATATCCGTCGTGGCCGCGAGCGCCACGATCATCGGCGTGGCCGCCACCTCGTCGGTGGCACTCGCCGCAGAGGCCACCCCCCAGCCCGCCCCCCGGCCCGCCGCCGGGGTCACGCTGCCCAGCGCGCCGGTCGAGAAGGTCATCGTGACCTACAAGTCCCGCACCGCCGAGGCCACGTCCAACAGCGCCGCCAAGGGCGACGCCGCCGAGAAGGCGGCCAAGACCGGCGAGGACCTCTCCTTCGAGCGCCGCCTCGCGAGCGGCGCCGCGCTCGTCGACCTCGGCAAGGAGGCGGCGTCCAAGCAAGACGTCTCCGAGGTCATGGCCGCCTTCCGCGCCGACCCGGCCGTCGCGTCCGTCGAGCCCGACATCCGCGCCTACGCGATGGCGGTCACCCCCAACGACACCGAGTACGCCAAGCAGTGGGACCTCTTCGAGCCCACCGGCGGCATGAACGTACCCGGCGCCTGGGACACCACCACCGGCAGCGGCGTCACCGTCGCCGTCATCGACACCGGCTACGCCGCGCACAGCGACCTCAGCGCGAACACCATCGCCGGCTACGACTTCATCTCCAGCTCCGCCGACGCCCGCGACGGCAACGGCCGCGACAGCGACGCCAAGGACGAGGGCGACTGGAACGCGACCGACGGCGAGTGCGGCACCGGTTCCCGCGCGAGCAGCTCCTCCTGGCACGGCACCCACGTGGCGGGCACCATCGCGGCGACCACCCACAACGCCAAGGGCGTCGCGGGCATCGCGTACGGGGCGAAGGTCCAGCACGTGCGCGTGCTCGGCAAGTGCGGCGGCTCCTCCTCGGACATCGCCGACGCGATCACCTGGGCCTCCGGCGGCACCGTCCCGGGCGTCCCGGTGAACCCGACCCCGGCCAAGGTCATCAACATGAGCCTCGGCGGCGCCAGCTCGACCTGCCCGACCGTGTACAAGAACGCCATCGACGGCGCGGTCGCGCGGGGGGCGACCGTCGTCGTCGCGGCGGGCAACAGCAACGCCAACACGTCCGGCTTCACGCCCGCCAACTGCGCGAACGTCATCACCGTGGCGTCCACCAGCCGCGAGGGCAACCGTTCGTACTACTCGAACTACGGCACCACCGTCGACGTGTCGGCCCCGGGCGGCGAGACCCGCCGCGCCACCGACACGCCGGGCACCATCACCACGCCCGAGAACGGCATCCTCTCCACGCTGAACTCCGGCACCACCACGCAGTCGCTGGAGAACTACAAGCCCTACCAGGGCACCTCGATGGCGGCCCCGCACATCGCCGGTCTCGCCGCGCTGCTCAAGTCGGCCAAGTCGTCCCTGACCCCGGCCGAGATCGAGACCGCGATCAAGAGCAACGCCCGCCCGCTGCCCGGCACCTGCTCCGGCGGTTGCGGCACCGGCATCGCCGACGCCGCGAAGACCGTCCAGGCCGTGACCGGCGGCACGGGCACCACCCCGGGCACCGGCAAGAACTTCACCAACGCCACCAACGTGACGATCTCGGACAACGCCACCGTGACGTCCTCGATCTCCGTCACCGGCCTGACCGGCAACGCCCCCGCCGCCCTCAAGGTGGACGTGGACGTCAAGCACACCTGGCGCGGTGACCTGGTCATCGACCTGGTCGCCCCGGACGGCAGCGCGTACCGCCTGAAGAGCTCCAGCAGCAACGACTCGGCCGACAACGTCCTCGCGTCGTACACCGTGGACGCCTCGTCCGAGGCCGCGAACGGTGTCTGGAAACTGCGTGTCCAGGACGTGGCCTCGGGTGACACCGGCTACATCGACTCCTGGGGTCTCACCTTCTGATTCACCGGCATGACCCGCTCCACCGCTGGTCAGGGGCGTGTTCGCGGCACTTCGCCGCGGGCACGCCCCGCCGCGCGTCCCCGTCCCGCCGTCCACATGCCGGACACGACACCTGGACGTGGGTGGCCGGGTTCGTATTCTCTGCTCCCAAGCGGGACGGAGGGGCGGTGAGGGTCGTGGCGCAGGCGAGGTCGACGCCGTACCGGACGACGTCGCGCGAGCGCACGGCACCGCGCGAGCCCGCCGTCCCCCTCGCACGGGGCGCGTCCGCCCCGGCCGCCGTGCCCGGGTCCGCCGCGCCCGTCGGCCGGGCGGACCTGCTGACCCGCCTGGACCAGGTCCTGCGCACCCGCGGCCGGGCGCTGCTCATCGGCCCCGCCGGCATCGGCAAGACCGAGGTCGCCCAGGCGGCCGCCGACCAGGCCGCCCGCTGCCGTGGTGAAACGGTCCTGTGGCTCGCCCCGCAGCCCGCCGACCGGGACATGGCCGGCGCGGCGGCCGCCGCCCTCATCGCCTCCGTGCCCCCCGCCGCACTCGACGGGCTGCCCGAGCCGCAGCGTGCCGCCGTCGCCGTCCTGTGCCGCGAGGCCACGGCGCCCGAGACCGGCTGGGACCCCGTCGCGCTGCGCCTGGGCGTCGCCCGGATCCTGCGCGCCCTGGCCGAGCGCGGACCGGTCCTCCTCGTCGTCGACGACGTCCAGCGCATCGACGCGGAGAGCGCCGACCTGCTGCGCTTCGCCCTCCACCTCGCCCCGGCCGCGCTGCGCGTCCTCGCGGTCGAGACGCCGGACCCGTACGCCGACGGCGCCTCCTGCACCCTGTGGGTGCCCTCGGAGGCCGACGTCCTGCTCGTACCGCCCCTCCAGGCCGACGAAATCGCCGAACTCCTCGTCCACCACCGGCTGCCGTCCCGGATGGCCGGGCGCATCCACCGCACCAGCGGCGGCAACCCGCGTCTCGCGCTCGCCGTCGGCCGGTCGCTGGCCGACGCGCGGACGCCCGTGCACCACGCCGAGGCGCTGCCGCTGTCCGGCCGGGCCCGCGACCTCGCACGCCGCATGCTCTCCCCCGCCACGCCCGACGTGCGCGCCACGCTGCTGCTCGCCGCGCTCGCGCTGCGCCCGACGGCGGCGCTGATCCGCCGCGCCGGCCGTCCCACTGCCGAGGCGGAGCTGGCCGCGGCCGAGCGCGCCGGGCTGATCTCGGTGACCGAGGACGGCACGGTCGCCTTCACGGCGGGCCTGCTGCCCTCCACCCTGGTCCACGACACCTGCTGGACCGAGCGCAGCAGCGGGCACGCGGCGCTCGCGCGCGTGGTGGACGACCCGGTCGAGGAGGTACGGCACCGGGCGCTCGCCACGGACGTGCCCGACGAGGACCTCGCCGCCGAGGTGACCGCCGCCGCGGAGACGGCCCGCCGCCGCGGCAACAGCGCGCTCGCCGCGGAACTGGCGCTGCTCGCCGCGGAGTCGACACCGGTACGCCTCGGGGAGCGCCGCATCGCCCGGCTGGTGGACGCCGCCGAGGAGGCCGCCCGCGCCGCCCGCGCCGACCTCGCGATGCGCGCCGCCGCCGACCTGCTGGCCCGCGACGCGGCGCCCGCGGACCGGGTGCGTGCCCGGCTCGCCGTACTCGACACGGCCGGGCAGGGGCTGACGGACCTCGACGAGCTGTACGTGCACGCGATGGAGGACTCCGACGGCGATCCGCGGCTCCGGGCGGGTGTGCTGCTGCGGCTGGCGGTCAAATACGTGCTGGCGGACGGCGATCCGGTGCGGTCGCGGGCGGCCGCCGTCGAGTCGGCCGCGCTCGCCGCGTCGGTGGACGACCGGCACACGGCCGCGAAGGCCCTGACCGTCCAGGCCCGGATGGACAGGGCGCTCGGCTCGCCGGACGCCGAGCGGACCCTGGCCGAGGCGCGGGCCCTGGAGATGACCGACCGGCCGCTGGGTGTGCGCAACGCCGCCCAGATCCTGACGATCCGGCACGCGCTCTTCGACGACCGGCTGACCGAGGCCCGCGACCAGCTCAACGCCCTGCTCCCGCTGGTCGAGCGGCGCGGCCCGGTCGAGGACGCCATCGAGCTGCTGAACACCCTCTCGCAGGTGGAGGCCCGGCGCGGGCAGTGCGCGGCGGCCCTCGCGCACGCCGGCCGGTCACTCGCGCTGACCCTGGAGGCGGGCCTGTCACCGGGCCCCGCCTGGTACCACCTGGCCCTCGCGGAGACGGCGGGCGGCAGCTTCGCACGGGCCGCCGGATACGCCCGGCGCAGCGTGCGGGCGTCGGAGGAGGAGGGCGACCACGTCTTCCTCTCGCGCAGCCTGTACGCCCTCGGCCGCGTGCAGCTGGTCACGGGGGACGTGGCGGGCGCCCTGGAGACGCTGCGCCGTGTGCAGGAGGCGGAGAACGCCCAGTGCGCCGTGGACCCGTCGATGCTGCGCTGGCACGAGGAGCTGGCGGAGGCGCTGCTCGCCAACGACGCCCGCGAGGAGGCGGAGGCGCTCCTCGCAGACGTGGGCCCGGTCGCCGAACGCCTGGGCCGTACGACGGTGTTGCTCGGCTTCGACCGGGCGTACGCGCTGTGCCTGGCGGCGGGCGGCAAGACCGACGAGGCGGTGGCGCTGCTGGCGGAGACGGCCGACCGCTTCGCCGCACACGGTCTGGTCCTGGAGCAGGGGCGCTGCCTGATCGCGCTGTCGCGGGTGGAGCGCCGGCGGCGCAGGCGGTCGGCCGCGCAGCAGGCGCTGCACGCGGCGGCGGCCGTCTTCGAGCGGGCGGGCGCGGTGCCGTGGCTGGGCCTGACCGCCGAGAACCCGTCGTACGCCGAGCCGGCGCCCGGCACGGCACCGGCGGGGAACGCGGCCCTGTCCCGGCTCACGGAGGCGGAGCAGAACCTGGCGCGGCTCGTGGGCGAGGGGGCGAGCAACCAGGAGGCGGCGGCCCGGCTGTATCTGAGCGTGAAGACCGTCGAGGCGCGGTTGACCCGCATCTACCAGAAGCTCGACGTCCGTTCGCGGGCGCAGCTGGCGACGGTGCTGAACCACGGCGCCGGATCCTGACGGGTCCTAAGTCCTGCGGAGCTCCTGCCCGACCGCCGCGGGTCCGGTCAGGGGATCGCGAAGGCCCCCGGAAGCACCGGCTTCCGGGGGCCCTGGACGCGCGTCGCGTCAGCGCGGTCAGGCGGGGGTGATGTTCTCCGCCTGCGGGCCCTTCTGGCCCTGCGTGATGTCGAAGGTCACGGCCTGGCCTTCCTGGAGCTCACGGTAGCCGTTGCCGTTGATGTTGGAGTAGTGCGCGAAGACGTCCGGACCGCCGCCGTCCTGCGCGATGAAGCCGAAGCCCTTTTCGGAGTTGAACCACTTCACGGTTCCGCTGGCCATGCTGGTGCCTCTCAGTCGATGACGGGCCCGCACCGCGCGGACCCGGAGGTGATCGCCCTGGTCCTGCACTGCACAGCAAGAAGCCCACGCCTCCGCGTGGGCAGGAACTGCGAACCACGACATCTGGTATCGACGCTACACCGTGAAGGGGCTCATCACCAGAGAGCAACTTCCCGCCATTCAGGGGGCGGCGGCCGAGAAGGCGGACCTCGGCCGCTCACCTTCGTCTTCCTCCCGGTAGCCTCTCTGGGTGATCGATGAAGTTACTCGCTGGTACCGGTTCGCCGGCCTGCTGCCCGAGCCCGCGGCCACCGAGGTCAGGGACTACTGGGCCATCGGGGAACAGGAGGCCGGTCTCGACCGGCTGGTGGCCGGCCTCCAGGCGCACGGGGTGGTGGTGAGCGAGGCCACCGTCGCCGAGATCGCGGTGGTGGCCCGGGAGTGGGGCATGGGCGAGGCGCTCACGCCCCGGCTCCTGCGCTGCGCCGCGGTCCGGCCGGGCGCGGAGGAGGCGTCGCTCCGGCTGATCGAGCACCCGGACGCCCGGCCGCTGCCGGCCCCGGCCGCGGGCCAGGCCGTCGTGCCGTGGATCGGCTGTGGTCGCTGCGGCGAGGTACTGGCCCGCGTGCACACCGTCGAACCGTGGGGCGACCTGTCGCTCACACCGCTGCACTACGCCCTGCTGACGCCCGGCGCGGCGGCGCGGCCCCGCCTCTTCGCCGCGGGCTCCGCGTGGTCGGCCCTGGCGGCGCTCGGCGCCTGCGCCTGAGCGGGCGTCACCGGCCTCACCGCCGCTGCCAGGAGCCGATCAGCCCCCGGGCCACCAGCTCGTCGGCGACGAGCCCGGCGTACTCGGTGGCGCCGCGCACCGAGGTGTGGGTGTTGTCGCGCTTCTCGTTGGTCAGATACAGGGCCTTCGACGCCTCCGTACCGAGCGCCTCCACCCGCGCCTTGGTGAGGGCCGTCAGGTCGATCAGCGGCGTGCCGAGGCGGGCCGCCAGGGCGCGGATCTCCGCCGGGTGGTCGACGCCGAGGCCGTTGACGAGCAGGGCCGTGTCGTTGTCGAGCGTGCCGTCGGGGTTGAACCAGCGGCGCACGATGGGCGTGACGAGCACCGGCAGCCCGCCCCGCGCGCGTACGCCGTCGACGAGCGCGGTGAGGTTCGCGCGGTAGGTCGGGGCGTCGGTCCGCTTGTCGTTGTGGGCGAGCTGGACGAGCGCCAGGTCTCCGGGGCGGATGCGCTGTTGCGCGGCCGGGAAGAGGGCGGGGTCGGCCAGGAAGGTGACGGTGCTCTCGCCGGAGTCGGCGTGGTTGGCGACGGAGAGCCCGCGCCCGAGGAGGCCGGGCAGCCGCTGCCCCCAGCCCGCGTACGGCTCACCGGGCTGGTCGCACACCGTAGAGTCGCCGATGAGCAGGATCCGGCGGGTCGCGTACGGCGCCGGGGTGACGCGGACGGCGGCCGGCGCGGGCGCCGGGCCCCCGAAGGCCAGCTGCAGCCCCGGCGTCCCGGCGGGCCCGGTGGGCTCGCCCTCGGGGGTGCGTACGTCGACGGTGAAGGTGCGGCGGACCCGCTCACCGGCCGCGGTGGCGGTCTCGGCGAGCATCGCGCGCCGCGTCTCGGCGGTGACGGAGGTGGCGCCCGCGGCCTCCCCGCCGAGCGTGACGGTGACGTCGTACGTGCCGGGCGGGACGTCGAAGTGGCAGACGACGGGCGCGGTGCCGGTGCAGTGGTCCAGGCCCTGCCCGTACGGCGCCGGCGAGGGGGCGGCGTGCGCGGGAAGGGCGGGCAGGACGGGCAGGATCATGGCCGCCGCCGCGACCACCAGGGCGGAACGTCTCTCGCGTTTCATGGCACCAAGAAACATCAGGTTCCCTCCCTCGGCAGCGCGGCCGGGCGGGCGGGCCCGTCCGCGACCGGGACGCCGAAGTCCGGGGTGCCGTCGGGCTTCCAGCCGAGCCGCTGGATACGCGTGTGGCGGTTGGGGTCGTGCAGCGGGTCGCCGCTGATCTCCTTGTACGGACGGGCGTGGTAGACGAGGACGTCGGTGCGGCCGTCCTCGGCGACGGTGAAGGAGTTGTGGCCGGGGCCGTACTGCCCGGTGGTGTCGTCGCTGGTGAAGACGGGCCGGGGCGACTTGGTCCAGGACGCGGGGTCCATCAGGTCGCTGCGGGAGTCGGCGGTGAGCAGGCCCAGGCAGTAGTTGCTGTCGGTGGCGCTGGCGGAGTACGTCAGGAAGACGCGGCCGTTGCGCTCGATGACGGAGGCGCCCTCGTTCACCTTGAAGCCCACGCACTCCCAGTCGTACTCGGGTGTGGTGAGCCGCACCTGAGGGCCGCTCAGGGTCACCGGGTCGGCCATCCGGGACAGGAAGATCGCGGTGTTGTTGTCCGTGCCGGGCTCGTGCTGCGCCCAGGCGAGGTAGCGGCTGCCCCGGTGGGCAAAGGTGGTGGCGTCGAGCGAGAAGGTGTCCCAGGCGGTGACGATCCGGCCCTTCTCGGTCCAGGTGCCCCGGAAGGGGTCCTTGCTCGGGTTCTCCAGCACCCACATGCGGATCTTCCACACGTCGTCGGCGGGCGCGGCGGCGAAGTAGACGTACCAGCGTCCGTCGATGTGGTGGATCTCCGGCGCCCAGATGTGCGCGGCCATGTCACCGCTGGTGTGCCGTCTCCAGATCACCGACTCCTCGGCCCCGGCCAGTCCGCGCAGGGTGCGGGCGCGGCGCAGGACGATCCGGTCGTACTCGGGGACGGTGGCGGTGAAGTAGTACCGGCCGTCGGTGTGGCGGTGGATGTGCGGGTCGGCGCGGTTGCGGACGAGGGGGTTGGCGTACGGGGCGGCCGCCGTCGGGCGGCCCGGCGCGGCGGCCAGGGCGGCGCCGGGGACGGCCGCGAGCGCACCGGTGGCGAGGGTGGCGCCCATGAGGACGGTTCTGCGGCTGGGGAGGGGTATGTCACTGCGGCTCATGCGGTACGGCGCCCTTCGGGATGCGGACTGATGACCGGCTCGATATCCGATATATCGAACATCATTTGTCATACCGAACGGCGAAACCGTAGAGGGAGCCGGGGACGAGGTCAACGGCCAGGCCCGGATCGACCTTTGGCCCGCGCTACGCCGCACGGCGCGCGGTCCGCTAGCTTCGGCCCCATGAGCAGCGCCGTCGCCCCTCCCCCGTTCACCGACGCCCTCGCCGGTGGCCCCGCCCTCGTCCTGGACGGCGGCCTCTCCAACCAGCTGGAGGCCGCCGGGTACGACCTCTCCGACGATCTGTGGTCGGCGCGGTTGCTCGCCGAGCGGCCCGAGGCGATCGTCGAGGCGCATCTGGCGTACTACGCGGCGGGCGCGAGCGTCGTGATCACCTCTAGCTACCAGGCGACCTTCGAGGGGTTCGCGCGGCACGGCACCGGCCACGACCGGGCGGCCGGACTGCTGGCGCTCAGCGTGGAGCTGGGGCGGGAGGCCGCGCGCCGCGCGGAAGCCAGGAGCCCCGGCCGGGCACTGTGGGTGGCCGCGTCCGCCGGGCCGTACGGGGCGATGCTGGCCGACGGCTCGGAGTACCGGGGGCGGTACGGGCTGGGCGTCGACGCGTTGGAGCGTTTCCACCGGCCGCGCCTGGAGGTGCTGGCCGCCGCCCGGCCGGACGTCCTGGCGCTGGAGACCGTGCCGGACACGGACGAGGCGCAAGCGCTGCTCCGCGCGGTGCGCGGGCTCGGCGTACCCGCCTGGCTGTCGTACACCATCGCCGGGGAGCAAACGCGCGCCGGGCAGCCGCTGGAGGAGGCGTTCGCCCTTGCGGCGGACGCGGAGGAGATCGTGGCCGTCGGCGTCAACTGCTGCGCCCCCGAGGACGCCGACCGGGCGGTCGCGCTCGCCGCCCGCGTGACCGGCAAGCCGGTCGTCGTGTACCCGAACAGCGGCGAGCGCTGGGACGCCCGGGCGCAGGCATGGGACGGGCGTCCGACCTTCTCCGCCGACCGGGCGGCGGGCTGGCGGCGGGCCGGGGCGCGGCTGATCGGCGGGTGCTGCCGGGTGGGGCCGGAAGCGATCGCGGACATCGCCGCCCACCTACGCTGATCGTTTGATCGATCGCCCGCGATCTTCCCACCCAACTGATCGATCTCTTGACCGACTTACCATCAAGCGATCACCATTCCCGTGTTCCGACCATGGGAGTGCCCGATGCCGCCCCACGTTCCCCCGCACCCGCGCCTGCAGCTGCCGCCCGACGACCGCGGGACCAGCCCGTACACCGGTTTCACCCGCGCCCACTGGGAGGCGGTGGCCGACGGCCTGGTCCGGGCGGCCTGGCGCTGGGCGACGCCCGGGGGCGCGCTGCTGGACCTGCCGGGGCGCCCGTCCGTGTCCGGGGTCCGTTCGGACGGCCTGGAGGGCTACGCCCGGACCTTCCTCGCGGCCGCCTTCCGGGTGGCGGGCGCCGGCGGCGAGGATCCGTACGGACTGCTCGGCCGGTACGCCGACGGGCTGGCGGCCGGGACACGCACGCCCGGCCGCGACGACGCCGAGTCGTGGCCGCTCATCCTCGACCACCACGTCCAGGGCCAGCCGATGGTGGAGTCGGCCTCCGTGGCGCTCGGACTGCGGCTGACCCGGCCCTGGCTGTGGGACCGCCTCGACGACGCCGTACGGGACCGGGCCGAGGCGTGGCTGCGCGGGGCGCTGCGGCACACACCCGCGCCGAACAACTGGTACCTCTTCCCGCTCACCGTCGCCGGGTTCCTGGAGTCGGTGGGCCGCGGCGACGCGGAGACCGCGCGGGCGGTCGAGCGGGGCCTGGGGCTGCTGGAGTCCTGGTACCGGGGCGACGGCTGGTACGCGGACGGCGACGGCCGCGCCTTCGACCACTACAACGGCTGGGCCCTGCACCTGTATCCGGTGCTGCACGCCCATCTCGCGGACGACCGGGGCCTCCTGGGCCTGTACGGGCCGCGGCTGCGCGCGCACCTCGAGGGCTTCTCGCTGCTGTTCGGCGGGGACGGCGCGCCGGTGCACTTCGGGCGGTCGCTGGCGTACCGCTTCGCTGCGGGCGCGGCGGTGGGTCTCGGCGCGCTGACCGGGTACACGCCGCTCGCGCCCGGGGTCTCGCGGCGGCTGCTGAGCGGCTGCCTGCGCCACTTCCTGGACCGGGGCGCGGTGGACGCGCGCGACGGGCTGCTGACGCCGGGCTGGCACGGCCCGCACGAGCCGACGCTCCAGTCGTACTCGGGCCCGGCGTCGCCGTACTGGGCCTCCAAGGCGTTCGTGGCGCTGCTCGTCCCGGCGGACGACCCGCTGTGGACCGTACGGGAGGAGGCCGCGCCCGCCGAGGGCGGCGCCGACCGGGTGCGGGCGCTGCCCGCGCCGGGGCTGCTGGTGCAGACGACGGCCGCCGACGGGATCGCGCGGCTGCACAACCACGGCAGTGACCCTCTGCGCCCCTTCGAGGGCGAGTCGGCGGACCGGCACGACGTGCTGTACGGGCGACTCGCCTACTCGACGCGCACGGGGCCGACGTCGGCCGCCAACACGCCCGACAACCACCTCTCCGTGGAGGTGGGCGGCGTCGCGTCCGTGCGGTGCCGGGTCAGGCCCCTGGGCGCCGGTCACGGCGACGGCTGGGGCTGGGCCGCCTCCTGGCACCGGCCCGCCTTCCCCTCCGGCGCGCCGATGGTGCCGGGGCTGCGGGTGGAGCACGTGACGGTGGTCCGCGGCCGGTACGAGCTGCGGGTGCACCGGGTGACGGGCCTGCCGCGCGGCGCGCACGTCCATCTGTCGGGGTGGGCGACGGGCCCGGACGAGGCGCTCGCCTCGCAGCTGTACGGCCTGCACGGCTGGGCGGACCCGGACCCCGCCGAGCTGCGCGCCCCGCAGGGGACGGCGTACACCCGCTGGGCCGCCCTGCCCCGCCTCGCCACCGGCCCGAGCGACGGCGGTACGGCGCTGCTGGTGGCCCTCGCCTCCCTGACCGCCGTCCCGGACCCCGCCCCGCTCGCGGAGGCGGCGGTTCTGGAAGGCGTGGACGGTGACACGACGGAGGTGCACTGGACCGAAGACGGGTCGCTCACGCGGATCGTGTTCACGCCGTCGGTGGCGGTGACGCACCGCCAGCCGTAGGCGGCATTCCGGTCAGTAGGCGACCGTCAGGTGCGCCGCGCCGGCGGGCCGTTCCAGTTCGTCGACGACGGCCACCGCGAGGTCCTCGGCGCTGATGCGCGAGGCCCCGGCGGCATCGGTCAGCAGCGTGTCCCGGCCCCACCGGTAGGTGCCGGTGCGCTCGCCCGGTTCGAGCAGCGCCGGCGGGCTCAGATACGTCCAGCCCCGGTACGCGTGGCTCTCGCAGGCGCGTAGTTGCGCGAGGCTCGCGCGGGCGAGGGAGCGCCACGCCGCGGGCACGAACGTCTCGTCGTCGACGGCGAGCCGGGCCGGGTCGCCGGGGATGCGCAGCGGTCCGGCGCCGCCGACCACCAGCACCCGCACGTCCGCGCTCGCCGCGGCGTCCAGGAGGCGGTGCATGGAGCCGGTCACGGCGGCCGCGTCGTCCAGGACCGGAGGAACGCTCAGCACGAGGGCGTCGGCCCCGGCGAGGGCGGCGTCCGGGGCGCCGGCGGCCGTGAAGTCCGCTGCCAGCGTCGCCGTCGTGCCCGCCGCCGTGTGCGGAGACTCGGAAGGCCGCCGGGACACGGCGGTCACCTGGTGACGGCGGCGTACGGCTTCGGCGGTGACGCGCGAGCCGACCATGCCGGTGGCGCCGATGACGGTGATCCTCATGACTGGTGGCCTTTCCGGGTGTGCGGCACGTCGGGCCGCGATACGGGGAGGGGTGTGCGTGACGGGGTGAACTGCCCGGCGACGAGCGCCGCGAGCGCGAGGGCGAAACCGCCGAGCTGCACCGGCGTGAAGACCTCGCCGAGGAGCAGCGCCCCGACCACCGCGGCGACGAGCGGGGAGAGCAGGACGAGGAGCGAGGTGGCGGTGACCGGCAGGCGGCCGATGCCGCGGAACCACAGCACGTAGGCGATCAGCCCGCCGGCGGTCGCGAGCCAGAGGTACCCGGTCAGAGCGTGCGCGTCGACGGACGGCGGCACGCCCTCGAAGAGCAGGACCAGCGGCAGCAGGAACAGTCCGCCGCCGGAGAGCAGCCAGCCGGCGAAGGGCAGCGGGCCCACACCGGCGGGGCGCCCCCAGCGCTTGGTGAGGGTGACGCCGGCGGCCATCGACCCGGCGGCTCCGACCCCGGCGATCACGCCGAGCGCGTCGAATCCGGCGCCGGGGCGCAGCACCACGAGCCCCACGCCGACGACTCCGGCCACTCCCCACGACAGCCGCCAGGCGGACGGCGATTCGCTGAGCACGACGATCGCCAGCCCCGCCACGATCAGCGGCTGGGCCGCACCGAGGGTGGCGGCCACGCCGCCCGGCAGGCGCTCCGCCGCGACGAACAGCAGGGGGAAGGGAGCGCCGATGTTGAGCACACCGAGCACGGCGGCCTTCCCCCACCAGTCGCCGCGCGGCAGTGTGCGGGTGACCGCGACGGCGAGCAGCCCCAGCGGCAGGGAGCGCGTCAGCGCCGCGAACAACGGGTGGCCGGGTGGCAGGAGTTCGGTCGTGACCCAGTAGGTGGTGCCCCAGGCCATCGGCGCGAGCGCGGTGGTGACGATGAGGAGGATGAGCATCCAGCGGGAGCGCGCCCGCCGGCCGGTCGACTGGTTCGGCTGCTGGTTGGTCTGCTGCGTCGTGGTGCGCCGTAGCGCCGTCCCCCTGGTCATGTACCGAGTCTCGGCGCTGATCGTCCATGAATCCAACGCATGGTTTTCATGCCAACGATCGTGCTGCACGATGGATCGGTGGATCTGCAGCAGATGCGTTACGTGATCGCCGTGGCCGAGACGCGGAACTTCACGCGCGCCGCCGAGCGGTGCTTCGTCGTCCAGTCCGCCCTGAGCCACCGCGTCGCCGCGCTGGAGCGGGAGCTCGGTGTGAAGCTGTTCGCCCGTACGAGCCGGCGGGTGGAGCTGACCGCCGCCGGCGAGGCGTTCCTGCCGGCGGCCCGTCAGTCACTGGAGGCGGCCGACCGGGCCGCCGCCGAGGCCGCCGCGGCGGTGGGTGTCGTACGGGGGCGTCTGGCGGTGGGCGTGATCCCCACGGTCGCCGCGATCGACGTCCCGGCGGCGCTGCGGGTGTTCCGGGAGCGCCACCCCGAGGTGCGGATCAGCCTCCGCGTGGCCGCCAGCGATGAACTGACGGCCCAAGTGGTGGCGGGTGAGCTCGATGTCGCGTCCCTGGGCCTGCCGGAGGGCGACCGGCCCCAGGGCGTACGCGCACGGCTGCTGGCGCGCGACCGGCTGGTCGCGGTCGTCCCCGAGGGTCACCCACTGGCCGGAAGGACCCGGGTGGGGCTGGACCGCCTCGCCGAGGAGACGTTCGTCGACTTTCCTTCCGGCACGCCCGGCCGGGCCCAGAGCGACCAGGCGTTCGGCGCCGCGCGGCTGACGCGTGAGGTCGCGTTCGAGGTGCTGGCGCCGGATCTGATGGTCCGCCTCGTCCGGCAGGGGCTCGCCATCGCCCTGCTGCCGTCCGCGGTGGCGGCGGACCTGCCCGGGCTGGTGACCGTGCCGATCACCCGGGGCCCGCGCCGGGTCGAGTACCTGGTCTGGAGCGCGTTCAACCCGACCCCGGCGACCACGGCGTTCCTGCGCACGCTGGAAGAGCAGGGGCGCGACGCAGAAACGCGGTGATGCGGAGGTGCGGTGATACGGCGGTGCAGTGGTACGGCGGTGCCGGGGCACCGGCGCGCCGTCCCGTCGGTCAGCCCCCGAGCGGCAGACCGGCGGGCACGCCGCCGAGGAGGCCGCCGACGGGGCCGCCGCCGACCGGCAGCGGCGAGGCCTGGCCCGGCTTGCCCTGCGCCTGGGGGTCCGAGGCCAGCAGGCCCGTGCTGTTGAGGTTGGAGGAGATAGGCGTACCGACCGAGGCCGGCGGCTGCTCGGCGATGGCGGTCGCGACGGCGGCCGCCGGAACGATCGCCGCCATGCTCGCGCCCGCCACGCCGGCGCACACGGTGATCAGTCGGATACCGGGACGAATGCTCATATCTGCTCTGCTCCTGTACGGATCGGAAGAGGAGAAAGGTTCCTACAGATACGTGCAACGAGCCCCGGTCTCCGACGACACTGCTCAGCCCGGCATCTTGTCCCCGACCAGGGCCAGGTTCTGGATCGCCGCGAGCCCGAACAGCGCCGTCGTGTTGGTGCTGATCCACAGGTGCTCGTAGCCCGGTTCGAGGACGTCCGGGCCTTCGAGCGGTGTCTTCTCCCAGGCCATCGCCGTGGTGTACCCGTCGCTGCGGTAGAACTTCTGCCAGGCGCGCGCCGCCAGCCGGTCGTCGTTCAGCCGCGCGGCCGCGTACGCGTCCTGGCGGGAGTGCCCCTGGAAGAGCAGCAGGTTGCCGAAGTGCGTGCCGTAGCGCGCCGCCTGCTCGGCCTTGGTGGCGTTGAAGTAGCGGCAGTAGTCGAGCCACGCCTCCGTGAACGCGGGCATGTCCATGAGGTCGATGAGCTCGGCGCACATCTCGACGAGCCCGAACATGGCGGAGAGGTGCGAGACGCCCACGACGGGCTTGTCCGCCACCGCGAACCGGCCGGTGTCGAGGTCGTACAGGCCCGTCCCCTGCACGAAGCCGTTGGGCTGGGCGGCGATGGTCTCCATGGTGGAGCGCAGCCGGGCCTCCGCCTTGGCCGCCTTTGGGCCCCGGCGCTCCCACTCGGTGAGCCAGGCCGCGGCGAGGCCGCTCCAGTCGGTGCCGAACCCGATGGACAGGGCGTGGCGGTCGGGGGTGTAGGGCTCGGTGCGGATCTTGCGGAGGGGGTCGAGGGCGAGGAAGGTCTCGTCGGAGTCGACGAGGTCGCGCATGAGGTCGCCGACGCGCTCGTCGGCGGTGAGGAAGTAGTAGGGGCGGCGGTAGACGGCGGTCGAGATGCGCTGCTGCTTGGCGCTGTCGGCGAAGTGCTGCACGCCGTGCCGGGTGCCGAGCCCGGCCCACTGTCCCAGGTGGTAGACGTCGACCTCGCCGGTGTGGCGGGTCATGGCCTCGGCGAAGCGGAAGACGTCGGCGCGGCCGGAGCGCAGGTAGGCGTACCAGAGCCACAGGTCGGGCGAGAGCTCGGAGTTGTCCCAGGCGTAGCCGCCGACGTCGTACCGCCACTGGTGCCGGTCCTCGTCGTAGGTGTGCATGATGTCGCCGTAGTCCCAGAAGCCGTACCAGCGGCGCTGCTCGACCTGGTCCTTGTAGTACGTGAAGAGGAAGTCGAGTTGGTCCTCGATCCTCGCCTTGGCGGGCGTGGAGCGGTCGACGGGTGAGAACAGGCCGCCGAAGACCCCTGCCCGGGCCAGGTCGTGCGGGCTCGCGGCGAGCTGCGGCGGGGTGCGGACGGCGGCGGCCTGGGCGACGAGCGCGTCCGCGCCGGGGGTGGCGGCGTTGGCCCAGAACATCAGCTCGCTGGTGCGGGCGATGCCGTACGGCGTGCCGAAGCCCGGTTCGTGGTCCTCGTACGTGATGTTGAGCCCTTCGAGCTGCTCGGGGTAGGTGTCCTGGCCCAGGCCGTCGTGGTAGAAGCGCAGGTCCATGGGTTGCGCCTCGGGCGACCAGAGCCACAGCGTGACCTCGGCGGCGTCGCCCGCGGCGCCGCGGACGTCGAGCTGGGCGGGGTGCTTCTGCCAGAAGTCCCGCAGCCCGAAGGAGAGTCCGCCGCTCACCCCGCCGACGTAGCCGAAGCCGCTCGCCCGGCCGCCGCCTCCGGCCGGGATCCAGGCGTGGCCGGGTTTGGTGCGCTTGCGCAGGGTGAAGCCGTCGGCGGAGAGCTGGGCGAGGGTGTAGTCGCCCCAGGTCGGGACGTACGCCAGACGGCTGGTCACACGCTGGTCCCAGGTCGCCGGGTCGGGCAGCTTCTCGCCCTTGACCTGGGCGGTACGCACGGCCGCGCCCGGGTCGCGGCGCAGGCCGGTGATGCCCTGGACGGCCTCGGTGAGGAAGCCCTTGCCCTCGCCCGCGATGCGGATGTGGCGGTCGTAGGCGGCGTCGCGCATCGGCACGGTGAAGCGGACGCCGAGGCCCCGGATGAAGTCCTTCCGCGCGTCGCCGTCGTAGGTGATCGTGTGGACCATGCGGAAGGACTCGGCACCCGCGTAGAAGTACAGCCGTACGCAGAACGGCAGCCAGCTGCGGCTGCCCTTGCGGTGCTTGCCGTCGATGCGGACCACCGCCCGTACCGGGCCGCGCTGTTCGACGGTGGCGCGGGAGATCGTGCCGTCGAACCGCTCCCATTTGGCGTTGCCCTGGTCGCCGTCGTCGAGGTCGTCCTGGCGCAGGAGGACGAGCCGGCCGTCGGTGGCGATCTTCGTCCCGGCGCGGATGACGGACGCGACGAGCTTCTCGCCGTCCTTGGGGACGACGGCCGTGATGGTGCCGGTGTCGACGGTGATCCTGCGGTCGGTCTCGGTGACGGTGACCCGGCGGGAGGCGGCGGCCGGGGTGCCGGCGGTGAGCGTGAACCGCTCGCCGCCCGCCGCTTCGGGGCCGACCGCGTGGGCGGTCCACTTCAGGGAGCCGTCGGGCCAGTACGCGGTGGGCCAGGTCTGTACGGGGACCTCCGTACCGTCGGCGGCGGCGAGGGCGAAGGAGGTGCCGTCCGCGTGGGCGCCCTTGGGCCACGGCACGCCGAAGGTCGATCCCGGCGCGGCGCCGAGCCCGCCGGACTCCAGCCACCGCACGGTCACGGGCGCGTCGCCCGCCCCGGCGGCGCCGGGCGCGGCGGCCTGCGCGGTGCCGTGCCCGGGCACCCAGCCCCACGGGGCGGCGGCGCCCGTGGCCGCGGCGGCCTTGAGCAGGGTTCTGCGAGGTATCGGAGACATGTGTGTCTTCCTTCCGGGGATCAGAGGCCGGGGCGGCCGGACATGTCCCGCTGTTCGACGGCGAGGGCCGCCGCCGCGAGCATCCCGAGGGCCGGGGCGGCCAGCGGGGCGGCGAACCACGCCGAGGCGGCGATCACGGCGAAGCCGCACACCAGGGTCAGGGAGCCCGCCGGGTCGCGGGCGGTGCGGCGGGCGGCCGGGGAGAGCAGGGCGCGCCAGGAGGCACCCGGGCGCCAGGCGGTGGCGGCCCGAAGGCCCGTGACGGCCAGGGCGAGCAGGGCCAGTACGCCGACGGCGCCGACGAGCGGGGCGCCCGGCAGGCCGCCGGCGCGTACGACCGCGAGGTCCGCCCCGACCAGGGCGAGCGCCGCCCAGCCGGCGAGGCCCGCCAGGAGGCCGCCGCGCCGGGTGGCGGCGCGGACGTCGGCGGCGTACTCCCGCCAGGTGGAGCGCTCGTGGGCGAGGTGGCGCCGCAGGTGCGCGGAGCCGGCGGCGAGTGCGGCGGGGAGGGTGACCAGCGGCAGGGACGCGAGGGTGATCCACACGCCGGTGAGCAGGCACTCGGCGAAGAGCCCGAAGCGGGCGGCGACGGCGGCGCGCACGGCTCAGCCCTTCAGGCCGGAGGTGGCCATGCCGTCGATGAGGTACCGCTGGAAGGCGAGGAAGAAGAGCAGGACGGGCAGGAGCGCGACCAGCGACATGGCGATCATGCTGCCGTAGTTGGCGATGCCGTCCTGGTCGACGAACATCTTCAGGGCGAGCGAGACGGTGTACTTGTCGGGTTCGTTGAGGTAGATCAGCGGGCCCATGAAGTCGTTCCAGGCGTTGATGAAGGTGAAGATCGCGCTGGTGATCAGGGCGGGCCGGCACAGCGGCAGGACGATCGACCAGTAGATCCGCAGGTGTCCGCAGCCGTCGAGCCGGGCGGCCTCGTCGAGCTCCTTCGGCAGCCCGCGCATGAACTGCATCATCAGGAAGACGAAGAAGGCGTCGGTGGCGAGGTACTTGCCGAGCAGCAGCGGTGTGTAGGTGTTGATCAGTTCCAACTTCTGGAACATGACGTACTGCGGGATGAGCAGCACGTGGTACGGCAGCAGCAGCGTGCCGATCATCAGCGTGAAGAGGAGGCCCCGGCCGGCGAACCGGACGCGGGCGAAGGCGTAGGCGGCCAGGGAACAGGAGAACAGCACGCCGATCACCGAACCGACGGCGAGGAAGAGGGAGTTGCCGAAGAAGGTGGTGATGGGGATGTCGGCGATGCCGTCGGCGAGGCGACGGTAGTTGTCGGTGATGGGGTCGGTGGGGAACAGCTCCAGGCTGCCGACGATCTCGTCGTTCGGCTTGAGGGAGCCGCCGATCACCCACACCACCGGGTAGAGCACCACGGCCAGCACGGCGAGGGAGCCGAGGTGCCAGGCGAGCGAGCCGGCGCCCCGCCGGCGGAAGGTGGTCAGCGCGCTCATCGGGCGGCCTCCTCGTAGTGCACCCAGCGCCGCTGGGACCAGAACAGCACCGCCGTGACCAGGCCGACGGCGAGGAGCAGCATCCACGCCATGGCGGAGGCGAAGCCCATGCGGCTGTTCTCGAAGCCCTGGACGTAGAGGTAGCAGGTGTAGACGAGCGTGGCGTCGGCCGGCCCGCAGGTGCCGCCCTGCCCGCCGAGGATGTACGCCGAGCCGAAGATCTGGAAGGAGTGGATCGTCTCCAGCAGGACGTTGAAGAAGAGGACGGGCGAGATCATGGGGAGGGTGATGTGCCAGAACCGCCGCCAGGTACCCGCGCCGTCCATCTCGGCCGCCTCGTACAGCTCGCGCGGCACCTGCTTCAGACCGGCCAGGAAGATCACCATGGGGGCGCCGAACTGCCAGACGGTCAGCGCCACCAGGCTGTAGAGGATCCAGTCGGGGTCGCCGGTCCAGCCGCCGACGTCCACGCCGAACAGGGCGCGTTGGGCGCGGTCGACGAGGGCGTCGTCGGAGAAGATCGCCTTCCAGACGATCGCGATGGAGACGCTGGCGCCGATCAGGGAGGGGGCGTAGAAGGCGGCCCGGTAGAAGGCCTGGCCGCGCCGGTTCTGGTGGAGCAGCAGCGCCACGCCGAGGGCGGCGGCGAGCTTCAGCGGCGTGCCGATGACGACGTACCAGAGCGTCACGTCGACGGAGTGGCGCCAGCGGGGGTCGGCGAACATGTCGGTGAAGTTCTTCAGGCCGACCCACCGGGGGGTGTCGAAGAGGTTGTAGTCGGTGAAGGCGAAGTAGAAGGAGGCGACCATCGGGCCGGCGGTGAGCAGCAGGAACCCGGCGATCCAGGGCGACATGAAGAGGTAGCCGGCGAGGTTCTCGCGGCGGCCGCGACGGCGGCCGGGGGCGGGGGCACTGGGCGCGGGGCGTTGAGCGGAGCCCTCGTACGGGACGGGAGGGGGCGCGGCGGCGGTCTCGGGGTGCGTCATGGCGGTGCCCATCAGGAGCGGAGAGCCGTCTTCGACTCGGTGAAGAACTGCTCGACCGCTTCGGCGACGGACCGCTTGCCGAGGGCCATGTCCTCGGCGATGCGCAGGAAGGCCGCCTCGGCGACGTCGGCCCCGGCGGGGTGGGGGGTGATGGTCTCCAGGACGCCGGAGTCGACGAGCTGCTTCTCGTACGCGGCGATCCGCTGGTTCACCGGGTCCGTCGGCCGGAACGCCTCGTACTGCGCGGTGGTGGCCGGGACGCCGCGGTCGTAGCCCATGACCCTGGCGACCTCGGGGTCGTGGACCATGAAGTGGATGAACTGGGCGACTTCCTTGGGGTGCTTGGTGCGCTTGGAGGCGCTGAGCATGAGGGAGCCGAGGTACTGGCCGGTCTTCCTGCCGTCGGTGGTGGGGATGGGAGCGAGGGCGTACTCGCTCTTGCCCTCGGAGGTGTAGCGGATGGTGAAGTTGTCCCAGGTGAACTCGGAGGCGGCGAGCTGGGCGGCCACGGCCGACTTCGGCTTGATCTGGGCGACCTTCTTGGGGTCGGAGTGGAGGCCCGCCTTCACGCCCGCCTGGCCCTTGGCCCACCAGTCGGTGAGGTCCGCCGCGGTGAAGCCGAGGCCGTCCTTGGTGAAGAACGCCTTGCCGTGCTGGCGCAGGTAGAGGTCGTACAGGTACATGACGCCGTACAGGCCGCTGTCGCCGGCGCGGCCCTGGGTGTCGCGGATCTTCGCGAGGGCGGCGTGGAACTCGTTCCAGGTCCAGCCGGGGCGGGGGGTGATGCCGGCCTTCCGGAAGACGGGCTCGTCGATGACGAGGGCCATGGAGTTGGAGCCCACGGGGACGCCGAGCAGCTTGCCGTCGACCTCGCCGAAAGTGTCGAGACCGGCGCGGAAGCCGTCCATGGAGAGGTTCCCGGCCTTGACCTGCTCACGCAGGTCAAGGAGCACGTTCTTCTCGTCGTACTTGCGCAGGAAGCCGATCGCGTTCTGGAACACGTCCGGCGGATTGCCCCCGGAGGCCTGGGTGTTGAACTTCTTCCAGAAGTCGAGGTACGGCTGGAAGTCGGTCTTGACCTTGATCTTCGGGAACTTCTTCTCGAAGAGCGCGACGCACTTGTTGATGCGCTTGGCCCGGTCGTCCGAGCCCCACCACGCGTACCGGATGGTGACGGTCCCGCCGCCGCCCGAGCCGCTTCCGGTGCCGCAGCCCGTCGCGGTCAGGCCGAGGGCGGCCAGGGAGCCGCCCGCGAACTTCAGCAGGCTGCGCCGGTCAACACTCCCAGGGGTACGCACAGTTCGTCCTCCAGCGCGGTTCGGTATGGCCGCTTGAATCGTTTTAAGAAAGCGCTTGCTGAGACAACGTAAGGAGCACCGCCGGGCGCGTCAACGGTTTGGACGGAATAGCTTGGCGGGCTCGGGAGCGATGGACTCCGGGGCGCCGGGGCCTCGGGCCCTTGGGGCTCGGGAGTGACGGGCCGCCCGGGCTCAGTGTCCGCGGGACGCCAGGCTGGAGGCGCGGACCACCAGTTCCGGCTGGAGCACGATGCGCCGGTGCTCGTGGCGGGCCGCCGCGTCGCCGGCCTCCTCGATCAGCAGCTCGGCGGCGAGCCCGCCCATCCGCTGGGCGGGCTGGCGTACGGAGGTGAGCGGCACGGCCGCGGCCGCCGCGAACTCGATGTCGTCGTACCCGACGAGCGCGATGTCCCCGGGGACGGACACCCCGGCGGCGAAGAGCGTCTGGAGCACACCGAGCGCCAGCAGGTCGTTGGCACAGAAGACCGCCGTGGGGCGCGGCGACATGCCCAGCAGCCTGGCCCCCGCGTCCCGTCCCGAGGCCACGTCCAGCCGCTCGGTCTCGACGTGTACGAGGGCCTCGGCGGGCAGCCCGGCCTCGGCGAGCGCGCCCAGCGCTCCGGTGAACCGGTCCCGCACCTGCGGAAGGTGCGCGGGTCCGCCGACGTACACGAGCGAACGGTGGCCGCCGTCCAGCAGGTGCCGCGCCGCCAGCGTCCCGCCCTCGACGTCGTCGACCGAGACGGAACAGGCGTCGGCGGCGGCGGCCGTGCGGTCGACCAGGACGTACGGGATGCCGTGCCGGGCGAACGCCGCGAGGGTGTGCCCCGCCGGATCGGCCGGCGTCACCAGCACGCCGCGCACGCGCTGCTCGGCGAAGAGCGCGAGGTATTCGGCCTCCTCCGCCGGGTCCTGGGCGCTGTTGCAGAGCATCACGCCGAGCCCGGCCGCGCGGGCGGCACGCTCGGCGCCGGTGGCGAGGTCCACGAAGAACGGGTTCGCCATGTCGAGGACCAGCAGCGCGAGGATGCGGCTGCGGCCCGCGCGCAGGTGGCGGGCGGACTCGCTGCGGACGTACCCGAGTTCCTCGATCGCCGCCTGGACGCGCTCGCGGGTCGCCTCGGCGACGGTGCCGGGGCGGTTGATGACGTTGGAGACGGTCCCGACGGAGACGCCCGCGTGCTGCGCCACGTCCTTGATGCCCACCATGCGCGCCACGCCGCGCACCCCCTGTCCTCTGCCTCGGAGGCTTCATCGTAGGAGCTCGGAGGCGCCCTGTCATGAATCGATTCATCGTACGGGCCCGGTGAGAGACGGATCGTTCCGCCACGTTACGCCACCCTCCGCGGGGGCGTTGTCCGGGGCATGGAACAGGACACCGGGGAAGAAGGACGGATCCCGACCGTGGGCGTGGTCGTCGCGCGCACCGGCCGACTGGCGCGGCTCGGGGATCCACTGGCGTACGTCATGGAGCTCGTGGGGCCGAAACTGCGCGGGCGGGTGCGCCTGGTGAGCCGCGACAGCCGCTCCACCGCCGAGGGGGCCCGGCGGGCGGTCCGGGAGCTGGTGCGGGACGAAGGGGCGCGGATGGTGGTGACGCTGGCGGGGACGGAGGTGCTTCCGGCGGTCGCCGACAGCTGCGAGGAGGCCGGTGTGCCGTGCCTGTCCAGCACGTTTCCCTGGCAGGTGTACTTCTACGGGCGCGGCGCGACGGAGGAGCGGCCGTTCCGGTGGACGTACCACTTCTGCTGGGGCCTGGACGACATCGCGGAGACCTTCGCGGACCTGTGGGAGGCGGCGGGCGCGGGGCCGGACCGCGCGGTGGGGTGCCTGTGGAACGACGGCCCGCAGGGCGCGTGGTCGCGCCACACCGCCCACGGCTTCCTCCCGGCGGCACGCGCGCGCGGGTACCGGTTGGTGGACCCGGCGGGGTACCGGGAGCCGTCCGCGGGCTTCGACGGCCCGGGCGGGACGCTGGCGGCGTTCCGGGAGGCGGGCGTGGACGTCGTCACGAGCGCGGCGACGGGGGCGGACCTCGCGCTGTTCCGCCGGCAGGCCGCGGCGTACGGCCTGCGGCCGCGGCTCATCACCTGTTCGCGGTGGCTGGCCTACCCGCCCGCCGCGACAGCCGCCGGGGAGCCCGCGCAGGCCGACGTGGGGACGCTCGTCTACTGGACCCCGGACCACCCCTACCGCTCGTCCCTGGACGGCATGACGGCCGCGGAGCTCGCCGAGGCGTACGAGCGCGCCACCGGCAACCGCTGGCTCCAGCCGCTGGGCCTCGCGTACGCCCTCTTCGAGGTGGCGTTCCACGCCCTGTCGGCCGCCACCGACCCCACGGATCCGCCCTCCGTGGCGGCGGCCCTCGGCGCGACCCGCCTGGACACCATGGCGGGCCCCCTGGACTGGACGTCGGGCCCCGTCCCGAACGTCGCCACGGTCCCCCTGTCGGGCGGCCAGTGGCAACGCGGCCGCACGCACCCGTACGAACTGGTGGTGGTGGACCCGCGGAACGTCCCGGGCCTCCGGGCGGGCGGGGAGCTGGTGCGGCCGGGCGGGGGGTGAGGCGGCGGCGGGCGCGGGTGCGGGTGCTTGCCGGGGGCGGGGCCGGAGCTGGAGGCCGGGCCCCATGGCCCTCGTCGGGCGGCTGGGCCTCGCGCGACCGCCGAGAAGCAGGGCACGGGCTGGAACGGCACGGCGGGCGTCAGAGGAGTCGCCACCTCCAACACCACGGCGACCAGCGGCCTGCGGGCCTCTCCTCATACCCGGCAGCACACGCGACGACCACCTGCCGACCGGCTGTTCAACTGAACGTGCGCCGGTAGGTCTGCGGGCTGACGCCGGTGGTGCGTTTGAAGCGGTCACGGAAGGTGGTGGGTGAGCCGAAGCCGACCTGGCTGCCGATGCGCTCCACGGAGTGCTCCGTGGTTTCCAGCAAGTGCTGTGCCTGGCGGATGCGGGCCCGGTGGAGCCACTGGAGCGGCGTGGTGCCGGTCTGGTCGCGGAAGCGCCGGATCAGGGTTCGGGTGCTGGTTCCGGCCCGCTCGGCGATGTCGGCAAGGGTGAGGTCGCGGGCCAGGTTTTCCTGTAGCCAGGTGAGCAGCGTCTCCAGCTCGGAGCCCTGCGGTGTGGGTGCGTGGTCGTGGACGATGAACTGCGCCTGGCCGCCCTCTCGTTCGAGGGGCATCACTGACAGGCGGGCGGCGTCGGCGGCGACGGCCGAGCCGTAGTCACGGCGGATCATGTGCAGACACAGGTCCATGCCCGCCGCGGCGCCGGCCGAGGTGAGCAACTGGCCGTTGTCGACGTAGAGGACGTCCGGGTCGACGTCGAGGGCCGGGTGGGCGGCAGCCAGCAGACCGGCCGCGCGCCAGTGGGTCGTGACGCGCAGTCCGTCGAGGAGCCCGGTGTCAGCCAGGGGGAAGGTGCCCACGCAGATGGAGGCGATCCGGGTGCCGTCGGCAGCAGCCGACCGCAGCGCGTCGCGCACGGCGGGAGGGAGTGAGGCAGCGAGATCGGCGACGCCCGGCACGATGATCGTGTCCGCGCCCTGAAGGCCCTCCAGGCCCCAGGGGGCACGCAGGGTGAAGGCTCCGGCGTCGACCTCGTCGCGCTCGGCGCACACCCGTACCTGGTAGCCGGGCCGCCCGTCGGGCAGGCGGGTCCGGGAGAAGACCTCGATCGGGGTGGACAGGTCGAACGGGATCACCTGATCCAGCGCGAGCACGGCAACCGTATGCATGGCCAGAACCTACCTCCCCACCGGCTTGACGGACCTGTGCCGCCGTTCCGAAAGGCCCACGTCATGCCGTCGACACGCGTTGAGAAAGTGTTGGCACTATCCCGTTGCAACCTGTCACTAGTGCCACTGGGCGAGCATCCAGGAAGCCGGTTGACTTCGGAGCGTCCCGATGGAAATCGACGCCGAAGGAACCCCACACCCATGCACACCCAGGTCGTCCTGTTCGATGGCTTCGACCCGCTCGATGCCATTGCCCCCTACGAGGTCCCGTACGCCGGCGACTCGGCGACGGACGGCGCGGTGACCGTCGAGCTGGTCACCGCAGAGGGCCCTCGTGAGGTCGTCAGCGGCATCGGAGGACTGACGCTGCGCGCCGTCGGCGCCCTCGACCTGGAGCGCGCCGACATGCTTCTGGTTCCCGGCGCCTCCAACCGCGTGGGCGAACCCGGCGAGGCCCAGGAAGAGGAGGTGGGCGTCGGGACCTCCGGTCTCGACTGACACCCCTGATCCTGCCCACCCGGGACCGCGCTCTGGCCGAGACGTCGGTGCTCGCGCTGCGACAGCTCGACCGCGGTGATTCGGCCCGCCCCAGGAGGAAGAAGTCATCCCCTCATGAACCTTGTGTCACCAGTGATCGTCGGCATCGTCTACTGCCTGCTGATGTCCCTGATCAAAGAACCGCACCGACGCCACTTCAACGCGATCATGGTGGGCGGTGCCGGCGCCGCCTATCTGAGCGGGGGCGGCTTCGGCCCGTGGGAGCTCCCATTCGTCGCACTCACGGCCTACGTCGCCTACCGCGGCCTGGACTCCTGGACCTTCATCGGCGTCGGCTGGCTGCTCCACACGGCCTGGGACATGGCCCACCACCTCAAGGGCAATCCGATCCTGCCCTTCTACCACGACGCATCTCTGGCATGTGCCATCTGTGATCCGGTCATCGCCCTGTGGTGCTTCCGCGGAGGACCTTCCCTGATCGCGCTCGTCCGCCGCCGGTTCCGGCCCGGCCGGACAGCAGACCACGCGCACGATCACGTCTCCGCCCCCTCCTGACCGGACCGCACCGGCACCCGACGGTCAGCCCGGGAGCCGGGTTCCATTCACGATGAGCACCGTGTCCCTGCGGAACCGCTTGCGCGGCCGGAGCGCGAGCAACGGGCCGAGATGGTTGACGATGCGGTCGGCCGTGGACTTCAGATGCCGAAGACCGGGGCGAGCTGGCGCAGCGGCGATGAACGGCACTATCCAGGACGACTGCGACACCGTGATCACACCAGCCACGGCCAAGATCGTCCCATGGCACGTTGACCTGCCCGATCCGGAGGTGTGGTCACGACTTTGCCACCGCCAGATCACCAGAACTGCCGCACGGGGTACGGTCTGTACGTGATCTACCTGATAGGCGGCCCGCCACGGGTGGGCAAGAGCACCCTCGCGTGGATGCTGCTGGAACGGGACGGCATCCCCGGATGCCCGACCGACGCTCTGGTTTCGATGCTGCAGCGCGCCGCGCCCCAGCACGGCGTGCGCCACGGCACGCACCCGGACAAGGCCGTACCGGCGCAACCCTTCCTCGTTGAGTTCATCCGTGCCACCGCGGAGAGCCTCGACGACTCCGATCCCCTGGACGGCTATGTGGTCGAGGGCGACATCGTCACGCCGGCGGCAGCCACCGCCGCCGCTGGTCTCGGGATGCCACTGAGCTGCGTCTTCCTTGGGAACACGGAGCTGACCCCCGAACACTTGAGGGTCGCCCCGGACTGGCTCGCCGGAGCCGATGACATCACCTATCGGGAGATCGCCGCGTGGGTCAGGGAACAAAGCACTGCCCTGCGTGAAGCCTGTGCGGCCAGCGGGCACGTCTACGTCGAGTTGGGCGCTGGCTACGCCCAGGGCCTTGAGAGGGCCTACTCGACACTGAAGGAGAGACGCTGACCGCCCACCGTCAGCACCCGCGAAGGCCGACAAAGAATTGCGGGACAAGCCTTTGTGCGGGAGCGCGCCGACGCGTTCGCGCCGGACGGCGCGACCCGGCAGCGCGAGGCGGCCGCAGCCCCTGCGGGCTGCGGCCGCCCGGGACCGCTCATACGGCTCCCGATGTCGGCTTCGCGGGGGCGGTGACCGTCCTTCGAAAGGGTCGTGGTCAGAGCCCCGCCGTAGGCAGGACGACGGCCGCAGGCCGGGGCCTTGAGCCAGGCCTCGCGGTGCCGGCTCAAGGCCCAGGCGTCGACAGGTCCCCGCCCAGGGCTAGCCGGGTCAGTCGCCCGGGCGGATGCGGCCGCGCCAGCCGCCGTCTTCGGTGCCCTGCTTTTCGATGTACTCCTTGAACCGCTTCATGTCGCCCTTGACGCGGCGGTCGATCATGCCGGTCATGTCGGCGGCCTTGTCCGCCATACCGCTCGGCTCGACGTCCATGACCAGTTCCACGCGCGTGTGGGTCTCGTCGAGGCGCTGGAAGCTGACCATGCCCTTCTGCTTGGTGTCGCCGCTGATGGTCCGCCACGCGATCCGCTCGTCGGGGAGCTGGTCGATGATCTCGGTGTCGAACTCGCGCTTCACCCCGCCGATCTTGGTGACCCAGTGGTTGTGGCGGTCGTCGACCTGCCGGACCTGCTCGACGCCCTCCATGAACTCCGGGTACGACTCGAACAGGGTCCACTGGTTGTAGGCGGTGTGGACAGGAACCTCGACCTCTACGGCTTCCTTCACCGTGCTCATCAGTGACTCCTCGCTTCCGTGCTGTCGGCGACGCGCGGCGGGCTCCCGCCGCGCTCGGCACGTCATCCGGGTTACCCGCTTGCGCTCGGCTATGCGTCCTCACCCCGTGAAGTGGAGGAGCAGGGCGGCCAGGACCCCGTCCGGGCGCTCGGCGGGGGCCAGGTGGGAGGCGTCGGGGAGCTCGGTGAGGGTGGCGCCGGGGAGGGCTGCGGCGAGCTCGTGGGCGTGGGCCGGCGGGGTGGCCGGGTCCTCGGTGCCGGCGAGCACGAGGGTGGGGGTGACGATGTCCGGCAGGGCGGCGCGCAGGTCGTAGGCGGCCAGGGCGTCGCAGCAGGCGGCGTACGCGGACGGGTCGGCCCGGCGCAGGTCGTCGACGAGGTGCCGGGCCAGGGGGTCGTGGGTGAAGCCGGGCGTGAACCAGCGCGAGGCCGCCGTCGCCGCGACCGGCGCCGTGCCCTCGCGGCGTACGAGCTCTGCGCGCTCCCGCCACGGGCCGGGCTCGCCGAAGCGGGCCGAGGAGCAGACGACGGCGAGCCGGTCCAGCCGGTCGGGGTGGTGCGCGGCGAGCCAGAGGCCGACGGCGCCGCCGAGGGAGACGCCCGCGTAGTGGAACCGCTCCAGGCCGAGGGCGTCGGCGAGGCGCAGGACGAGCGCGGCGAGGTCGGCGACGGTGGCTCCGGGCCGCAGGAGGCCGGCGGGGCTGTGCCCGTGTCCGGGGAGGTCCCAGCGGACGCGGCGGTAGGCGGCGAGTCCGGGTGCGACGCGGTCCCACAGGGTGGTGGAGGTGCCCAGGGACGGCCCCAGGAGCAGAGCGGGGGCGCGGTCGTCACCCTCGATGACGTGGTGGAGAAGGCCGGGGCGGTTCATCGGCTTCAACGGCTTCATCGGCGTTCCAGGGCGCGGTCGGTGAGTGCTCCGGCCGCGCCGGTGTAGTGGGTGGGGTCGGTGAGCTCGGGGGGCACGCCGAGGACGTCGGCGAGCGGCTTCCCCGTCGTACGGACCTCCTCGGCCGCGCGCGCGAGCGCGTCCTTCGGGAAGTGGGTCCGCAACCGCTCGGAGACGATCAGGCCACTGGTGAGGTCCAGGTGGGCACGCATCCGCTCCGGGTGGACGCGCAGCCCCTCGGCGAGGTGCACGGCGTGGTGCGCGGCGCCGCCGACGAGGCGCAGCAGGTCGCGCAGCGGCTCCCACTCGGCGTGCCAGGCGCCGGGGGGCCGCTCGTCCTCGGCGGTGACGGAGCCGTACAGGACGGCGGCGAGGGCGGGGGCGCGGCGGGCGGCCGCGGCGATCAGCGTGGAGCGTACGGGGTTGGCCTTGTGGGGCATGGCGGACGACCCGCCGCCGCTGCCCTCGGTCACTTCGCCCGTCTCCGTGCGGGAGAGGACCAGGACGTCGGCCGCGGCCTTCCCGAGCGCCCCGGCCGTGAAGGCGAGGGCGCCGGCGAGGTCGGCCACGGGGGTACGGAGGGTGTGCCAGGGCAGCGCCGGTTCGGCGAGGCCCACTTCGCGGGCGTACGCGCCGACGAGGGCGAGCGGATCGGAGCCGTACGCCTCGAAGGCCGCCAGGGTGCCCGCCGCGCCGCCGAGTTGGGCCGGCAGCCGGTCGCGTACGGCGGCCAGCCGGTCGCGGGCGTCCAGGACCAGGGCGCGCCAGCCCGCCGCCTTCAGGCCGAAGGTGGTGGGGACGGCGTGCTGGGTGAGGGTGCGGCCGGGCATCGGCGTGTCGCGGTGCGCGGCCGCGAGGGCGGCCAGGACGGCGGCGGTGCGCTCCAGGTCCGCCAGGACCAGCGCGAGGGTGCGGGAGGCGACGAGCATGGCCGCGGTGTCGAGGACGTCCTGGCTGGTGGCGCCCCGGTGGACGTACGCCCGCGCGTGTTCCGGTACGGCGGCGGTCAGGTCCGCGACGAGCGGGATGACGGGGTTGCCGCCGGTACGGGCGCGCAGGGCCAGGTCCCTTACGTCCGAGGCGTCGAAGGGGCGGGCGCAGGCGGCCGCGATGGCGTCGGCGGCCTCCGGGGGCGCCTGGACGCGGGCCAGGGCGGTCTCCGCGTCGAGCATCGCCCGCAGGAAGGCCGCGTCGGAGGTGGCGGCCTCGGCCGGGGTGCCCGCGCTGCCGGGGGCGAGCAGGCCCGCGTCCTCGGGGTCGTACGCCGTCATGTGAACTCCAGGAAGACGGTCTCGTCCTCACCCTGCGACCCGTCGCCCTGCAACCGGATGTCGAACCGGTACGTCCGGTTCGGTTCAGGATGGTTCGGTTCAGGGTGGGCGACCAGTGTCGCGGCGCGTGCGGCCGGCAGCGAGGCGAGCAGGGGGTCGGCGGCCCGGGCTTCGGCGGGCTCGGGGAAGTAGGCGCGGGTGAAGAGGTGGTGGGTGAGTCCGCGGGCGAAGACGCACAGGCTCAGGTAGGGGGCGCCGGCGCCGCGCCGGCCGGGCCGCAGGGTGCGTACCGTCCAGTGGCCGTCGGCGTCGGTCGGTACGCGGCCGAAGCCGGTGAAGTCGACGCCGTTGCGGCCGAGGAAGCCGCCGGTGACGGGGTCGCGGCGCATCGAGCCGCCTCTGCGCGGCAGTTCGCCGTCGGGGCCGGGCCCCCA
This sequence comes from Streptomyces sp. NPDC093546, assembly GCF_044765045.1. Taxonomy (NCBI): domain Bacteria; kingdom Bacillati; phylum Actinomycetota; class Actinomycetes; order Kitasatosporales; family Streptomycetaceae; genus Streptomyces; species Streptomyces sp. NPDC093546. The sequence goes on along the minus strand of NZ_JBIWJG010000006.1, from coordinate 176,818 downwards.
GATCTCGACGAGCGCGTCCGGGACGGGGGCGCCCTCGCCGTCGAGGACGTACCCGTGGAGGGTGATCGTGTCGGGGTGCCCGACGGGCGCTATCTCGCCGCCGCCCGGGAACGGGAGGGCGTACCCGTAGAAGGGGCCGACCGTGTGCGAGGGGGTGGGGTCGAGGGCGCTCATCGGCCTTCCTCCATCCAGGTGGCGGCGGGGCCGTCCAGGACGATGTCCCAGCGGTAGCCGAGGGACCATTCGGGGGTGGACAGGGTGTGGTCGTAGGTGGCGACCAGCCGCTGCCGCGCGCGTTCGTCCGTGACGGACTGGAGGATGGGGTCGTACGGGAAGAGCGGGTCGTTCGGGAAGTACATCTGGGTGACGAGCCGCTGGGTGAACGCGGAGCCGAAGAGCGAGAAGTGGATGTGGGCGGGCCGCCACGCGTTGGTGTGGTTGCGCCAGGGGTAGGCGCCCGGCTTGATCGTGGTGAAGCGGTAGCCGCCCTCGTCGTCGGTGAGGGTCCGTCCGACGCCGGTGAAGTGGGGGTCGAGGGGGGCCGGGTGCTGGTCGCGCTGGTGGGCGTAGCGGCCGGCGGCGTTGGCCTGCCAGAGCTCGACGAGCTGTCCCCGTACGGGACGTCCGGCGCGGTCGAGTACGCGCCCGGTGACGGTGATGCGCTCGCCGATCGGCTCGCCGTGGTGCTGGCGGGTGAGGTCGTTGTCGAGCTCGGTGACGTCGGTTTCGCCGAAGGCGGGTGCGGCCAGTTCGACGGCTTCCGGGTCGCGCTGTGCGGCGACGGCGACGAGCGGCCGGCGCGGGTGGCGCAGCACGCTGGAGCGGTAGGGCGGGTAGTCGCGCGGCGGGTGGTCGGAGCGTGGGGCGCCCTCGGCGACGGACTGCTCGTACGCGGTGCGCTGCCGGACGATCTCGACGTCGATGTCCTGCTGGGTGAGTGCCATGGCGGTGAACTCCTGTGAAGTCCTGTGGACTCGTGGGCCTGTGGGCTCAGTGGGCCGTGCGGACCGGGGCTGCGGTGCGGTCGGCGATGTCCCGGGCGGTGACCCCGGGGGCGGTCTCCACGAGCACCAGGCCGGCGTCGGTGACGTCGAGGACGCCGAGGTCGGTGATGATCCGGTGGACGCAGGCCCGTCCGGTCAGCGGAAGGGTGCACTCCTCGACGATCTTCGGGCTGCCGTCCTTGGCGGTGTGGGTCATGGTGACGAGCACCCGCCGGGCGCCGTGGACGAGGTCCATGGCGCCGCCGATGCCGGTGACGAGCTTGCCGGGGACGGCCCAGTTGGCGAGGTCGCCCCGGGCGGAGACCTGCATGGCGCCGAGGACGGCGACGTCGATGTGGCCGCCGCGGATCATCGCGAAGGAGAGCGCCGAGTCGAAGTAGGAGGCGCCGGGCAGGACCGTGACGGTCTCCTTGCCCGCGTTGATGAGGTCGGGGTCGACCTCGTGCTCGTACGGGTAGGGGCCGGTGCCCAGGATGCCGTTCTCCGATTCGAGGACCACGTGGACGTCGTCGGGGAGGTGGTCGGGGATGAGGGTGGGCAGCCCGATGCCGAGGTTGACGTACTCGCCGTCGCGCAGTTCGGCGGCGGCGCGGGCGGCCATCTGGTCGCGGGTCCAGGGCATCAGCCGCGTGCCTTTCGGGTCGTGCGGTTCTCGATCTTCTTGTCGGCGGCCTGCTCCGGGGTGAGGGCCACGACGCGCTGGACGAAGACGCCGGGCAGGTGCACGTGGTCCGGGTCGATCGCGCCGGGCTCGACCAGCTCCTCGACCTCGGCGACGGTGACGCGCCCGGCCATCGCCGCGAGCGGGTTGAAGTTGCGGGCCGACTTGGCGAACACGAGGTTGCCGTGGCGGTCGCCCCTGGCGGCGCGGACGAGCGCGAAGTCGGTGCGGATGCCGTGTTCGAGGACGTGCGGTACGCCGTCGAACTCCCGTACCTCCTTGGGCGGGGACGCCACGGCGACGCCGCCGTCGCCGTCGTACCGCCAGGGCAGGCCGCCGTCCGCGACCTGGGTGCCGACGCCGGCCGGTGTGTAGAAGGCGGGGATGCCCGCGCCGCCGGCGCGCAGCCGCTCGGCGAGGGTGCCCTGGGGGATCAGTTCCAGCTCCAGCTCGCCGCCGAGGTACTGGCGGGCGAACTCCTTGTTGCCACCGATGTACGAGCCGGTCACGCGGGCGATGCGCCCGGCGGCGAGGAGGACGGCAAGGCCGGACTCCATGGCTCCGCAGTTGTTGGAGACGACGGCGAGGCGCCTGACGCCGGTCTCGTACACCGCCTGGATGAGCGTGTTCGGTACGCCGCTGAGGCCGAAGCCGCCGACCGCGAGGGACGCCCCGTCGTGTATGTCGGCCACCGCTTGCGCGGCTGTGGCCACCACCTTGTCCATCCGGCTGGTTCCTCCCCGAGCAGAAAGAAATGCTCAGTACACTGAGCATCTGTCGTCGGGAAGCAGACTGACACCGCGACCGGCGCTGGTCAAGACCCTCAGTGCACGGTGCATGCGTGAGACACTGTCCCGGCTCAGGGACCCCTGGGGAGCACATGGGCCACATGGGACGCATGGGCTACATGGGACGCATCGGGAGAGAGGAGTGCACCGTGCCCGCACTCGACCTCGGCAGCCATCCGGGCCATCTCGCCCGGCGGTTGCAGCAGGCGCACACGCTGCTGTGGACCACGATGGTCTCGGAGGAGGTCACCTCACCGCAGTTCGCCGTGCTCAACGCCCTGGTGGGCGAGGACGCCCTGGACCAGCGCACGGTCGGCGAGCGGGTCGGCCTCGACCGCTCCACCATCGCCGAGGTCGTCCGCCGCCTGGCCGACCGCGGCCTCGTGGACAAGGTGCGCGACCCGCGCGACGGCCGCCGCTCCGTGCTGCACGCCACGGAGGAGGGCGTACGCGTGCACAAGCGCCTCGCGGTCCGCACGGCCCGGATGAACCAGGTCTTCCTCGCCCCCCTGGACCCCGCCGAGCAGACGGTCTTCCTGGAGTTGCTCCGCCGCGTCTCGGACGCGGCGGAGGGGCTCCGCAACCCGGCGCCGCCGGACTACGCGGTGGCGGGGGGCGAGGGAGCGTAGAAGGTGTCTCGTCGATCAGGCCGCGGGCCCGGCAAGATCGGCAAGACACCCCCCAGGGCGGCTGGGCGGGCTGCGTCGGCTCCCTCGCGGGGAAAGTACCTGGGCATTGTCAGTGGCCCTCCCTACGATGGTCATCAATTCCGAGTCCGCCTCGGTGGCGTGCGCGTATGCCCGCGTACGGCGCCGGGGTCAGGCCGGGCCCGTCGCGATTCGTGAGGGGGGGACCCCGCGATCGCCCGACCCGCACCCGCGGCTGCCGTCCGGGGCCGTGAGGGTGCTCCCTTGTGCCCATGAACCTTCGCCCGTCCGATCCGTCCGAGCCGTCCGAGCCCTCCTCCCGGCACCAGCCCCGGCCCCGGCCCACCGCCGAACCGGCCGTGAACACCTTCCAGGTGGACCTGCGCGGCCTCGTCGACCTGCTGTCGCACCACCTCTACTCCAGCCCGCGCGTGTACGTCCGCGAGCTGCTGCAGAACGCCGTGGACGCCGTCACCGCCCGCCTCGCCCACGACCCCGCCGCGCCCACCGGCATCCGGCTGACGGCCACCGGCGACGCCGTCGTCATGGAGGACACCGGAATCGGTCTGACCTCCGAGGAGGTGCACACCCTCCTCGCCACCATCGGCCGCAGCTCCAAGCGCGACGAGCTGGACGGCGCCCGGCAGGAGTTCCTCGGGCAGTTCGGCATCGGGCTGCTCGCCTGCTTCGTCGTCGCCCGGCGGATACGCGTGGTGTCGCGCTCCGCCCGCAAGCCCGACGAGCCGCCGGTGGAGTGGCTGGCGAGCGACGACGGGTCGTACACGGTACGGACGCTGCCCCACGAGGCGCGTCCGGAGCCGGGCACCACCGTGCGGCTGGAGCCGCGCCCCGGGGCGGAGGAGTGGACGGAGCCGGGGCGCGTGGCCGAGCTGGCCCGGGACTTCGGGTCCCTGCTGCCCCACGAGGTCACGTTCACCGGGCCGGACGCCACCGGCCGCCCGCTGACGGAGCGGCCCGCCGTGTGGGACCGGCCCTACCCGACGCCCACCGCGCGGCGCGTCGCGCTGGCCGGGCACTGTGCGCGGGTCTTCGGGTTCACGCCGCTGGACTCCATCGACCTGGACCTGCCGGTCGCGGGCGTACGCGGTGTGGCGTACGTCCTGCCCTCGGCCACCAGCCCCGCGCACCGGGCGGCGCACCGGGTCTACCTGAAGGGCATGCTGCTCACCGACCGGGCGGACAACCTCCTGCCCGACTGGGCGTTCTTCGTCCGCGTCGTCCTGGACACCGACACCCTGCGCCCAACGGCGTCCCGGGAGAACCTGTACGACGACGAGACCCTCGCCGCCGTGCGCGAGGCGCTCGGTGTCCGCATCCGCGAGTGGCTCGCCGAGCTCGCGGCCGGGGACCCCGACCGGCTGGCGGCGTTCCTCACCGTGCACCACCTGGGCGTGAAGTCGATGGCGCGGCACGACGCGGACCTGTTCGCGCTGATGCTGCCGTGGCTGCCGTTCGAGACCAGCGACGGCCGGGTCACGCTCGACGAGTTCGTACGGGCCCATCCGCAGGTCCACTTCACGCGCACGGTGGAGGAGTTCCGGCAGGTCTCCCCCATCGCCGCCGCGCACGGCCTGGGTGTCGTCAACGGCGGGTACACCTACGACGCGGACCTCATCGCCCTGCTGCCGCAGGTCCGGGACGGGGTCACCGTCGGCGAGCTCGACGCGGGCGCCGTCACCGCGCACCTCGACCCGGTCGAGCCGCAGCAGGAGCTGGCCCTGGCCGCGTTCCTCGCCACGGCCCGGACACGGCTCGACGCCCTGGGCTGCGACGTGGCGCTGCGCGCCTTCCAGCCCGTCACCGTGCCGGCGCTCTACCTGGACGACCGGGAGGCCCGCCACGAGCGGGACCGTGCGGCGGCCGAGGAGGGCGCCGACACCCTGTGGAGCGACATCCTCGGCGCCCTGCGCGGCTCGGCGCCCCGCGCCCGGCTGGTGCTGAACCACAACAACCCTCTGGTGCGCCGCGTCGCGGCGATCACCGACCCGGAGCTGGCCGGTACGGCGGTCGAGTCGCTCTACGGGCAGGCCCTGCTGATGGCGCAGCGCCCGCTGCGCCCCGCCGACACCTCACTGCTCAACCGGGCCTTCCTCGGGCTCCTGGAATGGGCGACGCACCCCACCACCACGCCCGCCGAGGGCCCCACCCGGGAGGACGACAAGTGACCAGCGCCGAGCACGCGGGCCGGCCCGACCCCGAAGACATCCGCCGGGCCCTGTGGGAGAACGAGTCCGCGCCCAACGGGCTGCTGCGCAACGCGCGGGCGGAGGAGCTGGTCGCGGCCGCCGAGGCCACCGGGGACCGCGACCTGCTGCGGCACGCGCTCTTCGGGCTCGTCAGGGCGTACGAGTACAGCACCGAGCGCGGCAAGATGCTGGTGCCGTTCGCACGGCTCATGCGGGAGTGGGACCGTGACCCGTCGGCGTTCGACCGCGGCGACACCCACACCTTCCACTGGATGTTCAAGTGGGTCAGCTCCGGGATGCTGACGCTTCCGGAGATCCCGCTCGCCACCATGGAGCGGTGGCTCGGCGAGATGGAGCACCGCTACAGGGTCGCCGGATACACCGAGCGCGCCGTACGGCAGGCCGAGTTCGAGCTGGCCGAGGACACCGGCGACACCGAGCGGGCGGCGCGCGCGTTCGCCGCGTGGACGGCGGCGGAGCGCGACCGGATGGCCAACTGCCACGCCTGCGAACTCAACGACCAGGGCCACTACTGGCTGAGCCGAGGGCAGGACGACAAAGCCCTGCGCACGTGGGCGCCCGTCCTCGACGGCAGCTCCAGCTGCATGGAGGAGCCCCACCGGGTCCTGGCCAAGTCGCTGCTCCCGCTGGTGCGGACGGGCCGGCCGGACGAGGCACGCGCCCACCACCTGCGCGGCTACCGCATGGCCCGGGGCAACGAGAGCCTGCTGCCCTCGATCGGCCTGCACATCGAGTTCTGCGCGCTGACCGGCAACGAAGGCCGGGGCCTGGAGATCCTCTCCGAGCACGCGTCGCACCTCGGGTCCGAAGGGAACCCGTGGGCCCGGCTGGAGTTGCTCACCGGGGCCCTGGTCCTGCTGCGCCGGCTGCTGGCGCTCGGCGTCGGCGAGCAGCCCGCGGTCGCGTACGCGGGGCGGCAGCGCACGGTGCGGGAGCTGCACGACCTGCTGGACGCCGAGGCCGCCGGGATCGCGGCCCGCTTCGACGAGCGCAACGGCAGCGACGTCGTGTCCGGGCGGCTGAAGCACCGCCTGGAGCGGGAGCCGCTGCTGGCGAGCCTGCCCCTGGGAGTACGGGCCGCCCGGCTCGCGGGCCCGCCCGCCGCGGCACCGGCGGTGCCGGTCCCCCATGGTGGGGAGCCGACGGCGGCCCCGGCCGCCGCCCTGCCGGAACTGGTCGCCGAGGCACGGGAGCTGCGCGCCCAGGGCCATCCGCGGGCGACGGCCGCGTGGGACCGGGTCGAGGCGTTCGTCGGCGCGGCGGGCGCGGGCGACCCGGACGGCACGGGTCACCCCAACGGCTCCGACGGCGGCGAGGGCGCGGCCGCCCGCGAGACCGTCGATCCGCTGCTCGCGGCCGATCTGCTGGACCACCGGGCCATCCGCGCCGGGCGCGCGGGCGACGAGCGCGCGCGGGAGCTCTTCGAGCGGACCGCCGCCGCCTACCGCGCCGCCGGTGAGCCGAGCCGGGCCGCGCTCGCCGACCTGCGCGTGGCCACCGCGGCGGGACAGGCGGGCGCGGAACCGGAGGAGATCCGCGACCTGGTGGCGGCGGCCACCGCCGCGGCGCAGGACCTGGACCCGGCCGACCCCACCAGGACACGGCGGATCGCGACGGCCGCCCTGCTGAAGATAAAGATCGACGCGGCGCTGCGGCACGACCACGAGGACCAGGACCAGGAGAACCACGGCGAGGAGGACCACGGCGACGCACGTCTCGAAGCCGATCTGGCCGCGTTCACCCAGCAGTTCGGGCGGGACCACGGGGACGGCAGCGGCGTGGACGACCTGCTCGCCGAGGCGGACGGGATACGCGCCGACCTGGCCTGGCGGGCGGGTGACCCGGACACGGCGGACGAGTTGCTCGCCCTGGCCGCGCGGCGCGTCCTCGCCTCGGGCCACCCCTGGGACGCGGCCGAGCCGCTGGCACGGCGGGCGCGGCTGCTGATGCGGCTCCGCCGCCTCGACGACGCCGAGGAGGCGGCACGCGCCGCGGTGACGCACAGCGCGGAGCTCGTGGACGCGCACGAGCTCGGCCGGATACGGCTGACGCTGGCCGAGGTGCTGTACCAGCAGGACGGCAAGGAGGCCGAGGCCGCGCAGTACGCCCTCGAGGCGGCGCACTGGTTCGACGCGGCGGGCGACTCCGCGGGAGCGGGCGCGTACGCCCGGCTGGTCCTCGCCCAGGCCTTCGGCGAGACGGGGCGCTCCGCCGAGGCGGCCGAGGTGCTGGAGTCCGCGCTGCCGGACCTGCTGGAGCACGGCGACGAGCAGGCCGTACGCGCCCGGGACACGCTCGCGCGGAACCTGCGCGCGCTGGGCGACCGGCGGGCCGCGGCGGAGCAGTACCTCCTCGCGGCCGAGGTGGCCAAGGGATGGGAGCACCCCGGGGCGCACGCCCAGCTCGCGACGCTCGCCGCGGAGTGCCTCTCGGGCGCGGGCCTGCGCGACGAGGCGGTCGCCGCGTACCGCCGGGCCGTCGAGTTGTGGGAGAGCGTGGGCGATCCCGTCTCCCTCGCCCGCGCGCTGCGTTCGCTCGCCTGGCTGGAGATGCGCGGCAGCGACCCTGCGGCCGCCAAGGAGCTGATGGCGAGGGCACTCGCGGCGGTCGAGGGCGAGGGGGCCGAGCTGCTGGTGGAGCGTGCGCGCACCTGGGCGCAGACGGCCGAGCTGCTCCTGGACGAGCTGTACGCAGAGGAGGAGGACGACGAGGAAGACGAAGGCGAGGAGGGCGCGGCCCCGGACACGGCTCAGGCCGCGACCGCGGGCTCGGAACAGCGGGCCGCGACCGCGGCCGACGGCGTCCGGCGGGAGGCGGTGCTCCTGCTGGAGCAGGCCGGGGCGGCTTTCGCCTCGCTGGGCCCCGGCGCGCTGGACGAGCGGGCGCGGTGCGCCGTCCAGGCGGCGTGGGCCGAACACGGGTCGGGCCGTACGGACGCGGCCGCCGCACGGCTGCGGTCGCTGATCGCCGAGGTGCGCGCCCTGGACACGGAGGAGTCCCGCGCCTGCCTGCCGCAGCTGGAGCACACCCTCGACCAGCTCGGCTCCGGGGCCTGATCCCGGATACGACGGGGGTCAGGCGAGGTGGAACACCTCGGTGAGAGGTGTCATCGCCTCGTCCGGCCCCCGTCCGTCCAACTCCTCGAAGAAGCCCGCCATCTCGGCCTGCCAGCGGGCGTTGACCTCGGTCCGGGCCATCGCGGCCCGGGCCGCTTCGAAGTCGGGCGTCTCCACGTACCCGACGAGCAGGCCGTCGTCGCGCAGGAAGAGCGAGTAGTTGTGCCATCCGGCGGCGGTGAGCGCGTCGCGCATCTCGGGCCAGACGGCCGCGTGCCGTTCCCGGTACTCGGCGAGCCGGTCCTGACGGACCTTCAGTAGAAAGCAGACGCGTTGCACGGCGCGACACCCACCTGTGGCGATTGCGGTTGCGGTTGCGGTCGAGGTCGCGATCGCGATCGCGATCGCGATCGCGATCGACCGCTTAGATGAAAGCTTTCAACAGGAGGGGGCGTCAACCCGTGTGTTGCAGCAGCTTGACTGGCTACCCGTCCAGCGGTCATCGTGTGCGCACGAAGTGAATCGTTTCAAGACTGCCGAGACGGCGCGCGAGGCACCTGGTCGCCACGACGGAGCCGCTGCGCCACTACACTCCGCGCGGCGCGGCGGCACGGGCTTGGGTATGGGCACGGGCACGGGACGAGGCCGACGCCCGGATTTCCGCGTGGTCGAGAGGGTCGAGAGAGTCGAGAGGGAGGGATGAGCCAGGATGCGCGTCGCGCTGTTCGTAACCTGTGTCAATGACGCGGTGTACCCCGCCACCGGCATCGCCGTGGTGCGACTGCTGCGGCGCCTGGGGGTCGAGGTGGACTTCCCGGCGGAGCAGACGTGCTGCGGCCAGCCGCAGTTCAACACCGGCTACCGACACGAGACGCTGCCCCTGGTGCGCCGGACGGTGCGGGCGTTCGAGGGGTACGAGTACGTCGTCACGCCCTCGGGTTCGTGCGCGGCGATGGTGCGGGACAACTACCCGAAGCTGGGTGCGCCGGAGCTGGGGCCCCGGATGTACGAGCTGACCGAGTTCCTGGTCGACGTGCTGGGCGTGACGGACGTGGGCGCGTACTTCCCGCACACCGTCACGTACCACCCCTCCTGTCACGGTCTGAGGATGCTGAGGCTCGGGGACCGGCCCCGCCGCCTGCTGGAGGCGGTCAAGGGCCTGGAGCTGGTGGAGCTGCCGGGCGCGGAGGAGTGCTGCGGTTTCGGCGGGACGTTCGCGGTGAAGAACGCCGCGGTGTCGGTGGCGATGGGCCGCGACAAGGTGCGCAACGCGGCCGGGACGGGCGCCGCGGTGCTGTGCGGCGCGGACAACTCGTGTCTGATGCACATCGGCGGGATTCTTCGGCGGGAGGGCGAGCGGATGCGGGCGGTGCACATCGCCGAGATCCTGGCGAGCACGGAAGAGGAGCCACTGCGATGAGCGGGACGACGACGTTCGTCGGGATGCCGGCGTTTCCCCGGGCGGCGGCCACGGCCGTACGCGACGAGCGGCTGCGGGCCAACCTGCGGCACGCGACGCACACGATCCGCGACAAGCGGGCCCGGGCGGTCGCGGAGCTGGCGGACTGGGAGCAGCTGCGGGAGGCGGGCAAGCGGATCAAGGACCGTACGCTGCGCCATCTGGACGCGTACCTGCTCCAGTTGGAGGAGGCGGTCACGGCGGCGGGCGGCACGGTCCACTGGGCGGCGGACGCCGACGAGGCGAACCGGATCGTCACCGGCCTGGTGAAGGCGACCGGCGAGCGCGAGGTCGTCAAGGTCAAGTCCATGGCCACGCAGGAGATCGGCCTCAACGAAGCCCTGGAGGCGGAGGGCATCGCGGCGTACGAGACGGATCTCGCCGAGCTCATCGTGCAGTTGGGCGAGGACCGGCCGTCGCACATCCTGGTCCCGGCGATCCACCGCAACCGCGGCGAGATCCGCGACATCTTCCGCGACCGGATGGGCGCGTGGGGCCGGCCCGCGCCCGAGGGCCTGACCGACACGCCCGCCGAGCTGGCCGAGGCGGCGCGCCTGCACCTGCGGGAGAAGTTCCTGCGCGCGAAGGTCGGGATCTCCGGCGCGAACTTCATGGTCGCCGAGACCGGCACCCTGGTGGTGGTCGAGTCGGAGGGCAACGGGCGGATGTGCCTGACCCTGCCCGAGACGCTGATCTCGGTCGTCGGGATCGAGAAGGTGGTGCCGACCTGGCGCGATCTGGAGGTGTTCCTCCAGACCCTGCCGCGTTCGTCGACGGCCGAGCGGATGAACCCGTACACCAGCATGTGGACCGGCACGAGTGACGGGGACGGCCCGCGGACCTTCCACCTCGTCCTGCTCGACAACGGCCGCACCGACGCGCTCGCCGACGAGGTCGGCCGCCAGGCGCTGCGCTGCATCCGCTGCTCGGCCTGTCTGAACGTCTGCCCGGTGTACGAGCGGGCCGGCGGGCACGCGTACGGCTCCGTCTACCCGGGCCCGATCGGCGCCATCCTCACGCCCCAGCTGCGCGGCACGACGAGCGGGATCGACGCCTCGCTGCCGTACGCGTCGTCGCTGTGCGGGGCGTGTTACGAGGTGTGCCCGGTGGCCATCGACATCCCCGAGGTGCTGGTGCACCTGCGCGAGCGCGTCGCAGCACAGGGCGGCAAGGGGCACCGCCTGGAGAAGGCTGCCGTCCGGGCGGCGACCTGGCTGCTCGACCACCCGACCGTCCTCGCCGCCGGTGAGCGCCTCGCCTCCGCGACCCGCCACGCGCATCCGTCACGGCTGCCGGGCGCGGGCGCCTGGACCGAGGGCCGGGAACTGCCGGAGATGCCGGAGCAGTCCTTCCGGGACTGGTGGAGGAAGAACCACGGATGAACACCGAACCACGCGCCGGCGCCACATCGCGGACGAACCCCGCCTCACGGAAGAGCGACCCATCGCAGACGGGCGACGCCGGACCCGGCACGAGCTCTCGCGACCGGATCCTGGCCCGTATCCGCGCGGCCGTCGCCGACGCGCCCGAAGCGCCGGAGCCCGCTCGCGACTACCTCACCGCGCACGCCCCCTCCGACGACCCGGCCGCGCTGCTGGACCTCCTCCACCACAACCTCGCCGACTACCGCGCCCATGTGCACCGTACGACCGAGGCGGACCTCCCCGAGGTCGTCGCCGCCGTGCTCGCCGAGCACGGCGTACGCTCGCTCGCCGTGCCACCCGGGCTGCCGGACGCCTGGCTCCCCGCAACCGGTGCCGAGCAGCGCCACGACACCCGCGCCGAGCCGCTGACGCCCCGGCAGCTCGACGCGACGGACGCCGTCGTCACCGGCTGCGCCCTGGCGATCGCCGAGACCGGCACCCTCGTCCTGGACGGCACCGAGGGCCAGGGCCGCCGCGCTCTCACGCTGGTGCCGGACCTCCACGTGTGCGTCGTACGCGCGCCGGGGCAGGTCGTCGCGTCGCTCCCGGAGGCGCTGCCGCGCCTGGTGCCGGGCCGTCCGCTGACCTGGGTCTCCGGGCCGTCCGCGACGAGCGACATCGAGCTCGACCGGGTCGAGGGCGTGCACGGGCCGCGCACCCTCCATGTGGTCCTGGTCCTCGGCGACGAGGAGGACGACGAGGAGGACGAGTAGAACGCCCGCCTCCACCGGGTGAGGCCGGCGCTCCCCCGGGGCCGCAGCCCGGGGGCGCGCGGGCGCGCGATGGGGGCGTATGCGCAGGCAGCGCGCTGCGGCGCGACACGCGCACGCGCACGGCAATCCGGTCTCACCATGTGTCACGCATATTCACTACGCGTGATGACGCCTGGTGGAGTCGGGTCGGTGCCCGCCATGAGGAGCCAGGTGGATCACCGTATGAAAGGGAAGGCTTCCATGGCCGTCGAGACACGTCCCGCTCCCGAGCCGCCGCAGATCCAGACCCAGGAGAGCATCCAGCTCAGCCTGAGCACCCGGGCAGCGCGGAATCTCGCCACGACCACCAAGTCCGAACCGCAGATGCAGGAGATCAGCTCGCGCTGGCTGCTGCGCAAGCTGCCGTGGGTGCACGTGCCCGGTGGCGCCTACCGGGTCAACCGCCGCCTGTCGTACTCCGTCGGTGACGGCCGCGTCACCTTCGTACAGACCGGCTCCAAGGTGCAGGTCATCCCCGCGGAGCTGTGCGAACTGCCGCTGCTGCGCGGCTTCAACGACCCCACCGCCCTCGCGGCGCTGGCGGACAAGTTCGTCCAGAAGACGTACGAGCCGGGCCAGCTCCTCGTCGAGATGGGCCGCAAGCTGGACACGGTCTTCCTGATCGCGCACGGCAAGGTGGAGAAGGTCGGCAAGGGCAAGTACGACGACTCCGAGACGCGCCTCGGCATGCTCGCCGACGGCGACTCGTTCGGCGGCCGGTTGCTGGCGGGCGACGCCGACGCCAAGTGGGAGTTCTCGGTCCGCGCGCTGACCGCGACCACCGTGCTGACGCTCCCCCAGTCGGCGTACAAGACGGTGGCGTCGCAGTACGAGACGCTGCGCGACCACGTCCAGGGGCTCACCTCCAACGGGCACCGGCCGACGAACAAGTACGGCGAGGTGGAGATCAGCTTCCTCTCGGGCCACGAGGGCGAGCCGCCGCTGCCGACCACGTTCGTGGACTACGAACTCGAGCCGCGCGAGTACGAGCTGAGCGTCGCGCAGACGATCCTGAAGGTGCACAGCCGGGTCGCCGACCTCTACAACAAGCCGATGAACCAGACCGAGCAGCAGCTCAAGCTGACGGTCCAGGCGCTCCGCGAGCGCCAGGAGTACGAGCTGGTCAACAACCCGGACTTCGGCCTGCTGCACAACACGGACTACAACCAGCGCATCCAGAGCCCCGCCGGTCCGCCGACCCCGGACGACCTCGACGACCTGATCAGCATGCGGCGCGGCACGCAGTACATCTTCGCCCACCCGCGCGCGATCGCCGCCTTCGGCAAGGAGTGCACCAAGCGGGGCGTGAACCCCGGCAGCGTGGACATCGGCGGCCACCACATCCCCGCGTGGCGCGGCATCCCGATCCTGCCCTGCGGCAAGATCCCGATCACCGAGCACCAGACGTCCTCGATGATCGCGATGCGTACGGGCGAGGACAACGAGGGCGTCATCGGCCTCTACCAGACGGGCCTGCCCGACGAGTACGAGCCCGGACTCAACGTCCGGTTCATGGGGATCGACGAGAAGGCGATCATCTCGTACCTCGTCAGCACCTACTACTCGGCCGCGATCCTCGTGCCGGACGCCATCGGCATCCTCGAGAACATCGAGGTCCGTCCGCGTGCGTGACACCGGGCAGGTGCTGCACACCGAGTACCAGAGGTCCGTCGCCGCGTACTGGAACACCCACCAGCAGGACCCGGTCAACCTGCGGCTCGGCGAGGTCGACGGCCTCTACCACCACCACTACGGGCTGGGCGAGTACGACCCCTCCGTGCTGGAGGGGCCGAAGGAGACGCGCCAGGACCGCATCACCCGCGAACTCCACCGCCTGGAGACCGCCCAGGCCGTCGTCCTGCTGGACCACCTGGGCCCCGTCACGGCCGACGACATGCTGCTCGACTGCGGCTCGGGGCGCGGCGGCACCAGCTTCATGGCCCACCAGCGCTTCGGCTGCCAGGTCGACGGGGTGTCGATCTCCGAGTACCAGGTCGGCTTCGCCAACACGCAGGCCGAGGAGCGCGGCATCTCCGACCGGGTGAAGTTCCACTTCCGCAACATGCTCGACACCCGTTTCGAGACGGCCTCGCGCCGGGGCGCGTGGACCAACGAAACCACCATGTACGTCGACCTGTTCGAGCTGTACGCCGAGGTGTCCCGGGTCCTGGAGTTCGGCGGCCGCTACGTCTGCGTCACCGGCTGCTCCAACGACGTGACCGGCGGCCGCTCCAAGGCCGTCAGCCGCATCGACGAGCACTACACCTGCAACATCCACCCGCGCAGCGCGTACTTCAAGGCCATGGCGGCCCACAACCTGGTGCCGATCAACGTGGTCGACCTGACGGCGCAGACCATTCCGTACTGGGAGCTGCGCGCCAAGTCGTCGCTGGCCACCGGCATCGAGGAGCCGTTCCTCACGGCGTACGAGGAGGGCAGCTTCCACTACCTGCTCATCGCCGCCGACCGCGTCTGACGCGTCGCACCCCGCCCCCTGGGGGCCCGGGCCGGCAGCCGGGGCCGCAGGGGGCTTCTTCGCGCCCGTGACGCGACCACGTCGCACCCATGTCGCGTCCGTGTCGCGTCCGTTATGGCGCGATGCCAGCGAATCTGCACACCGAATGTACAGGCGTCACACCTTCTCCCATCACCGCTCACCCGACGCGGCGTCACCTCTGCGCGTTGGTGCCGGAATGTCCAATTCCGCATCACTCGGCCCGAGCGCGCCGGACACCGGGAACCGAGGGGCCTGTGAAGAACCCGGCACCAATTCATGAACGCCCCTGCACACGCTGGTAATTCACCGGCGGGATATCGCTCGGAACGCCGTCCGGTCGATTGGCTGAGCGGCGCGCCCCCGTGCTTTGATCCATCGCACTGCGGGCTGCCGCACAAAGTGCCGGTCACCCGCCGTGCTTTCGAGTTATCCGTGTGAAGGGAACCTCCGCATGAACCCCGAGATCCAGACCCTGGAAATCTCCGACGCCGACCTCGACAACGTGTCGGGCGGTCTGCACTCCGCCGTGGCGAGCTCCGCCGTGGCCAACGTGACCGCCACGGTGGACTCCATCGCCCCGGTCTCCGGTGTCGCCACCTCCGCCGTCGGCGCCGTCGAGTCGTTCGCCGGCCTCAACTCGTCGGCCCTCACCGGCTTCGCCGCCGGCCTCTGAGACGGCTTGGGTGAGCCCCGGAACTCAACCGTTCCGGGGCTCACCCCGCTTTTCCCTGTTTCGCTCCCCGAACGGACATATGCAGTCGAGGGAAGAGTTACGTGCAGTTCCGCCAAAAGGCCCTTTCCAAGCTGCAATCTCCGGAGGAAATAGACCTGCCGGTGCGTTTCGCGCGTCCGCAGGGCCTGCTCGTCCTCACCGTCACGGTGCTCGCCATGATCGCCGCCTCCGTCTGGGCCGTGACCGGTTCCGTCTCCTCCACACTCTCCGCGCCTGGCATCCTCACGCACGCGCAGGGCAGCTACATCCTCCAGAGCCCCGTCTCGGGCCAGGTCGTGGACGTACGCGCCAAGGAGGGCGAGTACGTCGCCGACGACGCCCCGCTGGTCGAGGTGCGCACCCCCGAGGGCACCGCCGTCGTCCGCGCCATCGCCGCCGGCCGGCTGACGGCTCTCGTCGCCACGATCGGCTCGGTGGTCACCACGGGCGCCGACGTGGCCGCCGTGGAGCGGGCCGGCCGGGAGGACGACCCGCTGATGGCCGTGTTGTACGTCCCCGCCGACCGCGGCGCCGCCGTACCCGTGGGCGCCTCCGTGGACCTCACCGTCCAGTCCGTGCCGGCGCAGCAGTACGGCGTGCTGCGCGGACGGGTGGAGGCGGTCGGACGGACCGCGCAGACGCGCCAGCGGATCGCCGCCTTCCTCGGCAGCGGCCAGCTCGGCGAGGAGTTCTCCCGGCAGGGCCCCCCGGTGTCCGTTCTGGTCCGCCTGGAGCGGTCCTCCTCGACGAAGACCGGGTACGCGTGGTCGACGTCGGACGGCCCTTCGTACCCCCTCGACTCCATGACCCTGACCACCGGCTCGGTCCATCTCGCCGAGCAGCACCCGATCGATTGGCTCCTGCCGTGAGCACCGCGACCGGCGGACGGCGCCGCGCCCGGCCGACGCCCAAGGGGCGCAGGCCCACGGTCCAGAGGCCCAAGGCCGTCCGCACGCCGACCGTCCTCCAGATGGAGGCCGTGGAGTGCGGCGCCGCCTGCCTCGCCATGGTGCTCGCGCACCACGGGCGGCACGTGCCGCTGGAGGAACTGCGCATC
Organism: Streptomyces sp. NPDC093546; assembly: GCF_044765045.1. Taxonomy (NCBI): domain Bacteria; kingdom Bacillati; phylum Actinomycetota; class Actinomycetes; order Kitasatosporales; family Streptomycetaceae; genus Streptomyces; species Streptomyces sp. NPDC093546. Next base: position 160,533 of record NZ_JBIWJG010000006.1, on the reverse strand, counting down.
GCGTGCGGTGTCTCCCGCGACGGCTCGCGGGCCAGCAACGTCCTGAAGGCGGCGCGCGGCTACGGACTCCAGGCCAAGGGCATGCAGATGGAGCCGGCCGCCCTCGCCGAGGTGCGGGCGCCCGCCATCCTCTTCTGGGAGTTCAACCACTACGTCGTGTACGACGGCATGGGACGCCGGTTCGGCCTGTTCGGGCGCCGGGGCGTGCACATCAACGACCCCGACAAAGGCCGCCGTTTCGTCTCGATGGAGGAGTTCGACACCAGCTTCACCGGGGTGGCCCTGGTCATGGAGCCGGGCGAGTCCTTCCGGCGGGGCGGGCGCAGGCCGGGCGTGCTGCGCGCCGTGCCCGCGCGGCTGCGCGGTACGACCGGCACCCTGTTGGCCGCGCTCCTCGCCAGCCTGCTGCTGGTGGCGGTCGGGGCGGCGGTGCCGGCGCTGAGCCGTACGTACATCGACATGTTCCTGATCGGGGGGCAGAGCTCGGTACTCACGCCGCTGTTCGCGTCGATGGCCGCGATGGTCGCGCTCACCGCCGTGCTGACCGGGCTGCAACAGGCGAACCTGCTGCGCGGGCGGATCATCTCCTCCACGCTCGGCAGCGCCCGCTTCTTCCGGCACCTGATGCGGCTGCCGGTGACCTTCTTCGCCCAGCGCAGCCCCGCCGACCTGGTCCAACGGCTCCAGTCCAACGACGCGGTGGCCGAGACCCTGGCGCGGGACCTCGCCGCCGCCGGCGTGGACGGCATCGTGGTCGTCCTGTACGCGCTGCTGCTGTGGACGTACGACCCTCAGCTGACGGTGGTGGGCGTGGGGATCGCGCTCCTCAACGTGGTGGCGATGCGGATAGTGATCCGGTTGCGTGCGACGCACACCCAGAAGCTGCGCGCCGACAGCGCACGGCTGACGAACACCTCGTACACCGGCCTCCAGTTGATCGAGACCATGAAGGCCACCGGCGGCGAGAACGGCTTCTTCCGCCGCTGGGCCGGGCAGCACGCCACCACCCTGGAGGTGCAGCAGAGGCTCGGCGTGCCGAGCGCGGTCCTCGCGGTGGTCGCGCCCACCCTCGCGACGCTCAACAGCGCGCTGATCCTCTGGATCGGCGGGCTGCGCGCGGTCGAGGGCCATATCTCCATCGGCCTGCTGGTCGCCTTCCAGGCGCTGGTGACGCGCTTCACCGCTCCCCTCACCCGGCTCAACGGAGTGGCGGGCCGCATCCAGGACTTCGCGGCCGACGTGACGCGGCTCAAGGACGTCGAGAACTTCCCCGCCGACACCCTCTACACGCGCGTGGAGGCGGATACGAGCACCCGCCGCCTCAAGGGGCACGTGGAGCTGGAGGACATCACCTTCGGCTACAGCCCGCTCGACAAGCCGCTGCTGACCGGCTTCTCGCTGACCGTCGGCCCCGGGCAGCAGGTGGCGCTCGTCGGCGGCTCCGGCAGCGGCAAGTCCACCGTCTCCCGGCTGATCTCCGGTCTGTATGCCCCGTGGGAGGGCACGATCCGCATCGACGGGCAGCGTCTGGAGGACATTCCCCGCAGTGCGCTGGCCGCCTCCGTCTCCTTCGTCGACCAGGACGTCTTCCTCTTCGAGGGCACCGTCCGCGACAACGTCGCCCTGTGGGACCCCTCCATACCGGACGAGGCGGTCATCGCCGCGCTGCGCGACGCCGCCCTGTACGACGACGTGATCGCGCGGCGGCCGGAGGGCATCCACAGCCGCGTCGAACAGGACGGGCGCAACTTCTCGGGCGGGCAGCGGCAGCGGCTGGAGATCGCCCGGGCGCTGGTGCGGCGGCCGTCGATCCTCGTCCTCGACGAGGTGACGAGCGCCCTGGACGCCCGGACCGAAGAGGTCATCATCGACAACCTGCGGCGGCGCGGCTGCGCGTGCGTCGTCATCGCCCACCGGCTGTCCACGGTGCGCGACAGCGACGAGATCGTGGTGCTGGACCACGGCACGGTCGTCGAACGCGGCCGCCACGAGGAACTGATCGCCGCCGGCGGCGCGTACGCCGAGCTGGTACGGGAGCGCTGACGTGTCCCTTCCCCCCGTGGTCGGTCACGACCCCGTCACCCACGCCCTCGGCGGGCTCGGCACGCCTGTCGACTGCACCGGTCTGCGCAGTGTGCACTTGGAGGGCCCGCACGTGCTGTGGCTGGTCGTCGGCGGCGGCCTGGACCTCTTCGCGGTCGACGCGGCGCAGCAGGGCAACTGGCACTTCCTGGGCCGGCTGGAGGCGGGCAGCCTGCTGCTCGGCCCCGTCGAGGGCCCGCAGCACACGCTGGTCGGCCGCCCGACCCAGGACTGCGCGCTGCGCCGCGTCGCGCTGCGGGAGCTGCACGGAAGCGACGGGTACAGCTCGTACGACCCGTATGCGCCGCACGGTTCGTACGGTTCCTACGGTGAACAGAGCCCCTTGGAGCAGGCCTTCGCGCTCGGTACGGCCCGCAGTCTGGGCGTGCTGTTCGAGGCTCCGCTGGACGGGCGCCCGGCCGCCGAGGAGGGGGAGGCGGTCGCCGACGACGACATGCTGTGGATGCCGGTGCCCCCGGGGAGCGTCCAGTACGGCGCCGCGTACGGCGCGGACGCGGCAGGCGATCTGCTGGTGGACGGCGGCCTGTGGCAGCAGATGGTCAACCAGCAGTACCGGCTGCTGTCCGCCGTGGACCGCTGGATCGAGCAGTCGGAGCGGGCGCACGAGGACCGGGCCGCGGCCGGCATCCGGGCGGGCGAGGCCGTCCGGGCGCGGGCGGACCAGGCACTGCTGGCGTCCATCGGCGGCCCGGACCGCGGCGGGCGGAAGTCCGGTGCGGGGGGCGGCGCGAGCGACGACGCCACGTACGCCGTGTGCCGACGGGTCGCGCGGGCGGCGGGGATCACGCTGGCCGACGCGGTGCGGAGCGACGGTACGGCCGACGAGCGGATGGGTCCCGTCGAGCGCATCGCGGTCGCCTCCCGCGTCCGCACCCGCGCGGTCCGGCTCGACGGGGAGTGGTGGCGCACGGACGCCGGGCCGCTCGTCGGCCACTGGGCCAGGTCGGGGGCGCCGGTGGCGCTGCTGTGGCGGCGCGGCCGGTACGAGGCGGTGAACCCGGCGTCGGGCCTGCGGATCCGGCTCGGCGCTCAGAAGGCGGCCGAACTGGAGCCGCGTGCGGTGATGTTCTACCGCCCGCTGCCCGACCGGCCGCTGACGCCCTGGGGGCTGCTGCGGTTCAGCATGCGCGGCACCGTCGGCGACGTACGCAACCTGGCCCTCGCCGGTCTGGTGACCGTGTGCCTGGGGGCGCTGGTGCCGATCGCGACGGGCAAGGTGCTCGGCTCGTACGTCCCGGCGGCCGAGAAGAGCCTGATCACGCAGGTGTCGCTGGCCGTCATGGTCACCAGTGTGGTGTCCGCGGCGTTCATGCTGCTGCAGAACCTCACGCTGCTGCGGATGGAGGGCCGCGTCGAGAGCGTGCTGCAACCGGCCGTGTGGGACAGGCTGCTGCGGCTTCCGACGCGCTTCTTCACCGAGCGCTCCACGGGTGAGCTGGCGAGCGCTGCCATGGGCATCAGCGCGGTCCGCCGCGTGATGACCGGCGTCGGGCCGGTGGCCCTCCAGGCGTCCACGATCGGCGCCATGAACCTCGTGCTGCTGTTCTGCTACAGCGTGCCGCTGGCGCTGGCGGCGATCGCCATGCTGCTGGTCATCGGGGTGGTCTTCCTGGGGCTGGGGCTGTGGCAGGTGCGCTGGCAGCGGCGGCTGGTGGAGTTGGGCAACAAGCTGAACAACCAGGCCTTCCAGACGCTGCGCGGGCTGCCGAAGCTGCGTGTGGCGGCGGCGGAGAGCTTCGCGTACGCGGCGTGGGCGCGGGAGTTCGCCCGCTCGCGCGAGTTGCAGCAGCGGGCGGGCCGGATCAGGAACATCACCACCGTCCTGGACGCGGTGTACCTGCCGCTCTGCTCGCTCATCATGTTCATGCTGCTGGCGGGCCCGGCGCGGGGCTCCATGTCGGCGGGCGCGTTCCTGACGTTCAGTACGTCCGTGACGATGCTGCTGACGTCGGTGACGCAACTGACCGGGGCGCTGGTGTCGGCGGCGGCCGCGCTGCCGCTGTTCGAACAGATCAAGCCGGTGCTGGACGCGGCCCCGGAGGTGCGCGGCTCCACGGCCCAGCCGGGCGTGCTGTCGGGCGCCATCGAGGCCCGTAACGTCTCCTTCCGGTACGCCGACGACGCGCCGCTCGTCCTCGACGACGTGTCGCTCGCCATCCGCCCGGGCGAGTTCGTGGCCGTCGTCGGCCCGAGCGGCTGCGGCAAGTCGACCCTGCTGCGCCTGCTCATCGGCTTCGACAGGCCGTCCTCCGGCAGCGTGCTGTACGACGGCCAGGACCTGGCCGCGCTGGACCAGGCGGCGGTGCGCCGCCAGTGCGGGGTCGTCCTGCAGAACGCGCAGCCGCTCACCGGCTCGATCCTGGACTGCATCTGCGGCGCGGAGACCTTCTCGCAGGAGGAGGTCTGGGCGGCCGCCGAGATGGCGGGCCTCGCGGAGGACATCAAACGCATGCCGATGGGGCTGCACACGATGATCGCCGGCGGCGGCGCCATCTCGGGCGGCCAGCGCCAGCGGCTGATGATCGCCCAGGCGCTGATCCGCCGCCCGAGGATCCTCTTCTTCGACGAGGCGACCAGCGCCCTCGACAACGAGACGCAGCGCATCGTCATCGACTCCACGCGGCGCCTGAACGCCACGCGCCTGGTGATCGCCCACCGGCTGTCCACGGTCATGGACGCCGACCGGGTGATCGTCATGTCGGCGGGCCGCATCGTGGAACAGGGCCCGCCGGCCTCCCTGCTGGCGACACCGGGGGGCCATTTGCGTGAATTGGTATACCGTCAGATGAGCTGACTGGACCGCCCTCGAAAGGGTGGGCTTCGGCCCGCCTAGCGCACGGAAGCAAAGGCCTAGGGGAACCCCTGTCTTCGAATCCCGCCCGGGCCCACCGGGCGGAGCTCCCTGCGATCCGGAGGAACAGATGCTCAAGAAGGCCCTCGCCTGCGCGGCCCTCGTGGCCGCCGCCACGGCACTCGGCACCGTCCCCGCCGCCGCGTACGGCGACAAGGACGACCATGCCTGCGACACCACCTGCCAGGCCGGCTTCTGGTCGGGTGAGTGGAAGAAGGGCAAGTTCCACCACCTGGAGCACGACAGCGGTGACACCATCACCAGCGGCGGCTTCCACAAGGGCGAGTTCCTCGGCGCCCGCTGGTAGCCCACCCCCGCTGCAGGAAGCCGCCAGGGGCGAGGGGTGACCTCGCGTCTGGCGGCTCCGGAAAACGTCCGGGAAAAGCGTCCGGGAAAAGCGGAAGACCCCTGATCGCATCAGGGGTCCCAGCTGGTGTCCGAGGGGGGACTTGAACCCCCACGCCCGATAAAGGGCACTAGCACCTCAAGCTAGCGCGTCTGCCATTCCGCCACCCGGACAAGGTGTCTGCCGTTTCGCGGGGTGTTCCCCGCGGCGACATGGATAACTCTACCAGGGGTTTGAGGTGCCCTTCACCCGCATATCCCGTGGTCAGGCGGGTGGGGCGGCTCGTCGGCGGGGTCGTCGCGGCGACACACACACCGCGTCGCCACGGGTGTACGGAGCGTGCGGATAGCGTGCGGGGCGTGAGCTTTGTGTCGGAACACCGCAGGCCCCGCGTGCTGTCACCGCTGAGGGAGCATCTGCGGGACACCTTCTGGTTCGCGCCGACCGCCGGGCTGGTGTGCGCGTTCGTGCTCTGGGCGGCGGCCGCGACGGCCGACGCCGCGATCGTCGACCTGCTGCGTGAGCGGCGGGCGTACGACGACATCGGTGACCTCACGGCGATCGCCGAGGACGCGAAGACGATCGTCACGACGGTCAGCCAGGCGATGCTGACCTTCATCGGCGTCGTCTTCAGCATTTCCCTGGTGGCGGTGCAAATGGCCGCCGGGCAGCTCACGCCCCGGGTGGTGCGGATCTTCGTACGGAGCCGGATCAGCAAGCTGACGCTGACGGTGTTCCTGTCGACGTTCCTGTTCTCGCTGCTGGTGATGACCTCGTACGAGAGCGAGGCGGAGCCGGAGCGGGTCACGGCGGTGCCGCTGGTGCAGTCGGTGGTCACGCTGATGCTGGTGGGGCTCAGTCTGCTGCTGTTCATCGCGTACGTCACGACCACCTTGCGGATGATGCAGGTCGGGCCGGTGGTGGACCGGATCACCCGGGAGGCGCTGCGGGTGCTGGCGCGGCAGCCGGCCGGGGGGACGGAAGGGGTGGCGCTGCCGCCCGAGACCGGCCGGGTGGCGCACCGGGGGCGGGCCGGGGTGCTGCGGGATGTGCACGTGGCACGGCTGGTGCGGGCCGCGCGGCGGCGGGGCGCGGTGCTGCGGCTGATCCCGCGCATCGGGGACTACGTGGTGCCGGGTACGCCGGTGCTGGCGGTGCACGGCGGTCGGCCGCCGGACGCGGGGATCTTGCGGTCGGCCGTGTCGGTGGGGGTGGACCGGATCTTCCACCAGGACGTGGCGTTCGGGCTGCGGCAGCTGGTGGACATCGCGCTGCGGGCGATGTCGGCGGCGGTGAACGATCCGACGACCGCGGTGCAGTGCCTCGACCGGATCGTGCAGTTCCTGGCGGTCGTCGCGGCGCGGCCGCTGGGGGCCGTGGTGCACCGCGACCGGCGGGGAGCGGTGCGGCTGGTCCAGGCCTTGCCGGACTGGGAGGACATGGTCGATCTCGGGTTCGCGGAGCTGAGGGCCTGCGCGGCGGGCAGCCCCCAGGTCACGCGGCGGATGCTGGCCGGGCTCGACGATCTGCTGCTGCTCGTGCCGGAGGGGCGGCGGGAGCCGCTGCTGCGCCACCGCGCGCTAGTGGAAGAGGCGGTGGCGCGTACGGTGGCGCAGCCCGCCGACCGGGCGTTCGCGCTGGAGCCCGACCGGCAGGGCATCGGGTAGGCGCCCTGACCTGCTAGCAGTCCTTCTCGCGCAACGAGTGGAGGTGGGCGCTCGACTTGCGGGCGAAGGTGAAGGACTCGACGGGGTTGTCGTGTTCGGCCTGCCAGTGGTGGTCGCGGCGGCCGCCGGGGGTGCGGGTGACCGCCGAGATGAAGCGCTGGTAGTCGATGTCCCCGTCCCCGACGTCCACCATCCGGTAGCCGTCGCGGGCGGAGTCGTCGCGCTCGCCGTCCTTGACGTGGAAGAGCGGATAGCGGTCGGGCTGCCGCAGCACGTAGTCGAGCGGGTCGAAGGGGGCGGGGGTGCCGTCGGCGCGCTTGCCGAACCGGAACCGGCCCGCGTAGGCCCAGTAGATGTCCATCTCCAGGTAGACGAGCTCGGGGTCGGTTTCGGCGAGCAGGACGTCGTAGAGGCGTACGTCGGGGCGGTCGGTGGCGAAAGAGAACTCCTCGGCGTGGTTGTGCTGGTAGAACTTCATGCCGCGCTTCCTCGCCTCGGCGCCGTAGTGGTTGAACTCCTCGGCGCAGCGCTTCCAGCCGTCGACGGTGGCGCCGTAGCGCCAGGGACCGGAGGCGGTGCCGATGTGCTTCAGGCCCAGGGCCTGGGCGTCGTCGAGGACCTTGGTGAGGTTCTGCGCGAAGGTGTACGCCTTCGGGTCGGAGGAGTAGTAGCCGACGTGGCTGCCGATGGCGCGCAGGCCGTGGTCGCGGGTGAGGCGTTTGAGTTCCGAGAGGGTGATGGGGCCGGCGGAGCCCTGGGTGTAGCCGGCGTACTCGACCTCGTCGTAGCCGTGGCGCCGGAGCTCTTGGAAGACGGGGCCGAAGCCGAGGGTGGAGACCTTGTCGCGCAGGGAGTAGAGCTGGATGCCGAGCCGGCCGGGGGGCAGCACGGGTCGGCCGCGACCACTGCCGGTGGCGGTGGCGGTGGCTTCGGCGGCCGAGGCGGCGGTCGTGGTGGTGCCGAGGAGCGCGGCGGCGGCGGCGCCGGCGGCGACACCCAGCATGGTGCGTCTGCTGAGGCGGTGGGCGAGCTCGGGGTCGGTGGTCCGGGTCGTGCGCGGCATGTGGATAACTCCTCGTTGTCAGTGGCGTCTGCTTCACTGAGGTCAGGTCAGTGGAGACCGGCGAGTCGAAGCAGCAGGGACTTCACATCGGTGGCCGCGACGCGGCCCGATACGGCGCGGGGGGTGGAGCACACGATGAGCGGACCTTCGTCATCGCTCGTGGGGAGGCGGCCGTGGCTGCCGCGAATAGGTGAGGGGTCGAGGGGCACCACCGCCAGGCGGTAGCGCATGCCCAGTTTCTTGCGGGCGATCGCCGTGGCCGCCTTGAGCCGTACGTACGGGTCGAGGGGGTCCATGAACAGCTCGACGGGGTCGTAGCCGGGCTTGCGGTGGATCTCGACGAGCCGGGCGAAGTCGGGGGCCTGGGCGTCGTCGAGCCAGTAGTAGTACGTGAACCAGGCGTCGGGCTCGGCGATGGCGACGAGTTCGCCGGAGCGCGGGTGGTCGAGGCCGTGGGCCTTCTTGCCCTCGTCGTCGAGGAGCCGGTCGAGGCCGGGCAGGCCGGCGAGGGCCTCGCGGGTGGCGGCGAGGTCCTCCGCACGGCGTACGTAGACGTGGGCGAGCTGGTGGTCGGCGACGGCGAAGGCCCGGGAGGCCGCGGGGTCGAGGTACTCCATGCCGTCCTGGGTGTGGACTTCCAGCAGGCCGGCGCGGCGCAGGGCGCGGTTGATGTCGACGGGCCGGGTCACGCGGGTGATGCCGTACTCGGACAGGGCTACGACGGTGCGGCCTTCGGTCAGGGCGTCGTCCAGGAGGGGGGCCATGACGGTGTCGAGGTCGGTGGCGGCCTGGTGGGAGCGCGGGTCGTCGGGACCGTAGCGCTGGAGGTCGTAGTCGAGGTGCGGGAGGTAGCACAGGGCGAGGTCGGGGGTGCGGGTGCGGAGGATGTGGCGGGTGGCGTCGGTGATCCACCGGCTGGAGACGATGTCGGCGCCGGGCCCCCAGAAGTGGAAGAGGGGGAAGGTGCCGAGTTTCTCGGTCAGTTCGTCGTGGAGGGCGGGCGGGCGGGTGTAGCAGTCGGGTTCCTTGCGGCCGTCGGCGTAGTAGATGGGGCGGGGGGTGACGGTGATGTCGGTGTCCGCGCCCATGGCGTACCACCAGCAGATGTTGGCGACGGTGTAGCCGGGGTGGGCGCGGCGGGCGGCGTCCCAGAGCTTGTCGCCGGAGACGAGCCGGTTGTGCTGGCGCCACAGCAGGACGTCGCCCAGTTCGCGGAAGTACCAGCCGTTGCCGACGATGCCGTGTTCGGAAGGGAGGGTTCCGGTGAGGAAGGTGGACTGGGCGGTGCAGGTGACGGCGGGCAGGACGGTGTCGAGGGGGGCGTGGGAGCCGGTGCCGGCGAGCCGCTTGAGGTGCGGCATGTGGTCGAGGAGCTGGGGGGTGAGGCCGACGACGTCCAGGACCAGGAGGGGGGTGGGGCGCGTCATGGGAGTTCCTTGAGGCCGAGGTCGGTGAGGAGGTCGCGGGCCAGGGTGAGTTCGGCGGCGATGCCGTCCGTGAGTCGGCCGCGGGTGCGGGGGCGCAGCTCGGGCGGCAGGGCCTGCCAGGTGTAGGTCTCGACCTCCAGGTGACGGGTGTGCGGGGCCGGGCCGCCGACGAGCCGTGCCAGGGCGTCGCGGAGTACGGGGAGGGTGGAGGTGAGCGGCGGGGCGGGCGGGCTGTGCAAGGGGACGTGGAAGTGGGCGCGCCAGGGGGCGCCGTCGGGGAGGGTCTCGCCGTCGAGCGCCTGGGGAAGGTCGTCGGTGCCGCGCAGGCCGGCGGCGGTCCGGGTGCGGGTCTGGTGGAGGAAGCGGGGCTCGGCGAAGGCGGCGAGTGCCGCGCGCACCTCGGGAAGGTGGGGGTGTTCGGCGTGCAGGGCGGCGGACAGCTGGGCCTTGGGAATCGGGATGCCGGCGGCGACGAGGGCGTCGAGGGCGGTGTGCGGGTCTTCGAAGGAGGTGGCGAGATGGCAGGTGTCGACGCAGACGCCGACGCGGGCGCTGGATACGCCGGTGAGCGGGCCGATCGCGTCGGCGGTGGTCTCGATGGTGCAGCCGGGCTCCGGTTCGAGGCCGATGCGTACCGACTTCCCGGTGAGTTCCTCGAGGGCGTCCAGGCGCTCGGCGAGGGTGGTGAGGGCGGCGCGGGCGGTGTCGGCGGCCGCGGTGTCGAAGGGGGTGCGCCAGGCGATCGGCAGCGTGGAGACGGACCCTTCGGTTACGTCGTCGGGGAGGAGCGCGGCGAGGAGACGGGCCAGGTCGGTGGTGTGGGCGAGGCGCTCGGGCCGGGTCCAGTCGGGCTGGTAGACGCGGTACTTGACCTCCTGGGCGCCGAAGCCCTCGTACGGGAAGCCGTTGAGGGTGACGACCTCCAGGCCGCGCCGGTCGAGTTCGGCGCGCAGGCCGCGGAGGGCGGCGGGGTCGGTGGTCAGCGCGTGGGCGGCGTTCTTGGCCAGCCAGAGGCCGATGCCGAGGCGGTCGCGGCCGAGGCGCCTGCGGACGGGTTCGCAGTGGTCCCGCAGCTGGGCGAGGACGCCGTCGAGGGTCTCGGCGGGGTGGACGTTGGTGCAGTAGGCGAGGTGGATGGTGGAGCCGTCCGGGTGGCGGAAGCGCATGACCGGCTCCTCTCATTCCCCGCCGCGGAGGATGGAGTTGCCCTCGTGGAGGGGGCCCGGATCGGGGAGGTCGAGTTGGAGGCGTCCGCTGAGGCCGTAGAAGGCGACGGGATTGCGCCACAGGACCTGGTCGACGTCGTCGGGGGTGAATCCGGCGGCGAGCATGGCGTCGCCGACCTGGCGGGTCTTCAGCGGATCGCTCCTGCCCCAGTCGGCGGCCGAGTTCACCAGGACCCGCTCTGTCCCGTACGCCTTGAGGATCGCGACCATGCGCTCCTCGTCCATCTTGGTGTCGGGGTAGATGGAGAAGCCGAGCCAGGCGCCGCTGTCAGTGGCCTCCTTAACGGTGGTCTCGTTGAGGTGGTCGAGCAGGACCCGCTGCGGGGGGAGGTGGGATTCACGGACGACGTCGAGGGTGCGGCGCAGTCCGGCGAGCTTGTCGCGGTGCGGGGTGTGGACCAGGGCGGGCAGGCCGTGGTCGGCGGCGAGCTGGAGCTGGGCGGCGAGGGCGGTGTCCTCGGCGGGGGTCATGGAGTCGTAGCCGATCTCGCCGACGGCGACGACGGAGTCCTTGACGAGGTAGCGGGGCAGCTCGTCGAGGACGGGGGTGCAGCGGGGGTCGTTGGCCTCCTTGGGGTTGAGGGCGAGGGTGCAGTGGTGCGCGATGCCGTACTGGGCGGCGCGGAAGGGCTCCCAGCCGAGCAGCGCGTCGAAGTAGTCGAAGAAGCTGGCGGGCGAGGTGCGGGGCTGGCCGAGCCAGAAGGAGGGTTCGACGAGGGCGCGGACCCCGGCGTCGTACATCGCCTGATAGTCGTCCGTGGTGCGGGAGGTCATGTGGATGTGCGGGTCGAAGATGCGCATCAGGACTCCTCCGGGGGGACGGTCAGGGCGAGGGCGCGGTGGAGGTCGGCGGGGACGGGGCGGCCCGCGGCGGTGCGTTCGGCGGCGTAGTCGGCGAGCATCCGGGCCAGTTCGGCGTCGCCGCGGGCGCGCTCGGGCAGGGCGGCGACGGCGTCGAGCGGGACGCCGGTGAAGAGGCACTTGAGGACGGCGTGGCGCCACGGGTGCGGGGGGAGGTGGGCGGCGGCGTACGGGCCGACGGCGGCGGCGACCAGCCGGGTGTCGTGGGTGCGCAGGGCGTCCTCGACCAGGGGCAGTGCCTCCGGTCCGGAGACGAGCGAGGGGAGCGCGAGCAGGACGGCACGTCGCTCGGCGGCGGTGCCGTGGTGGTAGAGGCGGGTGAGGGTGTCCGTGTCGGCGCGGGCCTCGTGGAGGAGGAGGGTGCGTACGGAGTCGGCGTGTTCCTGTCCGCAGTGGCGGCCGGCGGAGGCGAACCGCAGTTCCCAGGAGGGCGGGCCGCCGGCGGGGCCGGGGCGCGGCGCGGGGGCGGCAGCAGCGTGGGCGGCTTCGGCGAGGGCCTCGTCCAGCCAGGCGCGGGCGGCGCCGCCGAGCAGGTCGTCCAGTTCCTTGCGGATCGGCGTCACGGTGCCGGCGCTCCCTTCGTGAGGAACTCGATGGACGCGCGGGCGAGTTCGGGTCCCGCGTGGGAGTGGCGGGGCAGTTCGACGACGGTCAGGCCCTGGTAGCCGGTGGCGGTGAGGGCTGCCAGGACGGGCGGGAAGTCGATCTCGCCCTCGCCGAACGGCAGGTGCTCGTGGACGCCGCGGCGCATGTCCTCGATCTGGACGTGGCGCAGCCAGGGCGCGGCGGCGCGGACGCAGTCGGCGGGTGGCGCCGGCTCCAGGCACTGGCAGTGGCCGATGTCGAGGGTGAGACCGAGGAGGTGGGGAGCGGGGTCGCCGAGGGTGCGGCGCAGGTGGTGGAAGTCGTCGAGGGTGGCGAGGAGGTGACCGGGCTCGGGTTCGACGGCGAGGGGGACGCCGACAGCGGCCGCGGCGTCCAGGACGGGGGTCAGCGACTCTTCGAGCCGCTTCCACGCGGTGGTGGTGGACGTGCCGTCGGGGGTGGTGCCGCTGAAGCAGTGCACGGCGTGGGCGCCTAGGTCCGCGGCGACCCGCACGGCACGCAGCAGCAGCCGGGTGCGGGCGGCGCGCCCGTCCGGGTCGGGGTCCAGCAGGGACGGGCCGTGCTTGCGGCGCGGGTCCAGGACGTAGCGGGCGCCGGTCTCGACGGTGACGCCCAGGCCGAGTGCGTCCAGGCGGCGGGCGACGCGGTCGGTGCGGGCGGCGAGGTCGGGGGCGAGGGGGTCGAGGTGCATGTGGTCGAGCGTCAGTCCGACGCCGTCGTACCCGAGGTCGGCGAGCAGGGCGAGGGCGTCGTCGAGACGGAGGTCGGTGAGGCCGTTGGTGCCGTAGCCGAAGCGGAGGCCCGTGGGGGTGGGGGCGGCGGTCATGTGGGGCTCACCTTCCGTGCGAGCGCCCGGGCGAGCGGGGCGAGCCCCAGGACGGCGAGCCCGGCGCCGGGGGCGCCGCCGCGGGCGGTGAGCGCGGCCTGGAGCGGGATCATGGCGCGGATGCCGCCGCCGACGGCGCGTTGGGTGAGGGGTGGTGAGGGGTTGAGCGCGGCGTGGAGGAAGGGGGCGGCAGCGGTGCGGAGGTAGGTGGCGGCGGTGAGAGCGGTGACGAGTGCGGCGCCGCGCCCCGCCGCGCCTGGGGCGGTGGGCCCCGGGCGGGGGCTGCGGGCCGCGAGGGCCGCCAGGGCCGTGGTCGCCGCGAGGGCGGCGAGCGGGGTCGCCGTCGAGCCGCCGTGCGTCTCGTGGCGGGAGACCGCCGTCACCGCGTAGGTGTGCGCCCCCAGCGCGGCGGCGGACGGCAGCGCGGCCCGCGCCGCCCGACCCGCCGCCCAACCGGCGGGGCATGCCGTCGCCGTCGCGCCGAGGAGGAGGTCCAGGGCGCGGGCCGTCGCCATGGTGGCAGGGGCCCCGGGGGTGTGCTTGAGGTGGAGGTCGTAGGACCAGACCGCCGCCGCCAGGGCCGATGCCACCGCGAGGGGGGCGCGGCCCGCGCGGGCGGCGAGGGCCAGGCCCGTGGCGGTCAGCGCCGCCGAGGCGGCCAGGGCGGCGCGCGGGGTGACGCGCCCCGACGGGAGGGGGCGGTGCGGGCGGTCGCGGGCGTCCTCGTCGCGGTCGGCCCAGTCGTTGAGGGCCATGCCCGCCTCGTACAGGCACAGCGAGGCGCCGGCGGCGAGCACGGTGCGCCGGTTCGGGCGCAGGCCCGCCGCCGCGGCGCCCGCGAGCGCGTCGCCGGGCACGCTGAACAGCGCGGAGACGCGCAGGAGTTCCGCCCACGCCCGCGCGCCCGAGCCGCCACCGCCCAGGAGCGCCGCCCGCACGCGTGCCACCGGCCCCTCGGCCCTCACCGGGCGTTCCGCAGGCGGGTCGCGAAGGCGAGGAGCGCCGCGTACTGGTCCGCGAGGGCCGCGGGGCCCGCGCCGGGGTCCTTGAAGTAGAAGCCCAGTTCGGGCAGGGGCCCCGACAGGCCGGCCTCGTGGGCGCGGGCCAGCAGGCGGGCCAGGTCCAGGATCAGCGGGGCGGCGAGGGCGGAGTCGCAGCCCTGCCAGATGGTCTGGAGGATCATCCGGGAGCCGAGGAAGCCGTCGAAGGCGATGTGGTCCCAGGCGGTCTTCCACTCCCCCAGCGCCGGGACGTCGTCGATGTGGACCTCGCCCTCCGGGGCGCGGCCCAGGGTCTCGGCGAGGACCCTTTCCTTGCCGGCGTTCTTCGCGGCGGCGGCCGCCGGGTCGGCCAGCGCCGCGCCGTCGCCGCCGCCCAGCAGGTTGGTGCCGGACCAGGCCCGTACGGACAGGGCACGCTGCACGAACATCGGGGCAAGGACGGAGCGGAGCAGCGTCTGGCCCGTCTTGCCGTCCCGGCCCGCGTGCGGCAGGCCGCTCGCGGCCGCGGCGTCGGCGAGCGCCGGGGCGCGCAGCCCGGTGGAGGGGGTGAAGTTCACGTAGGCGCAACCGGCCCGCAGGGCGGCGGCCGCGTACAGGGAGCTGGGCGGCAGCCGTACGTCGTCGGGGCCGGGTACCGGCTCGGTGGAGGCGACGTTGACGACGACCGTGCGGGCCAGGCCCCGACGGGCGGTGAAGTCCACGAGGTCGGCCGCGAACGTGGCGATGAGCTCCTCGTCGGTGCGCGTGTCGCCGGCCGCCGGGCCGCCGGGGCGGATCTCCGCGTCGGCGGCGGAGAGTTCCGTCCGCACGGCGGCCGCCAGGCCGTGCGGCAGGACGCCGGCCGCCGTCAGCTCCTCCGCCCGTTTCGGCAGCGGGCACGCCGCCGTGTCGTGGCCGCCGAAGACGAGCGAGGTGAGGGCGGGCAGCCCACAGTCCAGGAAGGGTGGCGTTTCGGTGACCATGCCCGTCGGTGGGTGCAGTCCCGCGGCGACCGCCGCGCATCCGGCCACCGCGGTCGTGGCGACGGAACCTCGCGCTCCGACGAGCCAGACCCCGACTCGTTGTTCAGCGGACATGGCCGGCCTCCTCCATGGGGTGTGTGGAAGGCGGCGGGCGGGGGGTACGGCGCCTCCCCGCCCGCCGCCGGCTTCAGGTCAGCTCCTTGAGCTGGATGTTGCGGAAGGACACCTGGTCCTCGGCTCCGTGGTTCTGCAGGCCGATGTGACCGTCCTTCAGACTCCGCTCCGGGTCCGTGTTGGTGAAGTCGTTGATCTTCACGCCGTTGAGGAAGACCTGGAGACGCTCGCCCCGGACGCGGATCTCATAGCTGTTCCACTGGCCGGGGGGACGGAGGACCTGGTCGCGGGCCTTGATGTTCGCCGACTTGAAGCCGTAGACGGCCCCGGTCGTACGGTCCGCGGCGTCCGTCGCGTCGATCTGGATCTCGTAGCCCTTGGTCACGGCCGACCAGGGGTCGTCGGAGGCCGGGAAGCCGACGAAGACACCCGAGTTGTCGTCGCCCTCCGCCTTCCAGTCCAGCTTCAGCGAGTACGACGCGAGCGACCTCGCCTGGTACCACAGCAGCCCCATGCCGCCCTCGGTGCGCAGCTCTCCGTCCACGACCGTGAAGCTGCCCGGTCCGGCCTGCTTCCAGCCCTCCAGGGTGTGCCCGTTGAAGAGGTCCCGGTAGCCGGTCCGGGGCGCGCAGTCCGCGCGGACCTGGCCGGTGGCGTAGCGCAGGCCGCCCAGCAGGTGCTGCCGGAAGGCGGGCTCGGCGTAGGACTCGGCGGTGTGGCCGCCTCCGGTGTAGAAGGCGCGGCCGCCTTCGTAGCTCTGGCACCAGGCGATCGGGTGGTCGCCCTTCATGGTGCCGCCCTGATAGGTGGTTTCGTCGAGGGTGGCGAGGACGCGGGCCTGGCCGCGCGGGTTGGTGCGGTAGTTGTACCACTCGTCGTTCCGCTCCCAGCCGGCCGCCGGAAGGTGGGCGGTGGCCGGGTGGTCGTGGTCCTCCACCCGCAC
This sequence comes from Streptomyces sp. NPDC093546, assembly GCF_044765045.1. Lineage (NCBI taxonomy): Bacteria > Bacillati > Actinomycetota > Actinomycetes > Kitasatosporales > Streptomycetaceae > Streptomyces > Streptomyces sp. NPDC093546. The sequence continues at coordinate 144,537 of NZ_JBIWJG010000006.1, read as the reverse complement.
CGTGGCGGGCTGGATCCGCGGGTGCGAGGCGAAGTACGCGCCGACGAGCCCGCCGTAGAACTCCCAGTCGTACTCGGTGTCGGCGGCCGCGTGGACGCCGACGTACCCGCCGCCCGAGGCGATGTAGTGCTCGAACGCCTTCTGCTGCTCGGCGTTCAGCACGTCGCCCGTCGTCGAGAGGAAGACGACCGCGTCGTACCGCGCGAGGTTGCTGGTGGTGAACTGCCGCGCCTCCTCAGTCGCGTCGACCGTGAGGTTGCTGGTCGCGCCCAGCTCCTTCAGGGCGGCGACCCCGGCCGGGATGGAGTCGTGGCGGAATCCCGCCGTCTTGGAGAAGACCAGGACCCGCTTGGCGGTCCGGTCCACCGGAGTGTTCGACAGCTCGAAGTCGTCCACGTCGTACAGGGCTCCCGTCCCGCCCTTGAACACCAGGAACAGCTCGGTGGTCCGCTTCGGCACGGACCGCAGGGGTACGTCGACGTCCTGGAAGGTCTCCCAGCCGCCCGTCACCGGCACCGGCGCGGAGCCGAGCAGCGTGCCGGTGGCCGACCCGGCGCGTACCTCCAGGAAGCCGCCCGCGCCGCCGGAGGAGATCCGGGCGGTGAGCTTGGTGGTACCGGCGAGCAGATAGGGCTTGAAGGAGATCCAGTCACCGTCGTCGATGTCACCGACCGTCCGGCCGCCGTGCGCGGTGGCCTTGTCGTACGTCCGGATCCCCGACTGCGCCGAGAAGTGCTCGGCCTGCCGGTGGCGCGGCTGCAGCTGCGCCTGGTCGTGGCTGGTCAGAGCGGCCTGGCCGCCGCCTCCGCCGTCGGTGTACTCGGCGTCGAGGACGCCGAAGATGTTGGCGTTCGGGTCGTGCCCGCCGTCCGCCGACGTCTTGATGGTGCCCGAGCAGCCGTGCGCCGACGTCACCGGGTGGCCGTGGCTGTCGTGGCCGAGAATGTACGTCACCTTGACCTTGGCGCAGTCGATCGTGCCGTCCTCCGGGTCGGTGACGGTCACCTTGAAGGGGATCTCGTCCCCGAAGGCGAACAGCGCTCCGTCCTGCGGGAGGTCGAGCGTCACCTTGGGGGCCGTGTTGCCGACGACCACGCGGACTCCGGCGGATCCGGTCCGTCCGGTCGGGTCGGTGGCGGTCACGGTCGCGGTGTAGGTGCCGTTCTTCCGGTACGTGTACGTCGGATTCGCGGCGGTCGACGTACCGGTGCCGTCGCCGAAGTCCCAGCGGTAGGTGAGCGCGTCGCCGTCGGCGTCCGCCGTGCCCGCCGACGAGAAGGCGACCCGCAGCGGCGCCTTGCCGGAGGTCTTGTTGGCGGATGCCTCGGCGACCGGCGAGCGGCCGCCGGTGGCGTTCTCGATGCGGTACAGACCCGCGTTCTCGTCGCCGCCGAACCAGGCGGTGCCGTAGTCGAGGACGTACAGGGCCCCGTCCGGGCCGAAGGCCATGTCCATCACCTGGGTGCCGGTCCACGGGACCGGGTTGATGGACTGCACCGCTCCGTCGGCGCCGTGCTCGATGCGCTTGATCCAGCGCCGCCCGAACTCGCCGGCGAAGAAGTCCCCGTCGAAGCTTTCCGGGAACTTCACCGGTGACGTGTTCGCGGGGTCGTGGCGGTAGACCGGTCCGCCCATCGGGGACTCCGAGCCGGAGCCGAACTCGGGGAGCGAGCCGCCGTCGTACGGGATCCACGCGGGCTCGGCCGGCGGCAGGTCGACGAGGCCGGTGTTGAGCGGCGAGTCGTTCCTGGGCGCGGCGCAGTCGAAGGCGGCGCCCGAGACCTTGGTGGCGAAGTCGTAGTCGACGTACGGGTCGTTGTCGCCGGTGCAGAAGGGCCAGCCGAAGTTGCCGGGCTTGGTGACGCGGGCGAACTCGACCTGGCCGGCGGGGCCGCGCGCGGGGTCGGCGGCGCCCGCGTCGGGGCCGTAGTCGCCGACGTAGAGCACGCCCGTCTTCTGGTCGACGCTGAAGCGGAAGGGGTTGCGGAAGCCCATGGCGTAGATCTCGGGCCGGGTCTTCGCCGTGCCGGGGGCGAAGAGGTTGCCGGCCGGGACGGTGTACGAGCCGTCGTCGGCGACCTTGATGCGCAGGATCTTGCCGCGCAGGTCGTTGGTGTTGCCGGAGGTGCGGCGGGCGTCGTACGCGGGGTTGCGGCCGGGGCGGTCGTCGATCGGGGTGTAGCCGTCGGAGGCGAAGGGGTTGGAGTCGTCGCCGGTCGACAGGTACAGGTTGCCCTGCGCGTCGAAGTCGATGTCGCCGCCGACGTGGCAGCAGATACCCCGGGTGGCCGGGATGTCGATGACCTTCTTCTCGCTGGCGTTGTCGAGCGTGCCATCCGCCTTGAGGGTGAAGCGGGAGAGACGGTTGACGCCCTCGTACGTCGCGAAGTCGGCTGCCGTGCCGTCGTTGGGGGCGTCCCCCGGCGGGGTGTCGAGCGGGGGCGCGTAGTACAGGAAGATCGCGCGGTTCCGCGCGAAGCCGGGGTCGAGGGCGATGCCCTGGAGGCCCTCCTCGTCGTGGGAGTAGACCGGTACGGTGCCGATGACCGTGGTGTTGCCGGCGGCGTCGGTGCGCCTCAGCTCGCCGCTGCGCGAGGTGTGCAGCACACTGCGGTCCGGCAGTACGGCGAGCGACATCGGTTCGCCGACCTCTTCGCCGCCCTTGGCGAGGGTGACCTGCTGGAACTGCTCCTCGGCGGACGCGGTGCCGGTGACCGCGCCGGAAGACGGTGACGCACCGGGGGGCGACGCGCCGAGGGTGAACGACGTCAGGGCGAGCAGGCCGCCGGTGAGGAGTGCGAGGGCCTTGCGCCCTCCGAGCCGTTTTCTGTGCACGAATGTCCTCCGGAAAGGGCCGGTCGTACGGGGCTCACGGGTCGTACGTATCGAGGGGCCGGGGTCGTCCGGGGACCGGCGTGCGCCGTCACGCTGGTCACGTCGTGTGGTGTCGTGTCCTGTACACCTCAGGGACCGTAGCGGGGTTGGTCCTGCGCCGAAAGCCCTTACGCGGCACTTCGGTTGGACTTTCCCCCGGGGCAGGACAAAGCCCGGCGCGGGCAGGCCTAACCGGCCCGACGGCCTCCCGGCGATCGGGCCTTGGCCTGCTGTTATGCCCTACTCACCACCCCCGAAGGCGGCGTCGAAGGAAGCGGCCGGCGGGTCGAAGTCGTAGCGCTTCAGCGTGGCAAGCGCTTCCGGCGCGCCGGCCAGCCGGTCCATGCCGGCGTCCTCCCACTCCACCGACACCGGCCCGTCGTACCCGATGGAGCGCAGCATCCGGAACACGTCCTCCCACGGCACGTCCCCATGCCCGGCCGACACGAAGTCCCAGCCGCGCCGCGGGTCACCCCACGGCAGGTGCGAGCCGAGGCGGCCGTTGCGGCCGTCCAGCCGGCGCCGCGCCTCCTTGCAGTCCACGTGGTAGATCCGGTCCCGGAAGTCGTACAGGAAGCCGACGGGGTCGATGTCCTGCCAGACGAAATGGCTGGGGTCGAAGTTGAGCCCGAAGGCCGGGCGCCGGTCCACGGCCTCCAGCGCGCGGTGCGTGGTCCAGTAGTCGTACGCGATCTCGCTCGGGTGGACCTCGTGGGCGAAGCGCACGCCCTCCGCGTCGAAGACGTCCAGAATCGGGTTCCAGCGCTCGGCGAAGTCCTCGTACCCGCGCTCGATCATCCGCTCCGGCACCGGCGGGAACATCGCGACCAGGTGCCAGATGGACGAGCCGGTGAAGCCGATGACGGTCCGGACGCCGAAGGCCGCGGCCGCCCGCGCCGTGTCCGCGAGCTCGCGCGCCGCCCGCTGCCGTACGCCCTCGGGGTCGCCGTCGCCCCAGATCCGCCCCGGCACGATGGCCTGGTGGCGCTCGTCGATGGGGTGGTCGCAGACCGCCTGGCCCACCAGGTGGTTGGAGATCGCCCAGCACCGCAGGCCGTACTTGTCGAGCAGGGTGCGCCGCCCGTCCAGGTAGGAGGGGTCGGCGAGCGCCTTGTCGACTTCGAAGTGGTCGCCCCAGCAGGCGAGTTCCAGGCCGTCGTAGCCGAAGTCACGGGCGAGCCGGCACACCTCCTCCAGGGGCAGGTCGGCCCACTGGCCGGTGAAGAGGGTGAAGGGACGGGGCACAGCGGACCTCCTACAGCGGTACGGGGGTGTAGACGGCGTTCTTCTCCGCGCTCTCCTCCACGGCCGCGAGCACGCGCTGCACCTGGAGCCCGTCGGCGAAGGACGGGACCGGGTCGGTGCCCGAGGCGATGGCGTGCACCAGGTCGCGCGCCTGGTGCGTGAAGGTGTGTTCGTAGCCGAGGGCGTGGCCCGGCGGCCACCACGCCTCCAGGTAGGGGTGCTCCTGTTCGGTGACGAGGATCCGGCGGAAGCCGGCCGACTCGGCGGGGTCGGACCCGTCGTAGAAGGACAGTTCGTTGAGCCGCTCCAGGTCGAAGGCGAGCGAGCCGCGCTCCCCGTTGAGTTCCAGGCGCAGGGCGTTCTTGCGGCCCGCCGCCATCCGGGTCGCCTCGAACGACACGAGGGCGCCCGACGCGAGCCGCCCCGTGAACACGGCCGCGTCGTCCACGGTCACGGCGCCGCGGCCGGCCCCTCCCACGGCCGCGAGCCCGGCCGACGCCCCGGCGAGCAGGGGCCGCTCCCGTACGAAGGTCTCCGTGAGCGCCGAGACCCCCACCAGCGGCTCCCCCGCCAGGTACTGCGCGAGGTCCACGACGTGGGCGCCGAGGTCGCCGAGCGCGCCCGACCCGGCGTGCTCGCGGCGCAGCCGCCAGGTGAGCGGGAAGTCCGGGTCGACCAGCCAGTCCTGGAGGTACGTCACTCGCACGTGGCGCAGGGCGCCGAGGCGGCCCTCGGCGATGAGCCGGCGCGCGTACGCCATGGCGGGCACGCGCCGGTAGTTGAAGCCGACCATCGCCACCTGGCCACGGGCCCGCGCCCGCTCGGCGGCCGCGACCATGGCCTCCGCCTCGGCGACCGAGTTGGCGAGGGGTTTCTCGCACAGCACGTGCTTGCCCGCCTCCAGGGCGGCGATGGCGATCTCGGCGTGGCTGTCGCCGGGGGTGCAGACGTCCACCACCTGGACGTCGTCGCGTGCGACGAGGTCCCGCCAGTCGGTCTCGGCGGCGGCCCAGCCGTGTCGGTCCGCGGCCGCCCGCACGGCCGCGGCGTCGCGCCCGCAGACCGCGGCGAGCACCGGCCGCAGCGGCAGGTCGAAGACCCGGCCCACGGTGCGCCACCCCTGGGAGTGGGCGGCGCCCATGAACGCGTACCCGACCATGCCGATGCCGATGGTCCTTTGTCGCTGTGCCTCCTGCTGGGCCATACGGGTTCCTCCTCGTCGTGTGCGCGGTGGGGGCGGGCGGGACCGGGGGTCAGCTGAAGCCCGTGGGCAGGTACTCGTCGACGTTCTCCTTGGTCACCACCGCCGAGTACAGGGTGATCGAGGCGGGGATCTCCAGCTCCGACATGCCGCCGATGCCCTTCTTCTGGCCGAGCGCGCGGGCCAGGTCGATGGCGGACGCGGCCATGGTGGGCGGGTAGAGGACGGTCGCCTTGAGCACGCTGTTCCCGGCCTTGATGGCGTCCATCGCCGACTTGGCCCCGGCGCCGCCGACCATCAGGAAGTCGTCGCGGCCCGCCTGCTGGATGGCGCGCAGCGCGCCCACGCCCTGGTCGTCGTCGTGGTTCCACAGGGCGTCGAACTGCTGCTGTGCCTGGAGGAGCTGGGCCATCTTGGCCTGGCCGGACTCGACGGTGAAGTCGGCGGCCTGCCGCGCCACCTTCCTGATGTTGGGGTAGTTCTTCAGCGCGTCGTCGAAGCCCTGGGTGCGCTGCTTGGTCAGCTCCAGGTTGTCGAGCCCGGCCAGCTCGACGACCTTGGCGTTCGGCTTGTCCTTGAGCTGTTCGCCGATGTACCGGCCGGCGTTGAGGCCCATGCCGTAGTTGTCGCCGCCGATCCAGCAGCGGTACGCCTGCGGGGACGCGAAGATCCGGTCGAGGTTGACCACCGGGATGCCGGCCTTCATGGCCTGGAGGCCCACCTGGGTGAGGGCCTTGCCGTCGGCCGGCAGGATCACCAGCACGTCGACCTTCTTGTTGATCAGGGTCTGGATCTGGCCGATCTGGGTGGCGGTGTCGTTCGACCCCTCGGTGATCTCCAGGGTCACCTCGGAGTACTTCTTCGCCCGCTCCTTGGCGTTGACGTTGATGGCGTTGAGCCAGCCGTGGTCGGCCTGCGGCCCGGCGAAGCCGATGGTGACGGGCTCGCCCGGCTTGTCGTCGGCGGCCGGGACGTTGTTGGTGGCGGGGGTGGAGTTCTTGGGTTCGTTGCTGGTGCAGGCGGACAGCAGGGCGCCGGCGGAGACGGCGGCCGTGCCGAACAGCAGTCCTCTGCGGCTGGTTTCTGGCATGGCGGTGGAACCCTTCCGGTAGGGCGGTACAGGGCGGTGTCGCGAGGGAGTGGCGGGGCGTCAGACCTCGCCGGTGCCGCGGGCGGTGCGGCGCTGGACCAGGACGGCGGCGACGATGATCGCGCCCTTGGCGATCTGCTGGACGTCGCTCTGGAGGTTGTTCAGGGCGAAGATGTTGGTGATCGTGGTGAAGACGAGGACGCCGAGCACCGAGCCGGCGATCGTGCCGCGCCCGCCGCTCAGCAGCGTGCCGCCGATGATCGCGGCGGCGATGGCGTCGAGTTCGTACAGGTTGCCGTTGGTGTTCTGGCCGGAGCCGGAGAGGATGATCAGCAGGAAGGCCGCGATGCCGCAGCACAGCCCGGACAGCAGGTAGAGGTAGAGGCGCTGGCGGCGTACGTCGATGCCGGCGAGCCGGGCCGCTTCGGCGTTGCCGCCGACGGCGACCGTGCGCCGCCCGAAGGTGGTCCGGTTGAGCACCAGCCAGCCGACGACGGTGACGGCGGCGAAGACCAGCACCAGCGGCGGTACGCCGAGGAGGTACGCGTCCGGGACGCCGAGGTCGAGCACCGACTGGACGGTGACGATCTGGGTCCTGCCGTCGGTGATCTGGAGGGCCAGACCGCGGGCCGAGGCGAGCATGGCGAGGGTGGCGATGAACGGCACCAACCCGCCGTACGCGATGAGCAGCCCGTTCACCAGTCCGCAGCCCAGGCCCACGACCACGGCCGTGAAGAGGATGCCGGCGAATCCGTACTCCTGGGTGGCGACGGTGGTGGCCCACACGGACGCGAGGGCGACGATCGCGCCGACCGACAGGTCGATGCCGCCGCTGGTGATGACGAAGGTCATGCCGACGGTGACGACACCGATGACGGACGCCTGGGTCAGGACCAGCTGGAGGTTGGAGCCGGCGAGGAACTGGTCCGGCTTGGTGATGCCGCCGACCGCGACGAGGACGGCGAGGACGCCGAGCAGGGAGAGGTTGCGGACGTCGGCCCGCAGCCCCAGGGGGCGCGGCGCCCCCTTCTCGACGGGTGGTTCGGCGGTCGTGACCGGCGCGTGCTGCGTCATGGCGTCGGGCTCCCTTCCCTCACGAGGTCATCACGAGATCGAGTACGCGGTGCTCGTCGAGCTCCCGGGCGGGCGCCGTGTGCACGACATGGCCCTCCCGGAGCACCAGCACCCGGTCGGCGAGGCCCAGCACTTCGGGGACCTCGCTGGAGACGAGCAGGACGGCGAGCCCGTCGTCGGCGAGGCGCCGGATGACGGCGTACAGCTCGGCGCGGGCGCCGACGTCGACGCCGCGCGTCGGCTCGTCGAGGAGCAGGACGCGGCAGCCGCGCAGCAGCCAGCGGGCGAGTACGGCCTTCTGCTGGTTGCCGCCGGAGAGGGTGCGGATCCGGACGTCGGGGTTGTCGGGGCGCAGGGACAGCTCGCGGGTGGCGCGGCGGGCGGCCTCGCGTTCGGCGGTGCGGTCGAGCCAGCCGGCGCGGGCGAAGCGGGGCAGGGACGAGACGGACACGTTCCGGGTGACCGACTCCAGCATGAGCAGGCCCTGGGCCTTGCGCTCCTCGGGCGCGAGGCCGATCCCGGCGCGGACGGCGGCGCGCACGCTGCCGGGGCGCAGGGGCCTGCCGTCGACGAGGACCCGGCCGGCGGTCGGGCGGCGGGCGCCGTAGACGGTCTCCAGGATCTCGGAGCGTCCGGAGCCGACGAGCCCGGCGAGGCCGACGATCTCGCCGGGGCGCAGTTCGAGGTCGACCGGCGCGAACTCGCCGGTGCGGGTCAGCCCTTCGACCTTCAGGACGGGCGCCCCGGTGAGGGCGCGCCCGGCGGGCGGCCGCTCGGGGAAGACGTACTCCACATTCCGACCGGTCATCATGGCAACGATGTCCCTGGTCGGCGTGGACTTGGCGGGCAGCCCCCCGGCGACGGCCCGCCCGTCCTTGAGGACGGTCACCCGGTCGCCGATGCGCCGGATCTCCTCCAGGCGGTGGGAGATGTAGACGACGGCGACGCCGTCGGCGGTGAGGTCGGTGACGATCCGGAAGAGGTTGGCGGTCTCGTCGGGGTCGAGGGCGGCCGACGGCTCGTCCATCACGATGAGCCGTACGTCGTGCGAGAGCGCGCGGGCCATGGAGACGATCTGCCGCTGGGCGGCGGAGAGTTCGCCGACCGGACGGGCCGGGTCGATCTCGGGGTGGCCGAGGCGGCGCAGCAGGGCGGCGGTGTCGGTGCGGGCGCTCTTGCCGCGTACGACGAAACCGGCGGTGGTCGGCTCGTGGCCGAGGAAGACGTTCTCGGCGACCGACAGGCCCTCGACCAGGTCGAGTTCCTGGTAGATGGTGGCGATGCCGAGGCGCATGGCGGCGATGGGCGACTTGAGGGTGACGGGCGCGCCGCGCCAGGTGATCTCGCCGCCGTCGGGCTGGTGGGCCCCGGCGAGCACCTTGATGAGGGTGGACTTGCCGGCGCCGTTCTGGCCGAGCAGGCAGTGGACCTCGCCGGCCCTGACCTCCAGGTCGACGCCGTCGAGGGCCCGGACGCCGGGGAACGACTTGGTGATGCGGGACATGGTGAGCAGCGGTGGTTCCGGTGGTGCCATGACGAATCCCCTCGGCGGGCGGGTGCGGTGCCGGTGAGCGGAGCGGGCAGGGCGAGGTACCAGGTGCGTGCTGTACGTGGGTGCTGTACGTGCGAGGTGGGGCGTACGGGGTGAGGTGGGTCCCGGCCGGGGGGGTCAGGCCGGGGAGAACAGGTGGTCGCTGATGAGCCGTGCGGCGCCGATGACTCCGGCGGCCGCGCCCAGCTCGCCCAGCACGATGGGCAGGTTGCCGGTGGCCAGGGGCAGGGAGGTGCGGTAGACCTGGGTGCGGACGCTGGCGAGGAGGTTGTGGCCGAGGCCGGTCACCCCGCCGCCGATCACCACCAGGCCCGGGTTGAAGAAGGAGACGAGCCCGGCGATGACCTGGCCCACGCGGTTGCCGCCCTCCCGGATGAGGGCGAGTGAGGTGGCGTCACCGGCCGCCGCGCCCGCGGCGACGTCCACGGCGGTGAGCCGCCCCGCCGCCTCCAGGCGGCGGGCGAGTTCCTCGGACTGGCCGGCGCGCGCCGCGTCCTCGGCGTCGCGGGCCAGCGCCGCGCCGCTGAAGTGGGCCTCCAGGCAGCCCCGGTTGCCGCAGGCGCAGGCGCGGCCTTCGGGGACGACCTGGATGTGGCCGATGTCGCCGGCGCTGCCGGTCGTACCGCGGTAGACCTCGCCGCCGACGACGATGCCGCAGCCGATGCCCGTACCGATCTTGACGCAGAGGAAGTCGCCCACGGAGCGCGCGACGCCCGCGTGCTGCTCCCCCATCGCCATCAGGTTCACGTCGTTGTCGACCATGACGGGGCAGCCGAGCTCCTGGCTGAGCGCCTCGCGGACCGGGAAGCCGTCCCAGCCGGGCATGATCGGCGGCGCGACCGGTACGCCCTCGGGGAAGCGGACCGGTCCGGGTACGCCGATCCCGGCGCCGTCGAAGCCCTCGGCGAGGCCCGACGCCCTGAGCTTGGCCGCCATGGCGAGCACCTGCTCGAAGACGGCGACGGGGCCCTCGCGTACGTCCATGGGCTGGTTCAGGTGGCCGAGGACCTCCAACTCGGCGTTGGTGACGGCCACGTCGACCGAGGTGGCGCCGATGTCGACGCCGAGGAAGCGCAGTTGGGGCGCGAGGCGGATGTTGTGGGAGCGCCGCCCGCCGCGCGAGGCGGCGAGGCCGTCGGCCACCACGAGGCCGGTCTCCAGGAGCCGGTCCACCTCGACGGCGAGCTTCGAGCGGGACAGGTCCACCTGGTCGCCCAGCTGCGCGCGGGAGTTGGGGCCGCCGTCGCGCAACAGCCGCAGCAGCCGCGCCTGGTGCGCGTTGGCGGGTCGAGCCGTCATCCGTCTCACGCGCCCCTCCCCGCCGTGTGGCTGTCCTCCGTCGGCTTTCGGTGGGGAACGTAGCAGCGCTTTGCCGCAGGGGGAAGAAGTTGCGCGGCAATCCGCGCCAACTTTCTCCACAGCGAGGACAAAGCCGGGAGCGTCAGGGGATCCGGACGACCTGGCCCGCGTACGAGAGGTTGCCGCCGAAGCCGAAGAGCAGCGCGGGCGCCCCGGAGGGCAGGTCGCCGCGCTCGACGAGCTTGGAGAAGGCCATCGGGATGGACGCGGCCGAGGTGTTGCCGGACTCGGTCACATCGCGGGCGATCACGGCGTTGACCGCACCGATCTTCCGGGCGACCGGCTCGATGATGCGCAGGTTGGCCTGGTGGAGCACGACCGCGGCGAGCTCCTCGGGCGCGACGCCCGCCCGCTCGCACACCCGGCGGGCGATGGGCGGCAGCTGGGTGGTGGCCCACCGGTAGACCGTCTGGCCCTCCTGGGCGAAGCGCGGCGGGGTGCCCTCGATGCGGACGGCGTGGCCCATGTCGGGGACCGAGCCCCACAGGACGGGGCCGATTCCGGCGTCCGGGGCCGCCTCGACGACGGCGGCGCCCGCGCCGTCGCCCACCAGGACGCAGGTGGTGCGGTCGGTCCAGTCGGTGACCTCGGTCATCTTGTCGGCGCCGATGACGAGCGCACGGGTCGCCGAGCCCGCCCGTATGGCGTGGTCGGCGGTGGCGAGGGCGTGGGTGAAGCCCGCGCACACGACGTTGAGGTCCATGGTGGCGGGTGAGCCCATGCCGAGCCGGGCGGCGACGCGGGCCGCGGTGTTCGGGGAGCGGTCGATCGCCGTGGAAGTGGCGACGAGGACCAGGTCGACGTCGGCGGGGGTGAGCCCGGCGGAGGCGAGTGCCTTGGCGCCGGCGTGCGCGGCCATCTCGTCGACCGGCTCGTCGGGGCCGGCGACGTGCCGGGTGCGGATGCCGACCCGGCTGGTGATCCACTCGTCACTGGTGTCGACCAGCGCGGTCAGGTCGTGGTTCGTCAGCACCTTGGCGGGCTGGTAGTGCCCGAGCGCGGCGATACGAGTGCCCGTCATGCCCGGGACCCCCCTTGGTTGTGCGATGCGTGCCCACAGTCTTGCCAGCGACTGGTGAGTAACCGGGCAGGCGTTCCGACAGGAATTACGGCCACACCTTGGAGATTCCGCAACATCGTTCGATCGAGGCGGCCGGGGCGGCCGGACCGGGTGCACCGCGGGTGCAGGACAATGAGTCGGACGATGAGATCGTCGAGCCACCAGAACCACGGACAGAACCGGGGCTGATCAGCAATGGGACGGGTCACCGAGCGCCGCCGCGTCATCCGCATCCGGGACGGGGCCGTCTCGGCGCGCCCGGACACCCTGGTCGCCGAGGAGCCGCTGGAGATCCGGCTGGACGGCAAGCCCCTCGCCATCACCATGCGCACGCCGGGCGACGACTTCGCCCTCGCGGCCGGTTCCCTCGTCAGCGAGGGCGTGCTCGGCTCTGCCGCGGACGTCCGCACCATCGTGTACTGCGCCGGCGCCCGGGACGACGGGTCGAACACGTACAACGTGGTGGACGTGCGGCTCGCGCCGGGCGTCCCGGTTCCGGACATCACGCTGGAGCGGAACGTCTACACGACGTCGTCGTGCGGGCTGTGCGGCAAGGCGAGCCTCGACGCCGTCCGCACCACGGCGCGCTTCCCGATCTCCGACACTCCCCCGCTGCGGATCGAGCCCGCGCTGCTGGCGGAGCTCCCCGACCGGCTGCGGGCGGCGCAGCAGGTCTTCGACCGGACGGGCGGCCTGCACGCGGCCGCCCTCTTCTCCGAGACCGGTGAGCTGCTCGACGTACGGGAGGACGTGGGGCGCCACAACGCCGTGGACAAGCTCGTCGGCCGCGCCCTGCGGGAGGACCGGCTGCCGCTGGACCGGGCGATCCTGCTGGTGTCGGGGCGGGCGTCCTTCGAGCTGGCGCAGAAGGCGGTGATGGCGGGGATCCCGGTGCTGGCGGCGGTGTCGGCGCCGTCGTCGCTCGCCGTGGACCTGGCCGCCGAGGCGGGCCTGACGCTGGTCGGGTTCCTGCGCGGCAGCAACATGAACGTGTACGCGGGTGAGGAGCGCATCGCCCTGACGGCGACGGCCTCGCAGGGCTGAGGCCCCGGTTCCGCCCCGGTCTACCTCTTGGGCGCGTCGATCATCTGGAGCGCGAGCGTGTCCGGGGGCGGCGCGATGCCGGGGCCGCCCGCCTCGACCCACGCCAGGATGTCGTCCAGGCAGTCGTCGTCCAGCGCCCAGCCCACCCACGCGGCGCGGGCTCCACGCCGCCGGCCCTCCGTGGAGGGCTGCACGACCACGACGTTGGCCTGGCCGCAGGGACCGAGGCAGTCGCTGGTACGGACGGCGAGGCGCCCGCCGGACGCGGCCGCGGCCTCGCGCAGCCGCCGCAGCTGGCCGGCGTGGTCGGTGCCGGGGTTCTTTCGGGCGTCACCGCAGCAGCAGCCCCGGCAGACGACGAGGGAGCAGGGGCGGGAGGCGCCGGGGCGTATCCAGGTGCGGCCGGAGTGGGGTGCGGGCATGGCCTCACGGTAGCGGCCTTCGTGATCATCACTCGGGGGCGGGGTGCGCGATCCGCCGCAGCAGGGCAACGAACCGGTCGCGTTCGGCGGGTTCGAGACCGGCCATGAGTTCGTCGTTGGCGCGGTCGGCGGCGAGCTCGCAGCGGCGCAGGCGGCGGACGCCGTCGCGGGTGACGGTGATGGCGTTCTTGCGGCGGTCGGCGGGGTCGGGGGCGCGGGTGACCAGGCCGTCGGCCTGGAGGTCGTTGAGGATCCCGACCATGTCCTTGGGGTCGATGGCCAGGCTGCGGCCGAGCTCCGCCTGGGCGACCGGCCCGACTTCGGCCACGGCGGACAGGACGGCGTGGTGCCACATCTTCATGCCCTGTTCGGCGAGGGCCGTGGCGACGAGCGTGCGGCCGCGGGCGGCGGCGCGGCCGAGGAGCCAGCTGGGCAGGGCGGCGATGCGGGAGGGGACGGGCGGGGTGTCTGCCATGCCCTCAGCCTACGCCGAAACCGTTGGGCTTCCCCACGACCTTCCCCTTACCGTTGGGTGCTCCAACGATGCCGGAAGGATGGTGGGCGCCATGCGGCGTGTGCGGTACGAGGTCAACGGCGGCCCCGAAGTGCTGTTCCTGGAGGACGTCGCGGCCCCGGTGGCCGGACCCGGCGAGCTGCTGGTGCGGGTGGAGGCGATCGGGGTCAGCCTCCCGGCCGTCAAGCGGGTGCGGGAGGCCGCCGAGCCCCTGCCGCTGGGCGGCGAGGTGGCCGGCACGGTCGAGGCGGTCGGCGAGGGCGTGACCGGCTTCACGGCCGGTGACCGGGTGACGGGCATCTGCTTCACCCACGGCTACGCCGAACTCGCCGTCCTGCATACCTCGATGGCTTCCGTCGTGCCGGACGGCGCGACGGCGGTCGACGCGGTCGCGCTGGTACGCGGCGGCCTGGTGGCGCGAGGCACGTGGGAGGCGGCGCGGCCGGTGGCGGGCGAGTCGGTGCTGGTGACGGGAGCGGCGAGCGGGGTCGGACAGCTGGCGGTGCAGCTGGCCCGGCTGAACGGCGCCTCCCGGGTCGTCGCGACGGCGGGCTCGGCGGCCAAGGCGGAGTTCCTGTTCGGGCTCGGCGCCGACGAGGTGGTGACGTACGAGGACTCCCCCTGGGGCGAGCCGGTCGACATCGTGCTCGACGCCGTGGGCGGGGCCCTGCTCACACCCGCGGTCGCCGCACTCGCCCCGGGCGGCCGGCTCGTCGCGTACAGCTCCGGCGGCGGCACCGTGGCGGCGTACGACCTGCTCGTCGGCGCCAAGTCGGTGATCGGCTTTCAGATGGCCCACCTCGTGCGCACCCGTCCCGACGCGTACGCGGCGTGGCGCGACGAGCTGTGGCGCCTGCACGCGGAGGGCCGCCTGCGCGCGGCCGTCCATGCCGCACTGCCGCTGGAGTCGGCCGCCGAGGCGCACGCGCTGATCGAGGCTCGCGCCAACCAGGGCAAGGTGGTCCTGATCCCGTGACCGTACGCGGTCAGCGGCAGGCGGCCTCCGGGGCGGACGGGTGGGGCGCCGGGCCGGGTTCCGGTGCCGGGTCGCCGTCCGCGTACCGCCGCGCGATCGCGGCGCAGACCATGAGCTGCATCTGGTGGAAGAGCATCAGCGGCAGCACCGCGAGCGAGGCGTGCGCGCCGAAGAGGACGCTCGCCATCGGGAGGCCGGCGGCCAGGCTCTTCTTCGAGCCCGCGAACTGGATCGCGATCCGGTCCGCCCTGCCGAAGCCGAGCCGCTTCGCCCCGTACCAGGTGAGCGTCAGCATCACGGCGAGGAGCACCGCCTCCACGGCCAGCAGCGCCGCCAGGCGCGGCGGGGTGACCTGGTGCCAGACGCCCTGGACCATGCCCTGGCTGAACGCCGTGTAGACGACCAGCAGGATCGAGCCCCGGTCGACGTACCCCAGCACCTTCTTGTGGCGGGCCAGGAATCCGGCCACCCAGCGCCGCAGCACCTGCCCCGCCAGGAACGGCACCAGCAGCTGCGCGACGATCCGCAGCAGCGAGTCCACCGAGAAACCGCCGCCCCGGGCCCCCAGGAGCAGGCCCACCAGCAGCGGCGTGAGCACGATCCCGGCGAGCGACGAGAAGGACCCGGCGCAGATCGCGGCGGGCACGTTGCCCCGGGCGATCGAGGTGAACGCGATCGACGACTGGATCGTCGACGGCACCAGGCACAGGAAGAGCAGGCCCCCGTACAGCTCGGGCGTCAGCACGGAGGGCACCAGGCCCTGCGCGGCCAGCCCCAGCAGCGGGAAGACCGCGAACGTCGCCGCCAGCACGGTCGCGTGCAGCCGCCAGTGCCGCAGTCCGTCCAGCGCCTCGCCGGTCGTCAGCCGCGCCCCGTAGAGGAAGAACAGCAGGGCCACCGCCCCGGTCGACGCCCCGCCGACGACGTCGGCGGACCGGCCCGAGGCGGGCAGCAGGACCGCCAGGACCACGGTGCCGAGGAGCGCCAGGACGTACGGGTCGATCAGCGGTCTGAGGACGGCGATGGCGCGGTGGGTCATGTGCTCCTGTGCTCTCCGGTCAGGTCTCCGGTCGGGCCGTGTCTCCGGTCGGGGCGTGCCCGCTCCATCGTCCCCTCGGCGACGGCGATCGGGAATCCCGCACACCGCGCTGACTGCCATCACGTTCCACGATGAGCGGCGTTAGGCTGGCGGCGTGTACGACCCCGCCCAGCTGCGTACCTTCCTCGCCGTCACGCAGACGCTCAGCTTCACGCAGGCCGCCCGCCGCCTGGGCCTGCGGCAGTCGACGGTCAGCCAGCACGTGCGCCGGCTGGAGGAGGCGACCGGGCGCCGGCTCTTCACCCGGGACACGCACAGCGTGGAGCTCACCGAGGACGGCGAGGCGATGCTCGGCTTCGCGCGGACGATCCTGGCCGCGCACGAGCGGGCCGCGGCCTTCTTCACCGGCACGCGGCTGCGCGGGCGCCTGCGCTTCGGCGTCTCGGAGGACTTCGTGCTGACACGGCTGCCGGAGGTCCTGGAGGCGTTCCGCCGCGACCACCCCGAGGTGGATTTGGAGCTGACGGTCGAGCTCTCCGGCACGCTGCACGAGAAGCTGGCGGCGGGCCGCCTCGACCTGGTCCTGGCCAAGCGGCGCGGCGGCGACACCCACGGCCGCCTGGTCTGGCACTCCACCCTGGTGTGGATCGGCGCGCCCCGGTTCCGACTGGACCCCGGCCGCCCGGTTCCGCTGATCGTCTTCCCGCCGCCGGGCATCACGCGCGCCCGCGCCCTGGAGGTCCTGGAGGCGCACGGCCGCCCCTGGCGGGTCGTCTGTACGAGTACGAGCCTGAGCGGCCTGATCGCCGCGGCCCGCGCGGGCCTGGGCGTGATGGCCCACACCCGCGGGCTGATCCCGCCGGGCCTGGTCCCGCTTCCGGCCCGGGCGGGGCTGCCGGACCTCGGGGACGTGGACTTCGTCCTGCTCCACGGCCATCCGCGGGGGCCGGCGAAGGAGGCGGCGGACGCCCTCGCCTCGGCGATCCTGGCAGGCGGGGACCGCCTGCACGGACAGGGCGCGGCGTAAACGACCGTGATGCGCACGCCGTGGCCAGAACGCCCCGGCGTACGCACCCCCGCGTGAGCGGCTCGTACAGATTCCGTGGAGATTCGCGGAGGGCGTGCTGACCGTGGAGTCAGGTACCGGGTGGGACGCGTCTGACCTGTAGCGATGCCGGGGTCCCGGCACGCCGAAGCCCTCCCGTCGCACCGGTCCGTGGGGTACCGTCACCCACCGCTGTGCGGAGCGCCACAAGGAGCAGCCATTGCGCGAGTTCTCTGTCCCCCCCATGGTGACGGCTCCCCTGGTCGGCGGGCTGGCCGACGCCGTGTACGACCACGCCGTGGACGATCCGCACCGCGTGGCGCTCGGCCGCAAGGGCGCCGACGGGCAGTGGGGCGAGGTCACCTCCCTGGAGTTCCGCAACGAGGTGCTGGCGCTGGCCAAGGGGCTGATCGCGCACGGCGTACGGTTCGGGGACCGGGTCGCGATCATGTCCCGTACGCGCTACGAGTGGACGCTCTTCGACTTCGCGCTGTGGACGGTGGGCGCCCAGTCCGTGCCGGTCTACCCGACCGCCTCCGCCGATCAGGTGCACTGGATGCTGCACGACGCCGGGGTGACCGCGTGCGTGGTCGAGCACGAGGACCACGCCATGACCGTGGGCTCGGTGGTCGACCGGCTGCCGCGGCTCCAGCGGTTGTGGCAGCTGGACGCGGGCGCGATGGCCGAGCTGGTGGCGGCGGGCGCCGGCATCGACGAGGAGGTGGTGCAGCGCCACCGGCGGGCGGTGACGCCCGAGTCGATCGCGACCGTCATCTACACCTCCGGGACGACGGGCCGCCCGAAGGGTTGCGTGCTCACCCACGCCAACTTCATGTTCGAGGCGGACACGCTGGTGGACCGGTGGGAGAAGGTGTTCCACTCCCGGCCGGGCGACGAGGCGTCGACGCTGCTGTTCCTGCCGCTGGCGCACGTCTTCGGGCGGATGGTGGAGGTGGCGGCGGTCCGCAGACGGGTGAAGCTCGGCCATCAGCCGGTGCTGACGGCGAGCGCGCTGCTGCCGGACCTGGCGGCGTTCCGTCCGACGTTCATCCTGGCCGTGCCGTACATCTTCGAGAAGGTGTTCCACGCGGCGCGCCGGTCGGCGGAGGCCGCCGGGAAGGTGGCGCCGTTCGACAAGGCCGTCGAGGTGGCGGTGCGCTACGCCGAAGCGCTGGAGCACAAGGCGTTCGGCCTGGGCCCGGGCCCGTCGGCGGCCCTGCGCGTGCAGCACCAGTTCTTCGAGAAGCTCGTGTACGGCAAGGTCCGCGACGCCCTCGGCGGCCGGGTGCGGCACGCGATGTCCGGCGGCTCGGCCATGTCCCGGGACCTCGGCCTGTTCTTCGCGGGCGCCGGCGTGACCGTGTACGAGGGATACGGGCTGACCGAGTCCTCGTCGGCGGCGACCGCGAACCCGCCCGAGCGCACCAGGTACGGCACCGTCGGGCAGCCCGTCCCCGGGACGACGGTGCACATCGCGGACGACGGCGAGATCTGGCTGCGCGGCCCGCACGTCTTCTCCGGGTACCTCAACGACCCCGCCGCCACCGACGCCGTGCTGAGGGACGGCTGGCTGGCCACCGGCGACCTCGGCGCGCTCGACGAGGACGGCTATCTGACCATCACCGGGCGGAAGAAGGAGATCCTGGTGACCTCGGGCGGCAAGAGCGTCTCGCCGACCGCCCTGGAGCAGCGGGTCGGCGCCCATCCGCTGGTGGCGCAGTGCGCCGTGGTCGGCAACGACCGCCCCTACGTCGCGGCGCTGGTCACCCTCGACCGGGAGGCGGTGGACCACTGGCTCGCCATGCAGAACCGGCCGCCCCTGCCACCGGCCGAGCTGGTGCGGGACCCGTCGCTGGAGGCGGAGATCCGGCGGGCGGTGGTGGCCGCCAACACGGCGGTGTCGCAGGCCGAGTCCATCCGTACGTTCCGGATACTGGCGCATCCGTTCACCGAGGAGCACGGCCTGCTGACGCCGTCGCTGAAGCTGAAGCGCAGGGCGATCGAGACGGCGTACGCGGGTGAGATCGACGCCCTCTACCCATGACATGGGGACCACGGGGGAATACGTGCAGGTGAATGATCGTTGCACCCGCACGTACCTGGAAAGAACACGACGTGAGGAACAACCGCTCGTGAGCAAGGCCCCCTCCATCACGCTCAACAACGGCGTCTCCATGCCGCAGCTCGGCTTCGGCGTCTGGCAGGTCCCGGACGACGAGGCGGCGCAGGCGGTGGGCACGGCCCTCGACGCCGGTTACCGCTCGATCGACACGGCCGCGATCTACGAGAACGAGAAAGGCACCGGCCAGGCCATCGCCGCCTCGGACCTGCCTCGCGAGGAGCTCTTCGTCACGACGAAGCTCTGGAACAGCGAGCAGGGCTACGACGCGACGCTGCGCGCCTTCGACGCCTCGCTGGGCCGCCTGGGCCTGGAGTACGTCGACCTGTACCTGATCCACTGGCCGCTGCCGTCGAAAAACCTGTACGTCGACACGTACAAGGCGTTCGAGAAGATCCACGCGGACGGCCGCGCCCGGGCCATCGGTGTCTCGAACTTCCTGCCGGAGCACCTGGAGCGCCTGATCGGCGAGACGTCGATCGTGCCGGCGGTCAACCAGATCGAGCTGCACCCGCACCTGCAGCAGGCCGAGAGCCGCGCGTACCACGCCCGCCACGGCATCGCGACCGAGGCGTGGTCGCCGCTGGGCCAGGGCAAGGGCCTGCTGGAGGCCCCGGCGCTGGTGGCGATCGCCCGCAAGCACGGCCGGACCCCGGCGCAGGTGGTCCTGCGCTGGCATCTCCAGCTCGGCAACGTGGTGATCCCCAAGTCCGTGACGCCGTCGCGGATCCGGGAGAACATCGACGTCTTCGACTTCACGCTCGACGCCGACGACCTGGCGGCCGTAGCGGCCCTCGACGAGGCGCGCCGCCTGGGCCCGGACCCGGCGACGTACGACGTCTGCTGAGCGCTGCGGAGCGATGACGGCGCGGCCGCGGGTGCGGCCGCGCCGTCGGCTTCTCACGTGGTGAGCAGGCGGTTGAAGAACGACCGGTACTTGCGCAGCGCCCTGCGCAGGTCCTCGGTGTCGGCCTCCTCGCCCCGGTTCCACTGGGCTTCCAGGTCCTTCTTGTGGTCGGCGAAGGTCGAGGCCAGCTGCTGCATGACGTCCGCGACGAGCGCGTCGGCCTTGTGGACGGCCTCGCGCGGGTCGTCGACGAACTGCGTCTGGACGCCCTGCCAACGCTCGCGGAAGCTCTCCTCGTTCTCCGGGGTCAGCAGCCGCGGTGCCTCTTCCTCCTCCGCGCCCCCCGAGGCGGGTGCGGTTTCCGCTGCCGCGGATCCTTCAGCGGCTCCTTCGGTTCGCTCCGCCGACGTGGGCGCGGTGCTCTCGCCGGGGAAGGCGGGAATCCCGGTCGACTCCTCCCGCGGCGGCGGCTGCGGCTGCGCCAGGTCCTCGGTGGACAGGCCGCTCTCGGTGGGTTCCGGCAGGTCCTCGCGTCGCATCTCTCCTCCCTTCACCTCTGCCCGTGGTCGGACAGCAACTCGTCGAAGAGGGCGCGGTAGTGCACCATGGCCCCGCGCAGCTGCTCGGTCGTCGCCTGGTGCTTCATGCTGAGCTGGTTGACCTCGTGGGCGGCACGGTAGTGCTCGATGGTGCGGCCGTGCTCGACGGAGAGGTCCCTGATCCGCTGGGTGAGGTCCTCGGTCGGGTAGCCGCGCTCGCGCATCAGGGACGCGACCAGGAGATCCGCGTCCTGCACGGCGTCCTCCGGACGGTCCACGAACTCGCCCTGCACGCGCTGCCAGTCCCGGGAGTAGCGCTCCCGGGCATCGCCCGTCAGTGGCCTGATGTCCAGCTCGTCATGGCGTTTCTCGCGCTCGCTCAGATCCCGCTCGGCGGCGCGCCTACTGCCGGTGTCCTCCACCGTGCGTTCGTACTCCGGGCCGAAGCGCTGGCGCAGGCGTCGGCGGCGGGACATGAGGAAGGCTGCTGCGGCAACGACGGCGAGCACCACCACGACGGGAATGATGATCGCCAGGAGGGTCCCTGTTGACATCGGACCGACCCCCTTATTGCTGGCCGGTATGCCTCCTCCAGCGTAGCCCCACCCGCACCGGAGCAGTGGGACGAAATGATGGTCATGGGGCGTCGGTCGTTAAGGTAAGGCCCCATGACCGAAGCCGCCCCCGAGCGCGGGCACCCGCGCGAGCGTTCGCGTGAGGGTTCGCGTGAGGGTTCGCGTGACGCCGCGCCGTCCGCGATACCGACGTCCGTCCTCGTCGCGGGTGGCGTTTCGCTGCTGCTGATCGCGGTGCTCGCCTTCCCGGTGCTCTCCCATCCCGGGTTCCGGGCGTGGCAGACCATCTGCGTGGCGCTCACCGTGCAGGCGCTGCCCTTCCTGCTGTTCGGCACCGTGATCTCGGGCGCCGTCAACGCCTTCGTGCCCGCACGGGTCTTCAGCCGGGCCCTGCCGCGCAACCCCGCGCTCGCCGTGCCGGTCGCGGGAGCGGCCGGCGTGGTGCTGCCCGGCTGCGAGTGCGCGTCCGTACCGGTAGCCGGGAGCCTGATCCGGCGGGGGGTGACCCCGGCCGCGGCGTTCGCGTTCCTGCTGTCCGCGCCCGCCGTCAATCCGATCGTGCTGGTATCGACCGCCGTCGCCTTCCCCGGGCAGCCGCAGATGGTCGCCGCCCGGCTGGTCGCGTCGCTGGTGACGGCGGCCGTCATGGGGTGGCTGTGGCTGAAGTGGGGCAGGGCGGAGTGGCTGAAGATGCCCGCCCGCCACACCGGGCACCGGCCCGGGCACAGCCGCTGGGAGGAGTTCCGCCTCGGCTTCCAGCACGACTTCCTGCACGCCGGAGGCTTCCTGGTGGTCGGCGCGATGGCCGCAGCCACCTTCAACGTCCTGGTCCCGCGCTCC
Organism: Streptomyces sp. NPDC093546; assembly: GCF_044765045.1. NCBI lineage: Bacteria > Bacillati > Actinomycetota > Actinomycetes > Kitasatosporales > Streptomycetaceae > Streptomyces > Streptomyces sp. NPDC093546. The sequence goes on along the minus strand of NZ_JBIWJG010000006.1, from coordinate 123,122 downwards.
GTGCTGGCGCTGTTCGCCGACTCGCCGTGGCTGTCGGTCCTCTTCCTCGCGGCGCTCGCCATCGTGCTCGCCGTCTGCTCGGAGGCCGACGCCTTCGTCGCCGCCTCCCTCACCGGCTTCTCCCCCACCGCGCGGCTCACCTTCATGGTGGTGGGGCCCATGGTCGACGTGAAGCTCATCGCCCTCCAGGCCGGCACCTTCGGCCGCGCCTTCGCCGTGCGCTTCTCGGCGGCGACCGCCGTGGTCGCCGTGGTGTGCGCCTGCCTGACGGGGTGGTGGCTGCTGTGAGACGCCACGTCCAGGCCGCCCTGCTGCTCCTCGCCGGGTCGGCCGTGCTGCACATCGCGCTGTTCAGCCAGCTCTACCTGCGGTACGTGAAGGAGGGCCTGCGGCCGTACCTGATCGCCTCCGGCGTCCTGCTGCTGGTCCTGGGCGTGATCGGCGCCGTACGGGACGGACTGCCGTTCGCGGCCCGGCGCCCGGACGACGAGCCGGAGGAGGAGCAGCAGGAGGCCGCGTCTGCCCACGGGCACGACCACCAGGGCGGGCCGCGTGTCGCCTGGCTGCTGTTCCTGCCGGTGCTCGCGCTGCTGCTGTACGCCCCTCCCGCCCTCGGCTCGTACACCGCCTCACGCGAGACCGGCAACGTGATCGCCCCCGTGTCGGAGTTCCAGCCGCTGCCGGACGCGGACCCGGCGCCGCTCGCTCTCTCCGGGTTCATCGCGCGCGTGCAGCAGGACCGTGAGCGGAGCATCGCCGGCCGTACGGTGCTGATGACCGGGTTCGTCACCCCGATCCCCGGCGCCAAGGACGGCTCCTGGTACCTCACCCGGCTCGTCGTGAGCTGCTGCGCCGCCGACTCGCAGTCCCTGCGCATCCGCGTCCACGGCGCCCCGGCCCCGCCCGCCGACACCTGGGTGGCGGTCACCGGGACCTGGCACCCGGGCGGCGAGCTGGGGACGGCCACGGCGGCGGTGGCGCTGGACGCGCGGAGCGTGCGGCGGACACCGGAGCCGATCAGCCCGTACAAGGACACGCCACCCGTGCCGTGACGGCGCCGTGACGGTGCTGGGAGCGGTCAGCCCCGGCGGGCGGTGTGCACCGTACGGGCGGTGAGCAGGAACAGGTCCGGCCGGTGGTGCAGGCCCTGCGGGTCCGCCGGGTCCAGCAGGCGGTCGAGGGCCGCGCGGTCCTCGGAGCTCAGGCGTTCGCCGAGGGTGTGGCGGTGCCGGGAGAAGTGGGCGAGGACGTACTCGCGTACGAGGTCGGTGACGGGCGCCGGGACGTCGTGGAGGAAGGAGCGCGTACCGCTCGGCGTGAGGCCCGCCCCGGCGAGCAGTGCCCGCCAGTCGTCGACCTCCTCCTTGGCCCCGGGCAGCGCCGCCCGCATCTCGGCGAACCAGTCGGCGTGCGCGGCCTCCATCCGGGCCTCCAGGCCGGGGCGCCCGATCCCCGTGTGCTGCGGCAGGTGCCGGCCGGCCAGGCCGCTCTCGGCGACCGCGAGGACACCGCCGGGGCGCAGCAGGCCCGCCAGGTCCGCGACGGCGGCGCGCTGGTCGCCCAGGTGGTGCAGGGAGCCGGCCGCCCAGATGAGGTCGGCCGGGCCGAGCGCGGCGATGTCGTCGGGCAGCTGGGCGTGGAGCGTGGTGACGCGGGTCAGGCCGAGGCCGGCCGCCCGGTCGCGGGCGCGCTCCAGCAGCTCGGGCGTGGCGTCCACGGCGACGACCTCGGCGTACGGGAACGCCTCGGCGAGCAGGCAGGACAGCACGCCGGGACCGCTGCCGACGTCGAGGACGCGGCGTACGCCGGTCGGCGGGGCGAGCTCGCCGAGCCAGGCCGCGGCCTGCCGGTACAGCGGGGTCTGGAGCTCCGCGCCGCGCTCCAGGAGCGGCAGCATCTCGTTCCAGTCGATGTCGATGTCGGTGTCGGTGTCGGTGTCATGGTGGTGAGGGCTCATGGGGACAGCGTGCGGTGGGGACGGCGCCGGGGCGAGCTCTGTTGCCGTTCCGGCAACTCGGCCCGCCCTGCCCGGCTCGTCGTGCGCGGCTCGCGGTCGCCCGGTTCAGTTCGCGGCGTGGGAGGGCGCGATGGCCTCGACCCGGGACGCCAGTTCGAAGTCGCGTTCGGTGATGGCGCCGCCCGCCGAGTGGGTGTTCATGGTGAGGCCGACGGTGTTGTAGCCGAGGGTGAGGTCGGAGTGGTGGTCCAGCTCGTCCTGGATCTGCGCGATGTGGACGACCATCGCGGTGGCGGCGAAGTGGGTGGAGAGGCGGTAGGTGCGGGCGATCCGGTCGCCCTCCTGCGACCAGCCGGGAAGCTCGCGCAGCCGGTCCTCGATCTCCTTCTGCGACAGCGGCTCAGTGGGCATGTCGGGCCCTCCGTTTCGTTGCGGTACGGACGTTGACGACGTGGACGACGTGACCGTGACGATACGGTCCGACGCCACCGGCCCGTGGTCAACACGTGGGTTACCGTCTGCGGTATGACAACTCTGGCGTCCGGTACCGGAATAGGCCCGCTGCTGCGCGGCTGGCGTGAGCGGCGGCGGCTGAGCCAGCTGGAGCTGGCCCTGCGCGCGGACTCGTCGGCCCGTCACATCTCGTTCATCGAGACGGGCCGCGCGCGGCCCAGCGAGGAGATGGTCCTGCGGCTCGCCGACCATCTGGACGTACCGGTCCGCGAGCGCAACGCGCTGCTCCTGGCGGCCGGTTACGCCCCCCGGTACGCCGAGACGCCTCTGGACGACCCGTCCCTCGCCACCCTGCGCGAGGGCATCGAGCAGCTGCTCGCCGGGTACGACCCGTACCCGGCGCTCGTCGTGGACGGCTCGTACACGGTGGTGGCCGCCAACCGGGGCATCGCGATGCTGCTGGACGGGATCCCGGAGCACCTGCTGACCCCGCCGATGAACGCCATGCGCATCACCCTGCACCCCGGGGGCCTCGCGCCCCGGATCCGCAACCTGCGCGAGTGGCGCGGGCACCTGCTGGCCCAGATGGAGCGTCAGATCGCCCTGGCCCGCTCGGAGCCGCTGCGGCGGTTGTACGACGAGGTCTCGGCGTATCCCCTGCCGGAAACGGCCACCGACCCGGGCGACCGCGAGGACCCGAGTCCGTACCCGTACTTCGCGCTGCCGCTGCGGATCGAGCACGACGGGCACGTGCTGTCCTTCGTGTCGTCGATCTCGACGTTCAACACGCCGATGGACGTGACGGTCGCCGAGCTGGCCATCGAGACGTTCCTCCCGGCCGACCCGGCGACGGTCGCGTACCTCCAGTCGCTCTAGCCCCTCACCGCCCGCAGGGCGGACCACTGGAGGGCGGCGAACCCGGCCACGGTGGCCGCCTGCATCGGGATCCAGAGGGCTCCCGCGGTGCTGGGTGACAGCCAGGCGACGAGTGCGACGGCGCTCAGCACCGCCCAGAGCACATTGGCGTCGACGACCAGCTTGACGGCCGTGGCGGACGGCCGCGGCCGGGAGGCCAGGTAGCCCACTCCAGCGGCGAACGCGGTGAGGAACAGGCCGAGTTCGAGCAGCAGCGCCGCGTCGACGCCGAGGAGCCGGGCGAGGGGCCGGGAGGCGAGGGCGTACGCCAGCCCGTTGGCCCCGGTGACGACGGCGTCGAGCGCGAGGAAGCGGCGCAGCATGGTCTGCGGCTCGGTGGTACGGGAGATGCCGGCGAGCAGGGCCTGGGACATGGCGGAGCCTCCATCGAGGTCGGGGTCGGGGTCGAGGGCGGGGGCGTACGGAAGGGTCCGGAGCCCGAGGCCCGGGGTCCGGCCGCAGTGCGGCGGCCGGACCCCGGTGACCGCAACGATGCCGCGCGGGGCGGGTGGGGGTCGATTACCGCGGAGGTAATGCGGGAGGGGGTTGGCTCCCCGCCCTGGGCATGCGGGCTCTCTACACGGTTCCGGACACGTATGCGGCTCGCCCGTCTCCGCCGATCACACGCCGGCCGGGCCCCACCCGGCAACTGCCGTCCACGCATCGTCCGCACCTGGCAGGAGCAACGGCCCTCCCGCCTGGCAAGATCAAGGAAGCAGGATGGTGCATCACGGGGAGGCCCGATGGGAAGCTTGCGTGTCGGTGACGTGTTTCGGTCCGCCCAGAACAGAGACCCATCGGTAGCGCGCATTGATGGTTACCCGAATATCCATCACGTCACGGCTTCCACGGTCCTCGCCCAAATTCAGCTCAGCAAGGGAATCAACCCGATCTCCAAGGCCAAGGCTGCCGGCGGGCGGCGCCGCCCGGCCATCTTGATCCGTTCCAGTCCGTGGAAGGCCGGAACCGCTGAGACACCCTGGCACGACGTGTTCGACCTGGACAACGGCCACGTGCGCTATTTCGGCGACCACAGGGTCGATCACACAGTGCCGGTGGGAACGACCCAAGGTAACGCGGTGTTGCTGGAGGCACTGAGGGAGCATCAAGCAACCACCCCGGAAGAGCGGGCACTGGCCGCGCCTCTGCTGATCTTCGCGGCGGTATCGCGCAACGGGACGTGGAAAGGATACGTCGAGTTCTGCGGCGCGGCGGTCATCGAAGATGCCAAGCAGATCGAGCAGGAAGCGAAGGGAAGACCCTTCCCCAACTATCGCTATGACCTGTTCGTCTTGGACCTGACCCCAGAAGACGATCAGGTCGACTGGGCTTGGATCGAGGACCGCGGAAACCCCGAACTGTCGGCTACAGACGCACTCCTACGCGCTCCCCGCTCCTGGCGCCAGTGGGTCGAGCAGGGACATGCCGTCTTGCCGGAGTTGCGACGGCGGACCACGCGCGGGGGCAATGGCTCAGGCCGGCGCTCGGAGGACGACGCCCGCGGTTCCATGGCGCATTTTCCCGTTCCCCGCCGACCGGATGCCTCGGATTCAGCTTCTTCGGCACCAATCGGGTCGCTGGAGAATATGACGGTCGGCGTGCTCATGGACAAGCTGAGAAGCCTCAAAGTCCACCAGAGGAACGGTCGGCAGAGCAGGCACAAGCCACTTGCCTTGCTGTGGGGCATCTCCCGCGTGGCTACGGGAAAGCCTTCCATTGCGCCTTGGCGCCAGTTCCGCGACGAGGTGGGAGGGCTCTTGGCCGAGTTCGGCCATCCCAACTCTTCTGTGACCCCTGAGTATCCGTTCTGGCATCTGCAGACGAGCCAACTCTGGGATGTGCATGGTGTGCCTGCCCAGCAGGCCGCCAAGGTGCATGCGGCAACGTTCGACAGGTTGAACCCCGAGGGAGGGATAGGCCGGCAGGCCGAGCGGCTGCTGAGCGATCCCTGCGTGCGGTCGGAAGCGATCGCTGTGCTGCGGGAGACCTATCTTGCCGACATCGACCAGCACGCCCTAATGGAGCGGCTGGGGTTGGCCGGCTATGAGAGCGCCAGCGGCATCGCAGACTTCGCAGAGGACCAGGTGACGGGAGCCGGCCCCGCCGCACGGCGTACGGTCGCCTCATCTCGCATCGTCCGCGATACAGAGTTGTCGGCCAAGGTGAAGAAGCTGCACGGCGACCGCTGTCAGATATGCGGCCTACAGTTGTCCACGCGGTTCGGCACCTACAGCGAGGCCGCCCACATCCGCGGCCTGGGCCGTCCCCATAACGGTCCCGACGAGCTGCCGAATCTCCTGGTTCTGTGCCCGAACCATCACGTCCAGTTCGACGCATTGGCGATCTACGTCGACCCGGACGGCGTCGTTCGCATGACAGCCGACGGCAGCCGCTTGGGGGAGCTCCGACCACACCCCGCTCACCAGATCAACGCGGCACACCTTCGCTACCATCGTGCGCTGTGCGGCAGGGACACGACGGGCCGACGCCCCGCTCCGCTCGATCGGAAACCTTCGCCATAGGCGCGACTCTGTTGCGCTCCCCGGCGTGCGCCGGATGCCATCTTGCGTGCATGGTGCACACCCGCCACCGTTCAAGTGACGCTGCTTGGCGCTCCGGCGCCACCAGGGGAGGGGGCGGTACTTGTGGGTTCGGCGACTCCGTGGGCGCGACAGATCTTCGGCGATGCAGCCGACCAATTGGTGGACGTTGTTCCGGCTTGTCTCCTACGCGCCCATGAGAGGGCTCGCAATGGGCACGAAGGGGTCCATACCCAGACGCTGGAGGCGTACGGGCACGGGCTTTATGCCGTTCAGTACGAGGAGCTGGCCGCCGGCCTCAGTCCCCTGGCGGGCGCCACTCCGGTTCGGCTGCATGGGCGGACCCTGATGATCGTTGCCGACCATGTGATCTATCCGCTCCGCTACGCGAAGAAGGATGTCCCGGTTACAGCCGCCCGTTTGCGGCGGGCGACAGGGCTCCGCGCAGAACTGATTCGACGCCACGGCCCGGAGCCCATGCAGCAAGTACTGGACCTCGGCTTGGACGAGCTTCAGGAATCCGAGGTGCACCCCGACCTTGGATTTCTCCCCGAGGACATCCGCCTCGTCCTGGTGGCCTACGCCTGTGCCATGGATCGCGGCATGATGCGCATCGAATGGGGCTCCGCGGAGCTACGCAGGGAAGACCGGTTCCTCGTGTGGCACCACCATGAGCCTCTGCCCCTCGACGGGCGGTCGGCCACAGCCTTGTAAGCCGGGCACCCCTTTTGACACGCGTCGATCGCAGCAGCAGAACGTCAGCGGCGGCGGCCGCCGCGGAGCTCCAGTCGCTCACCCGGGAACCGCGTGCGGAAGCCGCGGTCGTGGGAGACCGCGACCACCGCTCCCGGGTACGTCGCGAGCGCCGACTCCAGGTCCTCGATCAGGTCGAGCGCGATGTGGTTGGTCAGCTCGTCGAGGACGAGGAGGTCCGCGGGCCGGGTCACCAGCCGGGCGATCTGGAGCCGTCGCTGCTGGCCCGCGGACAGGGCCGCGACCGGTACGTGGAGGTCCTCTTCGCGGAACAGGCCCAGCGCCAGCAGCTCGTCGGCGAACTCCTCCGGCAGGCCGGGCAGCCCCGCCGCGAAGGCGGCGAGCAGCGGGAGGCGCGTGGAGCGCGCGGGCAGTTCCTGCGCCAGGTATCCGATGCGCGCGGGGCGGCGTACCGCGCCCTCGTCCGGTTCCAGGTCGCCCGCGAGGAGGCGCAGGAGCGTCGTCTTGCCGGCCCCGTTCTCGCCGGTGACCAGCAGGCGCTGCCCGGGGGCGATCGCCAGCCGGTCCTCCAGGCGCAGCCGCTCGCCGACCGTGACGCCGTCGAGCTCGGCGAGCGGACCGTCGGCCGGTGGCTCGCCCGCCGGGAGGGCCGTGGTGAACCGCAGCGGTTCGGGTGGCGCCGGCACCGGGTTGCGCCGCAGGTGGGCGAGGCGCTCCCGGACCGCCCGCACCTGCCCGCCGAGCTTCGCCTCGTGCGAGCGGCGGTGCTTGCCGAAGCCCTGCCGCGGGTCCCTGCCGGTGGTGGCGAGGCGTTTCCCGGCGGCCTCCAGCAGCTCCTCGGTACGGGCCACGTCCTGGAGCCACCGCGCGTACTCCTGCTCCGCGCGGCGCCGGGCGGCGGCCTTCGCGGCGCGGTAGCCGGCCCAGCCGTCGCCGTACCGGTGCACCGTGCGCGCGTCCCGGTCCACCTCGAGGATCGCGGTGGCGACGCGCTCCAGGAAGCCGCGGTCGTGGGTGACCGCGACGACGGTGCCGCGGTGCGCGCGCAGGTGCTCCTCGAGCCAGCGCACGGCCGCCGCGTCGAGGTGGTTCGTCGGCTCGTCCAGGAGCAGCAGCTCGGCCCCGGCGGCCAGGACGCAGGCGAGCGCGAGCCGTGACTGCTCGCCGCCGGACAGCGAGCCGAGCACCCGGTCGCGGGTGATCCCGGCCAGCCCGAGTCCGTGCAGGGCGGCGTCGACGCGGACATCCGCCTCGTACCCGCCGCGTTCCTCGTAGGCCGTCAGCAGCTCGCCGTACGCGGCCAGTTCGTCGTCGGATGCCTCGCCGAGGCGCTCCTCCGCCGCGCGCAGCTCGCGCTCCATGGCCCGCAGGTCGGCGAGGGCGAGGTCGACGGCGTCCTGGACGGTGCGGTCCGGGTCGAGGTCGATGGTCTGGGCGAGGTGGGCGGCGCCGCCGGGGAAGCCGACGGTGATCTCCCCGGTGTCCGGCGCCTCGGCCGCGGCCAGCAGCCGCAGCAGGGTGGACTTCCCGGAGCCGTTCTCGCCGATGACGGCGGCCTTCTCGCCCGGACGGACGGTGAAGGAGACCTGGTCGAGGACGGTGCGGGTGCCGTAGGACTTGGTGACGTCCTTGACGGTCAGCTGCGCGACGGCAGCGGGTGCGGGCGTGGCGGTATGGGCGCGTGCGCGCATGGTGGTCTTCCCGTGGGGGTGCGGAGGGTCTACGGGCGGCGGAAGCGGCGCGACGGTGGCGTCGGCCGTGCCCGGACTCACAGGAAGAAGAAAGCCATACCCTCACCATAACAAGACGAGTCGTCTCGTCTCAAGTCCTTTTCCCTGACGCATGGACGAGGGGCGCCACCTCGCGACCGCCTGGCCTGCGCGCACCGGCTCAGCCCGCGATCAGCTCGCCGATCCGCCGCTCCGTCCAGTGCCCCGCCGCGCCCGGGCAGGAGGCGAGGTAGGCGGTGACGGCGTCCGCATCCCAGGCGCCCGTCGCGAGGAGGCCGGCGGCGATGTGGCGGAGGTAGTCGGCGGCGGGCGCGTTCCAGGGGACGTCGCCCATGCGCCACGGGGCCGTGAAGGTGAGCAGCGGGTGGCCGTCGAGCGACCCCGCGCACACCAGCGTCTCGTAGCGGCCGTCGCCGAGGACCGCCCTGCCGTCCCGCAGGACCCGCGTGAGGTCGAGGTCGGTGTCCGGGCCCGGCTCGCGGTACATCTCCTGGGCGGCGATGTCCGAGAACTGCTGGGCCGTCACCAGGTGCGCGCGGGCCAGGACGCGGCCCTCGGCCCCGGGGTCGTAGAAGGCCCGGCCGCCGGTCCACACGGGTGACTCGGTGGCGAAGTACAGCGTGCCCGTCAGCTCCACGGGGACGGAGGCGGCCGGGAGGCGGCGGTCGCGGCAGCCGGGGTAGAGCCGGTTCGCGGCCGGCGGGGCGCCGCCCAGGATGTAGTGGGCCAGCCGGTCGACGTGCGTGTTGGAGCCGTAGGACGTGTACCAGACCTGCGTCGTCATCCGGTGACGGTAGCGGCGTGGCGCGTGAAGTTCTGCTGTTGGCCCGCTTAAGAAAAGCTCGATGGACGCGCGGGCCCGGTGTGGGCAGATTGGTGCGCGTTCACGATCTCCACCCGTACCCCGCCCGTACCCCCACCCGGGAGCTGCGCCGATGAAGGCACTTGTCAAGCAGAAGGCCGAGCCGGGCCTCTGGCTCATGGACGTGCCGGAGCCCGAGGCCGGGCCCGGCGACGTACTGATCCGGGTGCTGCGCACCGGCATCTGCGGTACGGACCTGCACATCCGGGCCTGGGACGGCTGGGCGCGGCAGGCGGTGAACACGCCGCTGGTGCTGGGGCACGAGTTCGTCGGCGAGGTCGCGGCCGTCGGCGCCGACGTGGCGGACATCGCGGTCGGCGACCTGGTGAGCGGCGAGGGGCACCTGGTGTGCGGCAAGTGCCGCAACTGCCTGGCCGGGCGCCGGCACCTGTGCCGGGCCACCATCGGGCTGGGCGTCGGACGGGACGGGGCGTTCGCCGAGTACGTCGCGCTGCCGGCGTCCAACGTGTGGGTGCACCGCACGAAGGTGGACCTGGACGTGGCCGCGATCTTCGACCCGTTCGGGAACGCCGTGCACACGGCGCTGTCGTTCCCGCTCGTCGGGGAGGACGTGCTGATCACGGGCGCCGGCCCGATCGGCGTGATGGCGGCGGCCGTCGCCCGGCACGCGGGGGCGCGCAACGTGGTGATCACCGATGTGAGCGAGCCCCGGCTGGAGCTCGCCCGCAAGGTCGGGGCCACGCTCGCCGTCAACGTCGGCGAGACGACCATCGGCGAGGCGCAGCGGCAGCTCGGGCTGCGCGAGGGCTTCGACATCGGCCTGGAGATGTCCGGGCGGCCCGAGGCCATGCGGGACATGGTCGCCAACATGACGCACGGCGGCCGGATCGCGATGCTCGGCCTGCCCGCCGAGGAGTTCGCCGTCGACTGGTCGAAGATCGTCACCTCGATGATCACGGTCAAGGGCATCTACGGCCGGGAGATGTTCGAGACCTGGTACGCCATGACCGTCCTGCTCGAGGGCGGGCTCGACCTCAGCCCCGTGATCACCGGCAGCTACTCCTACCAGGACTTCGACGCCGCCTTCGACGAGGCCGCGACCGCCCGCAGCGGCAAGATCATCCTCGACTGGACCGTCTGACCCTTCCCCCTAGGAGACCCCCTTCATGTACGCGTCCGTCCGCGACGAGCTGCGCGCCACCCTCGACGAGATCCGCGACGCCGGTCTCTTCAAGCCGGAGCGCGTCATCGCCACCCCGCAGAGCGCCACCGTCTCCGTGGCCTCCGGTGAGGTCCTGAACTTCTGCGCCAACAACTACCTGGGCCTCGCCGACCACCCCGAGGTCGTCGCCGCCGCCAAGGAGGCGCTGGACCGCTGGGGCTACGGCATGGCGTCCGTGCGCTTCATCTGCGGGACGCAGGACGTCCACAAGGAACTGGAGCGGCGGCTGTCGGCGTTCCTGGGGCAGGAGGACACGATCCTGTACTCCTCCTGCTTCGACGCCAACGGCGGCGTCTTCGAGACGCTCCTCGGCCCGGAGGACGCGGTGATCTCCGACGCCCTCAACCACGCCTCGATCATCGACGGCATCCGGCTGTCCAAGGCCCGCCGCCACCGGTACGCCAACCGCGACATGGCCGACCTGGAGCAGCAGCTCAAGGACACCCAGGACGCGAGGCGCCGGCTCATCGTCACCGACGGCGTCTTCTCGATGGACGGTTACGTCGCGCCGCTGCGGGAGATCTGCGACCTCGCCGACCGGTACGACGCCATGGTCATGGTCGACGACTCGCACGCCGTCGGGTTCGTCGGCCCCGAGGGGCGCGGCACGCCCGAGCTGCACGGCGTGATGGACCGCGTCGACATCGTCACCGGCACGCTCGGCAAGGCGCTGGGCGGCGCGTCCGGCGGTTACGTCGCGGCGCGCGCGGAGATCGTCGCGCTGCTGCGCCAGCGCTCGCGCCCGTACCTCTTCTCCAACTCCCTCGCGCCGGTCATCGCCGCCGCGTCGCTGAAGGTCCTGGACCTGCTGGAGTCCGCCGGGGACCTGCGGGAGCGGCTGGACGCCAACACGAAGCTGTTCCGTACGCGCATGGCGGAGGAGGGCTTCGAGATCCTGCCCGGCGACCACCCGATCGCCCCGGTGATGATCGGGGACGCTGCCGAGGCCGCGCGCATGGCGGAGCTGCTGCTGGAGCGGGGCGTGTACGTGATCGGCTTCTCGTACCCCGTGGTGCCGATGGGGCAGGCGCGCATCCGGGTGCAGCTGTCGGCGGCGCACTCCACGCAGGACGTGGAGCGGGCGGTGGCCGCGTTCACCGACGCACGCGCGACAATGGCGGGGTGATCGACCCCCGGCGGCTGCGCATCCTGCGGGCCGCGGCGGACCACCGTACGGTGACCGCCGCGGCCGCGGCGCTGTATCTGACCCCGTCCGCCGTCTCGCAGCAGCTCGCCGCACTGGAGCAGGAGACCGGGCACACGCTGCTCACCCGGAGCGGCAAGGGCGTACGGCTCACGGCGGCCGGCGAGATCCTGCTGGAGCACGCCAACGAGGTGCTGGCGCAGCTGGAGCGGGCGGAGGCGGAGCTCGCGGCGTACGCGGGCGGCACGGCCGGCGAGGTGACGGTGGCCGCGTTCGCGACCGGGATCGCCGAGGTGCTGGCCCCCGCGATCGCGCGGCTGGCCGAGACGCACCCCGGTATCCGGGTGCGGGTGCGGGACGCGGAGGGCGACGAGTCGCTGCCGCTGGTCCTGGACGGCGAGGCGGACGTCGCGCTCGCGGTGGAGTACCGGGGCGCGCCGCGCGAGGGCGACCGGCGCCTCGCGCGGGTGGCGCTGTACGCGGAGCCGTTCGACGCGGTGCTGCACGCCGGTCATCCGCTGGCGCAGGGGCCCCAGGTGGCGCTCGCCGCGCTGGCGGACGCCGACTGGATCGGCCCGTACCCGGGCAACCCGTGCCACGACATGGTGCTCCTCGCCTGCGAGCTTGCGGGCTTCGACCCGCGGCTGGTGCACTCCTCGGACGACTTCCGCGCGGTGGTGGCCCTCGCGGGCGCGGGCGCGGGCGTGGCCCTGGTGCCGCGTTCGGCGCTGCGGGGCATGGAGCTCAAGGACGTGGTGGTGCGTCCGGTGGCGGGCCCGGCGGCGTTCCGGCGGGTCTTCGCGGCGGTGCGGCGGGGGGCGGAGGGCCATCCGCTGATCCGCCCGGTGCTGGGGGCGCTGGCGGACGCGGCGGAGGGGCTGTCGGCGGCGGACGTCTGACCGGGTGGTGACACGCGTGGCCCGTTCCCGGCCGTACGCGCTGTACGCGCTGTACGCCGGGAACGGGCCACCCCCCGCCCCGGGGACGGCCGGCGCGCGGGTCTGCCTGCTGCCCGCGCGCGGTGACCGGGAGTGCTTCGGCCAGCTCCCTTGAGGCGTGCGCCGGGCGCGGTCAGCGGCGAGCGGCGCGCTCCTTGCGGGCGGACATCCACGCGTACACCAGCACGCCCGCGAAGAGGAACAGCACGCCCTGGTAGACGGCCGCGTAACCCGAGCCGGCGACCAGCCACATGGAGAAGCCGAAGGCGAGGGCGGCGAGGAGCGCGTCGCGGACGAGGCGGCCGCGGTGGACGCGGTCGGTCTGTCCGGAGGCGAGGAAGTAGATCTGCGCGGCCGTGGACAGCAGGTACGGGACGGTCGCGGTGAAGGTGGTGACGAGGACGAGGATCTCGAAGACGCCGCCCGAGCCGGCCGTGTAGTTGTACACGGTCAGCAGCGAGGCGAGGACGACGGTGACGAGGACGCCGACGGTCGGCACGCCGCGCTTCTTGCGGGCGAAGGCCTTCGGGAAGAGCCCGTCCCGGGCGGCGGCGTACGGCGTCTGGGCGCTGAGCAGCGTCCAGCCGTTGAGGGCGCCGACCATCGAGACCAGCGCCATGCACGCCACCGCCGTGCCGCCCCAGGAGCCGCCGAACATGGCGTTGACGGCGTCGGAGAAGGGGGCGCTGGAGGTGACGAGCTTGTCGTGGGCGACGGTGCCGAAGACGGAGAGGGTGCCGAGGAGGTAGATCGCGGCGGCGCCGAGCGTGCCGAGGATGGTGGCGCGGCCGACGTTGCGCTCGGGGTCGCGGACCTCGCCGGCGCTGACGGCCGCCGACTCGACGCCGAGGTAGCTGAAGAGCAGGATCGCTGCGGAGGCGGAGACCGCGCCGAGGGCGCCGGAGTCGCTGCCCTGGAAGGGGCCGAGGTTTCCGGAGTCGAAGAAGAAGAGCCCGCCGACGGCGACGAGCAGCAGCGGTACGAACTTCAGCACGGTGGCGACGAGCTGGACGGCGCCGACGTACCGCGTGCCGGCCAGGTTGGCGAGGGCGGGCAGCCACTGGAGGCAGAGGGCCGCCGTGATCGTCGCGGCGGTGGAGTGGTGCACGGGTATGAGCACGTCGAGGTAGCCGACGGCGGCGACGGCGAGCGCCGCGTTGGAGACCCAGGTGGTGATCCAGTACGACCAGGCGGCGAGGAAGCCGGCGAAGTCGCCGAAGGCCTCGCGGGCGTAGACGTAGGGGCCGCCGGTGCGGGGGTGGCGCTGGGCGAGGCGGCCGAAGACGAGCGCGAGGGCGATCGCGCCGACGGTGAGGACGGCGAAGGCGACCAGGCTGATGGTGCCGTAGGGGGCGACGGACGCGGGGAGGAGGAAGATCCCGCCGCCGATGATGTTGCCCATGACCAGCGCGGTCGCGATCGGGAGGCCGAACCGCCGGGCGTGCCTGTGTTCGCGCGTGCTCTCAGGCGTGTTCTCACGCGTGTTCTCGTGCGTGCCCGGCTGGTGGTCGTGATGCCGCTGGGGCGGGGTGGGGGTGAGGGCCGTGGTCATGGGGGGTGCGGTGCGCCTTTCTCCGTATAAACCTCGGATATGTTCGAGGACGGAGGACGTCGCTCCAAATCACCCGTTTTTGTCCGGCGCGAGACCCTCAGAAACCGGAAAAGCTTCTTCCGCTTGTGGCCTCGGCGGCGATTCCTGCACGACCCGCACGGTCTCCCCGAGCCCCTGGCACTCGCGCAGCCAGCGCCGCAGCACCCGGTGCACCTGCTCCGCGCCCACCGGTTCGCCGCCGTCCTCCACCGGCGCGGACAGGGTCAGCGGGGACAGCAGGAAGGGACGCGCCTGCTCGCCGCCGAGCCCGCCGTGGGAGCCGATCTGCTCCTCGAAGGCGTGCACCTCCCCCGTCGACGGCTCGTACATCGAGTTGACCATGATGTCCGCGACGTGCGGGAACGAGTCCGTGCGCCGCACGGCGTCGGCCGCGCCGGGGCCGAAGGCCGCGAGCGGGCCGGCGTCGTCGTCGGTGAGGTCGTCGAGCGGCGCCTCCTCGCCGTCCGGGCCGATCACCACCGAGCCGTGCTCCTCGCTGCGCACGAGCAGGAAACCGATGCCGGGGTGGCGGGCCAGGGTCTGCAGCAGGGCGGGGTGGCGCCGGTCGATCTCCTCGCGCGACAGCCGGTACGGCCGGTCCGGGAAGGAGATGAGCCCGAGGTTCCCGGAGGCGAGCACCACCGGGTCCGAGCCGCGCGGCGGACGCACCTCGGCCGGCTCCTCCACCGGGCGGTGCAGGGCGCTGCGCAGCGCGCCCCGCGCCTCCGCGCCGGTCTGCGTGCGCCGGGCGCGGCGCGGGACGGGCAGCCCGCAGGCGACGCGGACCAGGTCCTTCAGCGTCAGCCCGTACCTGCTCCGGAAGGTCTCGCCGGGGCTCTGGCCGTGGTCGGAGAGCAGCACGATCCGGTACGGGCGCGGCGCGTGCTGCGCGACCTCGGCGATGAGCGCGATCGCCCGGTCCAGCCGCTGGAGCACCTTGGCGGCGTCGCGGCTGTACGGCCCCGAGTGGTGGGCGACCTCGTCGTAGGCGACGAGGTCGGCGTAGACGGCGGGGCGGCCGGCGAGCACGTCGCCCATGACGGCCGCGACGACGACGTCCCGTTCGACGACGGTGGCGAACGCGCGGATGAAGGGGTAGAGCCCGCCGCGGCGGACCCGGGGGGTCTCCCGGCGGATACGGGCCCGGGTGGACTGGCCGATCTCGCGCGCCACCTCGGCGACGAAGGAGAGGGCGGTGCGGACGGCGTTGGCCGGGTCGCTGAAGTACGCGAAGTAGCCCGCGCGGGAGCGGTTTCCGCGGCCGCGGCGCGCGGCGACGGAGAGGACCAGGGCGAGTTGGCCGGCGCCGCCGCTGAAGAGGTTGCCGCGGCTGGCTCCGCCCGGGGCCAGCAGGCCGGGGTCACCGGTGCGCGCGACGGCGCGGCGCTGGAGTTCGGCGGCGCTGGCGGGCCGGTTGCTCACCATCAGCTGGCCGGTGTCCTTCTCGTACCAGCGGAAGGCCGGGACGTCGTGGTTGGAGCCGTGCAGCAGGGCGAGCTGGCTGGACCCCGTCTGACTGGACCAGTCGGTGCGCCACGGGGCGAGCCGGTGGCCGGCGCCCGGGCCGTGGAGCCAGGACGCCACCGTGGGCATCAGACCGTCCTGGGTCGCGCGGAGCAGTACGTCGTGGCCGACGCCGTCCAGTTGCAGGAAGACCACGCCCGGCGAGGAGGCGCCGGCGCCGCGCGCGGAGCGGGGGCGGCGCCGGTCGGTGAGCCGGTACAGCCTGCGGCGGTAGGCGTCGTCGTCGCGTACGGCGACGGCGGTGGAGGTCGCGGAGGCGACGGCGGACATCACGGCGGCGACCACGACGGCGTTCTCGGGGTCGGCCTCGCCGCGGCCGTCGGGGATCAGCCGGAGCGCGAGGAGCAGCAGGGAGCCGTTGAGGAAGAAGACGAGCAGCCCGAGGACGAAGGCCGGGACGAGCAGCAGGGCGCGTACGACGAGGGGCCACACGAGCGCGCTCAGCAGGCCGAAGACCCCGGCGCCCCAGGCGGCGGTGACGGCGGTCCGGGTGATGGTGTCGCCGTCGTCGGACTGGAGCCGGAAGTCGGGGAGCAGCGCGGCGAGCGCCAGCATGGTGAGGCTGGACACCGCCCAGACCGCGACGACCCGCACGCCGGCGCCGCCGGCCCTCCGCCATCGCCTCTCCGCCACGCCGCCAGCCTTTCCGCCGAGCCTGGATCCAGCGTGGCACACGGGAGGTGGACGCCGTCCGGCGAGGAAGGTCAGCGGCCGTCGTAGCCGGCGGTCGGCATGGACAGCCTGCGGTGCACGTGGGCCTTCATCGCCGCGTCGTACGCCGGCTCGTCGAGCCCGGCCGTCTCCAGGCGTACGCCCCGGCGTTCGCACTCGGCGGAGAAGGCCCGCGCCGAGGTGACCGCCCGTTCCAGCACCCGCTCGTTGGGGGCGACGAACAGGTCAACGGCGCCCGCCTCGATGTCCGCCCACAGCATCCGGTGGTCGGGGCGCAGCCCGTAGAGCAGCAGCTGCCGGCTGACGACATAGCCCTTGTCGGCGGCCCATCGCTCACACATCGCGTGCTGGCTGCGCGTATCCACCAGGAACGGGTCGTGCTCGAGCTCCTCGAGCGGCGTCAGACTGGCGATCGCCGCCACGCGTACGTCGTCCATGGGCCGACCCTACTCCGATCTCCTCCGCGTGAGGAGGCGCGGACTTACGCTCTAGGAAGCGTTCCGGTGAACGAGGACGAGCGACGAGGAGGAGGTGGCGGGCCGGTGGAGGTCACCTGGTGGGGTCATGCCACCTGCACGGTCGAGGACTCCGGTGTGCGGGTGCTCACCGACCCGTTGTTCGTGCGCCGGCTCGCCCATCTGCGCCGTCGGCGGGGCGCGTTGCCGCCGCGCGAGGCCGCGCGCGCCGACGCGGTGGTGGTCTCGCACCTGCACGCCGACCATCTGCACCTGCCGTCGCTGGCCCGGCTCGCGCCCGGCACCTCGCTGATCGTGCCGCGCGGCGCGACCCGCGCCGTGCCGGGACTGCGCAGGCTCGGCGGGCTGCGGATCACCGAGGTCGGGCCCGGCGACGAGGTGGTGGTGGGGCACCTGGTCGTCCGGGCGGTGCCGGCGCTGCACGACGGGCGGCGGCTGCCGGTGGGGCCGCACCGCTCCCCCGCGCTCGGGTACGTGGTGAGCGGCGAGGCGCGCACGTACTTCGCCGGGGACACCGGGCTGTTCGAGGGGATGGCGGACGCGGTGGGCGAGGTGGAGGTGGCGCTGCTGCCGGTCGGCGGCTGGGGGCCCTTCCTGGGCCACGGGCACCTGGACGCGCGGCGGGCCGCGCAGGCGCTCGCCGCGCTGCGGCCGCGCGCGGCGGTGCCGGTGCACTACGGCACGTACTGGCCGATCGGGCTGGACGGGGTCCGTCCGCACGAATTCCACGCGCCGGGCGACGAGTTCGTACGGCAGGCGGCGCGGCTCGCGCCGGGGGTGAGGGTGCACCGGCTGGGGCACGGCGAGCGCGTCCGGCCCGAGGTGCGGCCGTGATCGCCGGGCTGGGGGCCGGGCTCGGGGCCGGGGTGGCGGCCGGGCTGCCGACGGAGCCGACGCAGCAGGCGGTCGGCTATCCGACACTGTTCCTGCTGGTGGCGCTGGGGGCGCTGGTTCCGGTGGTGCCGACGGGGGCGCTCGTCAGTTCGGCGACGGTGGTGGCGATCCACCAGACGGCGCCGTTCTCACTGGCGGCGGTGTTCGCGCTGGCGGCCGGCGCGGCGTTCACCGGGGACGTGGCGCTGTACTGGCTGGGCCAGCGGGGCGTGCGCTCCAAGAACGGCTCGCGCCTGCTGGGGGCGCTGCGCGACCGGGCGGCGCCGGACCGGCTCGACCAGGCCAGGGCCAGGCTGCGGACGCACGGGGTGTCGGTGCTGGTGCTGTCCCGGCTGCTGCCGGCGGGCCGGATCCCGGTGATGCTGGCGTGCCTGCTCTCCGGGATGCGGCTGGCCGGTTTCGTGCGCGGCGACATCCCGGCGTGCCTGGCGTGGGCGGCGACGTACCAGCTGATCGGCGTGCTGGGCGGCTCGCTGTTCGCCCGCCCCTGGGAGGGCGTGGCGGCCGCGGTGGCCCTGGCGCTGCTGATCAGCGCGGTGCCCGGGCTCTGGCGGCGGCTACGGCGCCAGAATCCGTGAACCGCCGACCGGGAGGTCCCAGAGGCGGTCGCGGGGCAGACCGGCGGCGGCCCAGGCCGCGTGCAGGCGGGTCAGGGGTTCCAGGACCGGTTCGGAGGAGAGGACGAACGTGGCCCAGTGCATGGGGACCATCGCGTCGGCCCCGAGGTCCTGGAAGGCCTGGACCGCCTCCTCCGGGTCGGTGTGGACGTCGCGGAGCCACCAGCGCGGGGCGTAGGCGCCGATGGGGAGGAGCGCCAGGTCGATACCGGGGTGGCGGCGGCCGATCTCCGTGAACCAGTGGCCGTAGCCGGTGTCACCGGCGAAGTACACGCGCCGGCCGGTGGGGTCGGTCAGCACCCAGCCGCCCCACAGGGAGCGGCAGGTGTCGGTGAGGGTGCGCTTGGACCAGTGGTGGGACGGTACGAAGTCGAATTGGACTCCGTCGAGTTCGGCGGCCTCCCACCAGTCGAGCTCGGTGACGCGGGTGAAGCGGCGGCGGCGGAACCAGCGGCCGAGCCCAGCGGGGACGAAGACGGGCGTGTCGGGGGGCAGGCGCTTGAGGGTGGGGGCGTCGAGGTGGTCGTAGTGGTTGTGGCTGATGACGACCGCGTCGACGGGCGGCAGGTCCTCCCAGCGCACGCCGACGGGGGTGATGCGGGCGGGGGTGCCGAGGATGCGGCGGGACCAGACGGGGTCGGTGAGCACGGTGAGCCCGCCGATGCGGACGACCCAGCTGGCGTGGCCGGCCCAGCTGACGGCGACGGTGCCGGTGTCGACGGCGGGCAGCGGCTCGGGGGTGTACGGCAGGCGGGGGATGTCGCGCAGCCCGTCGGGGCCGGGGCGGACGGCGCCTTCCCTGGCCAGCCGGGCCATGGCCCGTACGCCCGGGAGGGGCGCGGTGAGCCGGTCGGCGAAGGATCTGGGCCAGGAGCGCACCTCGCCGAGGGGACGGAGGGCACCGCCCGCCACGGGGCCCGTACGGCCCGCCGGGGCCGCCGAGGTTGCCGGAGCCGTCCGTACGGTGGCGGTCGTGGGGGACGTGGGTGACGTCTGTTCCGTCATCTGCGCGCTCCGTTCACCGTGGTCCTTGGAGATCGTGGAAAGCGGCTGTGAGCGTGTCCAACGCTCGTGCGACATGCGGCACTTGCAGGGGCCGCTCCGCCATGAGGGCCTCCATGCGCTCCTGCGCCGTGGCCCCGAGGAGCGGCCCGGTCGACAGCCGTACGCGCAGGGCGCCCAGCTCGTCGCCGAACCGGTGGCCACCGGGTGCGGGCGCGCCCAGCCGGGCGGTGAGGTAGTCCTCCAGCTCCATCGAGTCGTTGACGCCCCGCTCCGCGAGGCGGCCGCGCAGCGGCCCGAGGTCGACGTAGAGGTGCCGCCCGGCCTGCGGCGGCAGGGCGAGCGCTCCGGCGGTCAGCACGGCGTGGTGCGCGGCGGCGGCCACGCGCGCGTGGAGCGCGGTCGCGGCGGCCGTCCGGGCGGTGACCGCCTCCGGTTCGCCGAGCGCGTGGGCGGCGGCCGCCGCGACGGGTCCGGCCACATGGGCGCCGAGTGCGGCGAGCAGGTCCAGGACGCGGGCGCGGCGGGCGACGCCGGCCGGGGTGGGCGGGAAGCGGGCGATCGCGGCGGGCCAGGCCGGCGGGGTCAGGGCGCCGGCGAGGTCGCAGAGGACGGTGACGTCCTCGGGGCACATCTCGGCGGGGCTGACGAGCACGGTGTCGTGCGGCCGGTGCAGCGTGTCGCGCCAGGTCTCGTCGCTGACGATGTGCAGGCCCTCGCCGACCGCCGCCTCGCACGTCTCGCGCACCAGCTCGGGCGGCGGGACGGTGGCGGTGGGGTCGTCGGCCGCGCACAGCAGCAGCAGCGCCGGGTGGCCGCCTTCGGCGCGGACCCGCCGCACGGTCTCCAGGAGGGCGTACGGATCGGGCACGCCGCCGCATTCGGCGGGCGTGGGCACGTAGTACGCGGGTCTGCCGAGGAGCCGGGCCTGCGGCGCCCAGCCGGAGGGGCAGGGCCGGGGCAGCAGAACGTCGCCGCCGTGCGCGGCGATGAGCGCGGCGAGCAGCGGCTGCGCGCCGGGCGCGGCGGCCAGGTCCTCGGGGTGGCAGCGCAGGCCGCGCCGCCACCAGTAGCCGCAGGCCGCGTCGCGCAGGACGGGGCCGCCGCCGGGCGGTTCGGCCTCGGTGCGGTCGGCGGCGGCGGAGAAGACGGCGACGAGCTCGGCGACGGTCGGCAGGCCGGACTCGGGGGCCCCGGGCGCGTACCGCACGGGCCCCCGCCCCTCGGCGGGCGAGGGGGCCTCGGGGCTGTCCGGTGCCGGTTGCCGCATCCTCGTCTCCGCCCTGGCGTCGGTGCCGTCGTAGGTGCCGCTGTGGTGGGTGTGTGCGGGGACCCTGCCCGTCCCCGGAGCCCGCTATCCGTCCCCAAAGCCCTTTATACGGAGGTTCCCGGCAAGTCGCCGCTCCGGGCGGTGGCGGTCTTCGCCGGGACCAGCCGGGCCAGTTCCTTCTCCAGACCGCGGCCCCGGGTGCGTACGACCCCGGCGGCGACGTCCGCGAGCTTGCGGTTGGTGAGCTGCGAGACGCGGCGCAGCACGGAGTGGGCCTCGGCGGCGTCGCAGCCGAGGACGTGCATCACGATGCCGCCGGCCTGGTCGATGACGGGGCGTGAGCGCAGGGCGGTGGAGAGCTGGCCGACCTCGGTGAGCGCGGCGCGGTAGCGGCGGTCGCGGGCGAGGCCCGCGGTGATCTCCTCGCCGAGGATGGCGGCGGGTCCGTGCGCGGCGTCCGCCAGGGAGCCGGCCCGGAAGCCGTAGAGGTTCAGGGTGATGTCGATGCCCGCCCGGTGGAAGGGGAGGGTGACGCTGGCCCGGACGCCCGAGCCGAGGGCCATGGCCCGGTAGTCGGGCCAGCGGTCGTCGGTGAGGAGGTCCTCGGCGTCGACGGGTTCGCCGGTGTCGAGCGCCGTCCGGATGGGTCCGTCGCCGGAGTCGAGCTGGACGGCGACGAGGGCCGCCAGGTCCGGATGGGTGGCGCTGGTGCGGCGCTCGGACTCGCCGTCGCCGAGGGTGGCGACGGCCCCGCAGCACGCCGGGACCGACCGTACGCACTGCTCGGTGAGTTTCTGCAGTCTGCGGACGGTGGAGGCCGGTTCCGGGCCTTCGTACTCGTGCTCGGGCAGCATCGCGAGTCCTCCTTCCTCCGTGCGGCTGCCCCGCGCCCGGCGCGCGAAACGGACCCGCCGGCCCGGGCCGCCGCGCGGCCTCGGCGGTTACGGTGCTCCTATGACGGAGACCGACGCGTTCGGCGATGACCTCTCGGATTTCGTGCGCCGGGTCGGTGAGCTCCGCACCGCGCGGGCGCTTCCGGCCGACGAGCAGCAGGGCGTGCTGGACGCCGCCCTCTTCGAACTCCAGCATGCGGCAGAGTCGCTCTGGCCGCGCTACGAACGGCTGGTGGCGCGGGCCCCGGACGGCACGCCGGCCGACCGGCACGAGCGGCAGCTGCTGAAGACGCTGTTCCAGCGGCTGCCGCTGCCGGTGGTGCTGGTCGACCGCGACACGGTCGTACGGCGCATGAACTTCGCCGCGACCGGCGTGACGGGGGTGCGGGCCGGTTACGCCACCGGCCGGCCGCTCGCCGGGCTGCTGGTCTCGGCGGACCGGGCCCCCTTCCGTACGCAGGCTGCGGCCGCCGCGCGCGGGGAGGGCGGCCGCAGTCTGAGCGTGCGGCTCCAGCAGCGGCCGCACGAGCCGGTGCGGGCCACGCTGGTGTCGCTGCCGTTGCCGGGCGAGCCGCAGCCGGCGGTGGTCGTGGTACTCCAGCCGGGTGTGTCCGGCACGGCCTCCCCGGTGGGGGCGGGCGCGGGCGCCGCGGGGCGGCGGCTGACGCCGCCGGACCTCGCGGTGACGACGCAGCGCGCCGAGATGCTGGACCTGGTCGACGCGATGGCGAGCGCCCTGCTGGGCAGCCCGCCGGGGGACGCGGACGCGACCGTGGAGGCGGCGGGACGGGTGCTGCACGGGCGGTTCGCCGACTGGGTGGTGATCGACACCGCCGGCTCCGGCGCGGACGGGGGCGTCGGCCGACGGCCGCCGCTGCGCCGCGCCGTCGTGCTCGGCCCGCCGACCCCGGACGATGTCGCGTGCGACGGCGGGCCGCTGCTGAAGGCGGTGGCGGAGCAGGATCCGGCGGACTGCCCCCTGGTGGTGGAGGCGGCCCGCGGCGGGGGCCCGGCGCTCCGGGTGCGACCCGAGGACGTCCTCGCGTTCGGCGAGGACGCCTCGGGCGCCGCGGTCCTGGCGCGGGCGGGGGTGAGCTCGCTGCTGTGCCTGCCGCTGTCCGACGGCCACGCGGGCGGCACGGCGGGCGTGCTGACGCTGTTCCGTACGGGGGCGCGGCGCGCGTTCTCGATGGCCGAGGCGCAGGCGGCGGACGTGATGTCCCGCCACGTGGCGCTGGCTATGCGGCGACGTCCCGCATGATGTCCTCCCGCAGCCGGGTGCAGCAGCGGCTGATCAGCCGGGACACGTGCATCTGGGAGATGCCGAGGTCCTCGGCGATCCTGCTCTGGGTCATGTCGCGGAAGAACCGCATGTAGAGGATCTTCTGCTCGCGCTCGGGCAGTGTGCGCAGCCGCGGCTTGACCGACTCGCGGTCGATGACGACGTCGAGGGCCGGGTCGGGGCCGCCGAGCGCGTCGACGAGGGTGTAGCCGTCCTCGGTGCCGGGCAGCTCGGCGTCCAGGGACAGCGCGGTGAAGCTGTCCAGGGCCTCCAGCCCGGCCATGGCCTCTTCCTCGGTCATGCCGGCCTTCTCGGCGATCTCCGCCACGGTGGGGGCGCGGCCCCCCACCGAGTGCGAGAGCTCCTGATAGGCGGCGCGGACGCGGCCGCGCAGGTCCTGCACGCGGCGTGGTACGTGGAGCGTCCACATGTGGTCGCGGAAGTGGCGCTTGATCTCGCCGGTGATGGTCGGCACGGCGAAGCTCTCGAAGGCGGCGCCGCGCGAGGGGTCGTACCGGTCGACGGCCTTGACCAGGCCGAGGGCGGCGACCTGCTTGAGGTCCTCCAGTGACTCGCCGCGGTTGCGGAAGCGGCCGGCCAGCCGGTCCGCCATGGGCAACCAGGCGCGCACGATGTCCTGCCGGACGGCTTCCCTCTCCTCTCCCTCCGGCAGCGAGGCCAGGCGCTGGAACGCCTCGGCGGTGTCGGGGGCGTCGTCGTGCGGATGCTTCGTGTGGGCGAGGGTAGGCATTTGCTTTTCAGCTCCCTGTACGGTGCTGACGGTTGGTGTCACCCCGAGGAAGAGCTCCCTTTCCGGGCACGCGGACACGCCCGGAGCGGTAGGCCGCTCCCACGGACGTGCCTCCGGTCCGAAGCACGAGATGCGCATGCCCGGGGCCTGCCCGAGCAAACGCGTCGTTGCACTGATTCCACTGTCCTCGCGTTTCCGCGGATCGGCACCCGGTACCCGGGGCTGTGCTGCCTGAACGGCGGCGATGGCTACCCGGCGGTTCGGTCCGCTCCGATTCGGGAGGTACGCAGATGAGCAAGGACGTCGCCGACCAGATTCTGGCGCGGCTGCGCGACTGGGGCGTCGAGTGCGTGTTCGGCTATCCGGGTGACGGGATCAACGGACTGATCGCCGCCTGGGGGCGCGCGGAGGACCAGCCGCGGTTCATCCAGGCGCGGCACGAGGAGATGGCCGCGTTCCAGGCGGTCGGCTACGCGAAGTTCGGGCACCGCCTCGGGGTGTGCGTGGCGACCTCCGGACCGGGCGCGATCCATCTGCTCAACGGGCTGTACGACGCCAAGCTGGACCACGTCCCGGTGGTCGCGATCGTGGGGCAGACGCACCGCAGCGCGATGGGCGGCTCGTACCAGCAGGAGGTCGACCTGCACGCGCTCTTCAAGGACGTCGCGTCGGACTTCCTCGCCGAGGTCAACGTCCCGGAGCAGATCCCCAACGTGCTGGACCGCGCCATCCGCACGGCGTACGGCCGCCGCTGCCCCACCGTGATCATCGTGCCCGGCGACGTACAGGAGCTGCCGTACAAGCCGCCCGCGCACGAGTTCAAGATGGTGCCGTCCAGCCTCGACCGCAGCGCCTGGACCGCGGTGCCCGCCGACGAGGCGGTGGAGCGGGCGGCCGAGGTCCTCAACTCCGGGGAGAAGCCCGCGATCCTCATCGGGCAGGGCGCCGCGGCGGCCCGCGCCGAGGTGCAGCAGGTCGCCGAGCTGCTGGGCGCGGGCGTCGCCAAGGCGCTGCTCGGCAAGGACGCCCTGTCGGACGAACTCCCCTACGTCACCGGGTCGATCGGTCTCCTCGGCACCCGGCCCTCCTGGGAGCTGATGCAGGAGTGCGACACCCTGCTGACGATCGGCTCGTCCTTCCCGTACAGCCAGTTCCTGCCGGAGTACGGGCAGGCCCGGGCGGTGCAGATCGACATCGACCCGCACATGGCGGGGATGCGCTACCCGTACGAGGTGAACCTCATCGGCGACGCGGGCGCCACCCTGCGCCGACTGATGCCGCTGCTGCGGCGCCGCAAGAAGCGGGCCTGGCGGGAGCAGGTGGAGAAGTCCGTACGCCGCTGGGAGGAGGTCATGGAGCGGCGCGCCGCCCTGAGCGCCGACCCGGTGAACCCGGAGTACGTGGCGCGGGCCCTGTCGCCGCTGCTGCCCGACCGTACGCTGCTGACCTCGGACTCCGGCTCGGTCGCCAACTGGTACGCGCGGCACATCAGGATGCGCGGCGACATGCGCGGCTCGCTGTCGGGGACGCTCGCCACGATGGGGTGCGGGGTGCCGTACGCGATCGGCGCGAAGTTCGCGCACCCGGACCGGCCGGTGGTGGCGCTGGTCGGGGACGGCGCGATGCAGATGAACGGGCTGGCGGAGCTGATCACGGCCGCGAAGTACCGCCACCGCTGGGAGGACCCGCGGCTGGTCGTCGGCGTCTGGAACAACCGGGACCTCAACCAGGTCACGTGGGAGCTGCGGGCGATGGGCGACGCGCCGTCGTTCCTGCCCTCGCAGGAGCTGCCGGACGTGCCGTACGCCGCGTTCGCCGAGTCCATCGGCCTGACGGGCATCCGGGTGGAGAAGCCGGACGAGGTGGTGAGCGCCTGGGAGGAGGCGCTGGCGGCGAACGGCCCGGCCGTCGTCCAGTTCGTCACCGACCCGTCCGTACCGCCGATCCCGCCGCACGCGACCTGGCAGCAGATGGAGTCGACCGCGGCGGCGCTGCTGAAGGGGGACGCGGAGCGGGGCGCGGTGGTGAAGCGGGGGCTGAAGGCGAAGGTGCAGGAGTTCCTGCCGGGTGGGAAGTCGTAAACCCGGAACGACGGTCTTCGGGCGCGGACCGTGGTCTGCGCCCGAAGCCCTGTCACCCCATATTCACCCCGCGGCCGCTCGGCCGTCCCGTCGGGTACCCGCGCCGCCGGAGCCAAACCCCGGGTTTGCGGACGGCCCGCCGGGTACCCGCCGGGCGTCCGAAGAGGCACATCGTTCAGAAGGTGGAGGGTGCCATGGAGCGAGGGAGCGGCGGGCTCAGCCGTCGACGCGACGACGAGATGAAACACCAGCTCCAGGGGCTGCTGAGGTCGGGGCACCCCACGAGGACCGAGGAGTGGCACGACCCGGAGCCGGAGGCCGAGGACGATCCGCACGTCCCGTCGAGCAGGGTCACCTCCGACCGGTTCGAGGCGCTGCGTCTGGAACTCGGCCGGTATCTCGCGCGTACGCCCTTCCCGGCCCACCGTGGCGACCTCCTCCGGGTGCTGCGCGAGCGGCACGCCCCCGACCGCCTGGTGGAGCTCGTGACCGAGCTGCCCGATGACCCGACGTACCACAGCGTCCAGGACGTGGCGGTGGCCGTGCAGCGTACGTGACCGAGGGGCATGGGGGTGCGTCCGCACGGGTACTCCGGGCGGCGGCACACGCGAAGGGCTCAGGCAGGGAAGGCGGACAGGCACATGGCACAGCGGGCGCGGCGCGTGAGGGACGTCATGACGCCGGGCGTGGCGGCCGTACGGCCGGACGCCTCGCTCGTCGAGGCGGCGCAGCTCATGCGGGCCCAGGACATCGGTGACGTGCTGGTGGCGGACGGGGACCGCGTCGTCGGCATGGTCACGGACCGCGACATCGCGGTCCGCGCGGTGGCCGACGGCGCCGACCCGCTCACCGTCAGCGCCCAGTCCGTGTGCACCCCCGACCCGGTGTGCGTCACCCCCGACGACGACGCGGCGGAGGCCGTGGAGCTGATGCGGCGGCACGCCGTCCGGCGACTGCCGGTCGTGGAGGACGGGCGGCCGCTCGGCATGGTCGGCATCGGTGCCCTGGCGAGGAAACACGACCCGGGGTCCGCCCTCGCCGACATCAGCCGGGCCGAGCCGAACGCGTGAAACGAGCCGAGGTCGTGAAATTCGTGAAATCCATGGAATTCGTGAAAGAGGAAAGGAGCGGAGAACCGTGCGCGTAGCGTTTCTCGTGGCGCCGGAGGGCGTCGAGCAGGTGGAACTGACCGACCCGTGGCAGGCGGTGGCCGACGCCGGTGACACGCCCGTGCTGGTGTCGACCGAGCCGGGCAAGATCCAGGCGTTCAACCACCTGGACAAGGCGGACACGTTCCCGGTCGACGAGACCGTCGCCGACGCCTCGGCCGACGCCTTCGGCGCGCTCGTCCTGCCCGGCGGCGTCGCCAATCCCGACTTCCTGCGGATGGACGAGCGGGCAGTCGCCTTCGTCCGCGCGTTCTTCGACGCCGGGAAGCCGGTCGCGGCGATCTGCCACGGTCCGTGGACCCTGGTGGAGGCCGATGTCCTCCGCGGCCGGACCCTGACGTCCTGGCCGAGCCTGAAGACCGACATCCGCAACGCGGGCGGCGAGTGGGTGGACGAGCAGGTCAAGGTCTGCGAGGCGACGCCCAGCACCCTCGTCACCAGCCGCAAGCCGGACGACCTCAAGGCGTTCTGCGAGGCGTTCACCGAGGTGTTCGCCAAGGTTTCGCGGGGCTGACGCCCACGTCCCGGCCGGCTCCTCGTCCCGCGCGGCGGACGAGGAGCCCCTTATTCGGAACGATGCGGATCCGGAGGGTCCGGATCCGTTATCCGATTCGTGGAGGTGAGTCCCCATGGCGAACAGCCTGCTCGCACGGCACGCCGAGTCCCTGGAGGTCTTCGGCGCGCGCGTGCACGCGGTCCGCGACGACCAGTGGGACGCCCCGACGCCCTGCACCGAGTGGACGGTGCGCGACCTCGTCAACCACCTCACCGGCGAACAGCTGTGGGTGGTGCCGCTGATCCGTGACGGGCTGACGATCGAGGACGTCGGCGACCGCTTCGACGGCGATGTCCTCGGCGACGACCCCGTCGGGGTGTGGGACCGGGCGGCCGCCGAGGCCGTCGAGGCCTTCCGGGAGGAGGGCGCCCTCGGACGCACCGTCCACCTGTCGTACGGCGAGACGCCGGCCGAGGACTACTGCCGCCAGATGGTGGACGACGCCGTCATCCACGCCTGGGACCTGTCCCGGGCGATCGGCGCGGACGAGCAGCTGCCCAAGGCGCTCGTCGACTTCGCCACCCGGGACATCGCCCCGCAGGCCGCCGGGCTGTCCAAGAGCGGTCTGTTCGCCCCGCCGGTGAAGACGCCGCCGGGCGCCGACCCGCAGACGAAACTGCTGGCCATGGTGGGCCGCAGGGCCTGAGGGCCGGGGGTACCCGATCACGACGCATATTCCGGCCTCTCGGAGGGAGCCATGCAACTCTCGTTTCTGACCGCCCTCTTCGACCGCCCCGGGCCGTGGGCCAGCGTCTACCTCGACACCTCACGGGTGGACGAGTCCACCAAGGAGCGGCGCGCGCTCCAGGCCGAGGAGGTCTGTCACGAGCTCCGCTCCCAGGGGTGCGATCCGGAGACCGAGCGGGCCGTGTACGAGGCGCTGACGGACGACCCGCGCCCGCCGGGCGAGGCCGGGCGCGCGGTGTTCGCCGCGCACGGCGAGGTCGTCCTCGACCCGCCGCTGGGCGTACGGCCCCCGTGGCCGTCCGAGGTCACCTGGTCGGCGCTGCCTCACCTGGGCCCGCTGCTGGACCTCGCGACGCAGGAACCGGTCTGCCTCGTCGCCTACATCGACCGCGCCGGCGCGGACCTGGAGCTGCGCACCCCCCACGGCGGCCGTCCGGCCGGCCATGTGGAGGGCCGCTCCTGGCCGTTGCGCCGCCACGGGGCCGCGGACTGGTCCGAGCGGCACTTCCAGCTCGAGGTCGAGAACACCTGGGAGGAGAACGCCGCCGAGATCACCGAGGCCCTCACCGCCTGCCAGCGCGAGACCGGCGCCGACCTGATCGTGCTCGCCGGTGACCCGCGCGAGCGGCGCTCCGTGCACGAGCGGCTGGCCCCGGACCTCCAGTCGCTCACCGTGGAGAGCGACCACGGCGGACGGGCCGCCGGCGCGAGCATGCGGCTGCTGGACGAGGACGTGGAAGCCGCCCGCCAGGAACACCTGCGGCGCCTGGCCACCCAGGAGCTGGACCGCTTCCGGGCCGCCCGCTCCACCGGCGGCGGCCGCCCGGAGGGCGCGGCCGAGGGCGTGCCCGCACTCATCGAGGCGGCCCGCGAGCACCGGATCGCCGAGCTGCTGATCCGTACGGAGGGCCCGGACGCGCACCGCGAGGTGTGGGTGGGCACCGAGCCCGACCAGATCGCGGTGCGCCGCAACGAGACGCAGTACCTGGGCGAGACCGAGCCCCTGCCGGCCCGCGCCGACGACGCGCTGATCCGCTCGGCGGTGATGACGGGCGCCGAGGTGCTACGGGTGCGGCCGGAGATCGAGGACGAGGTCCCGGTCGGCGGCCTGGGCGCGCTGCTGCGCTGGCCGTACGACGAGAGGGAACGCGTGCGGGAAGCAGAGCCTGCGTAATTTTTGAGGCTCGGTTCGCCAAGCCGCGTCCATACCCCCGCGCCCGCTTCGTACGCCCCGGAAGGGGTACGTGCGTCCCATGTCCGCAGATCAAGCCGCCGCCCACGCCGCAGCCCACGCCGCCGCCGATCCCGTCCGTTCCCGTGTCGCCGCGCTGCTGAGCGCCTGGGACCGGGACGTCTTCCACCGGGTGGCGACCCGTCACTGGCCGGGGGCCGAGCCGCTGCTCCCCCGGCTGAGCCGCAGCGCCAACCACGGGCTGCTGTGGTTCGGCGCGGCAGCCGGGATCGCCGCGCTCGGGCGTGGGGCGGGTGCGCGGCGGGCGGCCGTGCGCGGGGTGGCGTCGCTGGCGGTGGCGTCCGCCACCATCAACACCGTCGGCAAGCGGTCGGTGCGGCGGGCCCGGCCCGTGCTGGACGCCGTGCCGATGGTGCGGCGGCTGAAGAGGCAGCCCTTCACCACGTCGTTCCCCTCGGGCCACTCGGCCTCGGCGGCGGCCTTCGCGACCGGCGTGGCGCTGGAGTCGCGGGGCTGGGGTGCGGCCGTGGCGCCGGTGGCCGCCGCCGTGGCCCTCTCCCGGATCTACACGGGCGCGCACTACCCGAGCGATGTGCTGGTGGGCGCGGCCCTCGGGGTGGGCGCCGCCTTCGCCGTGCGGGGCGTGGTGCCGACCCGGTCGCAGCTCCCGGCGCCGGGACGGCCGCACGCGGACGCGCCCGCGCTGCCGGGCGGCGCGGGCCTGGTGGTCGTGGTCAACGAGGAGTCGGGCTCGGACTCCTCGGCCGCCGCCGCGCTCGTCCGGGACGCGCTGCCGCGCGCGGAGGTGCGCACGTGCGCGCCGGAGGCCGTGGAGGAGGAGCTGGAGCGGGCGGCCGGGTGGTGCCGGGCGCTGGGGGTGGTGGGCGGCGACGGGACGGTCAACCGCGCGGCGGCGGTGGCGGCCCGGCACCGGGTGCCGCTGGCGGTCTTCCCCGGCGGGACGCTCAACCACTTCGCGTACGACCTGGGCGTGGAGTCCGTCCACGACACCTGCCGCGCGCTCGCCGCGGGCGACGCCGTACGGGTCGACCTGGGGCGGTTCACGCCCGGTCCGGGGGGCGCGGACCACGGCTACTTCGTCAACACCTTCAGCCTGGGCGTGTACCCGGAGCTGGTGCGGTTGCGCGAGCGCTGGGCGCCGCGGATCGGCGGCTGGCCGGCCGGGGTGCTCGCGGCGCTGCGGCTGCTGCGCGGCGAGCACCCGCTGGAGGCGGAGCTGGGCGGCGAACGGCACGCGTTGTGGCTGCTGTTCGCCGGCAACTGCCTGTACCGGCGGATGGGCCCCACTCCCGGCCACCGCGCCGAGCTGGCGGACGGCCTGCTGGACGTCCGGGTGGTCCGGGCCGGCCGGCTGCCGGGGCTGCGGCTCCTGGCGGCGGTCTTCGCCGGGCCGCTGAGCCGCTCCCCCGTGCACACGGCGGTCACGCTGCGGCGGCTGCGGATCGCGGGGCTCGCACCCGGCACCGTCCTGGCGTACGACGGCGAGGTGAGCCAGGCGCCGCCGGAGCTGCTGGTCGACAAGGAGGACGAGGCGCTCACCGTCTACCGGCCCCAGGTACGCGCCTGAGCCCACCGGGCGCCGTGTCTCACCGGGCCAGCGCGGCCGCGTGGCCCATCACGATCACGGGCTCCTTCGCGGGGTCGAGCGCGAGCAGCAGCTCCCGCATCCGCTCCAGCGGCAGGGAGACGCAGGCCCGGGTGGGGCCGCCGTGGTCGACATGGATCCACACGCCGCCGCCCTTGGCGAGACCGAGCGGGCGGGTCTTGTTCAGCGGAGTGGTGCCGGGGACGCGGTTGTAGTCGATGGCCACGACGTGGTCGAAGGAGCCTTCGAGCGGCTCCCCGAGGAAGCCGGTGCCGGACATGTTGAACTCCTCGTCCTGGTCGTAGGGCAGCCGGGTGCCGGGGTCGGGCAGGCGGCCCCCGGCGTCGCCGATCCGGAAGACGCCGATGGGCGTGCGCAGGTCGTCGGCGTGGTGGTCGTCGGTCCAGCCGCGCAGCGCGTTGTGCGCCTGCCACGGCTCGCTGACCGAATGCCAGCCGCGGGTCGGCTCGTACGCGTACAGGACGACGGTGGAGCGGGACGAGTCGGGGCCCTCGCCCGTGACGACGAGCGCCTGCCGGGTGGCGGCCGGGATCCGCGCCCGGGTGAGCGGCCCGATGCCGGGGAGCTCGGCCGGACGGGGTGCGGTGGCGGGCGCCGGGTCGGCGGGGGGTCCGGGCGCGGGCTCGGTCGAGGCCTTCGCGGGGCGGGCGGCGGGTCCGGTGGACGGCTCGGCGCATCCGGTGAGCAGGAGGCCGGCGCAGACCGTGGTCAGCAGCGCGGCGCGGAGGGGCATGTCCGATCTTGTGGCCATGAAACACGATGATCGGGCGATCGCCCCGCTCCCGCACGGCGGTGGCGGCAGACGGGCGGCACCCCGACCTGCACCGTGTACGCGTTCGAATCCGAGGAACCCGAAAAGCGGAGGTGCATGGCTCCCCTCCTGCTGGTGCTCGCTGGTAGGGGGGTCACGACCGGGGGCGGGTCACAGCAAGGGGCCGAGCGGTCCCAGATCGATGTTCAGGTCCTCCGGCGCGAGTCCGAACCTCGTCCGGAGGACCTCCATACGGTCCTCCAGCAGCATCAGCGTCAGGCCGATGCGCTCCTCCTGCTCCTCGGTCAGCTCGCCGCCCTCCACGCGCCGCAGCGCCTGCCGCTCCATGAGCTGGCGCAGGAGCTCGACGACGGTGAGGACCAGCCGGGCGAGGTCGCGCTCGACGGTGTCGGGGTCGAGTTCGACGCGGCGGCGCGGCTCGCTCATGCCCGCTCCCCCGCGATCCCCCTCGTGATCTCGCCCGTGATCTCCCCCGGCAGGGCCGTGCCCCAGGGCGAGGGCACCTCGGCGCTCACCGAGCTGACCAGCGCCTTCAGGTCGACGCGTACGAGGTCGACGTCGGCGATGCTCAGCGTGAGGTCGCCGCTGATGACGACACCGCCGGCGAGCAGCCGGTCGAGCAGGTCCACGAGCGCGATGCGCCGCTCTTCGATGGGCATTACGCGTCCTCCGCGATGCCGGCGAAGGAGTACGGCGCCCAGGGCCCGGTCAGCTCCACCCGGACGCCCTCCTCGGACACCCCGCGCACCAGCTGGACGAAGCCCTCGCCGCTCTCCCGATCGACCAGGTAGGCGGCGTTGAGGACGTTGACGCCGCCGGCGCCGGACAGCTTGGCGTCCTGCGGCGGGTGGACCGTGCCGGCCTCCGCGTGCCGGGAGAGCTCCTCGTGCAGGCGGCGCGCCAGGTCCTCGGCGTGCCGCAGCCCGGCCTCGTGGCCCCGCCGCTCCTTGAGCCTGCGGCGGAGGTAGTCGCGGCCGCCGCCGGTGGCGGGCGCCGCCGCGGGCTCGGGTTCCGGCCGGGGCTTCGGCTCCGGCTCGGCGTACACCTTCACGCCCCACTCCACCCGGCCGTCCAGCCGCTCCAGCGCGCGTACGAACCGGTCGTGGCCCTCCTCCAGCAGCCGCCGCACCCCGCTGTCGTCGCGGCACACGGTGGCGAGCCGCAGCGGCAGCGGGCAGGTCACGGTGGTCAGTGCGGCGATCACCGCGTCGTGGGCGCGCGCGGTGGCGGACAGCCAGTCCAGGTCCTCCAGGTGCGCGCGCAGCGGGGCCTCGTCGAAGTCCTCGGCGGGGACGGCGCCCACCACGGCGACGAGGTCGCCGTGGCGGACGAGCCGGGGCGGCTGGTCCCCGACGGCCCGGAGCCCTTCGGGCAGGACGCCGTCGAAGGGGCGGCACACGGCGTAGACGTACCGCAGCCGCGGCGTACGGGGGGTGGCGGGCACGGGGGTGGTGGCGGGGATCATGTGGTGCGCTCCTCCAGCTCGGCGATCCGGCGCTGCAACTCCTCGTTCTCGCGGGCCAGTTCGCGCTGGCGGGCGCGCGAGGAGAGAGCGGGGTCGCTCTCCCACCAGTCGATGCCCATCTCCTTGGCGCGGTCCACGGACGCGACGACGAGACGCAGCTTGATGGTCAGCAGCTCGATGTCGAGCAGGTTGATCTTGATGTCGCCGGCGATGACCACGCCCTTGTCGAGGACGCGTTCGAGGATGTCGGCGAGGTTGGCGCTGCTGCCCTCGGAGGCGTACGGGCTCGGAAGGCCCCGGCTGGGGGTCGTCATGTCGGTCTCGTGCCCTTCTCCAGGCGGTCGAGGAGCTCGTCCTCCCGGCGGTCGAATTCCGCCTCGTCGATCTCGCCCGCCTCCAGCTGTTCGGCCAGCCGGGCGAGTTCGCGCTGTACGGCGGCGGGGTCGTAGTACTGCCGCTCCGCCTCCGCCACCACCTGCCGCAGCACCCAGGCGGTGCCGCGCAGGGGGGCGGCGGGCAGGAGGAGCAGCTCACCCAGCAGGCCCATACCCGGAGCCCCTCCCCTCACTCCACGAAGCTGTAGGGCGGCAGCGGCCCGTTCAGGTGCAGCTGGAGGTGGCCGTGGTGCTTGGCGAGGGCCTCGCAGGCGGCGACGAAGCCGTCGGCGGCGTCCCGGTCCACGAGGAAGGAGATGTTCGTCAGCCAGCCGCTGCTCTCGGGCCCGGGGCGGATGTCCACCGCCTCGCCCTGCAGCGCCTCCTGGACGAGCACCGCGTCGCGCGCCTCGCGCTGCTTCACGGCGGCCGCCACCCGCTCGCCGAGGGCGATCTTCTGCTCGTACGTGCCGCCGCCCGCCGCGCGGTTGGCCTCGCTGAGCGCCCGCAGGTCCGGGTCGTCGGCGAGCACCTGGTGCAGGACGGCGTCCTGGTCGTGGGCGGCCTTGACGTTGTACTCGACCTTGTTGTCGAGGGCGTCGAGCCGTTCGAGGTAGTGGTCCTGGCGTTCGCCGAGGACCGCGAGGACCGTGTCGTCGTCGGGCGAGACGCCGCCGAAGCGCATGGGCAGCACCGGGCCGTCCGCCCCGGCCGCGGCGAGCACGTTCTGGTGGGCGAGCAGGTCGCGCCGCTTGGGCCGCAGCTCGTCGGGCGCGTCGCTCACCAGCGCCGCCAGGTCGCCCGTCGTGAGGACGCGGACGGGCCGGGGCGGATCGCCGATGCCACAGGTCCCCTTGGGGAGGCCTGGGTGTGAGCTGCGTGTGATGCCGTAGACGTAGGTGCTCACTGCTCCTCCTCCTGCTTCTTCCGGGACGACGAACGGCTGGACGAACGGCTGAGGGTGTCGGACAGGGTCTCCGCGGCGCCCTGGAGGGCGCCCTTCGTCTTGCCGCGCGCTCCGGACTCGGTCATGTCGTTGACCAGCTCGGGCAGGCCCGGGTTCTTGCGGGGGCCGGCCTCCAGGTCGAGGCGGTTACAGGCCTCGGCGAACCGCAGATAGGTGTCGACGCTGGCGACGACGACACGGACGTCGATCTTCAGGATCTCGATGCCGACGAGCGAGACGCGGACGAAGGCGTCGATGACGAGCCCGCGGTCCAGGACCAGTTCGAGGACGTCGTACAGGCCACTGGTACCGCCGGAGCCGCCTCCGGCCGGTCCGCCCGTCTGTGTAGCTACAGTCATGGTGTGGCTCCCTCCCTGAGGGGTTGTCAGCGCTGCCGGTCGGCCCGGCCGCGCTCGTAGCGGCGCACGCGCCGGTAGCCGGTGAGCTCGCCGTCCTCGTCGAGTTCGAGCTCGTACGAGGCGAGCAGGCTCATCGTCTCGGGGACGCGTGCCAGTTCGAGGACTTCGACGGTCAACTGCCATCCCTCATCGGTTCTCTGGAAGGACGACACCGACTCGGCGGTCAGCCCGGTGAGTTCGGCGAGCTGTTCGCACGCGCGGCGCAGGGTTTCTGATGTGTTGGCCATGACTTCATGCGGGTTGCCGCCCCCGGGGCTCGCAAACACGGGAACGCCGATCCCGCAACTCGGGGCCGCACCTCGTGCCTGGTCAGCGCAGGGATGCGAGACGCCTGCGGACCGCCGGGCCGAGAGCGCGCGGGCGGGCCGCCTCGGCGTCCCAGGGCCGGGTGCGGGCCTGTTCCAATGCGTCGCGCACGGACCAGCGGCGGGCGTGCGTGGCCGGCTCGTCGAGCTGTTCCCACGTCAGCGGAGCGGCGACCGGGGCGCCCGGCAGGGCGCGCACGGACCAGGGCGCGACGGCGGTCTGGGCGTAGCCGTTGCGCTGCACGTCGAGGTAGAGCCGGCCGCCGCGGGCCTGCTTGCGGGCGGCGGTGGTCAGCGCGTCGGGGTGGCGGGCGGCGAGGACGTCCGCGAGGTCCCGCGCGAAGGCGCGGACGTCGTCGTGGTCGGTGCGCCCGGCGAGGGGCACCACGACGTGCAGGCCCCGGGAGCCGGTGGTCATCGGCACGCCGGGCAGGCCGACGGCGTCGAGCAGCTCGCGCAGCGCGTGCGCGGCGCGGCGTACGGCGTCGAAGTCGTCACCGGCCGGGTCGAGGTCGAACACCATGCGGTCGGGCCACCGGGGCCGGTCTGCCTTCGCCGGCCAGCGGTGCAGGGTGAGGGCGGCCTGGTCGGCGAGGTGGAGGAGCGTGGCGGTGTCGTCGCACACGGTGTGGGTGACGGTGCCGCCCTCCTTGGGCAGCTCGGCGCGGCGCACCCACTCCGGGTAGCCGGCGGGCGTGTCCTTCTGCATGAAGCGGGGCCCGCCGACACCGTCGGGGTGGCGCTCCAGCATCAGGGGCCGGCCGCGCAGGTGCGGCAGCATGAACGGCGCGACCGCGCGGTAGTAGGCGGCGAGGTCGGCCTTGGTGAGCCCGTCGTCGGGGAAGAGGACCTTGTCGGGCCGGTGGACCTCCACGGTCCTGCGCCCGGCCCGCAGCCTGATGGTGCGGGTGTGCGTGCTCATCGAGGGCCCGTACCCGGCACGCCGCCGCGTACACGGACGCCCCGACCGGTCGCCGCAGGATGCCGACCGGTCGGGGCGTCACAGGGGTGGGTCAGGGCGTCAGGTCAGGGCGTCACGCCGCTCTCCACCACCAGCTGCACCGCCGCGGCGATCGAGTCGGCGTCGATGCCCGCCGCGTGCAGCTGCTCCTCGGGGGTCGCCGAGGTCGGCATGGCGCGGACGCCGAGGCGCACCAGGCGCGGCGCCGGGCGGCCGTCGGAGAAGGCCTCGGCGACCGCGTCGCCCAGGCCGCCCTCGGGGTGGTGGTCCTCGACCGTGATGAGGCAGCCCGTGGCGGTCGCGGCGGCGGTCAGCGTCTCGGTGTCGACGGGCTTGACCGAGTAGAGGTCGACGACGCGCACCGGGATGCCGTGCTCGGCGAGCAGGTCGGCCGCCTTGAGGGCCTCGTGGACCGTGATGCCGGCGGCCACGATGGTGGCGCGGTCGTCGTCGCCGCCTCCGCGCAGGACCTTGCTCCCGCCGACCGGGAACTCCTCGTCGGGTCCGTACAGGACCGGTGTGTCGCCGCGCGAGATGCGCAGGTAGCGGATGCCGGGCAGGTCGGCCATCGTGGCGACGAGCCGCGCGGTCTGGTTGGCGTCGCAGGGGTACAGCACGGTGCTGCCGTGGACCGCGCGGAGCATCGCCAGGTCCTCCAGGCCCATCTGGGACGGCCCGTCCTGCCCGATGGCCACGCCCGCGTGCGAGCCGACCAGGTTGATCCCGGCGCGGCTGACGGCGGCCATGCGGATGAAGTCGTACGCCCGGGTGAGGAACGCCGCGAACGTCGACGCGTACGGGACGTACCCGCGCGTCTGGATCCCGACGGCCGCCGCGACGAGCTGCTGTTCGGCGATGTAGCACTCGAAGTACCGCTCGGGGTGGGCCTTGGCGAAGAACTCGGTGCGCGTGGAGTCGCTCACCTCCGCGTCGAGCGCCACCACGTCGCCGCGCGCCGAGCCGAGGGCCTCCAGGGCGTGCCCGTACGCGGTGCGGGTGGCGACCGTGTCGCCGACGTCGTAGCGCGGCAGCTCGACAGCGCCGTTGCGGGCGGGCCGGGGCGCGCTCATGTCCGGCGGGCTCTGTACGGACACGTGGTGCGGGTGCGGGCCGCCCAGCTCCTCGATGGCGGCCTCGGCGTGCTTAAGCGGCTTGCCGTGGAAGCCCTCCCGGTCCTCGACGGCGGTGACGCCGCGCCCCTTGCGGGTGGCGGCGAGGATCGCGGTGGGCTGCCGGACGGTGGAGCGGGCCTCGGCGTAGGCCCGGTCGACGGCCGCGACGTCGTGCCCGTCGACCTCGATGACGTGCCAGCCGAAGGCGTGCAGGCGGCGCTGGTAGGCGCCCAGGTCGTGTTCGTGGCGCGTGGGCCCGCGCTGGCCGAGGCGGTTGACGTCCACGATGAGCGTGAGGTTGTCGAGGTGGTTGTACGCGGCGTGCTCGACCGCCTCCCACACCGAGCCCTCCGCCATCTCGCTGTCACCGGACAGGACGTAGACGCGGTACGGCGCCTGGTCGAGGCGCTTGCCCGCGAGCGCCATGCCGACGCCGACCGGCAGGCCCTGGCCGAGGGAGCCGGTGGCCACGTCGACCCAGGGCAGCCGGGGCGTGGGGTGCCCTTCGAGGCGGCTGCCGAGGGTGCGGTAGGTGGCGAGCTCGTCGTCGTCGACGGCGCCGGCGGCCCGGTACATGGCGTAGAGCAGCGGTGTGGCGTGGCCCTTGGAGAGCACGAACTTGTCGTTGCCGGGGTGGTCGGGCCGGTCGAAGTCGTAGCGCAGGTGGTGCGCGAGGAGGACGGCGCCGAGTTCGGCGGCGGACATCGACGACGTGGGGTGTCCGGAGCCCGCGGCGGCGGAGGCCCGGATGGCGTCGACCCTCAGCTGCTGGGCGAGGGAGGCGAGTTCTTCGTAGTGCATGTCACTCCTTGCGAGCGCCGGAACCGGTCCCGGCGCTGCTCTTGGCGCCGTTCCCGGCGCCGCTCTTGGCCAGTTCGGGCGAGGCGGTGTCCAGCGGTACCTGCCAGGAGCGGACCAGGCCCAGCTGGACGGCCTGCCGGGGCAGCGCCGCGTCCAGCAGCCAGTCCGCGGCGACCCGCACCCTGTTGCCCGGCATGGCGGCCAGGTGGTAGCCGCGGGTGACGGCTCCGGCGACGGGCCCGGACAGCGGGACGCCCATCGGGTTGGCGGCCGCCTTCACACCGCCGAGGTCGACGGCGAAGCCCATGTCGCTGTGCCGGTACGGGGCGGCCTCGCCGACGCCGAGCGACGCGGCGACGTTGCGGGCGGCGGTCTTGCCTTGCCGGGAGGCGTGCTGGGCGGTCATGGGCGTGTACTCGCCGGGCCGGTTCAGGTCGGGTACGGCGGCGGCGTCGCCGCACGCGAAGACGTCGGGGTGGCCGGGCACGCGCAGCTCGGGCGAGACGACGAGCCGGCCGCGTTCGACGGGCAGGCCGAGCTCGGAGACGAGCGGGTCGGGGCGTACGCCGACGCACCAGATGAGGGAGCGGGTCTCGACGAACTCGCCGCTGTCGAGGAGGACGCCGTCGGACGTGGACTCCTTGACGGAGGTGCCCATCCGCACGTCGACGCCCCGGTCGCGCAGCACCTGGTCGGCGGTGTCGGACAGCCGCTTGTCCAGCCCGGGCAGGACGCGGTCGGCGACGTCGAGGAGCATCCAGCGCGGGCGTACGCCCTTGGGCCAGGCGGGGTACTTGCGGGCGAGCGCGTCGGTGAACATCTTGCCGTGGGCGGCGACCTCCGTGCCGGTGTAGCCGGCGCCCACCACGACGAACGTGCAGCGGGAGGTGCACTCGGCGGGGTCGCCGGCGGACGCGGCGAGCTCTATCTGGCGGGTGATGTGGTCGCGCAGGTAGAGCGCCTCGGGCAGGCCGCGGAAGCCGGTGGCGTGCTCGGCGACGCCGGGGACGGGCAGCAGCTTGCTGACGCTGCCGACGGACAGGACGAGCCGGTCGTAGCCGAGTTCGCCGGTGGTGCCCTCGGGGTCGGTGTAGTGGACCTTGCGCCCGTCGAGGTCGATGTGGTCGGCCTCGCCCAGCACCAGCCGGACGTGCCGCAGCGTGCCGGGCAGCGAGACGGTGACCCGGCGGGGCTCCAGGATGCCGGCGGCGACCTGCGGCAGCAGCGGCAGGTAGAGGAAGTAGTCGGTGGGGTTGAGCAGCACGATCTCGGCGCGACCGCGCAGGCTCTTGCTGAGGCCGCGGGCGGTCTGGTAGCCGGCGAATCCGGCGCCGACGATCACGATGCGCGGTCGGCGGCGGGACGGCGTACCGGCGGGCGGATTGACGGACGGGGTCACAGCGCCTCCAGCGTCAGGTCGGGTGCTTCCATCGGTGCTATCGGTGCTATCGGACTAGCGGTGCTTCACGTCGGACGGTCGGGTCGGTCGGTGGGCCGGGTCACGCGCCGGCGGGTCCGGTCGAGTGCCGGCGGGTCGCCGTCCGGCGTCGCACGAACCTTCCCGGTGCCCGTGGGGCCGCGTGCCAAACGCCGCCACCGCCCCCGCCACCGCCGCCGCCCCGGCGGCGCAGCACCGCGCCGGCGCCCGCCGCCACCCCGGCCAGCGCTCCGGCCGCCGCGGTGGCCAGCACGGCCGGGTGGCGCAGCAGCACGGTGTCCGCGTACAGGTCGCGCGCCTCGGCGTCGAACCGGCCGTGGGCGCCGAAGTCCTGGCCCAGCGGCCCGTCGACCGGCGCCCACAGGTTGCTGGGGGCGGGCTCGTCCGCGTGCGGCGCGGCCCCGTCCCCGGCGCCGTCCCACGGCTCCTGCTGGGCGCGGTATCCGGTGCGGGCCAGGTAGCGGTCGAGCAGGGCGGGCGCGAGCGCGTTGGCGGCGAGGGTCAGCGCCGTACGGGCGCCGACGCGGTACTCCCGGCGGCCGGGGTGGTCGGCGGCGTGCACGACGGCGCGGGCGGCGACCTCCGGCTGGTAGACCGGTGGGACGGGGCGGGCGCGGCCCGGCATGCGGGACAGCACCCAGTCGAACTGCGGGGTGTTGACGGCGGGGAGCTGCACCATGGTGGTGCGTACCTTGCTGCCGGCGTGCAGCAGTTCGCAGCGCACGGACTCGTTCCAGCCCTGGATGGCGTGCTGGGCGCCGCAGTACGCGGACTGGAGCGGGATGCCCCGGTAGGCGAGCGCGGAGCCGACCTGGACGACGGTGCCGTGGTCGCGCGGCACCATGCGGCGCAGGGCGGCGCGGGTGCCGTTGGCGTACCCGAAGTAGGTGACCTCGGTGACGCGGCGGAATTCGTCGGGGTGGATCTCGGTGAAGGGCGCGAAGACGCCGACGAAGGCGTTGTTGACCCAGACGTCGATCGGGCCGAGCTCGCGCTCCACGCGGTCGGCGGCCTCCTCGACGGCCCGGGTGTCGGAGACGTCGACGGACACGGTCAACGCGGTGCCGCCGGCCGCCCGTACGTCGGCGGCCGCGCCCGCGAGCCCCTTCTCGCCGCGCGCGAGCAGCGCCACGCGGTCGCCGCGCGCGGCGAAGGCGCGGGCCGTGGCGCGGCCCACCCCGCCGCCGGCCCCGGTGATCACGACCGTGCGGGCGGCCTCCGGAAGGTTCGCGTTCATGGGCGGCGGGTACCCGGGCGTCCCGGGGGATAACGCCGGAGGGAGGAGGCCCGCATGCCCATGCCCGAGGCGCCCGGCGGTAGGGGTGGTCAGGACGTCGTGGAGCTCCTGGAGGAGCAGCACGCACGGCTGCGCCGCCTCTTCGACGAGGTGGTGCGGAGCGAGGGCGCGGCGCGCGAGGAGCGCTTCGGTGAACTGGCCGGGCTGCTCGCGGCGCACGAGGCCGCGGAGGAGGAGATGCTCCACCCGTTCGCGCGCGGCCGCATCGAGGACGGCGAGCGCATCGTCGGGGAGCGGCTGGAGGAGGAGAAGCGCGTCCGGGCGGGGCTGCACGCGCTGGAGGAACTGGGTGTGGAGGCGCCGGAGTTCGCGGAGCGGTGCGCGGCGCTGCGGGACGACCTGCTGGCCCACGCCCGGGCCGAGGAGCGGGAGGAGTTCGCCCGGCTGCGGGAGACCTCGGAGCGCGACCAACTGGAGAACCTGGCGAAGGCGGTGAAGGCGGCTCAGGCGGTGGCGCCCGCGCGACCGGGCGGCCGCCGAACACCCCGGTGATCACATGTCGAGACGGGGGTCTCACGATCCGACACATCAGCGTACCGTGACGGCATGACGGATGCTGTGTACACCCATGGCCACCACGAGTCGGTGCTGCGGTCCCACCGGTGGCGTACGGCCGCCAACTCCGCGGCCTATCTGGTCGACCGGCTGCGGCCGGGCCTCGATGTCCTGGACGTGGGCTGCGGCCCCGGCACCATCACGGCGGACCTGGCCGCACTGGTCGCCCCCGGACGGGTAACGGCGGTGGACGCCGCCGGGGACGTCCTGGACCAGGCGCGCGCGGTGGCCGCCGAACGGGGCCTGGACAACGTCGAGTTCAGCGTCGCCGACGCGCACGCGCTGGACTTCCCCGACGACTCCTTCGACGTGGTCCACGCCCACCAGGTGCTCCAGCACGTGGGCGATCCGGTGGCCGCGCTGCGCGAGATGCGGCGAGTGTGCCGCCCCGGCGGTGTCGTCGCGGCGCGCGACAGCGACTACGGGGCCTTCACCTGGTTCCCCGAGGTGCCGGCCCTCGACGGCTGGTTGCGGCTGTACCGGCGCGTCGCGCGCGGCAACGGCGGCGAGCCGGACGCCGGACGCCGACTGCTGTCGTGGGCCCGGCAGGCCGGCTTCACCGACATCACCGCCACCGCCTCGACCTGGTGTTACGCCACCCCCGACGAGCGCGCCTGGTGGAGCGGGCTGTGGGCGGACCGTACGACCGCCTCGGTGTACGCCCGGCTCGCGGTCCAGGGCGGGTACGCGACCGAGGAGGAGCTGGCCGCGATCGCGGACGGCTGGCGCGCGTGGGGCCGGGAGGAGGACGGCTGGTTCCTGGTGCCGCACGGGGAGGTGCTGTGCCGCGCGTGACGTGACGTCGCGGCGAGCGGACCACACCCCCCGGTGCCGTCAACTACCCTCGCCCGCATGGAGATCCTCGGCGCCACGCTGCGCATCTGCCTCGACGACCCGAAGACCCTCGACGAGTCGGTCCTCTTCTACGAACGGCTCACCGGCAGCCGCGCGCTCCGCTTCGAGCGCGGCGGCGTGTCGGTGGCGGCCGTGGGGTGCTTCCTGCTGATGACCGGCCCGGAGCCGGAGCTGGAGGTGCTGCGCAAGGTGGCGGCGACGATCGCGGTGGACGATGTCGACGTGGCGCGGGACAGGCTCGCCGAGGTGGGTGCGCGGGTCGTGGCGGGTCCGGTGCCGACCCCGGTGGGGCGCAACCTGATCGCCGCTCATCCGGACGGCTCGGTCTTCGAGTACGTCGACCGTCGGCGCCCGTAAGCACGCTCCGTGTGCGCGGCACCGGCCGCCTCGCCCGGCCGTTCCGACGGATCCCCGCCGGGACGGCCGGACCCACCCACATGTCCTATATGATTCATTTGATGCTTTTGTGCAGCTTTAGCAGTGGGTGAGGAGCGCGATGCCTTCCGAGCGACCGACCCGCGAACCCGACCCCGACGACCCGCGCGACGAGCCCCGTGCCAGCGGGCGCCGCGACGGAAGCGAAGGGCCTCGTAGGCGACTGTCCGCTCCCAAGGCGATGCGTTCCGCTACCGACCAGCTGACGGAGCTGCTGGGAAGGGCCCCGGAGTCCATCTCGGCCCTCCGGCCCACCGAGGACGGGTGGGAGGCCGAGGTGGAGGTCCTGGAGCTCGAAAGGATCCCCGAGACCACCAGCGTGCTGGCCAGCTACCGGGTCACGCTCGACGCGGACGGCGAGCTGATGGCGTACGAACGGGTCCGTCGCTATACGCGGGCGCAGATCGACCCACGAATGTGAGGAGGCACCATGACCGTGGTGCCACAAGGCGGCGGAGGTGCCGTCGCACGCGGCGGGGGCGGTAGCTCGTCATCGCTCTACGACGTGCTGGAACTGATTCTGGACCGGGGCCTCGTCATCGACGTCTTCGCCCGCGTGTCCCTGGTGGGCATCGAGATCCTCAAGGTCGACGTCCGTGTCGTGGTGGCCAGCGTGGACACGTACCTCCGCTTCGCCGAGGCGTGCAACCGCCTCGACCTGGAGACCGGACGGAAGGCCCCGGCCCAGCTGACCGACGTGGTCGGCGAGATCACCGAGGGCGGCGCCCGGGGCAAGAGCAAGGGAGCGCTGACCGGGGCCGTGGAGGCGTTCTCCGAGTCGTTCCGCAAGGGCCGCGACGAGCAGTCCGAGCGAGAGCCCGAACCGGTCGAGGAGCGTGAGAGGTCCCGGCCCGAACGCAGACCCCCCAGGCACCGGGAAGAGTGAGCCCCATGTCGGTCTACGTCTACGCGCTCATGGCGGCCACGCACCCGCTCCGGCTCGACGGACTGTCCGGGGTGGGAGACCCCCCGCGGCCGCTCCGCGTGGTGCAGGGGTCGTCGGTCGCCGCCGTGGTCAGCGACGCTCCGGACGGGCTGCGCGCCAAGCGCCGCGACGTGCTCGCCCACGAGACGGTCCTCGAAGAGCTGATGGGCCAGGCGACCGTGCTCCCGCTGCGCTTCGGCGCCCTCGCCCCGGACGACGAGTCCGTCCGCGACACTCTGGAGGAGCGCGCCGACGCCTACCAGGAGCGGCTCGCGGCCCTCGACGGCTGCGCCGAGTTCCACCTGAAGGTCTCCTGCGACGAGGACGTACTGCTGCGCGAAGTGCTGCGGCAGTCCGACGACGCGCGCCGCATGAACGACGAGATCCGGGCCGGACGCGGCGGACAGGAACTGAAGCTGGCGCTCGGCGAGCTCGTCGCCCGCGAGGTAGAGGCCCGCCACGCGTCGTTCGGCTCCGGC
The DNA here is from genome assembly GCF_044765045.1 of Streptomyces sp. NPDC093546. Lineage (NCBI taxonomy): Bacteria > Bacillati > Actinomycetota > Actinomycetes > Kitasatosporales > Streptomycetaceae > Streptomyces > Streptomyces sp. NPDC093546. The sequence continues at coordinate 79,263 of NZ_JBIWJG010000006.1, read as the reverse complement.
ATCGTCGAAGCGCTGCGCCCGCTGGCACGCGAGACCAGGGTGTCGGAGGCGGCCGGGGACGACTTCCTCGGCGCCTCCTTCCTCGTCGAGCGGCCCCGGCAGCAGGAGTTCACGGCCCGGGAGGCCCGGCTCGCCGAGGAGTACGGCGAGGACTTCGACTTCCGGATCCACGGACCCCTTCCCCCGTACAGCTTCGTCTAGGCGCAAGTGAGCGGGGCCCGCTGCTTCACACACCGAGCCCCGTTCCTCCCGCGCCCCTCGGGGGGACGTGATCAGTGGCGGAAGCCGTCCTTCGCGCCCTCCTTGGCGGCTCGGGCCTTGCCCCGTGCCTCAAGTGCGGCGCCCTTGGCGGCGGTGGTGTCCTTGCCCATCGCGTGGGCCACCTTCCTCACAGCCTTCCCGACAACCTGCTCGGTCGTGCCCTTGGCCTTCTGCCCGGCGCTCATGTCGGTCCCTTCGTCGACGCTCTACGATGCGCCTGCCCCTTGAGGCCGGACGGAAACAGTGCCCCGCTTGTCACGAGGCCCCATGCCGGCCCTGAGGTGAAGCCGGGGACCTGGACATTGCCGCTCGACGTCGATCCGGATCTTCGTCACGCCAGCCATCCCGGCCGGCGACTAGTCGGGGAGACGGTGGATGTTGTCCGCCCGACGCCCTGCGGCATCGAAGGTGATGTCGAACAACACCCTCTCGCCCTGGACCAGTCGGCGGGCCGGTCCGCGAACCGCAGAAAGCTCGGCCAGAACCTCTGGCTGATCGCGCCCTGGGCAGATCATTCCGACACCCTGGTCGGAGTCGAACCACTTGACGACACCACTGGGCAATGGACGTCACCTCCCGTTCAGCTCGGAGTCAGTACCAGACCTGAACCGTCCGCCCGATGCCGACCGCCCTTCAAGGCGTGTGAAGGGGCGCGAAGCAGCAAACACGACATGCCCGCCGCGCAAGGCGCCTGGTGTTACGGCCCCTGCGCCGGGGGAGATAGGCCACCTGTCGCAGCAGGCAGGCCCAACTCTCGCCGAAGGGGACTCCGGTGGTTCAGGGCGTGGACACCGCTGTGCGGGATCTGGGGGATGGTGCGCCAGAGCCTGGCCGGCTAGGCCGCGGTTTCCGTGATGAGAACGGCGGCGGTGACCGGACCCGAGGTGTCGGTGGAGGCTGCGTCGGCTACGGCGGCCCGGACGGCGCGGGCGACTTCCAGTGGATGGTGTCCGGGGGCGACCGCGAGGTGGACTTCGATGCGTCGGCTGGGTGGATCGTCATGGTCGTCCACCTTGACCGGGCGGCTTCCCAGCACGGTGGTGAGGCGGGCGACGCCCCGAACAGCCGTCGCGACGTCAGCCAGCTCACCGGCGGGGCCCCGCATGGGTCGTGGTCCGGACCCCGGGGCCGGGCTTCGTGCGGGTGCAGCTTCCGGCGCGGGCCTTACGGCCTCCGCCGCGGGCCGCGACTCCACGACCGCCTGCGGGCCCTCATGGAGATCCGTCACACGCAGGTCAGCCGTGACGGTGGGCAGGCCGAGCCGTTCAGCAGCCGCATTGAGCAGGGCGCTCCTCAACCGGTCGGCACTCTCAGGCAGCGGCTGCCCGAGGGATGCCGTGAAGGTGGCTTCGATCCTGAGCGGGCCAGGCGGTAGCGCACTGGTCGGCGGACGGACGGTCGGCTCGGAAACAGGCTCGAGCGGTGCCGAACCGATGCGCAGAGACTCCAGCCGAACACCGGGAATCTCAGCCGCAGCGCGCCCGAGGACCCGGACGGCCGCTTGCTCAGTGATCCATGTCCCGTCGTCGGGCCCGCCGAGCGGGAGCAGCCGGCCCAGGCCGAGCTGTTGCCGTGCTGCCTGCTTCCACGCCTCAGACACCGGTCTCGCACCCTCTTTCTTTCTTGGCCGCCGTTCTCTTCCTGCCGCGCTGCGCCCGGAGTGACCGCGAGGGCGTCGCGCAGGAACGCTCAGGCCACGCGTTGCCACCCCCGCCTCACACTCCATATCTGGAATAAAGGTACTAAATCGAATATAATGCAGATAAATAGTGCAGAGTTACTTCTTTAGGGAGGAACTCCCTGATGACTGAGAACGCCGGCATACGGCACGGCAGTGTGCCCGGTTCTCGCGGCCGGACGGACATCGCCGATGTGGTGGTGGAGAAGATCGCCGGAATGGCGGCGCGGGACGTGCGCGGCGTCTATGCCCTGGGCAGCGGTTTCGCTCGTTCGATGGGATCGATGAGGGAGCGGATGCCCGGCGCCGGTGCCGGCAAGTCCGTCACACGCGGGGTCAGCGTCGAGGTCGGAGAGGTGCAGGCGGCCATCGACTTGGAGATCGTCGTCTACTACGGCACCTCCATCACGGACGTGGCCGGGGCGGTCCGGGAGAGCGTGATCTCCGCAGTGGAGCGGCTGGTGGGTCGGGAAGTCGTGGAAGTCAACATCATGGTCAGTGACGTGAAGCTGCCGGAGGAGGAGGACGACGAAGAGGAAGGGCAGCGGGTCCAGTAGCCGGGCGCGAGCTGCTCTTTGAGCGAAGGAGCACGTGATGAGCAGGGCCGTGGTGGGCTTGATCGCCGGAATGGCGCTGGGTTTCGCGGCATATTTCGGTGACTTCTGGTGCTTCCTGCTGGTGCTGGGGCTCGGCGTCGTCGGCCTGGTGATCGGGCGCCTGCTGGAAGGCGATCTCGAACCGGGCGACTTCGTCCGTCGGCGAGACCGGCAGGAGCGGATTCGCGATGACCGGCGACGGACTCGGGGAGACTGGCAACGGTGACCGGTGAAGCCGTACAGCGTTCGGGCGTCCCCCGCGGCGAGCGCGGTGCGATCACCGTTGCCGACCGGGTTGTCGCGAAGACCGCTTCCCGGGTGGCGCGCGAGGCGCTCAGCCGGTTCACCGAGTCGACTGGCCACGTACCACCTGGGCGCCGGACGCCACGCGTGACCGCGTCCGTGCAGCAGGCACCGGAGCGGAGTGCCGCAGGACGAGACGCCGAGTCTGCCGCCGGGCGGCAGGCGGTGCTCGGGGAGGTGCACATGCACATCACCGTCGAGCTCGGCTATCCGTCCGACATCGGGGCGCAGTGCGCCGCAGTGCGCCGGGAGGTTACCGAACGGGTCAGGACCTGGGCCGGCATGAAGGTGTCCGACCTCGTGGTGTCGGTCGAGAGGCTGCACTCGGTGCATACGCGGCACACGGACCAGGGGAGGGTGAGATGAGCGCGAACGCCTGGCGGCAGCCGAGCACCCCACCCTCCGAATCGGGACAGGCAGCTCCTTCTGCCGATACCCCGGGCGCGGGCACGACAGCGGTGACCGAAAAGGAAGGCCGGTCGCCGCATCGCTTCTGGTCTGCGCGGAGGATTGCCGCCGCCGTCGTAGCCCTACTGTCCGCTGCGGCCACCGGCTTGCTCCTGTACGACGTCATTTCGGTTCGGGCAGGCGGGTCTGCGATGCGATGGCGCCGGCGACTCGCCGAGGAACTGGCCCAACGGCCGCTGGAGGACACCTGGATGATCGTCGGGGCCGCCCTGACGATGGCCCTCGGCCTGTGGCTTTTCCTGCTGGCGGTGACACCGGGTCTGCGCAGGCTGCTGCCCATGCGGCAGCCCACCGGTATCCCCGAGAACAAGGAGGTCCGCGCCGGCATCGACCACCGCGCGGCCGCCCTGTTTCTGCGTGACCGTGCCCTGCAGGTGCCCGGTGTGCAGTCGGCACAGGTCGCTGTCGGCCGCCGGAAGGTCAAAGCACGGGCACAGGCCCATTTCCGCGATCTCGAGGAGGTCCGCGCGGACCTGAAGGCCGCGCTGGGCGAAGCCGTGACGTCCTTGCGACTTGCCCGGCAACCCACGCTGACCGTGCAGGTCCGGCGCCCGAAGAAGGGCTGAGGAGATCTCGATGCTCAAGACAGGGAACCGGGTGCTGCTGGGGCTTTGCGGCCTTGGACTGTTCGCCCTGGGTGGCGGCGTGCTGCTGGGCGGCCTGGATCTGCAACGCCGCTGGGGTTTCCGCATGCCGGACTGGTGGCCCTTCCGTGGGCCGGCCGACGTGCTGCTGGGCACCGAGGGACGCACCCGGTGGCGGGACGAAGGCTGGTGGTGGCCGACCGTCATCGCGGTACTCGCCGTACTGCTGGCCCTGCTGCTGTGGTGGCTTCTTGCGCAACGCAGTCACCGCCTGGGCCGGGTCCTCGTCAACAGCAAAGACGGCGCGGCAGCACAACTCAACGGCCGCACGCTGGAGAAGGTGATCGAGGACGAGGCGCAAGCCCTCGACGGAGTCTCGCGAGTCCATGTACGGCTGACAGGCCGACCTACTGCTCCCACCGCCCGCGTGCGACTGTTGCTGGAGCCTCACGCGGATCCAGCGCGGACCGTGGAGCGATTGAGCCGGGAAACACTTGCACACGCCAGAGTCTCGGCCGGCCTGGACCGCCTCCCGTCGAAAATCCGACTCCGGGAAGCCCAGCACTCCGCCCGGCGCGTCGCCTGAGATCCCCCGAACCGCAATTCCGGGGTAGCGGCGAGGCTTTCCGGGCGGCGTCGCGCGGCCGCGACAGTGGGCTTGGCTGCACGGGGCGCGACGGCGCCGGGGAGATCCCGGTGATCCAGTTCTCCCACACCCATCGCCGACGGCACCACGCCCCCGGGCCTGGGCGGAGCCCATGCACGGCAGCGCCTTCGAGGCTGCGCATCGTTCTTGCGCGCGAGGCGGCCGTGGAGATCAGGCTAGAACCGGCCTCGTCCTATATGATTAATTTAATGCTTTTGTGCACTTTTGGCAGTGGGTGAGCAGTGTCATGCCTTCGGAGCGACAGACCAGCGGACGCCACCCCGACGTACTCGAACTGAGCCTGGACCGCGGCCTGCTGGCCGGCGTGGACACACCCACGGACGCGGTGGAGGCGTTCTCGGAATCCTTCCGCAAGAGCCGTGACGACGAGCCCGAACCAGTCGAGGAACGGCAGCGGGAACGGCCGGAGCGCCGCCCTCCCAGGCGCCGGGAAGACTGAGCCATGCCGGTCTACGTCTACGCGATCACGGCAGCGACGCATCCACTGGGGCTCGACGGCGGCGGGGTCGGGGATCCACCACAGCCACTGCGCGTAGTCCGGGACACGATGGAGGAGCGCGCCGGCGCTTACCAGGAGCGGCTCGAGGCCCTGGAGGGCTGCGCCGGGTTCCACCTGAAGGTGTCCTGCGACGAGGAGGCCCTTCTCCGGGAGGTGCCGCGGGAGTCGGACGACGCGCGGCGGATGAACGAGGACCTGCGCCGGGGCCACGGTGGTCAGGAACTGAAGCCGGCTCTCGGCAAGCTCGTCGCCGACGAGGTCGGAAGGCGTCATGAATCCTTCGCGTCCGGAATCGTCGATGCGCTGCGCCCCTCGGCGCGGGAGGTGCGGCTGTCGGAGGCGGCCGGGGAGGTTTCCTGAGACTCCTGTGTGAGTCGGGAAGGAGCCATACGGACATGGGCGTACTGGTTCAACTGCTCACCTTCCCCCTCGCCCCGCTACGAGGCGTCGGATGGGTGGTGCAGCGCGTCACCGAGGTGGCGGAAAAGGAGTACTACGACGAAGGCCCGGTCCTCCAGGCGCTCACGGAGCTGGAGCGGGAGCTGACGTCCGGCCGGATCGATCAGGAGACCTTCGACAGGCGTGAGGACGAGCTGCTGGACCGGCTCGACGAGATCCGCCGCTTCTGGGAAGGAAGCAGGCCATGAGGTGTCAGGAGGACCCCCGGCGATGACGAACATGATGACGGGCGCGGCCCTGGTCGGCGGTTACGTGCTCGGACGGACCAAGAAGGCCAAGGTCGCGATCGCTCTGGCGACCTGGGTCCTCAGGAAGAAGATCGACCCCAAGAAGGTGGCGTCTCTGGTCACGGATTCACCCGCCCTGGACGCCCTGGGTGAACAGATCCGCGAGGAACTGGTCACCGCCGGCAAGGAGGCCGCCGCCACGGCCGTGGCCGCCCGGGCCGACCGGTTGGCGGATTCTCTCCACGAGCGCACGCTCAGCCTCCGTCAGGAGATACCCGGGGTCGCCAAGGACGAGGCGGATGACGGTGCCGACGTGGACGACCAGGAACCCGGGAGGGACGAGGGAGACACGGACGGCGCTGAGCACCTGAGGGGCGAAGAAGAGGGTGGTGACGGGGAAGAGCCGGAGCGCAGCCCCGGCCGACCGGCTGCCAAGCGGCGCGCGGAAGTCCGTTCGGACAAAGCAGCCAAGGCGGTACTGCGTCCCCGCATGCGGGACACGGGCGGTGAGTCAGGTCGGCCCCGACGTCCGGGCGGGGAGCGGGGGCGGGATCGTGAGACGGGTGAGGAACGTGCCCGGAGGAGGTTTGGAGCATGACCGACAGCGGACGCACGCGTCTGGCCGGCGATGCCGGCGACCGGCTCAAGGAAGAACTCCAGAAGTACCTGGAAGCTCGGGCACAGAAGGCCGTCACCGGTATGGGAGAGCGTCTCGGTGAAGCCACCCGGAACCTGGGCGACCCTGGCAGTTCGCTCGGTAGTGCGTTCGGCGCGCTGTCCAAGGGCGGTGAGGCACTCGGCAAGGGCAAGTCGCCCCGCCGCGCCATGGCCTCGATGGCGATGTCGCACATCACCAGCGGCGTGAAGGAAAAGGTGGCCGGCCTCTTCGGAAAGATCGGAAAGGGCGGCGGCAAGGGCGAAACCAAGGGCAAGAGCGTCCTGGTCGTCGAGGACATCGACGTGGGCGTACCCGTCCGTCAGGCGTACGACCAGTGGACACGGTTCCAGCAGTTCAGCCGCTTCGCCAAGGGTGTGGTCAACGTCGAACAATCCGACGAGACGACGAGCCAATGGCAGGTGAAGGTAGCCAAGTCCAATCGCAGCTGGAAGGCGAAGATCGGCGATCAGATCCCGGACCAACGCATCACCTGGACGTCGGAGGGCGCCAAGGGCACCACCAAGGGAGCGGTCACCTTCCACCCGCTGGGCGACAACCTGACCAAGGTGCTGCTGGTCATGGAGTACTTCCCCAAGGGGCTGTTCGAGAAGACCGGGAACATGTGGCGCGCGCAGGGCCGACGGGCCCGCCTGGATCTGAAGCTGTTCCGCAAGTTCGTCACTCTCCAGGAGGAGCCCGCTGATGGCTGGCGCGGCGAGATCCGCGACGGCGAGGTGGTGAGCGACGCCGAGGAGGAGACGGGTAAGCCCCAGGACGGGCGCGAGAACGAGGATGAGGACGAGGACCTGGACGAAGCAGAACCGGCGGACGACACCGAGGACGCGTACCACGAAGACGAGGCCGAGGGCGAGGAGGAGTACGAAGAGGACGAGGACGACGACCGCAGTGAGGGCGGGCGCTCCGAGGCGCGCGAACCCTACAAGGAAGACATAGAGGACGAAGGTGAAAGGGCGTACGAAGACGAGGACGAAGAGCCGTACGAGGACGAACGTCCAGGTCGCAGCCCCTCGGCCCGGCGCTGAACTGCCCCGAATCGAGGTCGAACCGCCGTGAGCGAACCCGTCTCCAGCAACCTCGGCTCCTTCCCGTCCCGGGCATCACCGTCCTACGGGCAGGGTTCGTCGGCCAACCTGGCCGACATCCTGGAACGTGTCCTGGACAAAGGCATCGTCATCGCAGGCGACATCCGCATCAACCTCCTCGACATCGAGCTCCTCACCATCAAGCTCCGGCTGCTGGTCGCATCGGTCGACAAGGCCAAGGAGATGGGAATCGACTGGTGGGAGCACGATCCGTCCCTGTCCTCCCGCGCCGTCGAACGCCCCGGACTCGCCGAGGAGAACCGGCGCCTGCGCGAGGAGATCGCCGCCCTGAGGGACGCCCGCGCTCTCCCGCCCAGGAGGCGCCTGGAGGAAGAGGCCCCGGCACCCCGGCGGCGCACAGCCGGCCGGGAAGATTTCGAAGGCCGGGAAGGCAGGGGAGGCAGAGACGTGCACCGGCCCTCCGGAGACGGGTGATGAGCGCGACGGTCGACTATCTGTACGCGATCGCCGCCGCGACGACGGAGCTGCGTGAGGCGGTGGCAGCCCTGCGGGGCGTCGGCGACGCGCCCGTCCGTGTCGTGACCGACCGGGACGTGGCCGCGGTGGTCAGCGATGTGCCCTCCGCCGACTTCGAGGAGGCGCCCCTGACCGCCCACCTGGAGGACTTGGGCTGGCTGGAGACAGTCGCCCGTGCCCACCACGGTGTGATCGACGCCGTGGCGGCCAGGACCGCCGTGCTTCCCCTGCGGCTCGCCACCATCTACCGCGACGATGACGGAGTCCGCACGATGCTGGCGGCCGGCCGGGACGACTTCCTCCCCCGGCTCGCGCGGCTCGCCGGTCACGTGGAATGGGGCGTCAAGGTCTTCTTCGCCCCCGACCCCGCAACGGACCCGGGCACGGGCACCGCGGCCGCACCGCCCGCGCCGGAGCTGAGTCCCGGCCGGGCCTACTTGCGCCACCGCCGCCAGGAGCGGCGCACACGGGACACCGCGTACCAGGAGGCACTGGAGGCCGCTCAGCGCATCCATGTCGCCGCCCGCGGCCGGGCCGTCGAGCACACTCGTCATCGTGCGCAGCAGGGTGCGCTGGTTGAAGGGCCGTTCGAGAACATCGCCAACGACGCCTATCTCGTGCCCTCCGACCGGTCCGAGCCCTTCCTCGCGGCCGTCCGGCAGGCGGCCGAGGGCGAAGACACGGTCCAGCTCGAAATCACCGGTCCCTGGGCGCCGTACTCGTTCGCGGCAGCCGCTCCCGCGCCCGAGAACCAGGAGGGCGAGGAGGCGACCGCGGGATGACGGCACCCGGCGTATCCCCGTACACCAGCGGCGGCCAGGCTCCTCTGCCCGGTCGGCAGATCGCCCTGATCGACCTGTTGGACCGCCTGCTCACCAGCGGCGTCGTGGTCACCGGCGACATCACCCTGTCCATCGCCGACATCGACCTCGTACGGATCTCCCTGCGCACCCTGATCGTGTCCATCAGCGCGGAGAATCCGTCCCCCTTCGCGGAGCTCGCCCTGCCGGAGGTCCGAGGCGTCCCGGCTACCGGGCCGGTGCGGGATGTCCGCTGACCCTCGCGGCGGTGTCCCCCACGGGCCCGTCGACCGCTACCAGGAGCTCGCCGACGCGGCGGCGCGCGCCTTCCGGCTGCTCCCCGCAGCGCCGCGCGAGCTGCACCGGTCCGGGCGCGGGCGCCCGTCCGCGCCCACGCACCGGATCAACACCGATCCCGACACGGTGGAGCGCGACCTGATGAAGCTCGTCCTGACCCTGGTCGAGCTGCTGCGGCAGCTCATGGAGCGGCAGGCCCTGCACCGGGTGGACGCCGGTGACCTCACCGAGGACCAGGAGGAGCGCCTCGGGACGACGCTCATGCTGCTGCACGACCGGATGACCGAGCTGTGCGCGCGCTACGGCCTGACCATGGCGGATCTGAATCTGGACCTGGGCCCGCTGGGCAGTCTGCTCCCGCCCACGGAGGATCCCTTTTGACCGGAATGGACAGCGCCGCAGCGGGCAGAAGCGTGACTGGAGGTGACAGACATGGCCACTGGAAAGAAGGCGAAGAACGCCGGCCAGACCGCCAAGGGGAAGGCGAAGGAGGTCGCCGGCAGGGCCGTCGGAAACGAGCGCCTGGAGATGGAAGGCCGGGCGGAGCAGGCCAAGGGTGACGCGAAGCAGACGGCCGAGAAGGCCAAGGACACGTTCAAGCACTGACCCCTGTCCCACCCCTTCCGGTCGCCGGCCGGCGGGAGACCGACCGCTCCTCGCGGTCCTTCTCCCGCCGGCCGCTTCTATGCGAGCGTGTCGACCATGTCCGCGGTGATCGCCCAGCGCTCGTGGTCGCGCCACTCCCCGTCGACGAAGAGGAAGGCGGGCGAGAAGCCCTCCAGCCGGAAGCCGGCACGGCGTACGAGCGCGAGGGAGGCGGCGTTCAGCGGCTGGATATTGGCCTCCAGCCGGTGCAGGCCCAGCGGGCCGAAGGCGTACCGCAGGACCAGCCCGAGCGCCTCGCTCATCAGCCCGCGCCCGGCGGCGTGGGCGAAGACCCCGTATCCCAGTGCGCCGCTGAGGAAGCCGCCGCGCACGATGTTGTTGATGTTGATGAACCCGGCGATGGCTCCGCCCGCCTCCCGCTCGCAGACCAGGAAGGACTCGCGGTCGCCGCTCTCGATGAGGGGCTGGGCGTAGCGGGCGTACGCCTCGGCGCTCACGGGCGGGAAGAGCCAGGGCTTGTGGAGGTCCCGGCTCTCCCCGGCCCGCGCGACGAACTCGTCGGCGTCCTCGTACGTCAGGTGGCGCAGGCCCACACGCGGGCCCTCGATCAGATACGGAGAGGCGGAAGAACGGGTGCCGTGCATCCGCTCAGGCTAGCCGGGCGATCAAGGGCCCGGGGGTGACGCCCCCTGGTCGGGGGCCGTCGATATTCGCTTGCGCGCTCCGGTCACACGGGCGAACCTCGCGTGACCCCTGACGAAAGCGAGAAGATGCGAGTCGAGTACGACGCCACGGCCGACATGGCCTACCTCTACCTCGTCGACGGCATCGGCCCGGGCGAGGCGGTCCGGCAGGTGCCCGTCGGCGAGGACATGATCGCCCTGGTGGATCTGGACGCGCAGGGGCGCTTGCTGGGCGTCGAGGTGTTCGACGCCCGGGCTCGGCTGCATCCCGAGGTGCTGGCTCGTGCCGAGCGGATCGACTGAGGCCCGGCCGAGACGGCGTGGCCGCCCGCGTACCCGGCGGGGTGCCGGGCAGGCGGGCGGCCACGTGCGCCGCGCGGGTGCTCAGTGGTGGGTGAGGACCACCTGGCGCTCGCCGTCCGCGTCCTCGGACTCCGCCGGGTCCGGGCGCTGGATGAGCAGTGCGGTGACGACACCGATGGCGAGCAGCGCGAGCGCCGCGTACATCGCGTGCTGGTAGCCGGCCTCGGTGACGCCGCCCGCGTCGCTGCCCGCCGTGATCATGGCGGAGGCGAGGGCGATGCCGAGCGAGGCCCCGATGCCGAAGCAGGCGCCGTTGAGGCCCGAGAGGGAGCCGGGCTTGTCCTTGGGGGCGGTGGTGACGGCGAGGCCGTTGAGGCCGGTGAGCATGAACCCGCCGTACGTGACGCCGAGCGCGGCGAGGGCCGCCACCAGGATCCACTCGGTGTGCAGGAACAGGGTGGCGAAGACGAAGATCGCGAAGTTGGCGATCGCGCCGGCGACCACCACCGTGCGCCAGCCGATCTTCGGGCCGAGGCGGCCGGTCAGCGGGGCGGAGACCACGCCGATCAGCTGGATGGGGGTGAGGAACAGGACGGCGGCGGTGACGGCGGAGAGGCCGAGGCCGACGCGCGCGTCCTGGGAGAAGAGCGGGATGGTGAGCGCGATCGCGCCGAAGGCGCCGCCGAGGGTGCAGATGGTGGTGAGCAGCAGGGGCCAGGCGCGGCGCGAGGCGAGGACGTCGAGGTCGATCACCGGGTTGGCGGCGCTCTTCTGCGAGACGACGAAGAAGACGAGGGAGGCGACGCCGCCGAGCAGGAAGCCGAGGGTGAGGGCGGAGGTCCAGCCCCAGGCGGCGCCCTGGGCGAGGCCGACGAGGACGCCGGTCAGGCCGAGGGCGAGGGCGGCGATGCCGCGCGAGTCGAAGCGGGCGTCGGCGTCGGCGGTGGGCGGGACGTCGGGGACGTACCGGCGTACGCCGAGGAGGCCGGCGACCGCGATCAGCGTGGAGCAGACGAAGATGCCGCGGAAGCCGATGGTGTCGGCGATCTGGCCGCCGGCGATGGCGTCGACACCGGCGAGGCCGCCGTTGACGGCGGTGATGATGCCGGCGGCCTTGCCGAAGCCGGCCGGGGTGAGCAGCTGGTTCAGGGTGAGGAAGGCGAGGGTGAACATCGCGGCGGAGACGCCCTGGAGGACGCGGCCCGCGATGAAGATCTCGATGTTCGGCGCGAAGACGCAGAGCAGGTTGCCGACGATCAGGACGACGGCGCAGAGCAGCATCATCGGCTTGCGGCCGCGCTGGTCGCTCAGGCGGGCGAGGGTGACCTGGCCGATGGCCGCCATGAGGAAGAACAGCGTCTGGGAGAGGCCGGCGGCCGCGGTGGTGGTGCCGAGGCGCTCGATGACATCGGGCAGTGCGGGGCTGAGCATGGTCGCGTTGATCTGGTAGCCGAGGACGGCGAGGACCATCGCCAGCAGCATGGGGCCGCGCCCCGCCAGATCGGATGTGGCCGCTTCGGCTCCGGAACGCGTCCGGCCGAACGAGATGGACATGTCGGCCCCTTTGCCTTGGATGTCATGTCATGTCGGGAGATCGAACAAGCGATGCACACGCTTGTCAGACAAGCATTGCTGACACAGCCTGAGATCTACGCGCGTCGACGTCAAGACCTCCGAGCAAACTTTTGCTGTTTTCCCAGCTCACATGAGAGCGGCCGGGAGGGTACGGCATTGCCCGCCCGGGGCGGCTCGGCATAACTTGCTGACAAGTGAGCCGAGGAGGGGCAGTGGTGGTCAGCGCAGAGCAGCGGAGACCGGTCGTGGTGCTGTACGAGCGGATCGTGGACGCGATCCACGCCGGCACCTATCCGCCCGGCTCCACCCTCCCCTCCGAGCCGAAGCTCGCCGCCGAGCTGGGCGTCAGCCGCCCGGCCCTGCGCGAGGCCCTGCTGCTGCTCCAGGAGGACGGCCTGCTCTCGGTGCGCCGCGGAGTGGGCCGCACCGTCAACGACAGCCCGCCGCGGCGCGGCTTCGAGCACATCCAGCCCCTGGAGGAGCTGATCGGCGCGGGCGCGCCCGTACGCGTACGGGGCCTGCTGCGCACGGTCGAGGAACCGACGGACTTCACCACCCAGCACCTGCTGGCGCCCGCCCGGGCGGAGCTGCGGTTCTGGGAGTCACTGCTGGCGGCGGACGGTACGGCGGCGGCGCTGAGCCAGGAGTGGGCGGCGGCCGAGGACGTCCTGGAGCGCGTGCACCCGGCCTTCGCCCGAGCCCTGGAAACCCAGCCCGACCCGGTCGGCACGTCGATGCTGGCGGTGCTGACCGGTGCCTCGCGCGGCGTGCCGCTGACGGCCCACAGCACCGTGACGGCGACGCTCGTCGGCCAGCGGCGGGGCGAGCAGCTGGCCCGCTCGGCCGACACCCCGGCGGTGCTGGTCACCCAGGTGGTGCGGGTGAACGACACCCCGGTCATGGCGGCCAAGCACATGCTCCCGACGGGCGCGGCGGCGCTGCCGGTCCTCCAGTCGTCCTGAGAGCAACCGGGCACCCCCGCCCGGCCGCCCGGCGCCGGCACCGCTGTCACCCGCGTCACGGCGCCGACCCGCCCTCGTGGCGTACACTCCCGCCCCATGCACTTGTCTGACAACCTCCCTGCCGCCGCCCCCGCTCCCGCCGACTGGATCGTGCGCGCCCCCAAGGCCGTCCTCCACGACCACCTGGACGGCGGCCTGCGCCCCGCGACGATCATCGAGCTGGCCCGCGACTGCGGCTACACCGGCCTGCCGACCCAGGACCCGGCCGAGCTGGCCGTGTGGTTCCGGGACGCCGCCGACTCCGGGTCGCTGGAGCGCTATCTGGAGACCTTCGCCCACACCTGTGCGGTGATGCAGACCCGCGAGGCGCTGTTCCGCGTCGCGGCCGAGTGCGCCGAGGACCTGGCGGCGGACGGCGTCGTCTACGCCGAGGTGCGGTACGCCCCGGAGCAGCACCTCGCCGCCGGCCTCACCCTCGACGAGGTCGTGGAGGCGGTGAACGACGGCTTCCGCGAGGGCGAGCGCCGCGCCGGCGGCCGCATCACCGTCGGCACGCTGCTGACCGGCATGCGCCACACGGACCGCTCGCTGGAGATAGCCGAGCTGACCGTCGCGCACCGCGAGCGCGGCGTGGCGGGCTTCGACATCGCGGGCGGCGAGATCGGCAACCCGCCGGCCCGCCACCTGCCCGCCTTCCAGCACCTCAAGCGGCACAACTGCCACTTCACCATCCACGCGGGCGAGGCCGTCGGCGCGGAGTCCATCCACGAGGCGGTGCAGGTCTGCGGCGCCGAGCGGATCGGCCACGGCGTCCGGATCACCGACGACATCGCCGAGGACGGCACGCTCGGCCACCTGGCCGCGTACGTCCGCGACAACCGCATCGCCCTGGAGGTCTGCCCGACCTCCAACCTCCAGACGGGCGCCGCGAAGGACTACGCCACGCACCCCATCGACCAGCTGCGCCGCCTCGGCTTCCGCATCACGCTGAACACCGACAACCGCCTGGTCTCCGGCACCACCATGAGCCGGGAGTTCCAGCACATGGCGGACGCCTTCGGGTACGGCCCGGAGGTCTTCGAGGAGTTCACGGTCGCCGCCGTCGAGGCCGCGTTCCTGCCGCTGCCGGAGCGCCGCCGCCTCATCGACGAGGTGATCCGCCCGGGTTACGCCGCCCTCGCGGCGAGCCGCTGATCACCGGGTCACCGGCGCGCGCTCAGACGTCGTAGCCCTGCGCGGCGAGCCACCGGTGCACGGCCGCCTTGTCGGCGACGCTGACGTGGGGCGGCCCGTGCCGGGACGGGCCCTCGTCCCGGTTGAAGGCCGTCTCGGTGACGCGCGCGGTGACCCAGTCGGCCAGTTCGCGGGCGGCGGCGGGCGACAGCCGCCCCTGCTCCCAGCCGCGCCGCGCGTCCTCGGCGGCGCGCGGCTCGAACCGCGCGGCCTCCTCCAGCCATACGGGTACCAGGCGCTCGGCGACCTCTTCGTCGGTTTGGCTCATGGTGACAGGGTGACCGCCCGGCCCGCCGGTCATACCCGGGTGCGCCCGAACGGAGTCCCGCGAGGCAGCCCCGCGAGGCCTCACCGCAGCGCCGGCACCTCCAGCGTCAGCGTGCCCGCCTCCGCGTCGAGGACGGCGGGCACGCCCAGCGGCACCGTCAGGTTCGTCGGGCCGTGTCCGAAGCCCAGCTCCTCGACGACCGGCACGCCGAGCCCGGCCAGCCGGTCGCGCAGGGTCGCGCGGACCGCTGCGTACGGGCCGCAGTCCTGCCAGGAGCCGAGGGCGACGCCCGAGACGCCGTCCAGCCATCCGGCGCGCAGCAGCTGCGTGAGCGCGCGGTCCAGCCGGTACGGCTCCTCGCCGGTGTCCTCCAGGAGCAGCAGGCCGCCCCGCGCGGACGGCCGCGCCCCGGGCGTGCCGAGCTCGGCGGTGAGGAGGGTGAGGCAGCCGCCCAGCGTCACACCTCGCGCCCGGCCCGGCACCAGCGGGCGGGCGGTGTCCAGCCCCAGGGTGCGTACGGAGTCGGGGTCGAAGAGCGTGGCGCGCAGCGACTCCTGGGTGCGGGCGTCCTCGAGGAAGGTGACGGCGGCGGCCATGGGGCCGTGCAGCGTGGCGAGGCCCCGTGCGGCGAACGCCTCGTGGAGCGCGGTCACATCGCTGTAGCCGACGAACACCTTGGGCCCGCCCGCGCGCATCGCCGCCCAGTCGACCAGGTCCACCATGCGCTGGGCGCCGTAACCGCCGCGCGCGCAGATCACCGCCGCGACGGACGGATCGCACCAGGCCCGCGTCAGGTCGCGGGCGCGTGCGGCGTCGTCCCCCGCCAGGTAGCCCAGGTGCCGGTCGAGGACATGAGGCGCCACCACCGGATCGAGGCCCCAGCCGCGCAGGATGTCCAGCCCCGCCCGGAGCCGCTCCTCGGCCACCGGACCGCTGGGCGCGACGATCGCGACGCGGTCCCCGGGCCGCAGCCGGCGCGGCCGCTCCAACGCCCGTACCCGGTCCGTCACTTCCGCAGCTCCAGCAGCGGCACGTCGAAGCGGGTCACGCCGAAGACCTGGACGTACAGCGCGAGTTCCGACTCCAGCGCCCGCGTCATGGTGTCGGCCCGCCTGAAGCCGTGCCCCTCCCCCTCGAAGGCGAGGTACGCGTGCGGCACGCCGCGCCCCGCCATCCGGGCCAGGAAACGTTCCGCCTGGGCGGGCGGGCAGACGGCGTCGTCGAGCCCCTGGAGCAGCAGGAACGGCGCGGTGATCCGCTCGGTGAGCTCGATCGGCGCGCGCTCGCGGTAGCGGCCGGGCACGTCACCGGGCGGGCCGATCAGCGACTCCAGGTAGCGCGACTCGAGGTCGTGGGTCTCCTCCGCCCAGCCCTCCAGGTCGAGGACGGGGTAGAGGAGCGTGCCGCAGGCGTAGACGTCGGTGACGGCGAGCGAGACGGCGGCGGTCCAGCCGCCCGCGCTGCCGCCGCGGATCGCGAGGCGGGCCGGGTCGGCGGTGCCCTCGGCGGCGAGCGCCTCGGCGACGGCCGCGCAGTCCTCGACGTCCAGCACGCCCCACTGCTCGTGCAGCCGCTCGCGGTAGGCGCGCCCGTAGCCGGTGGAGCCGCCGTAGTTGACCTCGGCGACGCCGATGCCGCGCGAGGTGAAGTACGCGATCTCCAGGTCGAGGACGAGCGGGGCGCGGTCGGTGGGGCCGCCGTGCGCCCACACGACGAAGGGCGGCAGCTCGTCGTCGGGGGCGCTGCGGTCCGGGTTGTGCGGCGGGTAGATGTGGGCGTGGATCTCGCGGTTGTCGGGGCCGGTGAAGGTGCGGATCTGCGGTTCGGGGTAGTACGCGGGGTCGACGGGGTCGTCGTGGGCGGAGCCGATGACCCGGGCCCGGCCCGTGCCGGTGTCGAGCTCTACGACCTCGTAGGCGCTGCGCGGGCTGGCCGCGACGCCGATGACGCGGCTGCCGTGGGCGGCGAGGGTGGGCGCCCACTCCGTCCAGGGCCCGGCGGCGTCGACGAGTTCGCCGGTCTCGGGGTCGAGTATGCCGAGGGCGGTGTCGCCCCTGCCGTGGATGACGGCGACGAGGCCGCTGTCGAGCGGGTGGAACCAGCTCAGGCCCACCTTCCACAGCGGCCCGCCGAACTCCTCCGCGCGGCCGGTGCACAGGGCGACCGGCTCCGACGAGCCGGACCGCAGCCGGTACGGCTCCCACCAGCCGCGCCGGTCGGAGACGTACAGCAGCGACCCGTCGGCCGCCCAGTCGGCCTGGCAGACCGACTCGTCGCCGCCGCCCGCGACCTGCCGTACGCCCGTGAAGGGCCCGCCCTCGCCGACCTCGCCGGTCATCAGGAGGGTGCCGTCCCACGGCATCCGGGGGTGGTCCCAGGCGAGCCACGCGGCGCGCCGCCCGTCCGGCGAGAGGCGGGGTCCGGTGACGAACCGGTGCCGTCCGTCGGTGAGTTCGCGCACGGCGGTCCGGTCGCCGGCGGCCGACCCGTCGAGGGGGACGGCCGCGACGACGCGCCGCACCTCCCCCGGTCCCTCGCCGGTGAACTCCTCCAGGACGCACCACACCTCGCCGCGCTCCGGGTGGACGACGGGGTCGGCCCAGCGCAGCCCGCCGCCGACCGGGGAGAGGGGTGTGAGGGGGCGCGGCGGGGCGTCGCCGTCGGGTTCGTACGCGTACAGCCGCTGGTCCGGGAAGTGGCTGAAGACCACCAGCGGCCCGGTCTCCCGCACCGTGCCCGCCCAGGGCCGGCCGCCGTACTCGACGACCCGGGTGCGGACGTTCCAGGGGGCGGGCAGCACCGGCTGCTCGGTGCCGTCGGCGCGCCTGCGCACCAGGGCGCGCCGGCCGCCCTCGGTGGGCCGGGGTTCGGTCCACCACACCTCGTCGCCGACCACGCCGACGTACTCGGGACGGCCGTCGTGCGCGGCGGCGAGCGAGGCGTCGATGGGTGACGGCCAGGTTCCGTAAGCCCCCGTGGGTACCATTCCGGGTGCTCCCCCTCACATGTTCTTGTCGCGCGGTCTTGCCCGTCGGGCGTTACGCGGTCTGCAGGTAGCGGTCGAGGACGCGGATGCCGAAGTGGAGCGCCTCGATGGGGACGCGCTCGTCGACGCCGTGGAAGAGCGCCTGGTAGTCGAAGCCGATGGGCAGCCTCAGCGGTGAGAAGCCGTAGCCGGTGATGCCGAGGCGGGCGAAGTGCTTGGCGTCCGTGCCGCCGGACATGCAGAACGGCACGACGTGCGCGTCCGGGTCGAAGTGCAGCAGCGCGGCGCGCATCTTGGCGTAGGTGGGCGAGTCGACGGGCGCCTGGAGGGCGATCTCCCGGTGCTGGAACTCCCACTCGACGTCCGGGCCGGTGAGCCGGTCCATGGTCGCGGCGAACTCGTCCTCGCCGCCGGGGACGAACCGTCCGTCGACATGGGCGGTGGCGGTCCCCGGGATCACGTTCACCTTGTAACCGGCGTGCAGCATCGTCGGGTTGGCGCTGTTGCGGACGGTCGGCTCGACGAGGGCGGCGGCCCGGCCCAGCTTCGCCAGCAGCGCGTCCGCGTCGAAGTCGGGCGCGTCGACGTCGGCCTCGATGCCGTACAGGGCGGCGATCTCGGTGAGGGCCGCGCGCACGGTGGGCGTGAGCCGTACGGGCCACTGGTGCTCGCCGATGCGGGCGACGGCCGCCGCGACACGGCTGACGGCGTTCTCCCGGTTGACCTTGGAGCCGTGGCCGGCCCGGCCCTCGGCGGTGAGCTTCACCCAGCCGGTGCCGCGCTCCCCCGCCCCGATGGGGTAGAGGGCGAGGTCGGGCCCGGCGTGGAAGGTGTAGGCGCCGGACTCGCCGATGCCCTCGGTGCAGCCCTCGAAGAGGTGCGCCTGGTGGCGGGCCAGGTAGCCGGCGCCGTCGATGGCGCTGGCCTCCTCGTCGGCGGTGTACGCGATGACGATGTCGCGGCGCGGCCGGATGCCGTGGCGCGCCCACTCGCGGACGACCGCCAGGATCATCGCGTCCATGTTCTTCATGTCGACGGCGCCCCGGCCCCACACCAGCCCGTCGCGGACCTCGCCGGAGAAGGGGTGCACGTCCCAGTCGTCGGCGTCGGCGGGGACGACGTCGAGGTGGCCGTGGACGAGGAGAGCGTCGGCGGACGGGTCGGTGCCCTCGATCCGCGCCACCACGTTGGTGCGGCCGGGCGTGCGCTCCAGCAGGGCCGGCTCCAGCCCGGCCTCGGCGAGCTTCTCGGCGACGTACTCGGCGGCGGGCCGCTCCCGGCAGTCGCCGCTGCCCCGGTTGGTGGTGTCGATCCGGATGAGCTCGGAGGTGAAGGTCACCACCTCGTCGAGCGCCTCGGAGTCGGTGTCGAAGGGCCCGTTCGCCGGGGTGCCCTGGGACGTCACGTCAGCCATACTGCTCCTCCACCGCGGCCGAGACGATCGTGGTGACCGCCTTGAAGGCGCGGATGCCCTCGTACATCGTCTCGCTGGTGTACGCCACGCGCCGCTCGCCGCTCACCGCCACGCCGGGTACGACGGTGGCGGCGGCCGCGAGGTGCTCGGCGTCGAACTCCAGCTCCACGGTGAACGGCCCGCCGCGCACCGGTTCGTACCGTACGGCGAGAGCGGTCGCCTCCTTGGCCGCGGCGCGGATGTCGGCGGCCGTACGGGTGGGGGTGCGGCAGACCGCCGCGTACCGCGACACGTGGTCCTTGACGGCGACCTTGCGGGCCTCGGGCGCGTACCCGAGGGCGTCGTCGCAGGTCAGGTCGTCGCCGGTGACGAGGATGACGGGTACGCCGTACTCGGCGACGACATGGGCGTTGAGCAGGCCCTCGCTCGCGCGTACCCCGTTGAGCCAGACGCCGGTGATGGAGTTGGCGAGGTAGGTGTGGGCGAGGACGCCCTCGCTGCCGGCGCCCGTGTGGTAGCCGACGAAGGCGACGCCATCGACGTCGCCGTGCTGGACGCCCTCCACCATGGACAGCGACTTGTGGCGACCGGTGAGCATCTCGGCGCGCTCGTCGAGCCGTTCCAGCAGCAGGTTGCGCATCGTCCAGTGGGCTTCGTTGATCAGGACGCTGTCGGCGCCGCCGTCGAAGAAGCCGAGGACCGCGGCGTTCACGTCGGAGGTGAACAGGGCGCGGCAGCGTTCCCACTGGGGGGTGCCCGGCAGCACGTCGGCCGGCCAGGTGACGCCGGTGGCGCCCTCCATGTCGGCGCTGATGAGGATCTTCAAGCCCACTGGCGTGCCGCTCCGTTCCGTGGTCCGTTCGGTCGTGCTTCCGTGCTGCGTTCCGTCGTGCGTGCCGTGCTGCGTTCCCTGGTGCGTTCCATGGTGCGTTCCGTGCTCCGTGGGGCGGAGAAGTCCGACCCTACCGACCGCCCCGGGGCGGGAAACAGACCCCGCGGGCCGCATGTCACGGGCGCCGGTGGGTACCCCGGGCGGCGGGAGAGGGGCTCGGCCGGGCCGGACGACGGAGGTGTGGGCCATGACGACGGCATCGCGGACCGCCCGTATCGACGCCGGTGACGCGACCCTGGTGGGCGACCTGGCGCTGCCGGCGGACGCGCGGGGCGTGGTGGCCTTCGCCCACGGCAGCGGCAGCTCGCGGCACAGCCCCCGCAACCGGGCGGTCGCGGAGGCGCTCCGGGAGGCGGGGCTCGGCACCCTGCTCCTCGACCTCCTCACGCAGCAGGAGGAGCGCGTCGACATGATGACGGCCGAGCTGCGCTTCGACATCCCGCTGCTGGGGCGGCGCGTGACGGCGACGGTGGACTGGCTGGGTACGCAGCCGGGCACGGCCGGGCTGCCGGTGGGGCTGTTCGGCGCGAGCACCGGGGCCGCCGCGGCGCTGGTGGCGGCCGCCGAGCGGCCGGACGGCGTCCGGGCCGTGGTGTCGCGGGGCGGGCGCCCGGATCTGGCGGGCGAGGAGGTGCTGCCCGCCGTGCGCGCGCCGGTCCTGCTGGTGGTGGGCGGCGAGGACGATGTGGTGCTGCGGCTGAACGAGGAGGCCGCCGAGCGGCTGAGAGCCCCGTACCGCATCCACGTCGTGCCGGGGGCCACGCACCTGTTCGAGGAGCCGGGCGCGTTGGAGGAGGTCGCCGTGGCGGCGCGGGACTGGTTCGGCCAGATGGCCGTGCCGGGTGCCCCGCCGGACGGGCCGTGAGGGGAGTGAGGGAGCCGTGCTTCTGCGGAACCGCACCGAGGCCGGGCGCGAGCTCGCCGTCCGGCTCGCCGGCCGGCAGCGCGAGGGCGGGCTGACCGATCCGGTGGTGCTGGCCCTGCCCCGCGGCGGGGTGCCGGTCGCCGTCGAGATCGCCGAGGCGCTGGGCGCGCCGCTGGACGTGCTCGTCGTCCGCAAGATCGGCGCGCCGTTCAACCCGGAGCTGGGCGTCGGCGCGGTGGCCGGGGACGCGCCGCCGCTGTACGACGAGCGGACGCTGGCCATGCTGGACCTGACGGAGGACCGCCTCGGGCCGACGGTGGCGCGCGAGCGGACCGAGCTGCACCGGCGGGAGGACCTCTACCGGGGCGGCCGGCCGATGCCGGACGTCCACGGCCGTACGGTCGTCGTGGTCGACGACGGCCTGGCCACCGGCGTCACCGCCCGCGCGGCGCTGCGGTCCGCGCGGGGCCTGGAGCCGGCCGAGCTGATCATGGCCGTGCCGGTGTGCTCCCGCGAGGCGGCGGAGCTGGTGGGCGCGGAGGCCGACGAGCTGATCTGGCTGCACCAGCCGCGGCCGTTCTCCTCGGTGGGTCAGTGGTATCTGGACTTCGACCAGGTGAGCGATGACGAGGTGGTCAGGATGCTGACGGCGGCGCGCGCGGATGCGCGGGACCGGGGGTCGTCGGACGATGGATGACGTGATCGGAGAAGACAGGACGACGAGCGCGGCGGCGGCCGTGGACGCGGCCCGGCGGGCCCTGGTGTCGACCGGGGCGTACGCGATGGAGCCGGCCGAGGTGTCGGCGTGCGTCGGGACGGACGGGGACGGCTGGTCGCGGCTCGCCGCCCACTGGGACGACCTGGCGCCGGACCCGTACGCCGCCGAGAGCGGCACGGTGCGCCTGCGCCGCTACGGCACCTTCGCCCTGACGCGCGACGGGCGGCTGACCCCGCGGCCGCACGACGCGTTCGTCCAGCCGGAGGCCTCCAACCCGATGTACGTCGGCGTGGACCGGCACTTCGAGCCGCTGACCGACGCGTTCACCGCCGATCCCCTGCTGGCGTCCCTGATCAGGCTGCTGGGCCGGGTGGCCGGGTGTCTGGACGACCGGGACGAGTGGCAGGTGAAGGTGCACCCGTTCCGCGTGCTCGCCTCCGCCGGGCAGGACGGTCAGCCCACCCCCGAGGGGCGGCACCGCGACGGCGTCACGCTCGTCACCTCGCTGCTGATCGGCCGCGAGAACGCCACGGGCGGCGCCAGCTCCGTGTACGGCGCGGACGGCGAGCACCTCCTGACGACGACGCTCGGCGAGCCGGGCAGCCTGCTGCTGGGCGACGACCGGCGCACCCTGCACGAGGTGTCGCCGATCCGCCCGCTGGCCCCGGAGCGGCCCGCGCGCCGCGACGTCCTGGTGACGACGCTGCTCCCGCCGGGCTGAGGCCGTACGCCTGGGCCCACGGGATCACGCCCCCTCCTCCGGGTCCTCCGGGCACGTCTCGCGGACCAGGCCCTCCACTACCGCGCCCAGGCGCGGCTCGGCGGCGAGGCGGGACCGCTGGCGCTCGGCACCGGACCCGCGCAGCTCCAGCCGCCGCAGGAAGGCCGTGACCTCCCCCTCGTCCCCGTACGCGCGCAGTGCGGGGCGTACGTGCTCCAGGAGGTTGCGTGCCTGGACGGACGAGGGCAGCACGCGCCCGGTCGGCGCGTCGACGCCGTGGCCCGGCCAGCCGTCCCGCGCGGCGCGCCAGTACGCCGCGCGCAGCAGCTCCGCGCCGGTGCGCGGCCCGGGGTCGCCGGCCGCCGCGCGCCGGGCGGCCGTCACGACGAGCGCCCTGATCAGGGCCGTAAGCGCCACCGTGTCGTCCACGTCGGACAGGACGTCCATGGTGCGGACCTCGAGCGTCGGGAGGCGCGGGTTGGGCCGGACGTCCCAGAAGGGCATGCCGGGCTCCAGCATCGCCTCGGTGGCGGCCATGGCGGTGGCGAGCCGCTCGTACGCGGCGAGCGACTCGGCGTACGGCGGCGGGCCGAGGCACGGGAAGCGGCCGCGGATCACGGAGCGCCAGCTGGCGTAGCCGGTGTCCCGCCCCTGGTGGAAGGGGGAGTTCGCGCTCATCGCGACGAGCAGCGGCAGCCAGGGCCGCAGGTGGTTGCCGACGAGGACGGCCGTCTCGCGGTCGGGCAGGTGGACGTGGGCGTGGAAGGCGCTCACGGCGAAGTCGTCGAGCATCGCGCGGTACTGCCGTGCCCCGGCCCGGTAGCGTGGGTGGTCGCCGAGATCGGCGCGCCCGCCGTCGCCGCCGATGACCGGCGTGCCGGACGCGCACAGGCGCAGGCCCTCGGCCCGCGCGGCGGCGGCCAGGCCCGCGCGGACGCCGCGCAGCTGGGCGCGGAGCTCGTCCATGCGGTGGCAGGGCTCGGTCCGCCCCTCG
The DNA here is from genome assembly GCF_044765045.1 of Streptomyces sp. NPDC093546. Classification (NCBI taxonomy): domain Bacteria; kingdom Bacillati; phylum Actinomycetota; class Actinomycetes; order Kitasatosporales; family Streptomycetaceae; genus Streptomyces; species Streptomyces sp. NPDC093546. The sequence goes on along the minus strand of NZ_JBIWJG010000006.1, from coordinate 55,966 downwards.
ACCTGGTATTCCGTGAACTCGCCCGAGGCGGCGTCCCCGAGCCGGGGTGCGGCGCGTGCGACCACCCGTGTGCCGGCCGCCGCGGCCTCGCCGCTGTCCGGGTGGACGAGGAAGAACTCCTCCTCGACGCCGACGGTGGGCGGTTCACCGAAATCCTGGTCCTTCACGGATCCAGGATCACGCCGTCGTGCGGCGTTGTCCCCTTCAGACGGCCAGTTCCAGCCGGTCCAGCAGCTCCGCGCGGTGCAGGTCCGCTATCGGTGCGAGCAGGTCGGGGTGGCGCAGCAGTGCGGCGGCGCGGCGGTCGTGCTCGTCGGGGGTGACCAGTCGGCGGAAGTCGACGGGCGCGCCGGTCAGGCGGCCGCAGGCGGCCAGCGACTCCATGGCGGTCGCGGCCAGCCCCGGGGTGGAGAGCAGGACGGCGGCCCAGCTGGCGACGACCTCGTCGACCCAGGTGCGCCAGGCGTCGGAGGGGGCGCCGGCGTCGTCCGCGCCGGTGATCCAGTCGAGCCGGGCCGAGCCGCCGGGTCCGGCGATGGCGACGAGCGCGGCGTCGAGGTCGGTGGGGTAGCGCAGCCACGCCGCGACGGTCACGGCCTGTCGCGCCTGTACGCCGGCGAGGGCGGTCTCCAGCGCGCCGCTGCCGGACGGGTAGGCGCGGGTCAGCCACTGCGCGGTCGCCGTGATGAGCGGGGTGAGGTGGTCTGCGGTCACGCCGGAACGCTATCGCCGCCATTCGCGGCGACAAATGGCGTGGCTCACGGGAAGAGCGTGGCCTGAACCACATCATGGGCATCCGAATTCCCGCACAGTCGCGCAGAGGAGTGAGGTCATGGGACACGGCGGAGACGTGATCGCGGAGCTGACCAGCGACCACGAGGAGGTGGAGGAACTCTTCAGCACCATTGAGGAGCTGCCGTCCGGTGACGAACAGCGGAAGCAGTACGCCGACCAGGTCACGATGGAGCTGGTCCGGCACTCGGTGGCGGAGGAGGAGTACCTCTACCCGGCGGTGCGCGAGCACATCACCGGGGGTGACGCCCTCGCCGACAAGGAGCTCCGCGACCACGCCGCCGCCGAGCAGACCATGAAGGACCTGGAGGGCTGCGCGGCCGACGACCCCCGCTTCGACATGCTGATGAACAAGCTGATGACGGAGATCCGGGCGCACGTCGTGGACGAGGAGAACAACCTCTTCCCGCGGCTGCGGGAGGCGTGTTCGCCCGAGATGCTGATGGAGCTGGGCGACAAGGTGCGCCAGGCGAAGAAGACGGCCCCGACCCGTCCGCACCCGTCGGCCCCTGACAAGCCCCCGGCCAACAAGCTCCTCGCCCCGGGCGCCGGGATGGTGGACCGCCTCCGCGACATGATGACCGGCCGCGGCAAGAGCTGAACCGAGCGCGTTGAGGGCCGCCCGGTGGATCACCGGGCGGCCCTCAGCACGTCCCCCGCCGGTAGGGGGCGTCGGGGACCAGAGCCGCCCATTCCGCGGGGGTGAGCGGGGCGGGGACGAGGCGGCAGAGCGCCTGAATGACGGTCTCGGCGTCCACGTCGTGCACGCGGGCCTCCGTGTGGGCGCCGGCTGCGTGCAGCTTTGCGCCCGTCGGAGCGAAGGCCAGGTCCAGGACCGCGTCGCCCGGCCCGGGCAGCGGCGCGCCCACGGGCTGGTGGGACGGTACGTCCCGGAGCGGCACCGTTCCCGCCGTGTCTCCGACGGCGAGGGTGCGGCCGTCGGGCGAGGGAGAAGGGCCTCACCGTCGACGGCGTCGTCGGCCCCGGCACCTGGCGAGCGCTGCGGGAGTGCGGCACCACGGCCGCGGCCTGATCGGCGCGTCAGTCCCCGTGCCCCAGCTGGAGGTCGCGCTCGGTGCGCCCGCCGCCCGCCACCTGGAGGACCGTCGCCACGGGCGGGTAGCCGGAGGCGATGACCGTGTACGCACCGGACGACAGGTCCGCGAAGCGGAAGGCGCCGTCGGGGCCCGTGATGAGCGTGTCGACGACGTTGCCCGCCGCGTCGAGCAGCGTCACGCGGGCCTCCTCCACGGGGCGGCCGCCGGTGGCCCGTACGGTCCCGCGCAGCAGCGCGCCGCCGGCCAGTTCGATGATCTGCCGGGTCTCGCGGGAGGCCTGCACGCTCACCGGCAGGGCGACGGGCCGGAAGGACGGGGCGCCGGCGGCCAGGGTGTACTCCCCCGCCACCAGGTCGGCCATCACATAGCCGCCGTCGCGCCCGCTGCGCGTGGCGGCCACGACCTCGCCGCGGACGTCGGTGAGGGTGACGGCGGCGTCCCGTACGGGCGTGCCCTCGGCGGTGACGACGGTTCCGGCGAGCCGCCCGGCGCCGCCGAGCACGATGTCGAGCTCGACGGGCCGGTCGCCGGTGGTGACGGTGACGCTGACGGCCTGCGGCTGGTGTCCGGGGGCCGCGGCGATCAGCACGTACGCGCCGGGCCCCGGCACGCTGAGCGCGTACCGCCCGTCGTCGCCGCTCGCCCCGCGCCCGATCTGCCGCCCGTGGTCGTCGACGAGGGTGAGGGCGGCGCGCGGTACGCAGCTGCCGTCGTGGTGCTGGACGGCGCCGCAGACGGGGACGCCGGAGCCGTACGCGGCGGACGACGGCCACGCGGGTCCGTCGGGAGCGGAGGCCGGAGCGGGGGCGGCGGCGTTGGCCGGGGTGCGCGCCGCGGGGACGGAGGCCGTGGACGCGGTGGGGACGTTCTGGGACACCGGCGGTTTCTCCTTGAGGAAGCAGGCGAGCGACAGGCCGAGCACGAGGACGGGCACCAGGACCACGACGAAGAGCCGCGGCGTCACGCCCTCGTACCCCTGGACGCGTCCGCCCCCGGCCAGGGTGGAGACGGCGGCGGCGCCCAGGCAGCCGCCGAGCAGCCGGACCTGGAGGTGCGCGGCGGTGGCGGCGCCGAGGTCGGCGGGGGGCGCGGCCTGCTGGACGGCGGCGACGAGCGCGGGCAGCGCCAGGCCGACGCCGGTGCCGAGCACGGCCTGCCAGACGCTGTGGTCGAGGACCGGCGTACCGGGTTCGAGGCGGGAGAGCAGCCCCATGCCGACGGCGGCGACGGCGCTGCCGAACACCGGGTGGATCCGGTGGTGCCCGGTGCGGGCGATGAGCTGTCCGGAGACCAGCGAGCCCAGCACGATGCCGCCCGCGAGCGGGACGAGCGGCGGCAGCGCGCCCCCCGGCGGGAGGAGCGCGGGCAGCCAGCCGGCGGCGGCGTACAGCGCCGTGCCGGCCGCCGCCCCCACGAGGCCGGTGAGGAGGAGGGGACGCGCGAGCCCCAGCGGCACCAGGGGCTCGGCGGCGTAGTGCTCGGCGACGAAGAAGAGCAGCAGCGTTCCGGCCGCGCCGCAGGCGAGACCGAGGATGACGCGGGAGTCCCAGGCGTACCGGGTACCGGCCCAGAGCGCGAGCAGCACCAGGGAGGCGGATGCGGTGGCCAGCAGCAGCGCGCCGAGGACGTCGAACCGGCGGCGCTCGTCCGCGTACGGCGGGCGGAGCGGCCTCAGCGCGGCGCCGACGACGATCAGCACCAGCAGGCCGAGGGGTGCGTTGGCGTAGAACACCCAGCGCCAGGAGACCCGCACGGCCTCGCCGACCGCCGGCCCGGCCACGGCGGCGGTCCCGAGCGCCGCGCCGAGGACGCCGAGGAAGCGGGCGCGGGCCGGGGCGGGGACGAGGTCGGCGGTGAGGGCGTGGGCGCCGGCGAGCAGTCCGGCGCCGCCGACGCCCTGGAGGGCGCGGCAGGCGATGAGCTGGTCCATGGTGCGCGACCAGCCGGCCAGCGCGGATCCGGCGACGAAGAGCACGAGGGCGGTCTGGAAGACGCCCTTGCGGCCGCGGAGGTCCCCGAGCTTGCCGTGGACGGGCAGGGTCACGGCGGCGGCGAGCACCGGGGCGGCGATCACCCACACCGACCGCGCGCCGCCGCCGAGTTCGTCGGTGATGCCCGGCAGGAAGGGGGCGACGGCGGTCTGCTGGAGCGCCGCGAGGAGCAGCGCGAGCACGAGCGCCCCGAAGACGAGGCGTACGTGCCGCTGTGCGGGGTCGTCGGCCGGGTGGTCCGGCCCGGGTGGCGGCGCGTCCTCGGGAGTGGCCGCCTGCTCGTCATCGGTCAGCGTGATCCCACCCACGAACCTGCTCCCCTCCGTCGCGTCCGCCCGGGCGTCCGCTCTGACGCCTGCGCGGCGCCATTCTTCGCATTACGCGCTCAGCGGGAGCAAGCCGCCCAATTGGGGTGACGGTGGGCGTGGGAGAGGGAGCGGCCCCCGGCCATCAGGGGCTTTGCCGCGCTCCCCGGCGTACGCGACACCGGGGAGCGGACGGCAAGATCACCCGAATCGGTGACCTCTGCCGGTGGTCCCTACTTCTCGACCTCGGACGCCAGCTTGGCGAGCACCTCGTCATAGATGCGGCCGAGGCCCTTGGGGGCGAAGGTGCGCTCGAAGAAGCCGCCGATGCCGCCGGCGCCGTTCCAGACGGTGGTGACGACGACGCGGGAGCGGCCCTCGCCGGCGGGGGTGACGGTCCAGGTGGTCACCATGGAGGAGTTGCGGTCCTTCTCCACGAGGCGGCCGTCGCTGGGCTCGGTCACCTCCAGCAGGCAGTCGCGGACGCGCTTGCTGGTGGCCTGGAGCTTCCAGTGGACGAGCGTCCCCTCGCCGTCGCCACCCTCGCGCACCTGGTACTCGCTGAAGTGCTCGGGCAGCAGCTTCGCGCGGGTGTCCTTGTAGTCGGCCAGCGCGTCGAACACCGTCTCCGCGTCCGCCGCGATGACCCGCTCCGTCGTGGCCTCGACCTGCGCCATGCCTTGTCCTCCAGCACTCGTTCCATAAGGGGGGACCCAGCCAACCACTTGGACCGGACACGCCCAAATCGATGAGCGGGAAGAAGCGATCATGGGAACATTTGTTCTATTGTCTGCGTCATGCGCTGGGACCATCTGAGCGACCGCTCCGCCGACGCCGTGCTGTTCGGCACGGACGCCGTCACCACCCGTACCTTCGACACCCCCGAGTTCCGGGGCATCACCTTCCACGAGGTGCGGGCCCGTTCGATCGTCAACCGGGTGCCCGGCGCCTCCCGCATGCCGTTCGAATGGACGGTCAACCCCTACCGGGGCTGCACTCACGCCTGCGTGTACTGCTTCGCCCGCAAGACGCACAGCTACCTCGACCTCGACACCGGGCTCGGCTTCGACTCGCAGATCGTGGTGAAGATCAACGCCCCCGACCTGCTGCGCCGTCAGCTCGCCTCCCCGAGCTGGCGCGGCGCGCACATCGCGATGGGCACGAACGTCGACTGCTACCAGCGCGCGGAAGGCCGGTACCAGCTGATGCCGGGCATCATCGGCGCCCTGCGCGACCGGGCGAACCCCTTCTCGATCCTCACCAAGGGCACGCTGATCCTGCGCGACCTGGAGCCGATCCTCCAGGCCGCCGCGGTCACCGACGTCTCCCTCTCGGTCTCGGTCGGCTTCACCGACCACGAGCTGTGGCGCACCGTCGAGCCGGGCACGCCCGCGCCGGAACGCCGCCTCGACGTCGTACGGACCTTCACCGACCACGGCATCGAATGCGGGGTGCTGATGGCACCGGTCATCCCGTTCCTGGGCGACCACCCCGACCAGCTGCGCGCCACCGTCCGCGCGATCGCCGCCTCCGGGGCGACCTCCGTGACCCCGCTCGCCCTGCACCTGCGGCCCGGTGCGCGCGAGTGGTACATGGCCTGGCTGCAGCGCCACCATCCGCACCTGGTGGGCCGCTACGCGCGGCTGTACGCGGACGGGGCCTACGCCCCGAAGTGGTACCAGCGCCGGATCACCCGTCAGGTGCACGAGTTCGCCGACGAGTTCGGCATAGGGCCCGCGCGCCGCCGGGGCGCAGCGCCCCCCGCCCCGGTCGCGGAGGAGCCCACCCAGCTCACCCTGCTGTGAACGGTGTGTTGATCAGGTCCTCTGATCGGGTCAAGTCTGCCCGGAAGCGGACCTTCCGGGCCGGAATGCGGGGACGATCCGCCGAGGGACCGTTCCGTCCGGCTCGGGAGGCCATATGCAGAAACGCGCCGCAGTGCTGATCGCCGCCGGGGCGGTGATGGCGAGCGCCGTCACCGCCGTCCCCTCCACGGCGGAGCCCAGAACCACCGAGCCGCAGGCGACAGCCCTCACCTGGAAGGCGTGCGCCACCCAGCAGTACCCCAAGCTCCAGTGCGCGACGGTCCGGGCACCGCTAGACCACGAGGACCCGAGCGGCGAGCAGGTCACGCTGGCGCTGTCGCGGATCCCGCACACCGCGAAGACCTCGCAGGGCCCGCTGCTCGTCAACCCGGGCGGCCCGGGCGCGAGCGGCCTCGACATGGCCGGGTTCGTCGCGGCGTCGCTGCCCGCCAAGGTCGCGGCGCAGTACGACATCGTCGGCTTCGACCCGCGCGGCGTGGGCGCGAGCAAGCCTTCGCTCGACTGCAAGCCGGGCTACTTCGCGCCCGTACGCCCCGACTCCCTGCCCCGCGACGTCGACACCGAGCGCACCAACCTCACCAGGGCGGCGTCCTTCGCGCGGGCGTGCGACGACAAGTACGGCGCCCTGCTGCGCCACATGGGCACGGTCAGCGCGGCGAAGGACCTGGACGTGATCCGGCAGGCCCTCGGCGCGGAGAAGATCAGCTACTTCGGCTACTCGTACGGCACGTACCTGGGCGCCGTCTACGCCAAGCTCTTCCCGCAGCGCGTGCGGCGGGCCGTACTGGACTCCGTCGTCGACCCGCAGGCGGTGTGGTACCAGGCCAACCTCGCGCAGGACCTCGCCTTCGACGCCCGCCACAAGGCGTTCCTGGCCTGGGTCGCGCGGCACGACGCGACGTACCGCCTCGGCACCGACCCGGCGAAGGTCGAGGCCCGCTGGTACGCGATGCGCGCCGCGCTGGCGAAGGACCCGGCGGCGGGGAAGGTCGGCCCGGCCGAACTGGAGGACACCTACCTGCCGGGCGGTTACTACAACGGCTACTGGCCCACGCTGGCCGAGGCGTTCTCGGCGTACGTGAACGAGAAGGACCCCGCGCCCCTCGTGTCGGCCTACGAGTCGCTGGCGGCGGCCGATCCCACGGACGACAACGGCTACTCGGTCTACGCGGCGGTGCAGTGCCGGGATGCCGCGTGGCCCCGCGACTGGGGCGTGTGGCACCGTGACAACTGGGCCGTCCACTCCAAGGCGCCCTTCTCCACCTGGAACAACGCCTGGTACAACGCGCCGTGCGCCTTCTGGCCCGTCGGCTCGTCCACCCCGCCGGACATCGCCAACGACGCGCTGCCCCCGGTGCTGCTCTTCCAGGCGACGGAGGACGCGGCCACCCCGTACGGCGGCGGCGTCACCGTCCACCGCGCCCTGCGCGGCTCCAGCCTGGTCGTCGAGGAGGGCGGCGGCAACCACGCCATCACCCTTTCCGGCAACGCCTGCCTCGACGGCCACCTGGCGCGCTACCTGGAGACCGGCCAGGTCCCCCGCGCCACCGCCGGCGGCACGGAGAAGGGCACAGGAACCGAAACCGGCACCGGAACCGGTACGACCGCCGACGCGGACGCGGTCTGCGCCGCGACGGCCGAGCCGAAGCCCCGGACGACCCGCGCGGCCGCCCCGCTCCCCCACCCCGCCCACCGCGGCTGACACCTCTTACGCCCTGACGACTTACGCCTCCGGCCGCAGCCGGGCCAGCGCCTCCGTGGCGGCCCGGGCCAGGCGCGGACGGAGGCGGGCGGCTTCGAGGACCGGGCGGGCGCGGGCGTCGCCCAGCTCGCCCAGGCCCTCCGCGCAGGCGACCGCCACGCGCCCGTGCGGATCGCCCGGGTCGGCGAGGCGCCGCTCCAACACCGTGACCAGCGCCGGTACGGACTCGGGCGCCCGCAGCCGGGCCAACAGCCGTACCGGAGTGAGCGCGTAGGCGACGCGCAGCTCGTTGGTGGCGAGCGCGGCGGCGGCCCGCGCCGTCCGCGGATCGCCCAGCCGCGCCAGCGCGTACGCGGCGGAGACGCAGCGCTCGGGGTCCCGGTGGTTCAACAGCAGCACGAGCGCCTCGAAGGCGCGCCGGTCACCGGCGAGCCCCAGCCGGAACGCCGCGAGCTCACGCGCCCAGAGCGGCTGGCCGCCCCGCGTGAGCACCGCCGCGAGCTCCTCGGGGTCCTCGACGGCGACGAGCCGTTCGTACGCCTCCGACGCGCCCGCCCCCTCCGCCTCGTCCCGCAACCGGTCCACGAGCGAGCGGAACTCCTCATCCACGGCCGTCATGGCCGTCAGCGTAGCGAGCGTCACATGGTCCGGGGAGCTCCCGGGACTGGCGCGCTCGTTACCCGCCGGTTAATCTCAAGTGAGCGGGACACACCCGCGAACGCACTCACGGCGGCCTGGTGACGCAGCCGCCGCGAGCGCCGTGTCCGTCGGTTCGGCACACCTGGCACATCTGTACGACGTGGCTCCGGGACAGGGTCCGTCGCTTCTCCACCGCGACCCGCGCGCGACGCGCGGCAGCGCGAACGCACGCACGGCGGTGCCCAAGCGCCCGCCCCCGCGTTCACGCTCACGCCGAGAACGCACGCGCTCCGCGAGGCGACGCACCGCACCCGTGCGCGCCCGCGCCCCTCATCAGTCGTCACTCATCCCTGGAGTCCCGTGATGGACACCCCTCTCTCCACCATCGCCGTCGTCGGTCTGGGCACGATGGGCTCCGGCATCGCCGAGGTTCTCGTCCGGGCCGGCCGTGAGGTCATCGGCATCGACGTCAGCGAGGCCGCCGCCCGCCGCGCCGTCGCCTGCCTGGAGGCGGCCACCGCCCGCTCCGTGGCCCGCGAGCGGATCACCGAGGAGGAGCGGCGCGACATCCTCGCCCGCTTCCGTACCTTCTCCGACCTCCGGGCCGCCGCCGACGCCGACCTCGTGATCGAGGTCGTGCCCGAGTCGTACGAGCTCAAGCAGCAGGTCTTCCGGGAGCTGGACGCCGTCGTCCGCCCGGACGCGATCCTCGCCACCGGCACCAACGCCCTGTCGGTGACCCGGCTGGCCGCCGACTCCGCGCGCCCCGAGCGCGTGCTGGGCCTGCACTTCTTCAACCCCGCCCCGGCGATGAAGCTCGTGGAGATCGTGTCCTCGGTGCTGACCGCCCCGCAGGCCGTCGCCGCCGTCACGGACCTCGCCCACCAGCTGGGCAAGGAGCCCGTGGCCGTCGGCGACCGGCCCGGCTTCGTCGCCGACGGCCTCCTCTTCGGCTACCTGAACCAGGCCGCGGCCATGTACGAGTCGCGGTACGCCTCCCGCGAGGACATCGACGCCGCGATGCGGCTGGGCTGCGGCCTGCCGATGGGCCCCCTCGCCCTGCTCGACCTGATCGGCGTCGACACGGCCCGTACGGTCCTGGAGGCCATGTACGCCGAGTCGGGCGACCGCCTGCACGCCCCGGCGCCGATCCTGCGGCAGCTGAGCGACGCCGGCCTGACGGGCCGTAAGGCGGGCCGGGGCTTCTACACGTACGAGGAGCCGGGCAGCGGTGTCGTGGTGCGCGACGCGCTCACGCCGTCGGAGACGGCCGCCACGGGCGAGGTCCGCGAGGTCCGCTCCGTCGGCGTCGCGGGCTCCGGCACCATGGCGAGCGGCATCGCGGAGGTCTTCGCGAAGGCCGGGTACGCCGTCGTGCTCGCCGCCCGCTCGCTCGAGAAGGCCGAGACGGCCAAGGGGCGCATAGCCAAGTCGCTCGCGCGCTCCGTCGAGAAGGGCCGGCTGACCGCCGAGGCGGCCGACGCGGCGCTCGCCCGCGTCACCCCGGCCGGCTCCCTGGACGCCTTCGCCGACGTCGACCTCGCCGTGGAGGCGGTGGCCGAGGACCTGGAGGTGAAGCGGCAGCTGTTCGCCACGCTCGACAAGGTCTGCAAGCCGGGCGCGGTGCTCGCCACCACCACCTCCTCCCTGCCCGTGGTCGCCTGCGCCCGCGCCACCTCGCGCCCGCAGGACGTGATCGGGATGCACTTCTTCAACCCGGCGCCCGCCATGAAGCTGGTCGAGATCGTCCGTACGGTGCTGACCGCCGACGACGTCCACGCCACCGTGCGCGAGGTGACCGCGAAGATCCGCAAGCACCCCGTGGACTGCGGCGACCGGGCCGGCTTCATCGTGAACGCGCTGCTCTTCCCGTACCTGAACAACGCGATCAAGATGGTCGAGAACCACTACGCCTCGCTCGACGACATCGACGCCGCGATGCGCCTGGGCGGCGGCTACCCGATGGGTCCGTTCGAGCTGCTGGACGTGGTCGGCCTGGACGTCTCGCTCGCCATCGAGCGGGTGCTGCACCGCGAGTTCCGCGACCCCGGCCTGGCGCCGGCCCCCCTCCTGGAGCACCTGGTGGCGGCGGGCTGCCTGGGCCGGAAGACGGGGCGCGGTTTCCGCGAATATGCCCGGCGCTGAGCCGTACGGGGAGTGGGGCGGGCTGCTCGGCGGGGCGGCCGAGAGGTCGGGCAGCCCGGCCCCACAGGCGCGGTCTCCTGCACCGATGCAGTACGTTCAGGTCATGTCCCAGCCCGCTGATGCCGCCCGCCGAACCGCTCGTGCCGCCTCCTCGTCCGACGCGCCGGAGAGCGCCGCGGGCAGCCGCGCCGCCGCGCAGCGGCTCAAAATGCGCCGCGAGCTCGCGGCCGCGGCCATGGAACTGTTCGCGACCAAGGGGTACGAGGCGACGACGGTCGACGAGATCGCCGCCGCGGCGGGGGTCGCCCGCCGGACCTTCTTCCGCCACTTCCGCTCCAAGGAAGAGGCGATCTTCCCCGACCACGACGACACCCTGGTGCGCGCCGAGGCGGTGCTGAACGCCGCCCCGCCGCACGAGCACCCGCTGGACACGGTCTGCCGGGGCATCAAGGAAGTCATGAAGATGTACGCGGCGTCCCCCTCGGTGTCGGTCGCGCGCTACCGCCTCACCCGCGAGGTGCCCACCCTGCGGGAGCGCGAGATCGCCTCGGTGGCCCGCTACGAACGGCTGTTCACGCGCTATCTGCTGGGCCACTTCGACGAGCGGGACCACCACGACGGCAACGACGACCCGCTGCTGGCGGAGGTGGCCGCGTCGGCGGTGGTCACGGCGCACAACCACGTGCTGCGCCGCTGGCTGCGGGCCGGCGGGCAGGGTGACGTGGAGGCGCAGCTGGACCACGCCTTCGCGATCGTCCGGGAGACCTTCGGCACCGGCATAGGCGCCGGCCGCTCCGGCGCCGGGAGCGCCCCGGCCCCCGCGCCCGCCGCGACGGCGAGCACCACCGGCGACGTGCTGGTGACGGTGGCCCGCACGGACGCGCCGCTGGAGGAGATCATGCGCAGCATCGAGCGGACCCTCAAGGAACACGGCTAGCCGTTCCCGGTTCCGCATCGCCCGCCGGGGCTCGACTTCTCATCGAGCCCCGGCGGGCTTTTTGCATGCCGGGAAACCGCGGACCGATCGATCATCGCTCATCTGTGACCGGCAGATGACATCTGAGAGAAATTGTTGGCACTCAGTGTCTTGCGGCCTGGCACGCGGTGTCATACGTTGATGTTGTCCGGGCGGCCGGCGTGCAGAGAACTTCTCGTACGCCGGCTGTCCCCGCACAACATCGTTGTCGCGCGCCCGGACGCCTGCGTCACAGGCACTCTTCGCGCACCACCCAGCGCTGCCAAGCCGAGCACCACCCGCCGAACCGACGGCACACACCTCCCAGAGCAGCACTTCCCCGACGTTCAACCCAGCGTCTCCCCCTCAAGACGCTTCTTCGCCGGAGGCAACACCGTGAAGGAAATCCTGGACGCGATCCAGTCGCCGGACACCACCGCCGCCGACTTCGCCGCACTGCCCCTCCCCGAGTCCTACCGCGCGGTGACCGTGCACAAGGACGAGACCGAGATGTTCGCCGGTCTCACCACGCGCGACAAGGACCCGCGCAAGTCGCTGCACCTGGACGACGTGCCGCTGCCCGAACTGGGCCCGGGCGAGGCCCTGGTGGCGGTCATGGCGTCCTCGGTGAACTACAACTCCGTGTGGACGTCGATCTTCGAGCCGGTCTCGACCTTCGCCTTCCTGGAGCGCTACGGAAAGCTCTCGCCGCTCGCCAAGCGCCACGACCTGCCGTACCACATCATCGGCTCCGACCTCGCGGGCGTCGTCCTGCGCACCGGCCCCGGCGTGAACGCCTGGAAGCCGGGCGACGAGGTCGTCGCGCACTGCCTGAGCGTGGAGCTGGAGAGCCCCGACGGCCACTCCGACACGATGATGGACCCGGAGCAGCGCATCTGGGGCTTCGAGACCAACTTCGGCGGCCTGGCGGAGATCGCACTGGTCAAGTCCAACCAGCTCATGCCGAAGCCGGACCACCTCAGCTGGGAGGAGGCGGCGGCACCCGGACTGGTGAACTCGACCGCGTACCGCCAGCTGGTCTCGCGCAACGGCGCCGGCATGAAGCAGGGCGACAACGTGCTCATCTGGGGCGCGAGCGGCGGCCTCGGCTCGTACGCCACCCAGTTCGCCCTCGCCGGCGGCGCCAACCCGATCTGCGTGGTCTCCAGCCCCCAGAAGGCGGAGATCTGTCGCGCGATGGGCGCCGAGGCGATCATCGACCGCAACGCCGAGGGCTACAAGTTCTGGAAGGACGAGCACACCCAGGACCCGAAGGAGTGGAAGCGCTTCGGCAAGCGCATCCGCGAGCTCACCGGCGGCGAGGACATCGACATCGTCTTCGAGCACCCCGGCCGCGAGACCTTCGGCGCGTCCGTGTACGTCACCCGCAAGGGCGGCACCATCACCACCTGCGCCTCGACCTCGGGCTACATGCACGAGTACGACAACCGCTACCTGTGGATGTCGCTGAAGCGGATCGTCGGCTCGCACTTCGCGAACTACCGCGAGGCGTGGGAGGCCAACCGGCTCATCGCCAAGGGCAAGATCCACCCGACCCTGTCGAAGGTGTACTCGCTGGAGGACACCGGCCAGGCGGCGTACGACGTCCACCGCAACCTCCACCAGGGCAAGGTCGGCGTGCTCTGCCTCTCCCCCGAGGAGGGCCTGGGCGTGAAGAACCAGGAGATGCGGGACCAGCACGTCGACGCCATCAACCGCTTCCGCAACGTCTGAGGTCTGAGGTTTCCTAGATGACAGAGCGTCAGAAGGACCGGCCGTGGCTCATGCGGACGTACGCGGGTCACTCCACGGCCGAGGCGTCCAACGAGCTGTACCGGCGCAACCTCGCCAAGGGCCAGACGGGCCTCTCGGTCGCGTTCGACCTGCCGACGCAGACCGGGTACGACCCCGACCACATCCTCGCCCGCGGCGAGGTGGGCCGGGTCGGGGTCCCGGTCTCGCACCTCGGTGACATGCGCCGGCTGTTCCAGGACATCCCGCTGGAACGCATGAACACGTCCATGACCATCAACGCCACCGCCATGTGGCTGCTGGCGCTCTACCAGGTGGTCGCCGAGGAGCAGGGCGCGGACATCACCAGGCTCCAGGGGACGACGCAGAACGACATCGTCAAGGAGTACCTGTCGCGCGGGACGCACGTCTTCCCGCCGGGTCCGTCCCTGCGCCTGACCACCGACATGATCACCTACACGGTGAACCACATCCCGAAGTGGAACCCGATCAACATCTGCAGCTACCACCTGCAGGAGGCGGGCGCCACTCCGGTCCAGGAGATCTCGTACGCCATGTCGACGGCGATCGCCGTCCTCGACGCGGTGTTCGCCTCCGGCCAGGTGCCCGAGGAGCGCAAGGGAGAGGTCGTGGCGCGCATCTCCTTCTTCGTGAACGCGGGCGTCCGCTTCATCGAGGAGATGTGCAAGATGCGCGCCTTCGGCCGCATCTGGGACACGATCACCCGCGAGCGGTACGGCATCGAGGACCCCAAGCAGCGCCGGTTCCGCTACGGCGTGCAGGTGAACTCGCTCGGGCTGACCGAGGCACAGCCGGAGAACAACGTCCAGCGCATCGTCCTGGAGATGCTGGCCGTGACGCTGTCGAAGGACGCCCGCGCGCGTGCCGTGCAGCTCCCGGCGTGGAACGAGGCCCTGGGCCTGCCCCGCCCCTGGGACCAGCAGTGGTCCCTGCGCATCCAGCAGGTGCTGGCGCACGAGAGCGACCTGCTGGAGTACGAGGACATCTTCGCGGGCTCGCACGTCATCGAGGCCAAGGTGGACTCCCTGGTCACCGAGTGCCTGGCGGAGATCGAGCGGATCCAGGGCATGGGCGGCGCGATGGCCGCCGTCGAGTCGGGCTACCTGAAGTCGCAGCTGGTCGCCTCGCACGCCGAGCGGCGGGCCCGGATCGAGGCCGGCGAGGAGAAGATCGTCGGCGTCAACATCTTCGAGACGACCGAGCCCAACCCGCTCACCGCCGACCTGGACACCGCGATCATGACGGTGGACCCGGCCAACGAGGCGCGGGTCGTGGCCGGGCTCCACGAGTGGCGCGACAACCGCGACGAGGGCCGGGCGCAGGAGGCCCTCGCCCGGCTGAAGGCCACGGCCGCGGGGGACGAGAACCTCTTCCCTGCGACCCTGGAGTGCGCCCGCGCGGGCGTCACCACCGGCGAGTGGTCCTGGGCGCTGCGGGACGTCTTCGGCGAGTTCCGGGCTCCGACGGGCGTGTCGTCGGCGCCGGTGGCGATCGCCGCCGAGGAGGGCACCCCGCTCGCCGCCGTACGCGAGAAGGTGACGCGGACGGCGTCCGAGCTGGGCGCCGGGCGGCTGCGGCTGCTGGTCGGCAAGCCGGGCCTGGACGGGCACTCCAACGGCGCCGAGCAGATCGCGGTGCGTGCGCGTGACGCCGGCTTCGAGGTGGTCTACCAGGGCATCCGGCTGACGCCCGAGCAGATCGTGGACGCCGCCCTGGCGGAGGACGTGCACTGCGTGGGACTGTCCATCCTGTCCGGCTCGCACGCCGAGCTGGTCCCCGACGTGCTGGCCCGGCTGCGTGAGGCCGGCGCGTCGGACATCCCGGTGATCGTCGGCGGGATCATCCCGAACGCCGACGCCGCCGAACTGAAGCGGGCGGGCGTGGCCGCCGTCTTCACGCCGAAGGACTTCGGTATCACGGAGATCATCGGCCGTATCGTCGACGAGATCCGGAAAGCGAACAAGCTCGACCCTGTGGAGGTCCCCGCATGACGACCGTCAACCGTCTCCGCCCGCGCCGCTCGTGCCTGGCGGTCCCCGGTTCCAACCCGCGCTTCCTGGAGAAGGCCCAGGGCCTCCCCGCCGACCAGGTCTTCCTGGACCTGGAGGACGCGTGCGCGCCGCTCGCCAAGCCGGAGGCGCGGCACACCATCGTCAAGTTCCTCAACGAGGGCGACTGGACGGGCAAGACCAGGGTCGTGCGGGTCAACGACTGGACCACCGAGTGGACCTACCGCGACGTGGTCACGGTCGTCGAGGGCGCCGGCCCGAACCTCGACTGCATCATGCTGCCGAAGGTGCAGACCGCCGAGCAGGTCGTGGCGCTGGACCTGCTGCTGACCCAGATCGAGAAGACGATGGGCTTCGAGGTCGGCCGGATCGGCATCGAGGCCCAGATCGAGAACGCCCAGGGCCTCAACAACGTCAACGCGATCGCGCAGGCCTCCCCGCGCATCGAGACGATCATCTTCGGCCCGGCCGACTTCATGGCCTCCATCAACATGAAGTCGCTGGTCGTCGGCGAGCAGCCGCCCGGCTACCCGGCCGACGCGTACCACTACATCCTGATGAAGATCCTTATGGCGGCCCGCGCCAACGATCTCCAGGCGATCGACGGCCCGTACCTTCAGATCAAGAACGTGGACGGCTTCCGCGCCGTGGCCGGCCGGGCCGCCGCGCTGGGCTTCGACGGCAAGTGGGTGCTGCACCCGGGTCAGGTCGACGCGGCCAACGAGGTGTTCTCGCCCTCGCAGGAGGACTTCGACCACGCCGAGCTGATCCTGGACGCGTACGAGTACTACACGTCCGAGGCGGGCGGCAAGAAGGGCTCCGCGATGCTCGGCGACGAGATGATCGACGAGGCCAGCCGCAAGATGGCGCTCGTCATCTCCGGCAAGGGCCGCGCCGCCGGCATGACCCGTACGTCGAAGTTCGAAGCCCCGGAGGCGTGAGCACGATGCAGTTCGGCCGTACCTACGAAGAGTTCGAAGTCGGTGCCGTCTACAAGCACTGGCCCGGAAAGACGGTCACCGAGTACGACGACCACCTCTTCTGCCTGCTGACGATGAACCACCACCCGCTCCACATGGACACGAACTATGCGGAGAAGACGACCGATTTCGGGAAGAACGTCGTCGTCGGCAACTACATCTACTCGCTGCTGCTGGGCATGTCCGTGCCGGACGTCTCCGGCAAGGCGATCGCCAACCTGGAGATCGAGTCGCTGCGCCACGTGGCGCCGACCTTCCACGGCGACACCATCTACGGCGAGACGACCGTCCTCGACAAGACGCCGTCGAAGTCGAAGAGCGACCGCGGGATCGTGTACGTCGAGACCAAGGGTTACAAGCAGGACGGCACGCTGGTCTGCGTCTTCCGCCGCAAGGTGATGGTGCCGACCGAGCAGTACATCAAGGAGCGCGGCGGCGAGCAGCCGGGCCGCCCGGAACTCAAGGCGCAGGAGAAGTAGCCATGGCCCGACTCGCCCAGACCCACGGTCTGACCGATGTCCAGCAGGAGATCCTCTCCACGGTCCGTGACTTCGTCGACAAGGAGATCATTCCGGTCGCCACGGAGCTGGAGCACCGCGACGAGTACCCGCAAGCGATCGTCGACGGCCTGAAGGAGCTGGGTGTCTTCGGCCTGATGATCCCGGAGGAGTACGGGGGCCTGGGCGAGTCCCTGCTCACGTACGCGCTGTGCGTGGAGGAGATAGCGCGCGGCTGGATGTCCGTCTCGGGCATCATCAACACCCACTTCATCGTCGCGTACATGCTCAAGCAGCACGGCACCCAGGAGCAGAAGGACACCTTCCTGCCCCGGATGGCGGCGGGCGAGGTGCGCGGCGCCTTCTCGATGTCGGAGCCGGGGCTCGGCTCCGATGTGTCGGCGATCACATCGAAGGCGGTCAAGGACGGCGACGAGTACGTCCTGAACGGCCAGAAGATGTGGCTCACGAACGGCGGAACGTCAACGCTGGTGGCCGTTCTCGTCCGAAGTGACGAAGGACACCCCGAGGGCACCGCCCCCCACAAGTCGATGACGACCTTCCTCGTGGAGAAGGAGCCCGGCTTCGGAGAGGTCCGGCCCGGCCTGACCATCCCGGGGAAGATCGACAAGATGGGCTACAAGGGGGTCGACACCACCGAGCTCATCATGGACGGACTGCGCATTCCGGCCAATCGTGTGCTGGGCGGGGCCACGGGCCGAGGGTTTTACCAAATGATGGACGGCGTCGAGGTCGGGCGCGTGAACGTGGCGGCGCGTGGCTGTGGCGTCGCTCAGCGTGCCTTCGAGCTGGGTGTCTCGTATGCCCAGCAACGTCACACTTTCGGCAAGCCGATCGCTCAGCACCAGGCGATCCAGTTCAAGCTGGCCGAAATGGCTACCAAGGTCGAGGCCGCTCATGCCATGATGGTCAACGCAGCTCGCAAAAAGGACTCCGGGGAGCGAAACGACCTGGAAGCAGGGATGGCGAAGTACCTCGCCTCCGAGTACTGCAAAGAGGTCGTGGAGGATGCCTTCCGTATCCATGGTGGCTACGGATTCTCGAAGGAGTACGAGATCGAGCGTCTCTACCGAGAGGCTCCGATGCTGCTGATCGGTGAAGGTACCGCCGAAATCCAGAAAATGATCATTGGGCGTCGGCTGCTCGAGGAGTACCGGTTCCAGGGTTGATTGTCGCTTTTCGGTCGGTTCGGCCGCGAAGAAGATCACACCCTGTCATCTTCTTCCGGCCGCCGACTCGGCTTCTGGCTTGCCCAGTTGCGGCCCGCAACCGATAGCATCGCCGAAAAGCCGCCGTCCCCCGCATCCGCGCGGCATCATCCGCTACGAAGGTCATCCATGCCCCACAGCCAAACCTCTGCACCTCGCGACAGCCGATTTGGCGTGCGTATCGCTCGCGGAGCATCGCCGTGGCTTCTGCCGACCGTCGCCACCGCAGCACTCAGTCTTGCCCGCGCGCGCCGTTCCAAGCGTGCCGCGGCCATCGCCGTGCCCACCACCGCGCTCGCGGCGGGCATGCTGTGGTTCTTCCGCGACCCCGAGCGCGAGATCGCTCAGGGCAGGGTCATCTCGCCCGCCGACGGGGTGGTGCAGAGCATCATGCCGTGGAAGGACGGGCGCACCCGGGTCGCCATCTTCATGAGCCCGCTGAACGTCCACGTGAACCGCGCCCCGCTGGCGGGCACGGTGACGTCGGTCGAGCACATCCCCGGCGGCTTCGTGCCGGCGTTCAACAAGGAGAGCGAGAACAACGAGCGCGTTGTCTGGCACTTCGACACCGAGCTCGGTGACATCGAGATGGTGCAGATCGCGGGTGCGGTCGCGCGCCGCATCGTGCCGTACGTCCCGCAGGGGACCAAGGTCGAGCAGGGCGAGCGCATCGGTCTGATCCGCTTCGGATCGCGCGTTGACATCTACCTTCCGGAAGGTGTCGACGTCGCAGTCGAGGTCGGTCAGACCACGACCGCGGGGGTGACTCGAATTGACCGTGATTGATCCCGACACACGGGCCGACTGGGTGGCCGACGCCGAGGCGGACATCGTCGAGGAAGCCGAGGAGATGCCGCTGTCGCTGCGTCTCTCAATAGCGGACACCCTGACGCTGGGCAACGCCACGTGCGGCTTCATGGCGGTGTACTTCACCACCACCGGCATCCTGATCCCGCACCTCACGGGGAGCCAGGAGACCGGCATGGCGCGGCACAGCGCCGCCACGGCCGTGATCCTGATGCTGCTCGCGGCGATCTTCGACCTCTTCGACGGGCTGGTGGCGCGCAAGCTGCGCAGCTCGCCGATGGGCGCGGAGCTGGACAACCTGTCGGACCTGATCAGCTTCGGGCTCGCCCCGGCGTACTTCGTACTCGTGTACGGGATGGTCGCGGACGACGCCCACCAGAAGGTCTCGGCGGTGGCCGCGATCGTGGTGCTGCTGGCGGTGGTGCTACGGCTCGCCAGATTCAGCTGCGTGACCATGAAGGACGGGATGTTCCAGGGCATGCCGTCCCCGTTCGGCGCGCTGACGGTCGTGTCGATCGTGCTGCTGGAGCTGCCGTTCATCCCGACGCTGCTGGCGATCATCGGCACGGCGTGGCTGATGGTGAGCCGGGTCGAGTACCCCAAGCCGCGGGGCATCCTCGCGGTGGCGATGCTCAGCTGGATCGTCGGGGCGATGGGCCTGCTGGCGGCGTGGGCGTTCGACGCCCCGGGCGGTCAGCTGCTGCTCCAGACCGGGTGCGCGCTGCAGGTCGTGCTGGGCGCGGTGATCCCCCTCTTCGCGACGGCCCGGCGGGTGAACACCTTCCGCGACAACCGGCGCGTGAGCCGCGAGGCGCGGGCGGCGCAGCTGCCGTAGTCCTCGTACGGATGTGAGAAGGGCCCGGGTGCTTCCCCAAGCACCCGGGCCCTTCCGCTGTCTCAGGCACCGTCCCGGCCACGCTCCAGGACCTTGTAGTAGTACGTCGTCGGGTGCGGGACGCCGTCCGGGGTGAGGGCGTAACCGGGGATCGAGCCGGCCCGCGTCCAGCCCGCCTTCCGGTAGAGGGCCTCGGCCCCGCTGCCCGTCTCGGTGTCCAGCACCAGCAGGGTGCGCCCCTCGGCGGCGGCCGCGCGCTCGGCCGTCTCCAGCAGGCGGCGACCCAGCCCCCGGCCCCGGGCCGCGCGGTGGACCAGGAGCTTGGCGATGTCGGCGCGGTGCGGCTGGTTGGGCATGCCCGCCCGGACCAGGCTGATCACGCCCGAGACCGCGCCGTCGGGCCCGTACGACGCCCAGACGGTCCGTATGCCCCGCTCGGTCTCCTCGGCGGCGGCGCGCCACCAGGAGGCCGCCTCGGCGGGGCTCAGCGGGGCGAGGAAGCCGACGGAGGCGCCGCTGTCGACCGCGTCCACCAGCAGCGCGGCGAGCCCCTCGGCCGCGTCGGCGTGGATGCGCCGCGCGGTGAGGGGCTCGATGCGGTGGTGGGGATCCGTGTGATCGCTCATGGGCCGAGCTTCACACGGCCGGGTTTCGGCGCGGTGACGGGGGCCTCCCGTCCGGTCAGCCGCCCGGGGTGAAGCCCCGCGCCGCGGGTGCGGCCTCCGGCTGCCGCACCACCCGGGCGCCGCCGGGGACGGACTTGTCGGGCTGGAAGACGACGGTCTGCCGTGAGGAGGGCGCCTTCGGGTCGGAGAAGTCGTGGGTCACGCCGAAGCCCCCGTCGAGTGCCTTCAGGGTCAGCAGCGCCTTGCCGACGCCCTCGCGGGTCAGGTCCTTGTCCGCGCACGCCTTCTTCAGGGCCGCGCCGAAGACCTCGGCGGCGGACCAGCCCGCGACGACGCCGTTGTCGAGGGAGTCCTTCGGGTAGGCGGCGCGGTAGTCCGCCACCAGCTTCTCGGCGGCCGGGGTGTCGGCGCCGATCGGCAGGCTGGGCGTGGCGACGTAGTACGTCTTCTCCAGCGCCGGCCCGGCCTGGGTGCCGAGCAGCTGCGGGGAGAAGGCGGAGTTGTTGCCGATGACCGGCACGGCGAGCTTCACGGCCGCGGCGACGCCGACGAAGGAGGCGGCCTGGCGGGGGCCCGTGGAGAGGAGGACCGCCTTGACCCCGGCCTGCTTGAGCGCCGCCACCTGCGCCGACATGTCGTTGTCCGTCGGCTTGATCTTCTGCTCGACGATCGTGAGCCCGGCCTGCCCGGCCATGTGCTTCGAGCCCTGGAGGGCGTTCTCGCCGTAGTCGCCCTCGAAGTAGACGTGGCCGAGCTTGTCGCCCTTCTTCAGGCCCTTCTCCTTCATCAGGAAGTCGACGGCGTTGATCGTCTCGACGTCGTACGTGGTGCCGATCACCCGGATGTACGGGCTGCCGAGGAGCTCGGCCGACCAGGCCTGCGGCAGCACGAGCGCCTTGTCCCGCCCGTCGAGCCGCTGCTTCACGGCCGCCACGAACGGCGAGCCGATGAACTGCGGGAAGCCCAGCACCTCCGGCTCCAGCTCGGTGTACGCGGCGAGCGCCTTCTGCGGGTCGTAGCCGTGGTCGCGGACCGTGAGCTCCACGGTGCGGCCGCAGACGCCGCCCGCGGCGTTGAGCTGCTTGACGTACAGCTGCTGGGCCTGGGTGATGCTCTTGCCGAGGGTGGCGTACACGCCGGTCATGTCGGTGAGCGCGCCCAGCCGGATCGTCTTGGCGTCGACGCCCGTGCCGGTCTTCACGCCGTCGGCGCCGGCCGCGCCGTCCGTGCCGGTCTTCGCCTTGGCGCTGCAGCCCGTGACCCCGGCGGTCAGGGCGACGAGCGCGGTGAGGGCGGCGGCGAGCCGCCGGTGCCTGGATGTGGTCATCGTTCCTCCGCTGGGGTGCGTGCGATGCGTGCGGTACGGGGGGTGCGTCGGGGGCGCCGGGCGGCGAGGCCGGCCAGGCCGCCGGGCAGGAAGAGCACCACCGCGACGACGGCGGCGCCGTACAGGTAGCGCGAGGCCTCGCCCGGGGCGACGCCGCCCGTGCCGGGGGCGGAGACCAGGGGCAGCGCGTCGCTGTAGCGGTTCAGGAGCTGCGGCAGCAGGGAGACGAAGACGCCGCCGACGACCGCGCCCGCCACCGAGCCGAGGCCGCCGATGACGATCATGGCGAGGTACTCGAGGGAGAGCAGCATGCCGAAGTACTCGGGCACGGTCCGCTGGAAGACCAGCGCCAGCAGCACCCCGGCGAGCCCGGCGTACATCGACGACAGCACGAACGCCGCCGCGCGGTAGCGGGCCACCGGGATGCCCAGCACCCCGGCCGCGATGCGGTGGTCGCGGATGGCGTTGAGCGCCCGCCCGGGCCTGCCGCGCAGCACGCCGCGGGCGAAGAGGGCGGAGGCCGCGAGCAGCGCCAGGCCCAGGTACCAGAGCTTCTCGGCGGCGCCGAACGGGACCGCCGCGACGATGAGCTCGGTGTCGTCGAAGGTGACGCCGAGGAGGCTGAGCGGCGGGACGGCGCGGCCGTTGAAGCCGCCGGTCAGGTCGTGGGCGTTGAACAGCACGTGCTGGCCGATGAAGATCAGCGCGAGGGTGGCGATGCCCAGGTACGCGCCGCGCAGCCGCCCCGCGATCGGGCTGAAGAGCCCGCCGGCGGCGCCCGCCAGCGCCACCGCGCCCACGGCGGCGAGCCAGCCGGGAAGGCCGAGGCCGGTGAGCCCGTCGGTGCCGTCCCCGGCGAGCGCGCAGTAGCCGTACGCGCCGACGGCGAGGAAGAAGGCGTGCCCCATGGACAGCTGCCCGGTGGCGCCGGTGAGGAGGTTGATGCCGATGGCGCCGATCGCGGCGGCCATCGCGAAGAGGCCGGCCTGGAGCCAGAAGCGCTCCAGGTAGAAGGGCAGGGCCAGCAGGAGGACCGCGCCGAGGGCCCAGGCGTACGGACGGGGCCGGGTGAGCTTCTTCGAGACGGTCTCAGACACGGGCGAGCTCCTTCGTACCGAAGAGCCCCGCGGGGCGGATCAGCAGGACGGCGACCATGACGAGGTAGGGCGCCAGGTCGCCGATGCCGCGGCCGAGGAAGGTCAGGTCGCTCTGGTAGCCGGTCGCGAGGGACTCGGTGACGCCGACGAGCAGGCCTCCGACGAGCGCGCCGGTGGTGGAGTCGAGGCCGCCGAGGATGGCGGCGGGGAAGGCCTTGAGCGCGGCGAGCGAGGTGGAGCGCTCGAGTCCGGGCGTCGGGAAGACGGTGAGGAAGAGGGCCGCGACGGCGGCGAGTCCCCCGGCCACCGCCCACGCGCCGAGCGACACCCGCCCGAGGCGTACGCCCATCAGCGCGGCCGTGGACGGGGACTCGGCGGCGGCGCGCATGGCGACGCCCCAGGAGGTGAACCGGAAGGCGAGCAGGAACGCCGTGATGAGCAGCGCCGCGGCGACGAACGCGGCGATCCGCGTCTGGGCGAGCGTGACCGGGCCGAGGCTCACCACCGCGTCGCCCCACGGGTCGCCGAGGGCGAGCACCTCCGTACCGATGCGGCGGGTGAGCTCGGTGGTGAGGACGATGTCCACGCCGATGGTGACGATGGCGAGGACGCTGTGGTCGGCGCCCCGGTGGCGGCGCATCACCAGGAACTCGACGGCGGCGCCGACGAGCGCGGCGCCCGCGATGCCGGCGGCGAGGGCGGGCCAGAAGCCGATGTCGTCGTGAAGGACGGCGGTGACGTACCCGCCCGCGAGGAGCAGGGAGGCGTGGGCGAAGTTGACGACCTCGGTGGCGCGGAAGATGACGACGAAACCGAGCGCGATGAGGGCGTAGACGGACCCGAGGGAGAGCCCGTTGAGCAGGAGTTCGGCGAAGGTGGTCACTCGGCGGTGTCCTCTCCGAGGTAGGCGCGGACGACGGCCGGGTCGTTCTGTACGTCGGCGGGGGCGCCGTCGGCGATGCGGCGGCCGAAGTCGAGGACGGTGACCGTGTCGGCGAGGCGCATCACCACGCCCATGTCGTGTTCGACCAGGACGATGGAGATGCCGAGGCTGTCGCGGACGCCCGCGATGACGGCGGCGGTGCGGCGGCGTTCGTCGGCGGTCATGCCGGCGACCGGCTCGTCCAGGAGCAGGAGCCTGGGCTCCATGCACAGGGCGCGGGCCAGTTCGGCGAGCTTCTGCTGCCCGTACGGGAGGGAGGCGGCCGGCTGCTCCAGCTGGTCGGCGAGGCCCACGAAGGCGGCGATCTCGCGGACGCGGGCGCGGTGGCGGGCCTCCTCGCGGGTGGCGGACGGCAGCCGGAGCCCGGTGGCGAGGAAGCCGGCGCGGGTGAGGCGGTGGCGGCCGAGCATCAGCGCGTCGGCGACGGTGGCGCGGGGCGGCAGGGCCAGGTTCTGGAAGATGCGGGCGACGCCGAGGGCGGCGATGCGGTGCGGGGGCAGGCCGGTGAGCTCGTGGCCGTCGAAGCGGACGCTGCCGGAGGTGGCGCGGTAGACGCCGGACAGCACGTTGAA
The DNA here is from genome assembly GCF_044765045.1 of Streptomyces sp. NPDC093546. Classification (NCBI taxonomy): domain Bacteria; kingdom Bacillati; phylum Actinomycetota; class Actinomycetes; order Kitasatosporales; family Streptomycetaceae; genus Streptomyces; species Streptomyces sp. NPDC093546. The sequence goes on along the minus strand of NZ_JBIWJG010000006.1, from coordinate 31,858 downwards.
GGTGGTGGACTTGCCGGCGCCGTTGGGGCCGATGACGGCGTGGACGGTGCCGGGGCGGACGGTGAAGCCGACGCCGTCGAGGGCGGTGAGGCCGGCGAACCGTACGGTGAGGTCGCGGACTTCGAGGGTGGTCACGCGTCCTCCCAGGGGGCCAGGTGGCGGGCCTCGGCGGCGGACGCGTCGTCGGCCGCCCGCTCGTCCACGACGCCGAGGTAGCGGTGGCGTACCTCGTCGGAGGCGGCGAGCTCGGCGGCGGGTCCCGCGGCCGTGACCTCGCCTACTTCGAGGACGTACGCGTGGTCGGCGAGGCGCAGCGCGAGCGCGGCGTTCTGCTCGACGAGGAGGACGGAGGTGCCCTGGGCGTGGATCTCGCGGACGGTGTCGGCGATCCGGGCGGCCATCAGGGGCGCGAGGCCGAGGGACGGTTCGTCGAGGAGGAGAAGGCGCGGGGAGGCCATCAGGGCGCGGGCGACGGCGAGCATCTGCTGTTCGCCGCCGGAGAGGAGGCCGGCGCGCTGGCGGGCGCGTTCGGCGAGGACGGGGAAGAGGGCGTGGACGCGGCGCAGGGCTTCCGCCTTGGTGCCTCTGCTCGCGGCGAGGGCGCCCGCGCGCAGGTTGTCCTCGACGCTCATGCGGGCGAAGACCTGGCGGCCCTCGGGGACGTGGCACAGCCCGGCGGCGACGACCCGGTCGGGCGGCAGGCCGTGCAGGGGGCGGTCCGCGAAGGTGACGGTGCCGGCGGTGGCGGCGCCGCCGTGGAAGGCGAGCGTGCGCGACAGGGCGCGCAGCAGCGTGGACTTGCCGGCGCCGTTGCCGCCGAGGACGGCGACGACGGCGCCTTCCGGTACGTCCAGCGAGACGTCGCGCAGGGCCCGTACCTTGCCGTACCCGGCTGTCAGACCCCGCACCCGCAGGGCGGCAGCGCTCATGGATCCCCCTCGATGCTCGTTCGGTGGCGCTCACCCCAGCACCGGGGCGGGTGCCCCGTCCACGTTCGGTGGCCGAATCGCTGCCGGTGCCCAGCGGGCGCGGCGGCGGGTTGTGCACGCGCACAACACCAAGGGTCAGGGGCATGCCGGATGGGGCGCGGAGGTGGCATCCTCCGGCCATGGGAGCCCGCGGACCACGTACCGGAGACGACTGGAAGCTGCTCGGTCAGGCGTGTACGGCGCTGCTGGGGCGGCTGCCGGAGCTGGTGGACCAGCACGTGCGGGAGCTGCACGCGCACTCCCCCGCCTACGAGCGGGTCATCGGCTACGACCAGCACTGGCAGGAGGCGCGCGACGCCATGCGCATCGGCATCGAGATGATCTCGGCGCCGCGGGCGGCGCCGCGCCGTGACCTGGAGCACGCGGAGTGGATGGGGCGGCGGCGCGCCGAGCAGGGGCTGCCGCTGGAGCTGGTGGTGCACGCCTACCGGCTGGCCGGGCACCTGGTGTGGGACGCGCTGCTGGAGGACGCGGGCGCGGACGCGGGGCGGCTCGCCGCGCTGATGCAGGCCGCGACGATGGTGTGGTCGGCGGTGGACGCGCAGACCGACACCGCGTCGGAGGCGTACCGCATCACGGAGCTGGAGCTGCGCCGCCGTACCGACGAGCAGCTCCAGGCGCTGCTCGACGCGCTGCTGGACGGCGGCCGGTCGCCGGAGGTCTCGGCGCGGGCGGCGGCGGGCCTGGACCTGCCGGAGCGGGGCCGGTACGCCGTGGTGGTGCTGCGCACCGAGCGGCGCGACGTGGCGCACCGGCGGCTGGCGGGACCGGGCCTGCGGTTCGTCTGGCGGATGCGGACGGACTGCGAGATCGGCGTGGTGTCGCTGGCGGAGGGTACCGGGCTCGACGCGCTGGTGGAGCTGATGGAGGGCCGCTGCCCGGGCCCGGGCGGTGTCAGCCCCGTGGTGTCGGGCCTGACGGAGCTGGGCAGGGCGCGGCGCCTGGCGGAACTGGCGCTGCGCACCTGCCCGGCCGACGCGCCGTCCATCGTGCGGCTGGACCGCCGGATGGCCGGCGCGCTGGTGGTCAGCCAGCCGGAGCTGGCCTCCCTGCTGGTCTCCGAGGTCCTGGGCCCGCTGCTGGACCTGGACCCGGCGGACCGCGCGGTGCTGCTGGAGACCCTCGACGTGTGGCTCGACTGCGAGGGCTCGGCGGGACGGGCGGCGAGCCGCCTCTACTGCCACCGCAACACGGTCTTCAACCGCCTGCGCCGCCTGGAGCAGCTCACCTCGCGGTCGCTGTCGCGGCCGCGGGACCTGACGGAGATGACGCTGGCGCTGGACGCGTTCCGGCTGACGGCGGGGTGAGTACGCCATGTGAGTACGCGTACTCACCCCGCGGACGGGCAGGTTGGCCACACTGGGCGCACACCGACGAGAGAGGCTCCCGCACCATGCCGCCGTATCGACGCACCCGCCCCTGCCTGGCCCTCACGGGCGCCGTCGCGGCGCTGCTCCTGACCGGGTGCGCCTACCGGGAGCGGGTCTGCCGACCGGACCACTACCCCGTCCTCGCCGTCAACAACTCGGGCGGCGACTGCGTCCCCGACGGCGAGGAGCCCCCGGCGGGCTGGGCCCGCTACCCCGAGGGCAAGGTCCCCGAGTACCTGAACGACGAGTGGGACCGCTACTGGGACGACAAGACCCTCGACGAGCGGGGCCGGATCGTCCCGCAGCCCGCGGTCTGAAGCGTGAGCGCTTCCCGGAAGTCGGCGAGCGCGGCGGCGAAGTCGCGGCCGGCGATGTGGAAGGCGCACCGGTCGGTCAGGGCGGTGACCAGCGCCGCCGTGCCGTCGGCCGGGGCGTGCGCGGCCAGGCGGCGGGCGAGCTCCACGCCCTCGTCGAACAGCGGCCCCGCCCGCTCCGCGGAGAGGCACCCACAGGCCTCCGAGCGGACGGCCGAGCGTACGGTGAGCACCCGCTGCAGCCGCACCAGCTCGGCCAGGTGGCGGCCGGGGTCGTCGGCGGCCAGAGGTGCCAGGGCGTCGACCTGCTCGCGGAGCCCGTCACAGGCGTCGAAGTAGCGCTTTCTGATGTCGGGCGACCAGTCCATGACCGTGGCGCCGAAGGGCGGCCGGGGCTCCCCGGGGGCGAACCGCTCGCTCTCGGCGCCCGAGATCGAGAGCAGGACCGCCCAGAAGACCGCCTGGTAGCCGCTCCAGTTTCTGGGCTCGCCGGTGGCGGCCAGCTCCGTCAGCAGGGCGAGCGCCTCCCGCCGGACGGCCGCGGCGTCCTCCCGGCGCTCGGCGGCGTCGAGCATCCGCGTGTACCGGAGGAGCAGGAGGAGGTGGGACGACAGGGAGGCGCGCTCGTTCGCCGCCTCCTCGGCCTGCATCGCGACGAAGTCGGCGAACGCGGCGAGGGCCTCGGCGTGCCGGCCCGCGGCGTCCAGGGCGGTGGTCCACTCCAGCAGCGACCAGGCAAGGGCGCCGCTTCGGGGGCCGTCGGCGCGGAGCGCCGGGACCACTCGGGTCAGGGCGTCGGCGGCCTCGGCGTAACGGCCCTCCTCGAGCAGGCCGGTCGCCCAGATGCCCGGGCCCAGCTCGGCGCGTACGGCGAGCCCTTCAGCCCGTCGGCCGGCCGCGTACAGCTCGCGCTGGTACGCGTGGAGCGCCCGGCGCAGCACCTCGGCGCGTGCGGGCTCGGCCGGGTCGATGGCGCGGGCCGCGGCCACGGCCTCCTCCACCAGGGGGAGGCAGACGTCGGGCCGGTCGTTCGGAATCTGGTAGCTCCGGCTCAGCAGCGAGCCGGCCAGGAGCGGCAGGTAGGCGGCCGGGCTGACCTGGGCGAGCACCCGGTAGGCCCGGACCTCCTCGCGCGGGGTGCGGCGTCCGGAGGCGAGCAGCGCCGTCCGGGCGCGGATGATGTCGTCGTGGTCCACTGTCACCGGGCTCGCGGAGTGATTCATGACGGAGAGTCTGCGGGCCGTCCGCGCGGCCCAACAAGGCTGCCGGGCTATGCCGTTCGTCCTACGAAAACCGCCTCTGACCTGTCATGATGGCTCTGGCACACACGTTCGGCCCACGTCGGTGCGCGACCGCCCGCGGATACACCACCGGATACGCCACCGCCCCCGGGGTCCGGCAGGAGCCGGTCCGGGGGCGGTGTGGCCTTCAGGGCGGGGTTACGTCAGGAAGTCGCGGGCGATGTTCGCCGCCTGGCGCTCCAGCAGGGGGCCCGCCTCCGCGATGCACTTCGCCGTGTCCGGCTCCAGGTCCGTCAGCGGGTAGGCGCGGCGGATGCCCGCCTTGCCGAGGGCCTCGGGCTGGAGGGCGAGGCGGCCGCAGACCGCGACGACCTCGATGCCGGCGGCGCGGGCGGCCGCCGCGACACCGGCGGGCGCCTTGCCGTGGAGGGTCTGCTCGTCGAGGGAGCCCTCGCCGGTGATGACGAGGGTGGCGCGGGCGAGCGCCGGGCCGAAGCCGAGGACGTCCAGCATGACGTCGATACCGGCGCGGAAGCTCGCGCCGAGGCCGACCAGCGCGCCGTAGCCGATGCCGCCGGCCGCGCCCGCGCCCGGGGAGGCGGCGAGCTCGGTGGCCCGGGGGCCGATGGTGTCGGCGAGGACGGCGGCGAAGTGGGCGAGGGCCGCGTCGAGCTCGGCCACGTCGTCGGGCGAGGCGCCCTTCTGCGGCCCGTACACGGCGGGCGCGCCCTTCGGCCCGGTCAGTGGGTTGTCGACGTCGCTCGCGAGGACCAGCTCCACGTCCTTGAAGCGGGCGTCGAGACCCGACAGGTCCGCGGTCGCGAGGTCCCGCAGGGCGCCGCCGCCGGGGCCTACGGGCTTGCCGTCCGCGTCGAGGAAGCGCGCGCCGAGCGCGGCGAGCATGCCGGCGCCGCCGTCGGTGGTGGCGCTGCCGCCCACGCCGAAGACGATGGTGCGCGCACCATCGTCGAGCGCGGCGCGCAGCAGCTCGCCGGAGCCGTACGTGGTGGAGGTCAGCGGGGCGAAGACGCCCTCGGGCAGCAGCTGGAGGCCGGAGGCCTCCGCCATCTCCACCACGGCCGTGGTGTCGCGCAGCGCGTACGCGGCGGTCACCGGCTCGCCGAGCGGGCCGGTCACCCGTACCTCACGCCGTTCGAACCCGGCCGCGACGGCGGCCGCGACCGTGCCGTCGCCGCCGTCGGCGACGGGCAGGGTCTCCACCTCGAGCCCGGGGACGACGTGCCGGAGCCCGGCCGTCACCCGCTCCGCGACCTGTACGGCCGTGAGCGAACCTTTGAACTTGTCAGCCGCGACGAGTACACGCGCGGCCTCAGTTACTGCTCCGTCCGTCACCCTTGCATCCCTTGCTATCGAACAGGCAGTCGCGCCGAGGCCGACCCTATCCGTACAGCCTGAGGCTGTGCCACCCCTGTCCGGCGTACGGACCCGCTGGTCAGGCCCGTGACCAGGGCCAGTGGGCCGCCCGCCCGGCCTCCAGCAGCGGCACCATGCGGAACGCCGCGTCCGTCAGCCCGCCGAAGGTGTGCCGGTTGTCCCGCCCCGAGGGGGCATGGCCGGGGCGGTAGCCCGCGAGGTTCCAGGTGTAGACCGGCACGTCCGCCGGGACCTGCGCGGTCGGGTCGCCGTAGTGGCTGTAGGAGGCCTGCTCGTCGGTGACGATCAGCACCCGGTCGTGGCCGCGGTAGTGCGCGCGGACCGCCTCGGTGGTGTTGGTGCCGCCCAGGTCGCCGAAGCGGTCCAGCACCTTCAGGACGGACTCGCCCGCCCGGTACGGCACGGGCCTGCTGGTGGTGCCGAACTGCACGAGGTCCGCCTCGGCGGCGCGCAGCGCCACCGCCGTGCCGAAGAGGGCCGCCGCGTCCGCGCGGTTCAGCTCCGAGCGGTCGGACAGCGGCGCCCACATCGAGCCGGAGCGGTCGACCAGCACGAGGGTGCGGCCGGACAGCGCCGGGACGTTGGCCAGCGAGTGGCCGAGCGCCCGCTCCAGCGGGTAGGACCAGCGCAGCGAGGGGGCGTGCTGGTACGCGGCCAGGTAGCGGAAGGGGAACTGGCGGGAGGCGGCGACGGTCTCCGGGTCGGAGATCTTCGCCGCGACGCGCGCGGCGACCTCGTCGCTCACGCCCGCCCGGTCGAAGTTCCGCAGGTTGCGCAGGAGCGCCATCACACCCATGGACGGGATGACGGCCTCCCAGGCGGCCGCGTCCAGCGGGCCCTGGAGCCAGCCGGCGAGGGCCTCCCAGGTCATGCCCGCCTCGGCGAGCCGCTCGGCCCCGTCCGGCCCGGTGACCACGGCGCGCCGCTCGTCGACCGGCAGCTCCATCAGCGCCCGGTGGGCGGTGAGCATGCGGTTCGAGGCGGGCGGCAGCGCGGTCTCGGGGTGATGGCGGCGGTCGAGGGCGTACCGGAACAGCTCGCCCTGCCACGGCTGCTTCGCCGGGTCGGGCGCGGCGTGCACCAGGTTCAGGATGTCGCCGAAGCGGTAGCCCTTGGCGGCCGTGTCGTACTTCAGCAGCGACCGGGGGCTGTAGAGGCGCCGGACGGCGTCCGCGATGCCCCGCTTGACGGGCTTGGGCACGTTGCGCCCGTAGCGGGAGGTCCAGTAGCCCAGGAGCTCGCCGGGCTCGTCGGCGCGCAGCAGGACGGAGTCGATGACCTGGCGGTTGGCGGGGCCGTCGGTGGCGCCGGCGTCGAGGCGGGCCTTGACGTACTCGGCGGCGCCGACGAGCGAGGCGGTCCGCAGGTTGCCCTCGCGGCGCAGCCAGCCCAGCAGGCCGGCGGTCCACTCGGGGTCCTCGACGGCGAGCTCGCGGACGAGCGCGGCGAACCGGTCGTCGCGGTCGCCGGCGGACTCGTAGAAGGTCGTCTGCGTGACGAAGTTGGCGACGGCGAGCAGGAACAGCTCGGAGCGCGGGTCGCGCAGCACGCCGGCGCCGCCCTGGTGGGTGGTGGCGCGTCCGGTCGAGCGCACGGGCGAGACCGCGCGGGCCACGGCGGCCACGGCGGCCGAGGCACGGGTGTTGAAGCGAGCCATGTGGTGAATCCCCCCGAATTCGGTGGGGACGCGCGGCAGAGCGCACCGCCGCGCCTCCCGAGATCAAAGTGGCCGCGGCGTGGATTCTTTGGAGGAAGTAGCCGCGGTCCGGCGCACCGGGAGGTGCGTGACGTACGTACAAGCGTCCAGAGATCGAGGTCGGCGGAACCACAAGGTGCTCTACCAACTGAGCTACACCGGCCTGAAGCCGGTGACGGGACTCGAACCCGCGACCGCCCCATTAACAGTGGAAGTAGGTCCTGCCTTCGCACCTGGACGTTGATCACTGTAGGCGGGCGCCCGTTCGAGCACCACGGATTATTTCCCGGTTGCGCGGCCCCGGCCGGGAGCGGACAGAACGAACGTTTCGCCTGGTCGACGGTGGTTAGGCTGGCCGTCGTGAGCGACTACGCAACGTACATCGCCGGTCTGCCCCGGGTTCTGGCGGGGGCCGCCGCGCTCTTCCGAGACGCCGAGGGGCGCGTGCTGCTCGTCGAGCCGAACTACCGCGAGGGCTGGACGCTGCCCGGCGGGACCATCGAGTCGGACACGGGCGAGACCCCGCGGCAGGCGGCCCGGCGGGAGACCCTGGAGGAGATCGGCCTCGACGTGGAGCTGGGCCCGCTGCTCGCCGTCGACTGGGTGCCGGGGCCCGGGCGGCCGCCGATCGTGTCGTACCTGTACGACGGCGGCGTGCTCGACGGCGAGCAGTTCCGGGCGATCCGGCTCCAGGAGGACGAACTGATCTCCTGGAAGCTGGTGGAGCGCGCGGAGCTGCCCACGTATCTGCCGGGCGCGCTCGGTCCGCGCGTGTTGCACGCCCTCGACGTGCTGGCGGACGGCGGCGGGCCGGTGGAGCTGGAGAACGGGCGCCCGCCGCGCTGACCGGCGGGAGTCTCAGCCCTGGTCCTGCGGTGCGGGCTCGACCGGGGCCCGCTGCTCGTCGGGCCGTACGAAAAAACACCTTGGCGGGGGCGGGCGGGTGCTGCTTACGCTCGGCGGTATGACTCTCGTCGCGATCCTCAGCGGTGCCGGCATCTCCACGGACTCGGGCATCAGTGACTACCGTGGTCCGAACGGCCTGTGGCGGCGCGATCCGGAGGCCGAGAAGCTCGTGACGTACGCGTACTACATGGCCGACCCGGAGATCCGGCGCCGCTCGTGGCGGATGCGGCGCGACAGCGCGGCGCTGCGGGCCGAGCCGAACGCCGCGCACCGGGCCGTAGCGGAGCTGGAACGCACGCCCGGGTTCTCCGTGCGGGTGCTCACGCAGAACGTGGACGGCCTGCACCAGCTGGCCGGGATGCCGGACCGCAAGGTGCTCGAACTGCACGGCTCCGCGCGGGCGGTGGTGTGCACCCGCTGCCATGCGCGCTCGTCGATGGCGGAGGCGCTGGCCCGGGTGGAGGCGGGCGAGGAGGACCCGGCGTGCGCGGGGTGCGGCGGGATCCTGAAGTCGGCGACGGTGATGTTCGGGCAGCGGCTCGACCCGGTGGTGCTGGGCGAGGCGATGTCGATCGCCAAGGCGGCGGAGGTGTTCCTCGCGGTCGGCTCGACGCTCCAGGTACAGCCGGCGGCCTCGCTGGCGGGGATCGCCGCGGAGCACGGGGCACGTTTGATCATCGTGAACGCCGAGCCGACGCCGTACGACGCACTCGCCGACGAGGTCGTGCGCGAGCCGATCGGCACGGCGCTGCCGGCGCTGCTGGCCCGCCTGGCGGCGTAGGCACACGATCTACGGAGTGACGGGGCGTTCGAAGAAGGTCTCGAGGACGATGGTCGCCTGGGTGCCGCTGACCCCGTCGATGGCGTACAGACGGCGCAGCACGTCCTGGAGCTGCTCCGTCGTGGACGTCCTGACCTTGACCAGGACCGACGCGCTGCCGGCGATGACGTGCGCCTCCTGGATCTCCGGGATGGCCGCGAACCGGTCGCCGGAGTCGCCGACCCACGCCGTGGAGTCCACCATCACGAAGGCGAGCACGCCCCGCCCGATCGCCGCGGGGTCGACGTCGACGGCCGTACGGCGGATGACGCCGCGCTCACGCAGCTTGCGCACGCGTTCGTGCGCGGCTCCTGCGGACAGCCCGACGGCCTGCCCCAGCGCCGCGTACGACCGCGAGGCGTCCTGCTGGAGGAGGGCGAGCAACTGTCGATCGATGTCGTCCACGAATATCCTTCGGAGAAGATCTTGTGAAGCCGAATGAGCTTCGCCATAGTGGGCGTTGATCAGATTAGCATTCGGCTTGAGGCATTCGACTGAGGGTGAAGGTGGCGCCATGCAGAGCGAGCGACCGCAGGTGTACGAGGTCCTCGACGACCGGTTCCGCACGGGCAAGTGCACCGCGGGCGACTCGAGGCTGGAGACGCTGTTCACGGACTGCCGCTGGGCGGAGGGGCCCGTCTACGTGCCGGCCGGGCGGTATCTGGTGTGGAGCGACATCCCCAACGACCGCCTGCTCCGCTGGGACGAGACCACGGGGACGGTCGGCGTCTTCCGCTCGCCCGCCGGCCACCCGAACGGCAACACCCTGGACAACGAGGGCCGCCTGATCACCTGCGAGCAGGGCAACCGCCGCGTCACCCGCACCGAGCACGACGGCTCCCTCACCGTGATCGCCGATCGCTACCAGGGCAAGCGCTTCAACAGCCCGAACGACGCCGCCGTGAAGTCCGACGGCTCGATCTGGTTCTCCGACCCCGACTTCGGCATCACCAGCGACTACGAGGGCCACCGCGCCGAGAGCGAGATCGGCGCCTGCAACGTCTACCGCGTGGACCCCCGCAGCGGTGAGGTGCGGCTGGTCGCGGACGGCTTCAGCGGGCCGAACGGCCTGGTCTTCTCCCTCGACGAGCGGCGGCTGTACGTCTCGGACAGCCGGGCCAACCACATCCGCGTCTTCGACGTCCGCGACAACGGCACCCTGACCGGCGGGGACGTCTTCGCCGCGTGCAAGATCGGCAACTTCGACAACATCCGCTTCGACGACGACGGCCGGCTCTGGGCCGCCGCCATGGACGGCGGCGTGCACTGCTACGACCCGGACGGCACACTCCTCGGCCGCCTTCTGATCCCCGACGCCGTGTCGAACATCCGCTTCGGCGGCGCCAAGCGCAACCGCTTGTTCATCACCGCCGACACCACGCTCTACTCCCTCGTGATGGGCATCACCGGCGGCCCGGCGCTTCCAGCCGCGCGCACTGAAGAAAATCTGCGGTGGCGACAGTAGACATTGCTCTGCGCCGGGGATACTGTTTCGTCGTACCCAGGAAGTCGAAGTGGGCACGGCAGAGACGAACTGCCGTGCGAGCAGGTTGAGAAGGACACGACCTCAGGGTCGTGAGCAGTACCCGCGTTATCCAGCAGTACAACCGTGTAACCGAAGGTAAGGAGCAGAACGCCATCAGGATCGCCCGGGCGAGGACGTAGCCGCCCGGGTACCGCAGGCCCCGGATTGGAAGGTGGTCCCCGGTCACGCATCCGCGATCCCCGCAGCCCCGCCCTCCCGGGCGGAACCTGCGGACAAGAAGGCCGGCGCAAGGGTGCCGGTAGATGGTGTTGAAAGCTCGGGGCCCGGGTGCCAGTACGGCACCCGGGCCCCCCGACGCGTCCCCGAAAGAAGAGGCCTATGCCCCCTGGCAGTTCCCGCGCCGTCGCCCATCTCGACGACGACGACTACCCCGCCTACACCATGGGCAGGGCCGCCGAGATACTCGGCACCACCCCCGCCTTCCTCCGCGCCCTTGGCGAACACCGCCTGATCACCCCCCTGCGGTCCCAAGGCGGCCACCGCCGGTTCTCCCGCTACCAGCTGCGCATCGCCGCCCGCGCCCGCGAACTCGTCGACCAAGGCACTCCCATCGAGGCCGCCTGCCGCATCGTCATCCTCGAGGACCAGCTCGAAGAAGCCCAGCGCATCAACGAGCAACTGCGCACCCGCCTGGAGCCCTCGAGTCCCAGTCCGAGAGCCTTGGAGCCCTAGAAGAGCGCGTCGGGCTCCGGGACACCGCTCTCGAACGCGAGCAGGCGCTGCTTGCGCTCCAGGCCGCCGCCGTACCCGGTCAGGCCGCCGCTCGCGCCGATGACCCGGTGGCAGGGGACGATGATGCCGATGGGGTTCTTGCCGTTGGCGAGGCCGACCGCGCGGGAGGCGCCGGGCTTGCCGAGGGCCTCGGCCAGTTCGCCGTACGAACGGGTCTCGCCGTACGGGATCTTCCGCAGCTGCTCCCAGACGCTGCGCTGGAACGGTGTGCCGTCGAGGTGCAGCGGCAGGTCGAAGACGGTGAGTTCGCCCGCGTAGTAGGCGTCGAGCTGGCGGACGACTTCGGCGAAGGGGCGCCGGTCCGGGTCGCCGAAGTCCTCCTCCGGGGGGCGGTGGCGCTGGTCGGTCATGTAGAGCCCGCTGAGGACCCCGTCGGTGGCGACGAGGGTGAGGAGTCCGTACGGGCTGTCGACGAGGGTGTGCTGACGGTTCACCGGGATCAGTCCTCTACGGGCGCTACGGGTTCTACGGGCAGGTGGTTGATCGGATGGCTGTCGGTCGCCCACAGGTACTGGACGGCGTACGCGCGCCAGGGGCGCCAGGCGGCGGCGCGTGCCGTCAGCGCGGCGGGGGTCGAGGGCAGGCCGAGCCCCGCGGCGGCGCGGCGGACGCCGAGGTCCGTGGGGAGGAAGGCGTCCGGGTCTCCGAGGGCGCGCATCGCGATCGCCTCCACCGTCCAGGGGCCGAAGCCGGGGAGGGCGGCGAGTCGGGCACGGGCCTCGTCCCAATCGGTGTCCAGGCCGAGCCGGAGCGAGCCGTCGGCGAGGGCGCCGACCAGGGTGGTGAGGGTGGCGCGGCGGCTGCGCGGCAGGGCCAGGGCCTCGGGGTCGAGCGCGGCGAGCGCCTCGGGGCCGGGGAAGAGGTGCGTGAGGCCGCCCTCGGGGTCCTCGACGGGGGTGCCGTGCGCCGTGACGAGGCGCGCGGCGTGGGTGCGGGCGGCGGCGGTGGAGACCTGCTGTCCGAGGACCGCGCGGACGGCGAACTCGGCGGCGTCGACGGTCCGCGGGACCCGGCGGCCGGGCGCCTTGTCGACGAGGGGCGCCAGCAGCGGGTCGGTGCGCAGCTGGTCGTCGATGGCGACGGGGTCGGCGTCCAGGTCGAGCAGGCGGCGGCAGCGGCTGATGGCGAGGGTGAGGTCGCGCGGGTCGGTGAGCGCGAGGCGGCAGGCGATGTGGTCGGGGCGGGGCGCCAGGGAGACGATGCCGTGGCCGTGCGGGAGCGTGAGCGTGCGCCGGTAGGCGCCGTCGCGCCACTCCTCGACACCGGGGACGGCGGTGGCGGCCAGGTGCCCGAAGAGGTTGTCGGGGTTGAGGGGGGCGCGGTAGGGCAGCCGCAGGGCGAGGACGCCGGGGGTGTGGGGCGTCTTCGCCGCGCCGGCGGAGCTCCGGGCGGCGCGGGCGCGCAGCGCGCTCGGGGCGAGGGCGAAGACCTCCCGCACGGTGTCGTTGAAGGTCCGGATGGAAGCGAAGCCGGCGGCGAACGCCACGTCCGCCATGGGCAGCGCGGTCGTCTCGATGAGCAACCGCGCGGTCTGGGCGCGCTGGGCGCGGGCCAGGGCGAGCGGTCCGGCGCCGAGCTCGGCGAGCAGCTGCCGCTCGATCTGCCGGGTGGAGTAGCCGAGCCGGGCCGCGAGCCCCGGCACACCCTCGCGGTCGACGACCCCGTCCTGGATGAGGCGCATGGCACGGGCGACCGTGTCGGCGCGGGTGTTCCACTCGGGGGAGCCGGGGCTGGTGTCGGGGCGGCACCGCTTGCACGCGCGGAAACCGGCCTGCTGGCAGGCGGCGGCGCTGGGGTGGAACGTCATGTTCTCGGGCTTGGGCGGCACGACGGGGCAGCTGGGCCGGCAGTAGATCCCGGTGGTGAGGACGGCCGTGAAGAACCAGCCGTCGAAGCGGGCGTCCTTGGAGCGGACGGCCCGCACGCAGCGATCGGTGTCGGTGTGCATGGCGGGCTGCAGGGCGGGGTGCATGGTCCAAGCATTCAGCAGCGGAGCGCGCGGGGCTGGCGGGAATACGACACCATCCTCGCACTGCCTGCGCGCTCCCTGCCCGCCTACGTGTCGCGTACGTGGGCGGCGGCCAGCTCGGCCTCCCTGATCACGGTGTCGGTGTCGACGTCGACGAGCGCGCCGTGCGCCTTGCGCGCGCGTCCGTCCACGAAGACGTGGCTGACGTTGGGCGGCTGGCCGTTGAGGACGATCTGGCTGATCCAGTCGAAGCGGGGCGCGAAGTTGAGGGTGCCGGGGTCGAGGACGACCACGTCCGCGCGCTTGCCGGGGGTCAGGGACCCGACACGGTCGGCCATGCCGACGCATTCGGCGCCGCCCAGGGTCGCCATGCGCAGCACGGCCGGGATGGTGGGATGCACCTCGGCGTCCTGGTGCAGGGCGCGCTGGAGTCCCACGGCCGCCTTCATCACGTTGAACATGTCGGAGGTGTCGTTGGTGCCGCCGTCGTGGCCGAGTCCGGCCTTCACGCCGCGCGCGTGGAGGGCGGGCAGGCGCATGATGCCGGAGGCGAGGCGCATGTTGCTGAGGGGGCAGTGGGCCACGCGGACGTCGTGCTCGGCGGTGAGGGCGATCTCGTCGTCGGTGAGGTGGATGGCGTGGTTCATCAGCAGGTCGGGGCCGAAGGCACCGGCGAGGCGGAGCGCGCGGATCGGGTCGTCCCTGCGGTCGTCGGGGTGTTCGAGGACGTGGGAGTTGACCATCACCCCGAGGTCGCGGGCGATCTCGTGGAAGTGGCGCATCCGGTTCACCGCGTACATCCCCGCGTGGACGGACACCTGGGCGGAGGCGAGGGGCAGCGGGTCGAGGAGTTCCTTCTTCACGCGGGGTACGAGGTCGGCGTCGGCCTCGCTCTGCATCATCGCGTAGACGAAGCGGAGCCCGGAGTCGTCGAGCGCCTGGATGTAGCGCTCGCTGGTGGCGTACGGGATGGGGTGGACCCAGTCGACGAGGGTGGTGACACCGGCCTGGAGCGCGTCGAGGGCGGCGAGGTGGACGAAGCGGTACATGTCGTCGGGGCCGATCTTCGCGAGGGTCGCGCTGTTGCAGTCGGCGAGCCAGCCGTACAGGTCCTGGGTGGAGCAGCCGCCGCGGATGCTGGACTGCCACAGATGGTTGTGGATGTCGACGAAGCCGGGCAGCACCATCCGGCCGGTCACGTCGATCACGCGCGCCCCGGCCGGCGCGGCGAGCCGCCGTCCCACGGCGGCGATGGCGCCGTCGTGCATGAGCACGTCGGCGTGGCGGAGCGTGCCGAGGGTTCCGTCCCCGACGTCGGGGTCCATGGTGAGGACGAGCTCCGCGCCGCGGAGCAGGGTGGTGCGCGGCAGGCCGGGTCTCTGCTGGGGCTGCCGGTCGGGGGTGGGGCGGGCGGCGCCGGTCAGACCGGCCGTGAGTCCGCCCATGAGGGGAACGGTGCCGAGACCGGCGAGGAGGGTGCGGCGACGCGGGTGGGGGGATTGCGGACGGGGGGATTCAAGGCGGGGGGATTCCGTCATGAGGGTTATATCCCGCGCGGACCCTGCCCGGGCAAGGCCAATTCCGGTCGACGAGCCGTGCCTTACCTGTTCGGGCGAGGGGCAGTGACTAGGGTCGGACGTATGACGGACTCGGAACTCGACGTTTTCACCGGCCTGCTCGACTATCCGATGTACGTGGTGACGGCCGCGGCGGACGGGGAGCGGGCAGGCTGCCTGGTGGGCTTCGCCTCGCAGTGTTCGATTCATCCGGTCCGGTTCATGGTGTGGCTGTCCACCGCCAACCGGACGTACCGGGTGGCCCGCCGCGCCACCCACCTCGGCGTCCATCTGCTCACCCGTGAACAGCGCGCGCTGGCGCGGCTGTTCGGGAGCCGGACGGCCGACGACGACGTGGACAAGTTCGCGCAGGTGGCCTGGGAGGCCCGGCAAGCGGAGACGCCGGTGCTGCGGGACGCCCCCGCGTGGTTCGTGGGCCGGGTGCGGGAGCGGATCGACGGCGGGGACCACGTGGGGTTCCTCCTGGACCCCGTGGAGGAGTCGCCGCCGGTGCCGGGCGGCCGGCCGCGCCTGCTGATGTTCGACGACACGCGGGGACTGGAGCCGGGCCACCCGGCCTGAGCCGGTTCCTTTCCGACGGTGTCCCGAGCGGTGTCCTCGGCGTTCGCGGGTACGCGCGCCGACAGGAGGACAAACCGGCGGAAGGAGACACCATGACGGACTCCTCGATGAGGGCGGTGGGCTGGGCCAGGTCGTTCCCGATCGCGGGCGGCGTCCGCGCGGGACGGCGCTGGGCGCGCGAGCACCTGGAGACGCTGGGGTGGACGGAGTACGCCTCCGAGACGGTCGACGACATCCTGCTCACCGTGTCGGAGCTGATCACCAACGCGCACGTCCACGCGCACAGCACCGCTCATCTCGTCCTGACGTGGGACAACCAGTGTCTGCACGTCAGCGTGCACGACTCCGGCGGCGGCGTGCCGGCCCCGCGCTCACCCGACACCACGTCACCGGGCGGCCGGGGGCTCGCGCTCGTGGACGCGGTCTGCGACCACTGGCACTCCCACGCCCGGGAGGACGGGAAGACCATCACGGCGTGCTTCACCCCGCCCGCCCCACCCGCCGCGCCTTCCAGCGGACCGCGGGACGGGGGCGCGTGACGGCGGAACCCCTGGGCTGAGGAGGCCCCCAAGGGGTGCCCCTTGTTCGATATGTCGCACATCGTTCGTAATTTTGCCAGGACCATTGACGGCGCATTTCAGCCGGTCTACGGTCCCGTTCGCATATACGAGCAGCATTCGTCATATCGAACAGCCGAGGGGCGCCGGGACGCGCCCCCGCGCCCCCGTGCCCAAGGAGCCGCTGCCCATGCCCGGACGACGCCGTCACCCCCACGGCCCACGCGCCGCCCTCACCGCCGCCGCGTGCGCCGCCCTGCTGCTGGGTCCGCCGCCCACCGCGCAGGCCGCGGACCACCGCCCCGGCCCCCGGCCCGTCGCGGGTGACGTCACGGGTGACACCGAGGTCCACGACCCGTCCGCGATACGGCTCAAGGACGGCACGTACGTCGTCTACTCCACCCACAACGGCATCGAGGCCCGCACCTCCACCGACGGCGTCCACTGGAAGCGGGCGGGCTCGGCCTTCCGCTCGCTGCCCGCGTGGTGGCGCGCCTACTCCGCCGAGAGCGACCCCTGGGCGCCGGAGGTCCTCCACCGGGGCGGCACGTACTGGCTGTACTACGCCGTCTCGTCCTTCGGCTCGAACCACTCCGCCATCGGCCTGGCCACCTCCCCCACCGGCCTCCCCGGCAGCTGGGAGGACCGGGGCGTGGTGTTCTCCTCCACCACCGCGGACGACTACAACGCCATCGACCCCGGCGTCGTCGAGGGCGACGGCCGACTCTGGATGTCCTTCGGCTCGCACTGGACCGGCATCCGCATGGTCGAACTCGACCGGCGCACCGGCACGGTGCGGCCCGGCGCCCCGGTCCACCACCTGGCGACCCGCCCGGACGCCCCGTACGCCGTCGAGGCCCCCTCCGTCGTCAAGCGGGGCGCGTACTACTACCTGTTCGTGTCGTACGACCGCTGCTGCGCCGGCACCGACTCGACGTACAACATCCGCGTGGGGCGGGCCACTTCGCCCACCGGCCCCTACACCGACCGGGACGGTACGCCGATGACCGAGGGCGGCGGCGAGCTGCTGCTCGCCTCGCAGGGGCGGTACGTCGGGCCCGGCGGGCAGTCGGTCCTGCGCGACCGGGGCGGCCGCGCCGGCCATGACGTGCTCGTCCACCACTACTACGACGCCGAGGACGGCGGTGTCCCCAAGCTCGCCCTGCGCACCCTGCGCTGGGACGACGCCGGCTGGCCCGCCGTCGGCCGCTGATCCCCCGCCCCCTCCCCCGCACCCGTCGAAAGGTCACCATGTCCCGCTCCGCCTCCGCCGCCGGTACCGCGCGCTTCACGCTGGACCCCGCCTTCACCGTGGGCGAGGTCAGCCCCCGGCTCTTCGGCTCCTTCGTCGAGCACCTCGGCCGCTGCGTCTACACCGGCATCTACGAGCCCGGCCACCCCAGCGCCGACGAGGCGGGGCTGCGCACCGACGTACTGGAGCTGATCCGCGAACTGGGCGTCACCACGATCCGCTACCCGGGCGGCAACTTCGTCTCCGGCTACCGCTGGGAGGACTCCGTGGGGCCGGTCGAGGAGCGGCCGCGCCGCCTGGACCTCGCGTGGCGGTCCACCGAGACCAACCGCTTCGGGCTCGGCGAGTTCATCGCCTTCCTGAAGAAGGTCGGCCCGCAGGCGGAGCCGATGCTCGCCGTGAACCTCGGCACGCGCGGTGTCGCCGACGCCATCGCGCTCCAGGAGTACGCCAACCACCCCTCCGGCACGGCCCTTTCGGACCTGCGCGCGGCGCACGGCGACAAGGACCCCTTCGGCATCCGGCTGTGGTGCCTCGGCAACGAGATGGACGGCCCCTGGCAGACCGGCCACAAGACCGCCGAGGAGTACGGCCGCCTGGCCGCCGAGACGGCACGCGCCATGCGCCAGATCGACCGCGACGTGGAGCTCGTCGCCTGCGGCTCCTCCAGCCAGGCCATGCCGACGTTCGCCGCCTGGGAGGCGGCCGTGCTCCAGGAGACGTACGACCTGGTCGACTACGTCTCCCTGCACGCCTACTACGAGGAGCAGGACGGCGACCGCGACTCGTTCCTCGCCTCCGCCGTCGACATGGAGTCCTTCATCGAGAACGTCGTGGCCACCTGCGACCACGTGGGCGCCCGGCTGAAGTCGCCGAAGCGGATCAACCTCTCCTTCGACGAGTGGAACGTCTGGTACATGAGCCGTTTCCAGGCGGAGGCCGACGCCAGTCCGCTGGACTGGCCCGAGGCGCCGCGCCTGCTGGAGGACTCCTACAGCGTCACCGACGCGGTGGTGTTCGGCTCGCTGCTGATCGCGCTGCTGCGGCACGCCGACCGCGTCACCGTGGCCTGCCTCGCCCAGCTGGTGAACGTCATCGCCCCGATCATGACCGAGCCCGGCGGGCCGGCCTGGCGGCAGACCACCTTCTTCCCGTTCGCGCAGGCCGCCCGCCACGGGCGCGGCGAGGTGCTGGACGTGCGGGTGGACGCGCCGCGCCACCGGACGGCGAAGTACGGCGAGGTGCCGCTGCTGCACGCCACCGCCGTACGCGACCCGGAGACCGGAGCCGTCACCGTCTTCGCCGTCAACCGGAGCCAGAGCCGGCCGCTGCCGCTCCGGGTCGCGCTCAGCGGTCTGGGCGTCACCGGGGTCGTGGAGCACAGCGTGCTCGCCGACGCCGACCCGGACGCCCGCAACACCCTCGCCGAGCCCGAGCGGGTCGTCCCGCACGCGGGCGAGGGCGCCCGGCTGGCCGACGGCGTCCTGGAGGTCACCCTCGAACCGCTGTCCTGGACGATGCTCCGGCTCGCCTGACCTCCCGATCCCTTCGACCCCGAGAGACGAGCGCATGCGACCACCTCACCTCAGCCGGCGCCGCGCCCTGGCCGGCGGCCTCGGCGGGCTCGGCACGCTGGCGGCCGCCGGTGCCACGGCCGCGCTGGCCACCGGCTGTGCCGCACCCTCCGCCGCCGCCGGGAGCCGGACCCGGCTGCGCTTCTGGCACCTGTTCGGCGGCGGCGACGGCGTCAACATGCGGGGCATGCTCGACGCCTTCCGCGCCGAACACCCCGGGATAGCCCTGGAGGCGGCGACCCTGCAATGGGGTGCCCCGTACTACACCAAGCTCGGCATGGCCGGGGCGGGCGGCCGCGCCCCCGAACTGGCCGTCCTCCACCTCGCCCGCCTCGCCGGGTTCGCCCCCGGGCGGCTGCTGGACCCCTTCGACGTGGACCTCCTCGGCGAACTCGGCGTCCGCGCCGCCGACTTCCCGTCCGACATCTGGCGGCGCGGCCAGGCCGGCGGCAAGCAGTACGCCGTACCGCTGGACACCCACCCGATGGTCCTCTACTACCAGACCGAGGTGTGCGAGAAGGCCGGGCTGCTCGACAGCGGCGGCACCCTCAAGCCCCTGCGCGGCGCGGCCGAGTTCACCGACGCGCTGCGGGCGGCGAAGAAGGCCACCGGGCAGCCCGGGCTCGTCACGGAGACCCTGGGCCCGGACTGCATCACACCGTGGCGGCTGTTCGCCACGTTCTACTCGCAGACCGGCGGCCGGATCCTCTCCGAGGACGGCAGACGGCTCGCCCTGGACGACGCCAAGGCGCTGACGGTGCTGGAGTTCATGGCCCGGCTCGTCGAGGAGGGGCTGTGGGTGCGGCGCGCCGACTACGCCGCGTCCGTCGGCATCTTCAACGGCGGGAAGACCGCCTTCCACCTCAACGGGGAGTGGGAGGTCACCTCCTTCCGCACCACGGGTCTGCCGTTCTCGATGACCCGGGTCCCGGGGCTCTTCGGCCGGCCCACCGCTCAGGCCGACTGCCATGCCTTCGTCCTGCCGCACATCGCGGGCCGGGGCGGTGCCCCCGACGAGGCGGCTCACACTCTCGTCGCCTGGATGCTGAAGCACTCGGTCGCCTGGGCGCAGGGCGGGCACGTACCGGCCTACCTGCCCGTGCTGGACGACCCCGACTACCTGGCGCTGCATCCGCAGTCCGCGTACCGCGACGTGGTGGACGACGTGGTG
Organism: Streptomyces sp. NPDC093546; assembly: GCF_044765045.1. Classification (NCBI taxonomy): domain Bacteria; kingdom Bacillati; phylum Actinomycetota; class Actinomycetes; order Kitasatosporales; family Streptomycetaceae; genus Streptomyces; species Streptomyces sp. NPDC093546. Next base: position 12,188 of record NZ_JBIWJG010000006.1, on the reverse strand, counting down.
CTCGACGACCCGGCGTGGTTCACGGGCTCCGCCTCCCGCATGTGGATCGAGCTGGGCGGCGTCTTCTCGGGCGTCCTCACCGGCTCCCGCACCCCGCGCGCCGCGCTGGCCGAGGCCAAGCGGCGGCTGCGGCGCCTCCTCGACACCCGCGACCCCCTCTCCGGAGCGGCCTCATGAGCACCGTCAGTCCCACCGCGCCGCAGGTGCCTCAGGTGCCAGGGTCCGGGCGGCCCGCCGCGGGGGCGCCGTCCGCCGCCGCGCGCCGCCGGGCCGGCCGTACGGGCCGTACCGGCCGTCACTGGACCGAGCACGGGCTCGTGTTCGTGGCGCCCTTCCTCGCCGTGTACGGACTGTTCCTGGTCTGGCCGTTCTTCTCGGGCATCGGGATGAGCCTGACCAGCGAGAACATCACCGCGTCGGGCGCCGCTTTCGTGGGCCTGGACAATTACGCGGAGGCGGTGCGGGACCCCGAGGTGTGGTCCTCGCTGTGGAACACGGTGTGGTTCACCGTGCTGTCCACGGTGCCGCTTGTCGTCGTGGGCCTGGGACTCGCGCTGCTCGCCCACCAGTTGCGGGTGGTGCAGTGGCTGTGGCGGCTGAGCTGGTTCGCGCCGTTCCTGCTGCCGTCCGGGGTGGTGTGCCTGCTCTTCGCGCAGATGATCTACCCGTCGGGCTTCGGGCTGGCCGACCAGCTGCTGGCCTCGGCCGGTCTGGAGCCGGGCATCGGCTGGCTCACCGACGAGCGCTACGCGATGCTCTCCATCGTCCTGACCACCGTGTGGTGGACCGTCGGCTTCAACTTCCTGCTCTACCTCGCCGCCCTCCAGGCCATCCCGCAGCACCTGTACGAGGCGGCCGAGCTGGACGGCGCGGGCGCGTGGCGCCGGCTGTGGCACATCACGCTGCCGATGCTGCACCGCACCACCGGACTGGTCCTCGTCCTCCAGGTGCTGGCCTCGCTGAAAATCTTCGACCAGGTGTACCTGATGACCGGCGGCGGCCCGGACGACTCCACGCGCCCGATCCTCCAGTACGTCTACCAGCAGGGCTTCACGGGCTACCGGATCGGCTACGCGTCGGCGGTCTCCTACCTCTTCTTCGCCCTGATCCTGACCGTCTCCCTGGTGCAGCCGTGGCTGTCCCGGCGACGCCGAGCCGAGGAGGCCGCCACGTGAGCGCGTCCGCCGTCCCCCGTACCCCTGCCCGTACTCCCACCCCCGCGGGGCGCCGCTGGTCCGCGGGCCGGATCGCGCTGCTCGCCGTCGGGCTGCTGCTCGTGGTGGCGTGGCTGCTGCCACTCGCCTGGGCCGTCGCCACCTCCCTCAAACCGGAGGGCGAGACCACCCGCACGCCGCTGGAATGGTTCGGCTCCACGATCACCTTCGACGCGTACGCCAAGGTCTGGGAGTCCGGCGACCTGCTGCGCTGGACGCTCAACTCGGCGTACGTCTCGGTCATGACGACCCTGCTGACCGTCATGCTGTGCGCGATGGCGGCGTACGGCTTCACGCGCACCGACTTCCGGGGCCGCAAGCTGCTGTACGGGCTGGTGCTCGCCGGCATCATGGTCCCGCCGCAGGTGCTGATCGCGCCGCTGTTCGCGGAGATGGTGCAGCTCGGGCTCGTGGACACGTACTGGGGCGTGATCCTGCCGCAGGTGGCCGTGCCGGCGATGGTCTTCATCCTGGTGAAGTTCTTCGAGGGCGTGCCGCGCGAGCTGGAGGAGGCCGCCTTCGTCGACGGCGCCGGGCGGTGGCGGGTCTTCTGGACGATCGTGCTGCCGCTGTCGCGGCCGGTGCTCGCGGCCGTGGCCGTCTTCACCTTCATCTCCACCTGGAACAACTTCCTCTGGCCGTTCCTGGTGACCACCGACCCGAACGGCATGACGCTGCCCGTGGGACTGGTCAACGTCCAGTCGTCGTTCGGTGTGCGCTACGCACAGATCATGGCGTCCGTGGTGATCGCCGGACTGCCGCTGCTGGTGATCTTCATGCTGTTCCAGCGGCAGATCGTCCGGGGCATCGCGCACACCGGCCTCGCCGGGCAGTGACGCCGCCTCACCCATCCCCCGCAAGGAGAACGCATGAGCCGCACTTCTCCGCACCGCGTCCGACCCTCCCGTACGTCCTCCCGCCCGCGCCGCGCGCTCCCCCATCGCGCGCTGCTCACCCTCCCCCTCGCCGCGCTGCTCGCCCTCGTGCCCCAGACGGCCTCCGCCTACCCCGCCCCGGGGCACGTCACCGGCGACATCGTCGTCCACGACCCGTCGATGCTGCGCGACCCGTCCGGCCGGTACCTCCTGCACTCCACCGGGGAGGGGCTCCAGGTGCGTACGTCCACCGACCGGATCACCTTCGGCCGGGCCGGGAACGCCTTCACCACCCGGCCGGGCTGGTGGAAGGAGTACTCCCCCGTCCCCGAGGCGTGGGCGCCCGACGTCTCGTACCACGGCGGGCGTTACTGGATGTACTACTCCGTCTCCTCCTTCGGCTCCAACACCTCCGCGATCGGGCTCGCGGTGTCGTCGACCGGCCTGCCCGGCAGCTGGTCGGACCGGGGCGTCGTCATCGCCTCCCGTACCGGCGACGACCACAACGCCATCGACCCGCACCTGTTCGTGGACGACGACGGCACGTGGTGGCTGTCGTTCGGCTCGTGGTGGAGCGGCCTGAAGCTGGTCCGGATCGACCCGGCCACCGGCAAGCGGCTCACGGGCGACACCGCGCTCCGCCCGATCGCGGCGCGGCCGGACCGGGCGGGCATCGAGGCCCCGTTCATCGTGAAGCGGAACGGCTACTACTACCTCTTCGCGTCGTACGACCGGTGCTGCGACGGCGTCCGCTCCACGTACCGGATCAAGGTGGGGCGCGCGACCGCCGTGACGGGCCCGTACGTCGACCGGACCGGCACGCCGCTGACGAACGGCGGCGGCACGCCGGTCATGGAGTCCCAGGGCAGGTACATCGGCCCCGGGGGCCAGTCGGTGATGCGGGACGTCGACGGCGACCTGCTCGTGTACCACTACTACGACGGGCAGGACGGCGGCACCCCCAAACTGGGCGTCAACCTGCTGAACTGGAGCGGCGGCTGGCCGACGGCCTACTGAGCCCGGCGTGCGCCGAGGTGCCGGCCGAAGAAGGCGGCCACGTGGTGGCGCACCGCGGGCACGGACACGGCCGGGTCGAGCGGACCGACCAGCTCGGCCCGGCCCTCCGCGGTCATCAGCCCGGCGGCCTGCAGCCGGGGCACGAAAGCGGCGTAGTCGGTGAACACCCCGTGCGCGGCACCGTCCAGCTGCCGCCGCACGGTGCTTCCGCGCGGGTGGGCGAGCATCGCGGCCCAGGAGCGCTCCAGCGCCTTCCGGTCGGTGAAGCCGTCGGTCCCGAGCAGGAGCAGCGGCCGGTCCACGCCGTCCCGGGCGACCGGGAACAGCTCGCCTTCGCGGCCGGGCGCCCCGGCCGGGTGGTCGAGGTAGCCCTCCAGGTTGACCGCCGCGCCGACGCGGTCGTCCTCGTACATCGCCTGGGCCGCGGTGGTGCCGCCGGCGGAGTGGCCGTAGATCCCCACGCGCCGCAGGTCCAGGGCGCGTCCGAGGTCGAGCGGCAGCGCGCGGCCCGCCGCGTCGGGGTTGCGCCCGACCGCCAGCTCCTCCAGCCGGTCCAGGACGAACCGGGTGTCCGCGACCCGGGTGCCGATCAGGGTCCGGAAGAGCTCCGGGTCGGTGCGGGGGTCCTTCACGAGGACGGTGTCGCGCAGGACGTCGTCCCGGTACGCGGTCGTGGTGGGGAACTCGACCTCGCTCGCGTCGCCGGGGTGGTCGATGGTCACCACCACGTGCCCGCGGGAGGCCAGTTCCTCGGCGAGCCCGGTGCCGAGGGTGCGCGGGTCGCCGCCACCCGGGCTGTACAGCAGCACCGGCCGCGGTACGGGGTGCGCGGGCGCGCCCAGGTGCGCGTGGGTCGGGGTGGCCGCCCAGTCCACCCCCGCGCGCGGCAGCTGCGGGCGCATCGCCGGGCCGAGCACCGTGAACGACCGTGCGGCGGCGGGCGTCATGTGCGGGGCACGGGGGTACGCGCGGACGGCGCGGGCCGGGTAGAACACCGTGACCATCAGCTCCCGGACGGGGATGCCGGGGTTCCACGGGTCGCGCCGGGAGCGGTCGACGAGATGCAGCGTGACGGCCCCGATCCGGTACGGGCCGGTCGGCGCGGGCAGCCGCAGGACCAGGCCGCCGCTGTCGGCCCACGCCTGGGCGGTCTGCTCACGGGCGGCCTGCTCCCGTGCGGCCCGCTCCCGTGCTCGCGCCTGCGTCGCGCCGCCGCCGAGGGCCGTCAGCGCGGTGGCCAGGACGGCTGACGCGGTGACGGTACGGCGGCTCACCGCGGAGGGGCCGGGGCCGGGTTTGCCGTGCGACATGTTTCTCCCCTGTCGTTCTCGAACGGGGCCCGCGCGTCCGCGGCGGGCCTGACCGCATGCTGCGGGCCGGAGGGGAGCGCGGGCCATCGTTCAGGCCCTGCCCGAAAGGATGGCGCGGCGCGGCACGGCGTGCGGGGTCACAGGGACGGGTCGCGGTGGGTCGGGTCGCCGTCGACGACGGTGAGCGGCACCGGCAGGTCCGGCAGGTCGGTGGCCGCGGTGGTGAGGGGGTCGGCGGCGAAGACCGTCAGGTCGGCACGGTGGCCGAGCGCGATGCGGCCGGCCTCGTGCTCCTCGCCCGCCGCCCAGGCGGCGTTGACGGTCATCCCCTGGAGGGCCCGCAGGGCCGTGAGCGCCTGCTCCGGGCCGTGCGGCGGCCGGGCGAGGTCGCGGCTGGGCCGGCGGTGGCGGGCTCCCGCCATCACGCCCAGCGGCGGGTAGGGGGCGATGGGCCAGTCGGAGCCGAGGACGACGACGGCCCCGGAGTCGTACAGGTCGCGGCAGCGCCAGGCGCGGGAGGCGCGCTCCTCGCCGAGGCGGCGCGACCAGTTGTCGGTGTGGTCGGCGCGGGTGAAGTCGCAGCAGTGGGTGGGCTGCATGGAGGCGGTGACGCCCAGCTCGGCGAAGCGGCGCAGGGTGTCGTCGGGGACGGTCTCGATGTGCTCGACCCGGTGCCGCACCTCCCGTCCGTCGCCCGCGGCCCGGGCCTTCTCGACGGCGTCGAGGACATGGCGTACGGCCGCGTCGCCGATGGCGTGGGTGGCGGTGGGTACGCCGGCCCGGTGGAGCGCGCCGACGACGCGGGTGTACTCCTCGGGGTCGGGCCAGAAGGCGTGCCGCGACTCGCCGCGACGGTCGGGGTGTTCGAGCCAGGCGGTGCCGTTGTCGATGGTGCCGTCCATGAAGAGCTTGACGCCCGCGGTCCGCCACAGCCGCCCGCCCGTGCCCTGCTGTTCGATGAGGGCGCGTACGCCGTCGGCGTCGGTGCCGGGCTGGCACCAGGGCGCGACCCGCAGGCGCAGCGGCAGCCGGCCGGCCCGGTCGAGTTCGGCGTAGAAGGGGAGGCTGTCGCCGTTGGCGTCCATGGCGTGGCCGCCGGTGAGGCCCGCGGCGGCCATGGCGCGCAGCGCGGCGGCGAGGCGTTCGCGGCGCTCCTCGCGGGTGGGCTGCGGGGCGACCCGCTCGACGAGCTCGCAGGCGGCGTCCTCCAGGAGCAGGCCGGTGGGCCGGCCGTCGGCGTCGCACACCACCTCGGCGGTGGCCTGGTCGAAGGCGCGCGGACCGTCGACCCCGGCGAGCTCCAGCGCGCGTCGGCTGGCCAGCATGGAGTGCGCGTCGAAGAGCTGGAGCAGGGCGGGTACGCCGTCGAGCACGGTGTCGAAGGGGGCCGTCTCGACGGGGCGGTCGGCGAAGGCGTTGGGGTCGAGGCCCCAGCCGTGCAGCCACGCGCCGGGGGCGAGGTCCCGCACGGCGCGGGCGAGCGCCGCGCGCACCTGCTCCACGTCGGTGCACGCGGACAGGTCGAGGCCGTGGGTGAGTTCGGCGCCGGAGACGGGGTGGATGTGTCCGTCGACCAGGCCGGGGGTCACGACCGCGCCTTTGAGGTCGACGACCGTGGTGGAGGCGTCGGCGAGCGCGCGGATCTCCGGGTCGTCACCGAGCGCGGTGATCCGTCCGCCGGCCGCGGCGAGCGCGGTCTGCGGGAGGAACGCGCCGGTGGCCGGGTCGAGCAGCCGGGCCGAGAGCAGGATGAGGGAGGTGCGCACGAGGCTCCTTGGGAGGGATCAGTTGGGGGCGGCGGCGGACAACGTGCCGGGGGCCAGGCCGAGTTCACGCTCCGCGGTGGTGAGGGGCATGCCCCGGACGGCGGGCGGGTCGTCACCGGTGTCGGTGGTGTTGACGAGCATGCCGATGCCGTCGAGGACGACGAGGATCTGCATGGCCGTCACCATCGGGTCGCCGGTGCGGAACTCGCCCTGCTCGACGCCGTCGCGGATGAGCCCTTCGATCCGGTCGCGCCAGGCGGCCTCCTGGGCGGCGACCCGGGCGCGCAGCGCGGGGCGGTAGCGGCTGAGGTGCCGGGCGTTGAGCCAGAGCCGGCTGATGTCGTCGTACGCCTCTCCGGTGGTACGGGCGAGGAACGCGGCCAGACGCCGGGTGGCGGTGGCGTCGGCGCCGTCGGTTCGATCGGCCGGGTCGGCCGGGAGGAGTACGTCGAGTTCGGTGGTGGCGGCGTGGCCGAAGGCCTCGGCCACCAGGTCCTCCACCGCCGGGAAGTAGTGGCTGATCAGGCCCGGCCGGACGGCCAGCTCCTCGGCGATGCGCCGGAGGGTGATGCACTCCAGGCCCTCGGTCAGAGCCACGGCAGCGGCGGCGTCGACGATTTCCGCACGTCTGGCGGCGGGAGACTTGCGGATTCGCTTGTTCGGGAGGCTTGACGGCATGGATTCGATGCTATTGAGTGTGCGACCAACAAGCAAGCAGGGTGGGTAACCGACCAGCATCCGGAGGGCCGCATGGCGTCCACGATCCCCGACCCGCACGAAGGCACCCGCGACGCACACACGAAGGAGCGGGCCCCGTCGGGAGGGGCGGGACGCATCGAGGCGCACGGCATCGACCACATCCCCGAGCACGAACGCCACGGCCGGCCCCGCCGGTTGTTCGCCGTGTGGGCGGCGGCGAACGTCACCTACCTGAGCCTGGTGATCGGCGGCGCCCTGATCCTCATGGGCCTCACCCTGGCGCAGGCCCTCGCGGTGATCGTGGTGGGCAACCTGTTCTGGGGGCTCACCGGCCTGCTCGCGATATCCGGCCCCGCGGCGGGCGCGCCGAGCGAAGTGATCACGCGGGCGATGTTCGGCATCCGCGGCAACCGCCTGAACAACGCGGTCGTCGGCTGGATGATCTCCGTCTGCTACTTCGCCCTGAACCTCGCCGCCGCCGCGACCGCCGCCTTCTCCCTCGTGGAGCAGACCGGCGTCACCGCGACCACCGGCGTGAAGACCGTCGTGGTGCTGGCCATCGCCGCCCTCACGCTGGCCATCGGCGTCTACGGCCACGCCACGATCGTGAAGCTGTACCTCCCGATCACCCTGGCCCTCACCGCCGTCTTCGCCGTCGTCGCGGTCGCCGTCGTCCGGCACACCGACTTCGCGTACGCGCCGGCCGCACCGCTCACCGGCACCGAGCTGTGGGCGGTCCTCCTCGCCGGCGTCACCCTGATCGGCGCCGGCCCGCTCTCGTACACCACCAGCGCGGACTTCTCCCGCTACCTGCCGCGTACGGCCTCCGCGAAGGCGATCGCGGGCTGGACCGCCCTGGGCGGCTTCCTGCCCAGCGTCGCCGTCTGCTCCCTGGGGGCGTTCGCCGCCACCGCGGTCGACATGACGGACCCGCAGTCCGGGCTGCGGACGGTCCTGCCCGGCTGGTTCCACCCGGTCTTCCTGCTCGCCCTGGTCCTCGGCACGATCGCCATCAACGCCCTGACCGCCTACAGCGCGGGGCTCGCCCTCCAGGCCGTCGGGCTGCGCATCCGCCGCTCCCTCAGCGTGCTCGCCGACGGGGCCGCCGCCGTCTCCCTCACCCTGTACGGGCTTCTCGTCTCCGACTTCCTCGACACCGTCGGCAACGTCCTCCAGCTGACCGTCGTCCTGCTCGGCCCCGCCGTGGCCGTGTACGCCACGGACATCCTGCTGCGCCGCAACCGCTACGACGGCCCGGCCCTGACGGACGAGACCCCGGGCGGCCCCTTCTGGTACACCGCCGGGGTCAACACGGCGGGAGCCCTGGCGCTGGGCGGAGGCGTCACCGTGGCCGCCCTGTGCGTCGACACGCTCTACACCGGGCCGGTCGCCCGGGCGCTGGGCGGCCTGGATCTCTCCCTGCCCGCCGGGATCGTCGTCTCCTCGGCTCTCTACGCGATCCTGATGCGGAGCAAGGGCCTGCCACGCGAGGGTGAGTGACGCACGCCGCCGGTGAGCGTTAAGCCGTTTGTGTCAAAAACCGTCACCACCGCCACCGCCAACGCCGTCGGCACCGCCCCTGCCACCGCCGCCGGCACCACCGCCGCCGCCGCGCCGCCCGAGCCGCCGCCCTTCCTGCTGACGGCACCGCAGGGCGGCGCGGCACGCACCCTCCTGTCGTACGCGGCCGCACTGCCCCTGCCGTCACCCGACGCCCGGCTGCTCGCGCTGGTCATCGCCATCCGGGCCGCCCGCACCGGCATCGGCAACATCACGGGCATGGACCTGCGGGCACTGAGGCTGACCGACTCCGCCGAGGCCGTCGCCGCGCTGCGCGGCCTCGGCTGGCAGGTGCCCGGCCCGCTCCTCGACGGCGAGCCGGACATCCCGGTCCCCGTCACGGTGCCGGGCCTCACCGACGGGCCGGAGCGCCCCCTGCCCTTCGGCAAGTTCATGCGCTCCCGGGTGTCGGGCTGGACCGCCCGCACCCTGAACTCCAAGCCGGTCAAGAAGACCGCACCGGTCATGCGGCTCGCCGCGCTGTTCGTGGCCGCGCACACCTCCCCCGAGCTGAACGGGACGGTGCCCGACGAGCTGCCCGAAGCCTGCCGCGCCGTCCTTCCCGACCTGCTGGGCAGGGGGTTCCTCGCCGAGCTCGCCGGTGACCGCTACCGCCTCGACCCGGGGGTGCGGCACCTCGCCGGCCAGCTGCCCCACCCCGACGACCAGGGCGAGCCCGCCGTCGTGCCGTCGCAGCGCGCCGCCGCGTGGCCGGAGGTCGGCCCGGACGAATGGGTCAAGTGGAAGGCCGACGCCACCCCGGCCCTGCGGCGGCACGCCGAGGCCGTCGAGCACTGCGCGGTGTGCGCGCTGCCCGTCGAACGGGTCGCCACCGCCTTCGCCGCCACCCGCCCCTCCGTCCCGGCGCCGCGGTCCGTACGCGCGGCCTACGAGACCTGGCAGGAGAAGCACCCCGACCGCGGTCCGCTGGCCGCGCGGTTCACGGTCGCGTTCCGCGCGGAGCACGGCCACGGCCCGTCCTACACCCAGCTGTGCGCCGGCCTGGGCTGGAAGCTGTCGCGGAACGTGCGCACCCTCGTCGTGGAACAGCTCCTGGCGGAGGGATGGCTCACCGACACCGCACCCGTGCCGTGGACGCTGCGCCCGGGGAAGGCCGCCCAGGCGGCCGGGATCGCGCTGCCGGCGCCCCGGTGAGACACGCTGTGCGACCGGGCGGGCGCGTACGGCCAGCAGCGCGGCGGCGCGGGCGGCGCCTGCCCGGCCGGGGGCAACCGCTTCACCGCACGAAATGGTGGATATCGACTTAACCTGGTGGTATTCACACTCCCGAGTCTGGGGGAATCATGGAACTCGGCTTCCTCAAACCGCTCTTCGACCGGCCAGGCCCATGGGCTTCCGTCTACGTCGACACCACGCGCGCGACCGAGGACGCGGCGAAGATGCAGGAGCTCCGCAACCGCTCGGCCGCGTCCCAGCTCATCGACGCGGGTGCCGACGCCTACACCGTGCGGGCGGTGGCGGAGACGCTCGCCCGTGAACCCGTCTCCGGCGCGCCACCCGGCCGGGCGCTCTTCGCCACGGGCGCCGAGGTGGTGCTGGACGTCCCGCTCGCGGTGCCGCCGCCCGCCATCCAGGCGACGTGGTCGATCCTGCCGCACATCGCGCCGCTCACCGGCCTGCGGGGCGACGAGCCGCGGTGCCTGGTCGCGTACATCGACCACACGGGCGCCGATCTGGAGTCGCGCGACGGGCCGGACCGCCGGATCGTGGGCCGGGCGCAGGGCAAGGAGTGGCAGGGACGCGGGCACCGCAGCATTCCCGAGGACCGCTACGAGTGGCACTACCGCAACAAGGTCGAGAACGGCTGGAACGAAACCGCCGAGATCATCGCGGGCGAGATCACCCGCGCCTGGCCGGAGTGCGGCGCCGACCTGCTGGTCCTGACCGGCGATCCGCGCGAGCGCAGGGCCGTGCACGACCGGCTGCCGGAGCGTGTGCGGGCCGTCACCGTGGAGGCCGGGAACGGCAGCAGGTCGCCGGGCGCCTCGAAGCGGGTGCTCGATCAGCAGATCGCCGAGGCGTGCGAGAAGTTCGCGCACGAGCGGCTCCAGGGCGCCCTCGAACGCTTCTACGTCGGGCGCGGCAGGCCGGGAGAGCACCGGGAGGCCGCCTCCGTCGACACCGGGCCCGGGCAGGCCGCCGAAGGCATGCCTGCGGTCGTGGACGCCATGCGCAAACACCAGGTGGCCACGCTGCTGCTCACGCCGGACGCCTCCGACGCGCGGCGGGAGGTGTGGATCGGGCCGGGTGTCGACCAGGTCGCCGTGCAGCGCTCCCAGGTGCGGGCGATGGGGGTCGCCAAGCCCGAGCGGGCGCGGGCCGACGACGCCCTGCTGCGGTCCGCCGCGGCGGCCGGTGGCGAGGTCCTCACCGTCCCGGACGGGGTGCGGGGCCCGGCGGGCGGCCTGGGTGCGGTGCTGCGCTGGAGCATGTGACGCCCCATGCCGAGCGGCGCCGCCGTACGCGCGTACGGTGGCGCCGCTCGGCCTCACACGGTGACGTCCGCCCTTACGCGGTGCCGCCGTTCCGGTTGCGGGACGGTACGTCGCGCCGGCCGCCGGCGCCGGGCGTGACGGTGTCCGCGGTGGCGGCGGACAGGAGGCGCAGCGCCGCCTCCGACGGCGTGCCCGGCTCGGCGCTGTAGGCGAGCAGGCGCTGGCCCGAGGCGTCGGACAGGTGCATGCTCTCGAACTCGAGCTCCATCGGGCCGACGAGGGGGTGGTGGAACCGCTTGGCGCCCGAGGTGCAGTTGCGCACCGGGTGGCGGGACCACATCGCGGAGAACTCCGGGCTGTTCATGGCCAGTTGGCCGATGAGCTCGGCGAGGTGCCGGTCGTCGGGGTGGCGGCCGGCGGTCAGGCGCAGCGCGGCGAGCGCCGTTCGCGCCTCCTCCTCCCACTCCGTGTAGAGCTCGCGGGTGTGCGCGTCCAGGAAGAGCATGCGGGTCAGGTTCGGCCGCTGCGTGGGGCTGTCGGGGCTGTCGGGGTCGATGTGCCCGGCGAGCAGCGCGTGCCCCAGGGGGTTCCAGGCCAGGACGTCGTTGCGCCGGTCGAGGACGACGGCCGGCACCTCGCCCATCGCGTTCAGCAGGTTCCTGAGGCCCGGACGGGCGTGCTCGGGGCGCGGGGCCTGGGCGCGGCGGGGCCGGGCGGGGCGGGCCAGGTCCTTCAGGTGCGCGCACTCGTCCTCGCTGAGCCGCAGCGCCCGCGCGATGGCGTCCAGGACGGCCTCGGAGGCGTTGGTGCTCTGCCCCTGCTCGAGCCGGGTGTAGTGCGTGACGCTGACTCCGGCGAGCAGGGCCAGCTCCTCGCGGCGCAGGCCGGGCACCCGCCTGCGGGTGCCGTGCGGCGGCAGGCCGACGTCCTCCGGCCGCAGCCTGGCGCGGCGGCTGCGCAGGAAGGCTCCGAGTTCCGATTGAGTACCCATGCCGTCCAGTTTCCCCGCCGGGCACCTCGGTTGCGAGCGCTGAGCCTACTCATGTCATGACTAGTCTCCGGTCCCCTGGTCTCCCGGCGCCTAGCCAGAAGAGAGGTCTGGGTAGCCGGTGGCGTGGGCGCCAAGGTTGCTTCGTAACCGCCCTGTTGGCGAGACGAAGCGAAGGGAGCCCGGACATGTCGGCCGTTGTCGAAGGTGTGAAGTCGGTTGGTGAGGGGAGGACTGTCGGTCCGCCTCGGATGACGGGCCGGCAGCGGCTGGTGCTGGTGGTGTTGCTGATCGCGCAGTTCA
>NZ_JBIWJG010000005.1:319547-516486 GCF_044765045.1 Streptomyces sp. NPDC093546 | reverse complement strand
GAGGCGAACACATCGGCAACGAACTCCGCTAACTCACCCCGGAGCCGTTCCACCTCCCCCAACCTCATACCGAAGAAGATGCCCACCACCAGCCGAGATCACCCAAGGTAACGAAGCACTACTAGGGGGTGTCTTGTCGATCAGGCCGGATCAGCGAGCGGCGTCTGGTGCGTGTGATCGCAAGGCGGAGGAGGGAGTCCATGCGGTGGGGGCACCTCCCGTGCCCGAAGGGCTACGGGGGCCATCGGCGACCGACGACAACGCGGCGAGCACGCGTGCCAGGCGCCGCGAGCCCGGCAAGATCGGCAAGACACCCCCTAGCATTCCGGACATGAACGAACGCTGGGAGGCGCGCACCCAGGCGCCGCTGCTGGGGCTGGCCGTCGCGTTCGGCGTGGCCTACGCGATACCGATCGTGGCGCCCGACGCCGCCCCCTGGGTCCACCGGAGCTGTCTGGTGGTGGAGTGGGTGGTGTGGGGCGCCTTCGCCGTGGACTACGTCGTACGGCTGGTGCTGGCGCCGGACCGGTGGCTCTTCGTACGCCGCCATCCGCTGGACCTGGCGGCCGTACTGCTGCCGCTGATCCAGCCGCTGCGGCTGCTGCGCCTGGTCTCCACCTTGCTGCTGGTCGGGCGGCGGGCCCGGATGGCGCCGCAGATCACGCTCACGACGTACGTGGCGGGGTCGGTGGTGGGCCTGATGATGTTCGGCTCGCTGGCCGTGCTCCACGTGGAGCGCGACGCTCCGGACGGGAACATCAAGACGCTGGGTGACGCCGTGTGGTGGTCGTTCACGACGATGACCACCGTCGGGTACGGCGACCACGCGCCGACGACCGGACTCGGGCGGGTGCTGGCGGTGGGGCTGATGCTCTCCGGCATCGCCCTGCTGGGTGTCGTCACCGCGAACATCGCGGCGTGGTTCATCTCCCGCTTCGAGCGGGACGACGCGGAGGAGCGCCGCCAGACGGCGCTCCTCGAAGCCCTGACGCAGGAGGTCAAGAACCTGCGGGCGGAGGTCGCCCGGCTGTCGGCCGGTGTCCCGCCCCAGCGTTGCGGCCAGGCGCCCTCCGATCGGCCCTGAGGTCCCGCGCCGCGCGGTCCGGCCCGGTCCGCCACCACGTCCGGCCGCGTGACCGAGGGTTCCACGCGCTGGGCTCCGGGTACCCCGGCTCATGATTCCCAGACCTTGAAGGCCCGTACTTGATAGGGGGATTCGGGAACCCAGGTCCCCCCGCCCGGATACGTCTCGAACTCGCCGGTCTCCGCGCACTCGGCCGACTGGTACGTGGTGACGGGTCGTCCGGTGCGGTTGGCGACGGCGGTCGCGGTGGTGCCCGCGGGGAGTGGAACGCAGCTGTCGACGTCGATACCGGCCAGCTCGTACGTCTGCCGGGCGCCGCGGAAGTCCTGCTTCGGCCACAGGCACAGTTGGCCGGTGTCGCAGGGTCCGAGCCGCGGCGCCACGGCCGCGGGAGCGGTGGTGGTGACGGTCGCGTCGGCCGTGGTCGGCAGGGCGAGCCCCATCGCGCACGCGGCGAGCACGGCGGTGGCGGAGGCGAGCAGGACGGTGGCGTGGGTGCGCGTGGCGTAGGTACGCATGATGAATCCCCCCGTTACGTGTGGTGACGATCGCTTGGCTATAGCGTGACGCAGCGTGATCGCCTCGGGGAAGGGGGCTCGGTCGCATTCACCCGATCGGGTGGCCGACCGGCACCGGGCACGCCTCGGGCCCCGGCAGACGGTGTGCTGCCGGGGCCCGACGGTGGAACGGATGCGAGGGAACTGCGGCGTCAGATGTGGGCGGCGCCCGCACCCGCTTCGGCGTTCTCGCCGCGCTTGGTCAAGGTCGCGACCAGGGCCGCGACGACCGCCACCAGGCCGGCGACCGTGAACGCCATGCCCATGCCCGCCATGAAGGTGTCGTGGATGACTCCGCCGATCCGGTCGGCCATGTCCGGCGTCATACCGGGCGCCTTGGCCAGCTCGGCCGGGACCATGCCGAACTCCGCAGCCTCCTCCAGCCGCGGGTCCGCCGGGACCGGGATGCCGGCGGCCTTCCAGTTGCCCGCGAACTCGGCGCTGACCTTGGAGGACATGACCGCGCCCAGCACCGCCGTACCCAGCGCGCCGCCGACCTGCATCGCGGCCTGCTGAAGACCGCCGGCCACGCCCGAGAGCTCCAGCGGGGCATTGCCGACGATGACCTCCGTCGCGCCCACCATGACCGGCGCGAGGCCGAGGCCCAGCAGGGCGAACCACAGCGACATCGCGAGCGCGCCCGTGCCCGGCGTGAGCGTGATCATGCCGAACATGGCCGCGGCGGTGCAGACCATGCCGCCCACCAGCGGGACGCGCGGCCCGAACTTGGTGATGAGCGCGCCCGCCAGCGGCGAGGAGACGATCATCATCGCGGTCAGCGGCAGCAGGTGCAGGCCGCTGTCGACGGGGCTGAGCCCCTTGACGCCCTGGAGGTAGAACGTCACGAAGAAGAGGCCGCCCATGAAGGCGAAGGCCATCAGGACCATCAGCACGACACCCGCGGAGAGCGGGACGGAGCGGAACATGCCCAGGGGGATGAGGGGTTCCTTGACCTTCGTCTCCCAGACGGCGAAGAGCGCGAAGAGGGCCACCGCGGCGAGCATGCACAGCCAGGTGTTGCGCCCGCCCCAGCCCCAGGACTCGCCGGCCTTGATGAGACCGAAGACGAGCGACCCCATCGCGCCGGACAGCAGCAGGATGCCGAGGACGTCGAACGACCGCGGGGCGTTCTCCGCCCGGTGGTCCTTGAGGATCAGTACGCCGAACACCAGGGCGACGACGCCGACCGGCACGTTGATGAAGAACACCGACTGCCAGCTGACGTGCTCGACCAGCACGCCGCCCAGGATCGGGCCGCCCGCGGTGGACGCGCCGATGACCATGCCCCAGATGCCGATGGCCATGTTCAGCTTCTCGGCCGGGAACGTGGCGCGCAGCAGGCCGAGCGCGGCCGGCATCAGCAGCGCGCCGAACAGGCCCTGGAGCACGCGGAAGGCGACCACGAGGCCGATCGAGTCGGACAGGCCGATCGCGGCGGAGGCCGCCGCGAAGCCCGCGATGCCTATCAGGAACGTCTGGCGGTGGCCGAAGCGGTCTCCGAGCTTCCCGGCCGTGATGAGCGCGACGGCGAGCGCGAGGAGGTAGCCGTTGGTGATCCACTGCACGTCGGCGAGCGACGCGTTGAGGTCCCGCTGGATGGCGGGGTTGGCGATGGCGACGATCGTGCCGTCGAGCGCGACCATCATCACACCCACGGCAACAGCGAAGAGCGTAAGCCACGGGTGACCGCGCAGCCCCTTACCAGGCGCCCCGGCGGAACCGTGGTCCTGCGGGCCCCCCGGACCCTGCGACGGCGTTTTGATGGTGGTCTGACTAGTCATACCGCGAGGCTAATGTCAGCGACTGACAATTGACAAAGCAATTCACACGCCGGTAACTGTCATATCGCTCACAGGTACCCTGAGCTGGTGAAAGAGTCGAGACAAAGGCCATCAAGTGACGGTTGAGCAACCGCCCGCCGTGGGGTTGCGCGAGCGCAAGAAGCAGCGCACCCGGGACGCCCTCGTGCGCGCCTCACTGGAGCTCTTCACCACCCAGGGGTACGAGCGGACCACCGTCGACGAGATCGCCGCCACCGTGGACGTCTCGCAGCGCACCTTCTTCCGCTACTTCGCCAGCAAGGAAGAAGTCGCCTTCACCGTCCAGCACATGGTCGAGCGGCATTTCATGGCCGCTCTGTGCGCCCGCCCCGCCCACGAGGCCCCGCTCGACGCGCTGCGCAACGCCGTACTGTCCGCCTGGGACACCATCGAAGAGGCGATCACCGAGGTCATCCCGGTCGAGCTTTACCTGCGTACCTTCCAGGTGATCGAGTCGACGCCCGCGCTCCTCGCCGTCCACCTGCGCCGCTCCATCGAGATGGAGGAGAGCATCGCCCGGCTCATCGCCGACCGCGAGGGGCTGGACGTGGACGCGGACCCCCGGCCGCGCATCGCGGTCGCCGCGTTCAGCGGCGTCATGCGAATCACCGGCCAGCTGTGGGGCCGCGGGGAGGACGCCTCCCTGGAGGCGATCCGCGCCCTCACCGAGACCTACCTCGACCATCTCGGCCCGGCCCTCGCCGGCGCCTGGCGCGACTCGTCCCGTTCAGGCGCGCCCGCGCCGTAGTGCACGCATACGCCCCAGCGTGTGCGTATGCCGCAGGGTCCCGCGTACGCCGTAGTGCGCGCCCGTACGGCGTAGCAGCCGGCGGCGCTAGAGTGCGCGCTGTGGCGCACGGCGCGCGTCGGGTGCGCACGGTGGGTAGTCGCACTTCCCCGCATTCCCTCCGCCAAGCGTGATCTGCGTCACCCTCTTCGCGGGGCCCCGCGCGTGTCTCCTAGGGTGTCCCGCAGTGACTTCCTTCGACAGCTCCCCCACGCTCACCGTCTGGCGCACATTGCTCGCTCTCGCGGTCGTCTTCGTACTCCTCATGACCACCGGCTGGACGGCGATACGCCCGCAAGCGGGACTGGGAGGACCGCTCGAGGTAGCGCTGGCCGCCTGGCGGAATGGCCGGATCGGTACGCACGAGCTCCCTGACCCCGAGGCGCCGCCGGGCGTCATAGCCGCCTTCTTCCGGGCGCTCAAGGCCCCGCAGCGCGAGCAGCTCGCCGCCGAGCACCCGCTCGTCGTGGGCAACCTCGACGGCGCGCCGGTCACCCTGCGCTACCGCGCCAACCGCCACGCCCTGGCCCGGGCGCTCGACGCCGAGCGCGAGCGGGCGGCCGACACCCGGTTGTCCGCCGCCGGGCACCAGGAAGCCCTCCGCCGCGTGCACCGGTTCAGCTCCCTCATCGGCGACGGGCGCCAGATCCTCTCCTTCGACCCGTCCGGCAAGGGCCGCGTGGCCGAGGTCTTCGGCGACCTCGACCGGGCCGAGCGCGTCTCGGTGGTCGTGCCCGGCGTCGACACCAACCTCCTCACCTTCGAGAAGAGCGCCCGCAAGTACACCGCCCCCGTCGGGATGGCCCAATCGCTGTACGCCGCCGAACGCGCCGCCTCCCCCACCACCCCTACCGCCGTCATCGCCTGGGCCGACTACACCTCGCCCGTCGGCGTCGGTATGGACGCCGCCACCGGCCGGCTCGCCGCCGACGGCGCCGCACGGCTGGTGTCCCTGACCAGCGCGCTGCCCGGTGACTCGCGGGTCTCCCTCTTCTGTCACAGCTACGGCTCCGTCGTCTGCGGCGTCGCCGCGCGCCGCCTGCCCGCGCGCGTCTCCGACGTCGCCGTCGCGGGCAGCCCCGGCATGCGCGCCGAGAACGCCGCCGCCCTCCACACCCGCGCCCACGTCTGGGCCATGCGCGACGCCGACGACTGGATCGCCGACGTGCCCTACCTGGACGTCGGCGGGCTGGGGCACGGCGCCGACCCGGTGGCGCCGGAGTTCGGGGCGCGCGTGCTGTCGGCGTCCGGCGCGGTGGGCCACGCCGGCTACTTCGAGCCGGGCACCGAGAGCCTCGAGAACTTCGCCGAGATAGGCGTCGGCGCGTACGACAGCGTCAGCTGCGCCGGCGGCGACACAGGAGACCCAGGCGATCCAGGCGACGCAGGCGCCAGCGGCGCCGACGGCGGCAGTGACGACAGCGACCTGGGCGACAGTGGTGGCTCACGTGACGCCGACAACGCCTGCCGCAGTGGAATCTCCGGTCCCAGTACCGTCTGACGCGCGTAGAGGCGCGCGGAGTGTGGCGCACATCGGAACTTTCGAGGGGCGACGCGCGGGCGCACGCCGCATACGATGAGGCGCATGGGTGATGTGCTGGCCGGAATTCATGCTTCCTGGGAGTTCGAAACCGACGCCGTGCTCATCCGCTTCGAACGGGGGATACGCGCGCCCAAGCTCTTCCAGACGCTGCGCGAACGACGCATTCCCCACGAGGCGTTGGCGTCGGTGACCCTCTCCCCGGGCAAACGCGGCACGGTCGTGCTGCACGCGGCACCGAGACCGGGCGCCGATCCGCTGATGGAGGCGGCCGCCGGCCAGCTGAAGGAGGGCAGCGACCCCTACCGGCTGGTCCTGCCCGCCGACCGCGAGACCCTCGCCGAGTACTACGCGGACGAGCTGCGCGCCCTGCTCGGTCCGCGCGCGGGTGAACCGGCCGACCGGTTCCTGGTGGCGGCCCCCGAGGCGCCGCTCCAGTTCAAGGCATACGACGGCAAGGCGTCCTTCGACGGGAGCCAGGTGGCGTTCCGGTGGTTCTGGACCGGTGCCTCCTCCGCCAAGTGGAAGGCCGGCGACCAGTCCTTCTCCGTACGGGAGCTGTGCGGGGTCGAGTGGCGCTCGCCCGACGTCCTGGACGGCTACCTCCGGCTGCTGCGGCGCGGCCACACCCCGGAGCCCCAGGCGGATCAGGACCCGGGCGCCGTCGTCTTCGGCCTCGGGTACGGGCCCGTGCACGAGTCGCTGCCCTTCGCGGCGGCGGTACTCGCGGCGGTACGGGACGGGAGCCGGGAGGGCGGCAGGGACGGCTCCGGGGGCGGCGGGTCGGCAGCCGTGCCCGTGCCGGTGCCCGTGGGGGCCGGGCGGCGCGACCCGGCGGACATCGCGGAACGCATCCGGCACCTGGGTGAGCTGTACCAGGCGGGACTGGTGACGGACGAGGAGTTCACCTCGAAGAAGGCGGAGCTCCTGGCGGAGCTCTGACGCCGACGCCGTTCTGACGCTGACGCCGTTCTGACGCTGACGCCGACGCCGGGGCCCACGGGTGTCGCCCCGCCTGATACCCCGGTGGGCGCGGCGCCTGATACCCCGGTATGACGCGGTCGCAGGAGCCGCTGCCTAGGCTGATCCGTCATGCCCCACCTCCCCACGCCCCCGCCCACGCCGAAGTCCCCGCCCCCGCTGAAAACCCCGCCACCGCCCCGGCTGCGCGATGCCACGCGCGCCTCGCTGCGTACGCTCGGGACCGCGCTCGCCACCCCGACCCGGCCCGGCGCGCCGTTGTTCGCGCACGCCGGGGCGCGGTGGCTGCGCCTGCTGCCGTACGCCGTCGCCCTCGTGTTCGTCGCGGTGCTGCTGCCCGTGACGGCCACCGTCCTCGCCCAGAAATACGAGCTGAACGGCGCGCTCGCCACGGTTCTGGCCATCGCCCAGACCGCGCCGCTGCTGCTCGCCGTCGGGCGGCCGCTGCAGGCGTGGTGGCTCATCGGGACCGCCGACCTGGTCGGCGCGCTGGTGGTGCTCGGCGCGGGTGAGGTCGCGGGGCGGCTCTGGCCCTGGACGCCGATGGTCGTCGTCGGCTACCTGGTGCTCATGGTCGCCGTGGGGTTGCGCGAGCCGCTGCGCACGCTCCTCGGCGTATGGCTGGTGACGGGCGCTGCCGGGTTCGTCTTCGAGCTGGTCCCGGAGCAGCGGGCCGCCGGCGCCGTCCACGTGTTGCTGTTCATCCTGACCGGTGTGGTCCTGCTGCTGACGGGGACGCTGCGGGAACGCCGCGACGCGCAGCGGCGGCTGGCCGAGCAGGAGACCATCAGCGAGGCCGAGCGCGCCCGGCGCACGCTGCTGGAGGAGCGGACCCGGATCGCACGCGAGCTGCACGACGTGGTGGCTCACCACATGTCGGTGATCACGGTGCAGGCGGACTCGGCGCCGTACCGGATCGAGGGGCTCTCCGAGGCGGCGCGCGAGGAGTTTTCGACGATCGCCGCGTGCGCGCGCGAGTCGCTGACGGAGATGCGGCGGCTGCTGACGGTGCTGCGCAGCGACGGCGGAGACGGCACGGCAGGTACGGAGGGTACGGAGGGTGGGGACGGTACGGACGCGGGGGGCGGCGAACGGGCGCCGCAGCCCGGGCTGGACCGCCTCCAGCAGCTCGTCGAGGCGACCGTACGGACCGGGGTGCCGGCCGAGTTGTCGCTGCCGGCGGCCGCGAGGCTCGGCACCGTGCCGCAGGCGGTGGACCTCTCCGCGTACCGGATCGTGCAGGAGGCGCTCGCCAATGTGGTGCGGCACGCGCCGGGGGCGCCGACGCGGGTGTCGGTGACGTCGGCGGACGGCTGGCTGACGGTGCTGGTGGTCAACGGTCCGCCTGAGGAGCCGCGTTCACCGGCGCGTGCCCCCGTGGAAGCGCCCGGGCACGGCACCGGGCACGGTCTGGTCGGCATGCGCGAGCGCGTACGGTTGACGGGCGGCACGCTGGACACCGGGCCGCTGCCGGACGGGGGGTACCGGGTGGCCGCCCGCATGCCCCTGAGCATGAAGGAGCGTGTGTGACCATCCGCGTGATCATCGTCGACGACCAGGCCATGGTGCGGGCGGGGTTCGCCGCCCTGCTGTCGGCGCAGCCGGACATCGACGTCGTCGGCGAGGCGGCCGACGGGCGTGCGGGCGTCTCCGTGGCCCGCTCCACGCACCCCGACGTGGTCCTGATGGACGTGCGGATGCCGGAGATGGACGGGCTGGCGGCGGCCCGCGAGCTGCTGAACCCGCCGCCCGGCGTGGACGTCCACCGCCCGAGGGTGCTGATGCTCACCACCTTCGACGTGGACGACTACGTGTACGAGGCGCTGCGCGCCGGGGCGTCCGGCTTCCTGCTGAAGGACGCCCCGCCGGCGGACCTGATCGCGGCGGTACGGGTGGTGGCGGCGGGCGAGGCACTGCTCGCCCCCTCGGTGACGCGCCGTCTGATCGCCGACTTCGCCGCCACCCGGCCCGCCCCGCGCCGGAACCACGCCCTCCGCCTGAACGGCCTGACGCCCCGTGAGACGGAGGTCCTGGAGCTGATCGCCCGGGGCCTGTCGAACCAGGAGATCGCGGGCCACCTGGTCCTCGCCGAACAGACGGTGAAGACGCACATCGGGCGGGTGCTGTCCAAGCTGGACCTGCGGGACCGGGCACAGGCCGTGATCTTCGCGTACGAGTCCGGGCTGGTGACCCCGGGCGACGCGAACCGCTGACACCGGCCGCCGAACACCACGCCCCTCGCCCACACCCCGCTGCCACCCCGTACCCCGGTATCACCCCGTGGATCACTCCGCGGGGTGACGCTCCCTCCGGGGCCGCGCCCCTACCTTCCTCGCGCCGGACACGGCGGAGGAACAGAGGGGGGCGCGATGCACCGGTACAAGAACCAGCACAAGAAGACCTACAAGAAGACATACAGGAGGGCCGCGATCACCGCCGCGCTGGTGCTGGCCGTCGTGGCCGGGACCACCGGATGGGCGGCCGGGCAGGGCAGTGGGCAGCAGCCCGTCACCGGGCCACCGCCGGGTACGGCCGCGTGGCGGGCGGACACGTCACTGGGGCGGGAACTGCCCGACCCGGCCACGGCGGCACCCGCGCAGGTGGCGGCCTTCTTCGACGGGCTCAGCACGGCGCAGCGGCACGACCTCGTGCGGCAGCACCCGACCGTGGTGGGCAACCTGGACGGGGCGCCCGTGGCGCTGCGCTACGAGGCGAACGCCCTCTCCGTACGCCGCGACGCGCGGTACGCACGGCTCGCCGGGCGGCAGATCCTGGCGTTCGACCCGCGCGGCCGCGGCCAGGTCGCGGAGGTGTACGGGGACCTGGCGCGCAGCCGGCACGTCGCCGTCATCGTGCCCGGCTCGGACATCGACGCGGGGACGTACGACCGGGCCACCGACCCGTACGGCACGCCCGCCGGGATGGGCGAGCAGCTGCGCCGGGCGACCACGGGCACGGCCGTCATCGCCTGGACGGGGTACACCACGCCCGTCGGCGTCGGGCTGGACGCCGCGACCGGCGACCTCGCCGAGGCCGGGGCCGAGCGGCTGGTCCGGCTGACCGACGGGCTCGCCGCCACCGGCGCTCCCGAGCCCGCCGTGTTCTGCCACAGTTACGGCTCCGTCGTGTGCGGCCTGGCCGCGGAGCGGCTCAAGGCGAAGGACCTCGTCGTGCTCGGCTCCCCCGGCATGCGCGCGGAGAACGTCGCCGACCTCCGCACCACCGCCCGCGTCTGGGCCGCCAAGGACCCCTCCGACTGGATCGACGACGTACCGAACGTCCAGGTCGCCGGGGTCGGCCACGGCCCCGATCCGGCCGATCCCGCCTTCGGCGCCCGCGCCGTGCCCGCCGCCGACGCGCACGGCCACACCGGCTACTTCGCGCCCGGCACGCGGTCCCTGCGCGCCTTCGCCGCCATCGCGGAAGGGGAAGCGCAGGCACCGGCCGACGGGGAGCGTACGCGATGAGACTTACGGCCCTCGCCGCGCGCATCGAAGCACGCACGCCCACGCATCGCGACCGCGCCATCGATGGGTACGCGCCCTCACCGTGCCCTCACCGCGGGCACGCCGACGGGCCAGCCTGACGGCCGCGCCCGACCCCCTCGGGTGGATCGTGGCGCGGCTCGCGGCGGGGTTCGCAGTGTTTGCGCCGCGCTAGGCCCTAGCCCTCGCGAGCGGCCGACGTGAACGTCATGTCGGCGTACCGGTCTCCCGCCACCCGCTCGGCGATCGGCTCCAGCAGCGCCAGCTCGTCGGCGCCGAGCGTGATCCGGGTGGCCGCGGCGTTCTCCAGCAGCCGGGTGCGCTTGCGCGTGCCGGGGATCGGCACGACGGTGAGGCCGTGCACGGACGCCCGCTGCTGCACCCACGCGAGCGCGACCTGAGCGGGCGTCACCCCGTGCGCCTCGGCCACCTTCCGTACCGGCGCCAGCAGATCGGCGTTGCGCTGGGCGTTCTCGCCGGAGAAGCGCGGGTGGCTCTTGCGGAAGTCGTTGCTCGGCAGGTCCTTGACCGCGTCCACGAACACCCCGGCCAGGAAGCCGCGGCCGAGCGGCGAGTACGGCACGAACGCCACGCCCAGCTCGGCGGCCGCGCCCACCGCGCTGCGCTCGACGTCGCGGCTGAACAGCGACCACTCCGACTGCACCGCGGTGATCGGGTGCACGGCGTGCGCCTCGCGCAGCTCGGCGCCCGTGACCTCGCTCAGCCCCAGGTACTTGACCTTGCCCTCCTTGACCAGTTCGGCCATGGCGCCGACGGTCTCGGTGAGCGGCACGGCGGGGTCGCGGCGGTGCATGTAGTAGAGGTCGACGGCGTCGACGCCCAGGCGGCGCAGACTGCCCTCGATGGACGACCGGATGTAGGCGGGGTCGTTGCGGATGCCCCGGTACGCCGGGTCGTCGGTGCGTACGATGCCGAACTTCGTGGCCAGGGTGATCTCGTCGCGGTGCGCGGCGACGAACGGCGCGAGGAACTCCTCGTTGGCGCCCCGCCCGTAGACGTCGGCGGTGTCGATGAGGGTGACGCCCGCCTCCAGCGCGGCGTCCAGGGTGTCGCGGGCGGCGGCCTGGTCGGTGGCGCCGTAGAACTCGCTGATGCCCATGGCGCCGAAGCCCTGGACGCCGACCTCGGGGCCGTCCTCCCCAAGGCGTACCGTGGCGATCCTGTCGTTGGTCATGTGGCCCTCTCCGACGTCCTGCCGTGGACGCCCGCGTAATAGTTGATCTTGTGGTCGAGTACGGCGAGGGTGTCGTGGAGCTCCGCGATCCGCGCCCGCACATCCCTGCGCGTCCGCTCCAGGAGCTCCTGCCGCTGCTCGAAGGTGTGCTCGCCCTCGCGCACCAGCTCGGCGTACCTCACCATGTCGGCGACCGGCATGCCGGTCAGCCGCAGCTTGCCGACGAACCTGAGCCAGTCCAGGTCCCGGTTGGTGAACCGGCGCTGTCCGGTGTGCGAACGGTCGACGTGCGGCATCAGCCCGATCCGCTCGTACCAGCGCAACGTGTGCGCGGTCAGGCCGGTCCAGCCCGCGACTTCGCTGATCGTGTAGCGGTCCTGACCGTCGGGGCGTGGGTGCGTCGGCGGCGCGGAGCCGCAGATCTCGGTGCCCGGCGTCCGTACGGGGGTGCTTGCGATCACCGTCATGACCCCCACGCTAGGAGGTTGGAGTGCACTCGAAGCAAGGAGATTCCGAGGCAAGATCCGAGGTGGGGTGCGAGCGGGATCTCAGACGCGTTCGAACGAGCTCGCCGCGACGATACGCTCGTACGCATGCAGAGCCTGGCGATGATCGAGAACTGGCCCGTTCCCACCGCTGCCACCGCCGTCGTACGCGCCGACGGCACGGTGGCCGGAGCGCACGGCCCCACGGGGCGGCGCTTCCCCCTGGCCTCGGTCACCAAGCCGCTCGCCGCGTACGCCGTCCTCGTCGCGTACGAGGAGGGGGCCGTCGAGCTCGACGAGCCGGCGGGGCCCGAGGGGTCCACGGTGCGGCACCTGCTCGCGCACACGTCGGGGCTCGCGTTCGACGAGCACCGGGTGATGGCGGAGCCGGGCGCGCGGCGGATCTACTCGAACGCGGGCTTCGAGGTGCTGGGCGACCATGTGGCCAAGGCCACGGACATCCCGTTCGCGGAGTACCTGCGCCAGGCGGTGCTGGAGCCGCTCGGTATGAAGGACACGAGCCTGGACGGCTCGCCCGCGAAGGACGGCGTCTCGACCGTCGACGACCTGGTGCGGTTCGCCGCCGAGGTGCAGGCGCCGCGGCTGCTGGACGCGCGCACCGTGCTGGAGGCGATGTCGGTCGTCCACCCGGGGCTGACCGGCATCCTGCCGGGGTACGGGCACCAGAAGCCCAACGACTGGGGCCTCGGCTTCGAGATCCGCGACGGCAAGTCGCCGCACTGGACGGGGGCTTCGTCGTCGCCGCGGACCTTCGGGCACTTCGGTCAGTCGGGCACGTTCCTGTGGATCGACCCCGACGCGAGTGCGGCGTGCGTGGCGCTGACCGACCGGGCCTTCGGACCGTGGGCGATCGAGGCGTGGCCGCCCTTCACGGACGCGGTCCTCGCGGAGCTGCGCGCGGCGGTCTGAGCCCAGGCAGGCGACGCCCACGCTTGGGCTTCGCCGTCAGCCCGACATCTCCCACACCAGCACCTCGCATCCGTCGAGCGACGCCACCAGCTCCAGGCCCTCCGCGCCGGTGATCCGGGCCGCGTCGCCCGGGCCCAGCTCCTCGCCGGCCAGCCGTACCCGTCCGCGTACGACGTGTGCGTACACGAAGGGCGCGTCCGGGACCGCCGCGCGCTCGCCCGCCGCGCCCAGGCGCCGCACGTGCAACGTGGCGCCCGCCGCCGGCACCGCGTACGGCGTCGAGTCCGCGATGCCGGGCACCGTCTCGTACGACGGCTCCCCGCCCGGCTCGAGCGGCGCCAGCCACATCTGTACGAAGGTGAGGGGTACGTCACCGTCGTTGCGCTCCTCGTGCCGCACCCCGCTCGCGGCGCTGAGGTGCTGGACGTCGCCGGGGCGCACCACCGACGCGTGCCCGGCGGAGTCGCGGTGCGTCAGCTCCCCCTCGACGACCCAGGTGACGATCTCGGTGTGGCTGTGCGGGTGCTCGGCGAATCCGGCTCCGGGGGCGAGCCTCTCCTCGTTGCAGGCGAGAAGGGCGCCGAAGCGCAGGTTGCCCGGGTCGTAGAAGCGCCCGAAGGAGAAGGCGTGCAGGGTTTTCATGCCGGCCGCCGGGTCGCCACCGGCGTACCTCTCGTCAGCGCGCTGAACGGACATCACAAGGCCAACGGTAGACCGGCTGGTCACTCCCCCGTCCCGATAAGGCAGTCTTGTCCCGTGCCTGAACCCGCAGCGAACGACGCCCACCCGCACTCCGCGACCCTCAAGCGCCTGGAGCAGTCCTCCGGGCGACTCGCGGCGAACGCCATCGCCCGCATGGACGAGACGCTGCCCTGGTACCGGGCGATGCCCCCGGAGAACCGGTCCTGGATCGGGCTGGTCGCCCAGGCGGGTATCGCCGCTTTCACGGAGTGGTTCCGGCACCCGGAGACCCCGCAGGCCATCTCCACCGACGTCTTCGGCACGGCGCCGCGCGAGCTGACCCGGGCGATCACACTGCGGCAGACCGTCGAGATGGTGCGTACGACGATCGAGGTCATGGAGTCGGCGATCGAGGAGGTCGCCGCCCCCGGTGACGAATCGGTGCTGCGTGAGGCGCTGCTCGTCTACGCGCGGGAGATCGCCTTCGCGACGGCGCAGGTGTACGCACAGGCCGCCGAGGCACGCGGCGCGTGGGACGCGCGGCTGGAGTCGCTGGTCGTCAACGCCGTGTTGTCGGGCGAGGCGGACGAGGGTGCCGTGTCGCGGGCGGCCGCGCTCGGCTGGAACTCGCCGGAGCACGTGTGCGTGATCCTCGGCACCGCGCCGGACGGCGACAGCGAGCTGACGGTGGAGGCGATCCGCCGGGCCGCCCGCCACGCCAAGCTGCAGGTCCTCACCGGGGTGCTCGGCTCCCGGCTCGTGGTCATCGCGGGGGGCAGCGACAACCCGCTGCAGGTGGCGAAGGCACTGATCGGCCCGTACGCGGCCGGACCGGTGGTCGCGGGCCCGATCGTGCCGGACCTGCTGGCGGCGACCCGGTCCGCGCAGGCCGCGGCGGCCGGGCTGAAGGCGTGCTCGGCGTGGCAGGACGCGCCGCGGCCGGTGCTGGCGGACGACCTGCTGCCGGAGCGCGCGATGGCCGGTGACCCGTCGGCGCGGGACCAGCTGGTGGAGGAGATCTACAGACCGCTGGAGGAGGCGGGCTCCGCGCTCCTGGAGACGCTCAGCGTGTATCTGGAGCAGGCGAGCAGTCTGGAGGGCGCGGCCAGGATGCTGTTCGTGCATCCCAACACCGTGCGCTACCGCCTCCGACGTGTGACGGATGTCACCGGCTGGTCACCGTCCGATGTCCGCTCGGCGTTCACCCTGCGGATCGCCCTGATCCTCGGGCGGCTCGCCGAGGCGGACACCTCGTCGTGAACCGACCCTAGACTTTGTCGAACACCAACAATTCACCCGACGGTTCTTCGTCCCAGTCCCCACGGGCGGTGGGAGCCGTCCACAAGAGAGAGTGTGAGGGTGCTCGTACTCGTCGCTCCCGGCCAAGGCGCTCAGACGCCCGGCTTCCTGACTCCCTGGCTCGACCTCCCCGGCGCCGCCGACCGTGTCGGCGCGTGGTCCGAGGCCATCGGGCTCGACCTCGTCCACTACGGCACGAAGGCCGACGCGGAGGAGATCCGCGACACGGCCGTGGCCCAGCCCCTGCTGGTGGCGGCCGGTCTGCTGTCGGCCTCCGCCCTCGGTGACGTGACGCCGGGCGCCGTGGCCGGTCACAGCGTCGGCGAGATCACCGCGGCGGCGTTCGCGCGGGTCCTCGACGAGACCGCCGCGCTCCGCTTCGTCCGGACGCGCGGCCTGGCGATGGCCGAGGCCGCCGCCGTCACCGAGACGGGCATGTCGGCGCTGCTCGGCGGCGACCCGTCGGTGACCGTTCCGCACCTGGAGAAGCTGGGCCTGACCCCGGCGAACGTGAACGGCGCGGGCCAGATCGTCGCCGCCGGCACGATGGAGCAGCTCGCGGCGCTGGAGGCGGACAAGCCCGAGGGCGTACGCCGCGTGGTGGCGCTGAAGGTCGCCGGCGCGTTCCACACGCACCACATGGCGCCCGCGGTCACGGCGCTCCAGCAGGCCGCCGACGGCCTCACCCCGGCGGACCCGGTGGTGCCGTACGTCTCGAACAAGGACGGGCGTACCGTTGCCACGGGCGCCGATGTCGTCGCCCGCCTGGTCGGGCAGGTCGCCAACCCGGTGCGCTGGGACCTGTGCATGGAAACGTTCCAGCAGCTCGGCGCGACCGCGCTGGTGGAGGTGTGCCCCGGCGGCACCCTGACCGGCATCGCCAAGCGCGCCCTGCCGGGTGTCGCGACCCTCGCGCTGAAGACGCCGGACGACCTCGACGCGGCGCGCGCGCTCATCGCCGAGCACGCCGGCCCGGCCGCCTCCGGCGACACCGCCGACGTCGCCGGCCCCTCCGCGTGACGCACGCCCCGACGACGACGCCCGCCTGACAAGGAGCCATAGAGCATGGCGAAGATCAAGCCCAGCCAGGGCGCCCCGTACGCACGGATCATGGGCGTCGGCGGCTACCGCCCGACCCGGGTCGTGCCCAACGAGGTGATCCTCGAGACGATCGACTCGTCCGACGAGTGGATCCGCTCGCGCTCCGGCATCACCACCCGCCACTGGGCCTCCCCGGAGGAGACCGTGACGGCGATGTCGGTCGAGGCGGCCGGCAAGGCCATCGCGGACGCCGGGGTCACCCCGGAGCAGATCGGCGGCGTCATCGTCTCCACCGTCTCGCACTTCAAGCAGACCCCGGCCGTCGCCACCGAGATCGCCGACAAGATCGGCGCGGTGAAGCCGGCCGCGTTCGACATCTCCGCGGGCTGCGCCGGCTTCGGCTACGCCCTCACCCTCGCCAAGGGCATGGTGGTGGAGGGTTCGGCGGAGTACGTCCTCGTCATCGGCGTCGAGCGGCTCAGCGACCTGACCGACCTGGAGGACCGCGCGACGGCCTTCCTCTTCGGTGACGGCGCGGGCGCGGTCGTCGTCGGCCCCGCCAAGGAGCCCGCGATCGGCCCGACCGTGTGGGGCTCCGAGGGCGACAAGTCCGAGACCATCAAGCAGACCGTGCCGTGGACGGACTACCGCGACGGCTCCGTCGAGCGGTTCCCGGCCATCACGCAGGAGGGCCAGGCGGTGTTCCGCTGGGCCGTCTTCGAGATGGCGAAGGTCGCCCAGCAGGCCCTGGACGCCGCCGGCATCACGGCGGCCGACCTGGACGTCTTCATCCCGCACCAGGCCAACATGCGGATCATCGACTCGATGGTGAAGACCCTGAAGCTGCCGGAGCACGTCACGGTCGCCCGCGACGTGGAGACCACCGGCAACACCTCGGCCGCCTCGATTCCGCTCGCGATGGAGCGGCTTCTGGCGACCGGTCAGGCGAAGAGCGGCGACACCGCGCTCGTCATCGGCTTCGGGGCGGGTCTCGTGTACGCCGCGACGGTCGTTACCCTCCCCTAGGCACTGTTCGGAGCTTTCCCCGGAGACATCCGGACGAACTCGGACGAACAGCCCACCCCCTCTGAGAAATACCCTCTGAGAAACACCCTCTGAGGAACACACCGAAGGAGCGCCACATGGCCGCCACTCAGGAAGAGATCGTCGCCGGTCTCGCCGAAATCGTGAACGAGATCGCCGGCATCCCGGTCGAGGACGTCCAGCTGGACAAGTCCTTCACCGACGACCTGGACGTCGACTCGCTGTCCATGGTCGAGGTCGTCGTCGCCGCCGAAGAGCGCTTCGACGTCAAGATCCCGGACGAGGACGTCAAGAACCTCAAGACGGTCGGCGATGCTGCCGACTACATCCTGAAGCACCAGGGCTGATCGGTTCGCCACCCGGCGGTGGCGCCGCATTCACGCATACCTCATACACGTGGAGAAAGAATTCCTGTGAGCCCGACCAATCGCACCGTGGTCGTCACCGGTATCGGCGCAACCACACCGCTGGGTGGCGACACCGCCTCGACCTGGGAAGGTCTGCTGGCGGGTCGCTCAGGCGTCAAGCCCCTGGAGGGCGACCGCTTCGCCGACATGCCCGTCCGTATCGCGGCCCCCGCGGCCGTCGACCCGGGCGAGGTCCTGCCCCGTCCGCTCGCCCGCAAGCTGGACCGCTCGGCGCAGTTCGCGCTGATCGCGGCCCGCGAGGCGTGGGCGGACGCCGGTTACACCGCACCCGCCGGCGAGGACGAGAAGGTCCGGCCCGAGCGGCTGGGCTCCGTCATCGCCTCCGGCATCGGCGGCGTGACCACCCTGCTCGACCAGTACGACGTGCTGAAGGAGAAGGGCGTACGCCGCGTCTCCCCGCACACCGTGCCGATGCTGATGCCCAACAGCCCCTCCGCCAACGTGGGCCTGGAGGTGAACGCCCAGGCCGGCGTCCACACCCCGGTCTCGGCGTGCGCGTCGGGTGCCGAGGCGATCGGTTACGCGGTCGAGATGATCCGCACCGGCCGTGCCGACGTGGTCGTCGCGGGCGGCACCGAGGCGGCGATCCACCCGCTGCCGGTCGCCGCGTTCGCCAACATGATGGCGATGTCCAAGAACAACGACGAGCCCGAGAAGGCGTCGCGCCCGTACGACAAGGGCCGTGACGGCTTCGTCCTCGGCGAGGGCGCGGGTGTCGTCATCCTCGAGTCCGCCGAGCACGCCGCCGCGCGCGGCGCCCGGGTCTACTGCGAGGTGCTGGGCCAGGGCCTGTCGGCCGACAGCCACCACATCGCGCAGCCCGAGCCGACGGGCCGCGGAATCGCCGCCGCCCTGCAGAACCTCCTGGACGCGACGGACCTGAAGCCGTCCGAGGTCGTGCACCTGAACGCGCACGCGACCTCCACCCCGCAGGGTGACATCGCCGAGGTGAAGGCCCTGCGCAAGGTCCTGGGCGACGACCTGGGCCACGTGGCGATCTCCGCCACCAAGTCGATGACCGGCCACCTGCTGGGCGGCGCGGGCGGCATCGAGACCGTCGCGACGGTCCTGGCGTTGCACCACCGCCTCGCCCCGCCGACGATCAACATCGACGAGCTGGACGAGGAGGTCGACGCCGACATCGTCCGCGACGAGCCCCGCGCGCTGCCGGAGGGCACGATCGCCGCGATCAACAACTCGTTCGGCTTCGGCGGCCACAACGTGGTGCTCGCCTTCCGCACGGTGTGACGGCTGCCTGACGGCTTGTACGTACGCGACTGGGCCCGTCCCCCTTCGAGGGGGACGGGCCCAGTGCTGTGTACGGCCGTCTACGCGAGGTCAGACCACCTGGTGGAGCCAGCGGACCGGGGCGCCCTCGCCGGCGTAGCGGAAGGGTTCGAGCTCGTCGTCCCACGGCTTGCCGAGCAGCTTGGCGATCTCCGCCTCCAGCTGGGTCTCGCCCTGGGCGGAACGGGCCAGGGCGGCGCGGAGACGGTCCTCGGGGACCAGGATGTCGCCGTGGATGCCGGTGACGGCGTGGAAGATGCCCAGCTCGGGCGTGGCGCTGTACCGCTCGCCCTCCGCCGACGGGCACGGCTCGGCGGTGACCTCGAAGCGGAGCATCTGCCAGCCGCGCAGTGCGGAGGCCAGCTTGGAGGCGGTGCCCGGTTCGCCCCGCCAGGAGAATTCGGCTCGCCACGTGCCCGGGGATGCCGGCTGCCGGATCCAGTCCAGCTGAACCCGCCCGCCGAGCACACCCGCGACCGCCCATTCGACGTGCGGGCACAGCGCGCGCGGTGCGGAGTGTACGTACAGGACTCCACGTGTCGTCACCGGGACCTCCAGTGTGGGACGAGGTTCGCCTTTCCCAGCGGCCTCAGTAAACAGCATCGGGAGCGAAACTCCGCAAAAGGGACAGCATGTGACGTGATGTAATTTACCGGAGCCGGTCGGCAAAGGCGCCTCAGGTTCGACGGGGAAAAGCTACCGTGCGCCGGGGGGCTCGGTATGACGTACGGTCGGTCCCGGTGGCCGTCGACACCAAGCTTTCACTCGCCAGGACGCCACTCGCCGGGACGTCGACGAAAGGGCTGGGGGATGCCCGCCGTGCACAAGCGCTCCGCCGCCGCCCGCTGGGTGGCGGCGTTCCTCGTACTGGCCGTGGGCGCCCTCGCCGGGTGCGGCAGCGGTCCCGCGCCCGGCGGTACGGGAACGGCGACGACGAGGCCGGGGACCGGAACCGGGGCCGGAACGGGGGTGGCGACGCCAGGCCCCTCGCCCTCCCCGTCGCCGTCCGCCGGCACGTCCCTGTGGGGCCGCAGCCCGG
Organism: Streptomyces sp. NPDC093546; assembly: GCF_044765045.1. Lineage (NCBI taxonomy): Bacteria > Bacillati > Actinomycetota > Actinomycetes > Kitasatosporales > Streptomycetaceae > Streptomyces > Streptomyces sp. NPDC093546. The sequence continues at coordinate 496,803 of NZ_JBIWJG010000005.1, read as the reverse complement.
CGTCCCTCGCCGCCGTGGGCGACTCGATCACGCGCGGCTTCGACGCCTGCGACCTCCTCGCCGACTGCCCCGAGGCCTCTTGGGCAACCGGTACCGACAAGCGGGTGAACAGCCTCGCCTCACGGTTCGGCGTCGCCCACCGGTGGAACTTCGCCCGCTCCGGCGCCCGCGTGGCGGACCTGCCCGAGCAGATGACCCGGGCGGCGGCGCAGCGGCCGGAGCTGGTGACGGTGATGGTGGGCGCCAACGACGCCTGCCGGGACACCACCGATCTGATGACCCCGGTCGCCGACTTCCGCGCCTCCTTCGAACAGGCGATGCGACGACTGCGCGCGACCGCTCCCGAGGCGCGGGTGTACGTGTCGAGCGTGCCCGACCTCCAGCGCCTCTGGTCCACCGGGCGCGGCAACGCGATCGGCGCCCGCATCTGGGAGCTGGGCCTGTGCCGCTCGATGCTCGGCGACGCCGGCGACCTGGGCACCTCGGCCGAACGGCGGCGGGCCCGTGTGCACGCGCGGGTGGTGGCGTACAACACGGTCCTGCGGGACGTCTGCGCCGAGGACCCGCGCTGCCGGTACGACGGCGGCGCGGTGTTCGCGTACCGCTTCTCCGCCGAGCAGCTGAGCCCGGACTGGTTCCACCCCAGCAAGGACGGGCAGCAGCGGCTGGCCGAGATCGCGTACCGCACGGTCACCGCTCCGGAGGCTCCCTCACAGGGTGAGTGAGGTGGTCAGGCGGCGGTCCGTGACGGAGCGGCCCGCCTCGATCGCGTACGCCCCCGGGACCATGGCCCACCGTCCCGTCTCCTCGTCCCAGATCTCGAAGGTGCGGCGCGGCAGCGGGATCTCCACGTCGACGGCCTGGCCGGGGGCCGCCTCGACGCTCGCGAAGGCGGCCAGCCGGCGCGCCGGGCGCTCGGCGGTGTCGGTCATCGGGGCCGCGTAGAGCTGGACGACCTCGCGGCCGGGGCGGGTGCCGGTGTTGCGGATCCGGACGGTGACGCGGGCGCTGGCGTGGTCGGTGGCGTGGTCCGGGGCGTGGTCCGGGGCCACGTCGAGGGACTCGTACTCCCAGGTGGTGTAGCCGAGGCCGTGCCCGAAGGGGTACGCGGGTGTGTTGCCGGACCGCTCCCAGGCGCTGTAGCCGATGAAGACGCCCTCGGTGTAGGGGAGGCGGCCGTCGGTCGGGGTGACCTCGGTGACGGGCGCGTCGGCGAGGCGGGCCGGCCAGGTGGTGGGCAGGCGGCCGCCCGGTTCCTCCGCTCCGAGCAGGACGTCGGCGAGTGCGGCGCCGCCCTCCTGGCCGGGGAACCAGGTGAGCAGGATCGCGGCGACGTCGTCGCGCCACTCCATCTCGACCGGGGAGCCGGCGTTGACGACCACGACGGTGTTCGGGTTGGCGGCGGCGACTGCCCGTACGAGGTCGTCCTGACGGCCCGGCAGCTTCAGGTCGCGGCGGTCGAAGCCCTCGGACTCGACGCGTTCGGTGGTGGCGACCACGACGATCGCGGTGTCGGCGGCGCGGGCGGCCCGGGCGGCCTCCGCGATCAGTTCGTCGGGGTCGCGGCGCGGGCCGAGGTGGACGAAGGAGAACATGACGCCGGGCAGCGGGGCCGCGTGCTCGCGGTCGAGCGGATGGAGGAGGGACACCTCGACCGGGACGCCCTCGGTGAGGGAGACCCGGCCGCGCTCGGTGGGCGCGCCGAAGAACGCCTCGAAGGGGTCGGACTCGTCGCCCATCTGCTGGACGCCGTCGTAGAGGGTCTCGCCCGCGACGGTGAGGGTGAAGGCGCCGAGGCCGCGCGTGCCGAAGGCGTGTTCGCCGCTCTCACGGGGCGTGAAGGTGCCGGTGACCTCGACGCTGTGGAGGGTGTCGTAGGTGACGCCGTCGGGCAGGTCGTCGCCGATCCACTGCACCTGGCCGCTGGGCAGCGAGCCCTCGCCGATGACGCGGCCGTCGGCGTCCCGGCAGACGGCGCGCAGGGTGAAGCCGGTGCCGGCGGGGGCGAGTTCGTCGCTCGGGTCGGCGCCGATCGCGTACGTCAGGGTGCCGGGCGGGAGCGCGGCGGTGAGGCCGTCGAGCGGAGAGACGGTGTGCTCGGGGAAGACCTGGGCGGAGCCGCCGCCGAGGATGCGGGCGTCGCGGGCGGCGGCGCCGATGAGGGCGACGTTCCCTGGGCGCAGGGGCAGGGCGCCGCGTTCGTTGCGTACGAGTACGAAGGAGCGACGGGCGATCTCACGGGCGAGGGCGTCGCCGTCGGCGGCCTCCGGCAGGCCCGACTCCGGAACGGCCGGTTCCGCGCCCTCCAGGGCGCCGACGCGCGCGGCCAGGCGCAGCACACGGCGTACGGCATGGTCGACGGCCTCCTCCGCGACCTCGCCGTCGCGGACGGCGGCGGCGAGCGCCTCGCCGTAGACGGTGTGGGGGCCGGGCATGGCGACGTCGAGGCCGCCCTCGATGGCGCGCTTGGTGGAGCGGGCGGCCATCCAGTCGGAGACGATGAAGCCGTCGAAGCCCCACTCGCCGCGCAGGACGTCGTTCTGGAGGTGGCCGTGCTCGGTCATGGAGACGCCGTTGACCTGGTTGTAGGCGGCCATGATGCCCCAGGGGCGGGCGTTCTTGACGATCGCTTCGAAGGGGGCGAGATAGAGCTCGCGCAGTGGGCGCGGCGCGATGACGTTGTCGACGGTGAAGCGGTCGGTCTCGGCGTCGTTGGCGACGAAGTGCTTGACGGTGGTACCGACGCCGCCGTCCTGGACGCCGAGGACGTAGCCGGTGCCGATCTCGCCCGTGAGGTACGGGTCCTCGCTGTACGCCTCGAAGTGGCGCCCACCGAGCGGCGAGCGGTGCAGGTTGACGGTGGGCGCGAGCAGGACGTGCACGCCCTTGCGCCGCGCCTCCTGGGCGAGGAGGCGGCCGGCACGGCGGGCGAGGGCCGGGTCCCAGGTGGCGGCGAGGGCGGTGGGCGACGGAAGAGCGACGGACGGGTCGTCGGCGGTCCAGCGGACGCCGCGTACGCCGATGGGGCCGTCCGACATGACGAGGGAGGCCAGACCGATCTCGGGGAGGGCGGGGAGGGACCACATGCCCTGCCCGGCCAGCAGCCGGGTCTTGGCGTCCAGGTCGAGCTTGCGGAGCGCGGCTTCCACCACGTGTTCGCGGGCGTCGTCGTTCGTCACCGTCGTACCTCCTCTTCGGCGTACTGCCGTGGGCGTGGTGTGTGCTGCCCATGCTGGGGCACCTACTTGTAGATCGGTAGCTTCCGTTATCATTCCGTGATGTTACGCGGCCCGGTACGGTCGGTGCCGCAGCGACACGACGAAGGGAAGGGCCACGGGCGATGGCAGCGGCGAGGGCCAGGAGCGAGGAGCGGCGGGCGGAGATCGTGCGAGCGGCCCTCGAAGTGATCGCCGAGCGCGGCTACCGGGGCGCGACCCTCGGCGCCGTCGCCGAGCGGGTCGGCCTCACCCAGCAGGGGCTCCTGCACTACTTCCCCACCAAGGAGGCGCTGCTCGTCGCCGTCCTGGAGGAGCGCGACCAGTGGGACACCGGCGGCGCGACCCGCCAGGGCTGGCGGCTCGACCTGCTGGACTCCCTCGTCGAGTACAACGCGATGCGGCCCGGCATCGTACAGACCTTCTCGGCGCTGCTCGGCGAGAGCGTGACGGAGGATCACCCGGCGAGGGACTTCTTCACCCGGCGTTACGCCCAGGTGCGCGGGGAGATGGCGAGCGTACTGCGGGCCGAGTACGGCGACCGCCTGCCCGGCGGGCTGACACCGGAACAGGCGGCTCCGCTGCTCACGGCGGTGATGGACGGTCTGCAGTACCAGTGGCTGCTGGACCCGGAGGCGGTGGACATGCCTGCCGCGTTCCGGGACTTCCTGAGGCTGTTGGGGGCGCGATAGCGTTCCGGGACCCGACGGAAGGATGGCGTCCCGTGTCCCCCGCGTCCCGTTTACGTACGGCCCTGTTGGCGCTGCTGCTCCTCGCCCTCACGCCCGCGCCCGCTCAGGCGACGGCACCCGCTCAGGCACCGGCACCGGCGGCTGTTCCTCCCACCGCGCCTCCCACCGTCGAGGAGGCGCGCCTCGACAGGGCCGTACCGCAGGAGATCCTGCGGCGGAGCGGATTCGACGCCGTGGCCCGGGACTTCGCCGCCGCGCTGGAGGCCGCCCGGTCGTACGAGGCGGCCGAGCGGGCCGTCGTACGGCACGGGTCGCGGCTGTGGCGGCGCGCGGTGGACCGGGCGCAGGGGCGCGGGCCCGCCGGCGGCGACCTGAGCCGGGACGACGACCGGCCGCTGTACTGGGCACGGTTGGGCATGACCCGTGAGCTGCGCTCCTGGCAGCCGGAGTTCGCGCTCCCGGACGCGCGGCGGGCCCGGCTGCTGGACCGGCTGGAGGTGACCTCGCGCGGGCAGGACGCGATCCGCTTCCCGTCCGGCCCGCCCGGCCCGCCCGGGAAGGGGGTCAAGCGCGTGCTCATGACGGGCTTCGACCCGTTCACGCTGGACCGCGACATCCGCATCAGCAACCCGTCGGGCGCGGCGGCCCTCGCCCTGGACGGCACGCTGATCCGCACGGCGGACGGCTCTTTGGCCCGCGTCGAGACGGCGGTCTTCCCCGTACGCTGGCGCGACTTCGCCGACGGTACGGTCGAGCGTGCCCTGCGCCCGCACCTGCCGCGCGTGGACCTCTTCACGACGGTGAGCCAGGGGCGGGTCGGCCGCTTCGACGTCGAACGCTTCAACGGGGCGTGGCGGGGCGGCTTCCCCGACAACGAGAACGCCTCCTCGACGGGGACCGTGCCGGTCGCCGACCCGGCCTCCCAGCCGCAGTGGACCGCGACGACGCTGCCGTACGCGGCCATCGTGGCGGCGGACACGGGCGGCTTCCCGGTGTACGACAACACCTCGGTGACCGAGGTTCCCGCCGGCGCGACGGACCCGGTGGTCCGCCCCGGCGGCCCGACGCCGGGCTCCGCCGCCCGCGCGGGTGGGGGCGGCGACTACCTCTCGAACGAGATCGCCTACCGCGCGACCCTGCTGCGCGACCGGCTGGGGCTGCCCGCCCTGCCGGGCGGCCACGTCCACACGCCGGTGCTGCGGTTCGGGGCGGGCAACACGGACGCGGTGACGGACCCGGAGTTCCTGCGCAACCGCGCGGACATCACCGCCCAGGTGCGGGCGATCATCACGGTGGCGGCGGGAGCGGCCCCGGCAGCCGGCTGATTCCGGAGGCCGCCGCTCACGGTCGGGTCAGGGCGAGCTCGTGATGCCCAAAGCAACGCCGAGTCCCACCAGAGTGGCGCCGATGGTGCGGTTCAGGACCTTCTGCGCCCGCAGCATGGCGGTACGCAGGCGGGTGTGGGAGAAGAACAGCGCGACCAGGCCGAACCAGGCCAGGTGGGCGAGCGACATGAACAGGCCGTAGCCCACCTGCCGCCACAACGGGGTGTCCGGGCCGACGACCTGGGTGAAGGTCGACACGACGAACAGCGTGGTCTTCGGGTTCAGGACGTTCGTCAGGAAGCCGGTGCGCAGGGCGCCCCACCGGGACAGGGACGCCTTGTTCCCGAGGTCGACCTCCAGGTCGGCACGGGCGAAGAAGGTGCGCAGGCCGATGTAGACCAGATACGCCGCACCCACGAGCTTGATGACGGTGAACAGCGCGGTGTTGGCGGCGATCAGCAGCCCGACGCCCAGCATCGTGTACGTGACGTGGACGAGGACGCCCGCCGCGACACCCGCCGCGGCTAAGAGGCCCGTCGTGCGGCCGTACAGATAGCTGTTGCGGACGACCATGGCGAAGTCGGCGCCCGGGCTGATGACGGCGAGGACCGTGATGACGGCGACGGCGATCAGCTCGGCCATGGCGTCAGCCCTTGCGGAGGTACGGGTTCGGGTTCGGGTTCGCGTTCGCGTCCGGGTTCGGGGCCGCGTAGGGGTGTGCCGCATCCGGGTGTGCCTGGCTCGGGTGCGCCTGGTCCGGGCCCCCCTCGCCCCTCAGGTCGCGGACCATCAGGGTCGCGCCCGCCACCGCCCCGGGCATCAGGAACACCGCGACGAAGGGGACCAGGAAGGCGAGCGCCAGCGGCACGCCGAAGCCGAGAGTGAGCATGCGGCGGCCGCGCAGGAGGGCGAGGCGCTCCTTGAGTTCGACGCCGCGGCGCTGGAGCGCCACCGCCGTGAGCTCCTCGGCGAGGAAGTAGCCGGAGACGCAGAAGCCCAGCACGGGGACGACGGTCTGGCCGACGACCGGGACGAAGCCGAGGGCGAAGAGGACGATGCCGTAGAGCGCGACCCGCACCAGGATGCGCAGGCTGTCACGGGCGGAGATCCACAACTCCCGCCAGAGCGGCAGGCCGGACTCCGGTACGTCGCCGCCCTCGGAGCGGTCGACCTGCTCGGAGAGCGACTCGTAGAAGGGCTGGCCGACGAGGAGCGTCACGGCGGTGAAGGTGATGACGGCGAGGAACAGGCCGAAGGCGAAGACCAGCGCGGTCAAAAAGCCGCGCAGCAGGCCCTGCCAGGGCGAGGACCAGTCGTCCGCGAAGGGCGTCACCCACGCGGTCAGGTCGTCGGCGCCGTACACCAGACCGAACAGCGCCCCCGCGTACAGCACGAGGGTGACCAGGCCGGGCAGCAGCCCGAACCCGAACCACCGGCCGTGCCGACCGACCCAACGCTGGCCCTTCATCACGTAGCCGAAGCCCGCCCCGAGATCACGCATGGGGTCACCCTAGGGCGTCACCCGATCGGGGCGCGAGGCGGCCTCGTCCTGGGTGAGCGCGTGAAGGGCCGCACCCCTCGCGAGGGGTGCGGCCCTTGGCACGGTGCGAGCCGGGTGCGACCCGGACGCGATGCTGGTGCGGTGCTGAACGCGGCGCCGATGCGGTGCTGAACGCGGCGCCGGCGCGGCACGGACGCGGTGCGGACGCGGTGCGATCAGACCGCGAGCTCGACCGTGATGTTGCCGCGGGTCGCCTTGGAGTACGGGCAGACCTGGTGGGCCTTCTCGATGAGGTCCTTGGCGGTGGCCTCGCTCACGTTCGGGATGTTCGCCGAGATCTTGACGATGATCCCGAAGCCCTCGGCGTTCTTGCCGATGCCGACCTCGGCGGTGACCGTCGAACCGGAGATGTCGGCGCCTTCCTGGCGGGCGACCACGCCGAGCGCGCCCTGGAAGCAGGCGCTGTAACCGGCGGCGAACAGCTGCTCCGGGTTGGTGCCCTCACCGGAGCCGCCCATCTCCTTGGGCGGGTTGACGACCACGTCGAGCTTGCCGTCGTTGGTGGCGACGCGACCGTCACGGCCGTTCTCGGCGGTGGCGACAGCGGTGTACAGGACGTCGGACTGCGTGATGGACATGTAAGAGGTTTCCTCCTGTGTTGCGCCGCGACTCGCGCCCACGATCGCGACGGCCTGGGGGTGAGCCTAACGGGTGAGCGAAACGATCATCTTCCCGGTGTTCTCACCGCGCAACATCCCGAGGAAGGCCTCGACGCCGTTCTCCATGCCCTCGACGACGGTCTCCTTGTACTTCAGCTCGCCGGAGGCCAGCCAGCCGGCGACGTCCTTGACGAACTGCGGCTGGAGCGCGGCGTGGTCGCTGACCAGCATCCCCTGGAGGCGCAGCCGCTTGCCGATGACCATGGCCATGTTGCGGGGGCCGGGGGTCGGCTCGGTGTCGTTGTAGCCGGCGATCATGCCGCAGATGGTGACGCGGCCGTGGACGTTGAGCCGGGAGATGGCGGCTTCGAGGTGCTCGCCGCCGACGTTGTCGAAGTAGACGTCGATGCCGTCGGGGGCGGCCGCCTTGAGCTGCTCGGCGACGGGGCCGTTCTTGTAGTTGAAGGCGGCGTCGAAGCCGTACTCCTCGGTGAGCAGCTTGACCTTGTCGTCGGAGCCCGCCGAGCCGATGACGCGCGAGGCGCCGCGGAGCTTGGCCAGCTGGCCGACCTGGCTGCCGACGGCGCCGGCCGCGCCGGAGACGAAGACCGCGTCACCCTCCTTGAAGGAGGCGGTCTCGAAGAGGCCGGCGTACGCGGTGAGGCCGGTCATGCCGAGGACGCCGAGGTACGCGGAGAGCGGGGCGATCGAGCCGTCGACCTTGGTGGCGTGCTTCACGTCCAGCTCGGCGTACTCGCGCCAGCCGAGGCCGTGGAGGACGTGGTCGCCGACGGCGAAGCCCTCGGCGCGGGAGGCGATGACCTCGCCGACCGCGCCGCCGTCCATGGGGCGGTCGAGCTGGAAGGGCGGGACGTACGACTTCACGTCGTTCATGCGGCCACGCATGTACGGGTCGACGGAGAAGTGCAGGTTGCGGACGAGGATGCGGCCCTCACCGGGCTCGGTGACCGGCGCCTCGCGCAGCGCGAAGTCCTCGGGCTTCGGCCAGCCGTGCGGGCGGGCGACGAGGTGCCATTCACGGCCGGACGTGGGAAGAGCGGACATGCTGCGGTGCCTCCTGAGACGTGCTTCAGCAATCCTTCGAATTGCTTCACTACCTGAAACAACCATGCGGCCGGATATTTCAGGTTGTCAAGTAAATGGGTATCCTGATGTCCATGGCCAGCAGCAGCACCGGCAGCCCGGACAGATCGCGTCCGGAGACGCCGCGCACGGATACACCGCGTACGGACGCATCGCGTACAGACGCATCGCGTACGGACCGACCGCGTACGGATCCGCTCACCCTCGAAGTGGTGGACCTCATCGGCACGATCGTCGCCCGCTACCACGAGGAGTACGAGCAGGCGGCGGCACAGTACTCGCTGACCGGCGCGCAGGCGCGGGTCCTGAGGCTGCTGACGCTCCAGCCGCTTCCGATGCGCCGCATCGCGACGTCCCTGCGGTGCGAGCCGTCGAACGTCACCGGCATCGTGGACCGGCTGGAGTCACGCGGGCTGGTGGAGCGCCGCCCCGATCCGGCCGACCGCCGGGTGAAGGTCGCCGCCGCGACGGACGAGGGCCGTGCGACGGCGCGCCGCCTGCGGGACGCGCTGGACTTCGCCAACGAGCCGCTGGCGGCCCTCTCGGAGGAGGAGCGCACGGCGCTGCGGGACCTGCTGCGGAGGATGCTGGGCGAGCCGGGCTCGGAGCCGGCTCCGGACCCCGCGTAGGGCGCCGCCCAGGGGCACCGCGTCTGCGGCCCTCGGCTCAGCGGTCCCCTAGGGGGTGTCTTGTCGATCAGGCCGGATCAGGGAGCGGCGTCTGGTGCGTGCGATCGCAAGGCGGAGGAGGGAGCCACTGCGGAGCATTGGCGACCGACGACAACGCGGCGAGCGTGCGTGCCAGGCGTCGCGAGCCCGGCAAGATCGGCAAGACACCCCCTAGGCGCACCACCCCTACACGCACCACCAGAGGAACCAGTCGCAGCTCTCCGTCGGCGTCGGGTCGGGAGAGGGCTGGGACGGAGGCGGCTCCGGGGCCGGCTTCGAGGGCGGGTCGCCGTCACCCTGGCCCGGCTCCTCCGGGTTCGGGTCGGTTCCGGGGTCCGGCTCGTCCAGTGCCGGGTCCTCCGGTGCGGGAGCGCCGGGCTCGCCCGGCGCCGGTGACGCCGTCGGGGCGCCGGGGGCTCCGGGGGCGGAAGCCCCGGGGCTCGGAGCTCCCGGAGAGGCGGAGGCGCCGGGCACGCCGGACGCCTGGACCCCCTCACCGTCGCCGTCGCCCTCGCCGGGCTCGTCGTCGCCGGAGGGTCCGTCGGAGACCGTGGAGGCCGACGCGCTGATCGGGCTGGGGCCGTCGGGGCGCTCACTGTCACCGGAGGGCTCATTCGGCGCCGGCTGCGCCGTCTCGGCCATGTCGTCCTGCCGTACGGCGGTGGCGGCACCGTCCTCGCCGGGGTGCTCGATCGCCAGCTCAGCCAGGCTCAGCGCGCCGGCCGCCAGCACCAGCGCGCCGAGCCCGATCAGGACCTTGCGGCCGCGCCGCTTGCGGGCACGGCGGCCGGCCGAGCGGCTCCGGCGTCGGTTGGCCTGGCCGGTGCGCGCACGGCGAGGGCCCGCGGGCGGCTCCTCGTCACGACTCAGCTCGATGACGAGATCGTCCGCCGCGGACGTGTGCGGGTCGTCGTGCCGGAGCTCCTCGGCGGGCGTCCCGCAGCCGGCACAGGCCAGAGCGCCGTTGAGGTGCCGCTGACACTGGTGGCAGAAATCCATGGCGCCCGCAGAGTATGCGGGGACACAACACCGGAGATAGCCGGGGTTGTGAGGATCCTGTAAGGAACCAGCCAACACTCGGCGTGTCCGCTCGATTCACCCTTTAGGGGTCGGAAGGGGGCAGGATGTCCGCGTGATGGACAAGGGACCCTTCGATTCCGTACCCTCCGCCGCCCCGTTCGGGCCGCTCCATTTCCAGCTGGTGCTCCTGCGCCGGATGGCCGACTTCCAGCCGGGGCTCGTGGAGGAGGCCAGGCGCGAGCTCGGGGCCTCGATCGCCGACATGCGGGAGGCGAACCGCCGCTGGCAGGCCATGGCGCGGGCGCCCCGGGGGCGGGGTGCCGTCTCCCGCTACCGCTCCGTGCTGGGCGAGCCCGAGTCGCGGACCCGGCGCAGGATCGGCGACCTCGAGTGCGAGGTCCTGCTGTGGCGCCTCCCGCTCTGGCCCGACCTGCGCTTCGAGGTACTGACCGCGCCGGGAGCCCGGACCGTGTGGAACGAGTGGCTCGTACGCGCCCCCGGCGCACCCGGCCCGGAGCTGCGAACGGCCGCCGACCTGCGCCCCTGGAGCTGCACGGTCGACGAGGTGGCCCGTGCCTTCCCGCCGGCGCGTCCGCAGGAGGGCAGCGCCCCGACCAGGTGGCGGCTGGCGTTCACGCTGCCGGACGGGCAGGCGTGCGTGGCGGAGTTCACGTGGGGGCTGCTGCAGCGGCTCCTGTAGTCGGGCCCGTGCTGTCGTACGGCCCGCGGATGAGCCCGAGGACGTACGGCGGGCGGTGGGTCTCAGGACGGGGGCGGTACGGCTCGCAGCATCCCGGCATCCCCGGGTCCTGTCACCCCGTCAGCTCCCCCAGCGCGCGCCGCGCGCCCCGTGACCGGACGATGCGAAGACGTACCGCTCTCGGGAGGATCGTCACCGTGACCGTCAGTCTTGAGCAGTTGCGCCGCTGCCACGTCGCCGTCGATCTGGGAGCCGCCAGGACCCGGGTCTTCGTCAAGGGCGTCGGGCTCGTCGTCGACGAGCCGAGCGTCGCCGCCGTCAACACCCGCACCGGAGCGCTGATCGCCGTCGGCGAGTTCGCGGAGAAGATGACCGGCCGCACCCCCGACTACATCCGGGTCGTCCGCCCCGTCTCCGGTGGCACCGTCGTCGACATCGAGATGGCCCAGCGGATGCTGCGCCATCTGCTGGGTGAGAAGCTCCGCCGCCAGCTGCGCCGCAAGCCGCTGCTGCGCGCCGCCGCCTGCACGCCGCACGACAGCGATCCGCTCGCGCAGCGCGCCACCGTCGAGACGCTCGTCGGCCTCGGCGCCCGGCGCGTCGAACTCGTCGACACGCTCATCGCGGCGGCCGTCGGCTGCGGCCTGCCGGTGGAACAGCCCACCGCCACGATGATCCTGGTGTGCGGAGCGGCCACCACCCAGGTCGCGGTGCTCTCCCTCGGGGCGATCGTCACCGCCGAGCGCATCCCGGTCGGCGGGAACGCCATCGACCACGCGGTCATCCAGTACCTGCGCCACCAGCACGAGCTGATGCTGCCGAGCCAGTCCGTACGCCCCCTCCAGCTCGCCCTGCACGGCAACGGCCTCACCCCGGCTGGGCCAGCGTCCACCGAGATCCACGGGCGTGACGTGGCCACCGGCCTGGCGCGTTCGGTACTCGTCGACACCGCCGCCGTACGCCAGGCGCTGCACACTCCGCTGACGGCCGTACTCGACGGCATCGGCAAGGTGCTGCGCGACTGCCCGCCCGACCTGGTGGCCGACCTCGTCGACCGCGGCATCATGATGGTCGGCGGCAGCGCGCTGCTTCCGGGCCTGGACCAGATGCTGCGTGACGCGACCGGCATGCCGGTGCACATCGCGGAACGGCCCGACATCTGTGCCGTTCTGGGGCTCGGCGCGATGCTGGAGGGCCGCATCCAGCCGCTGACGATGAACCCGCTCACCGAAGCGGAGTGACCGGGGGCGGGGGCCGGGACGGGAGCGGAGGCCGGGGCAGGAGCGGGGACGGGGACGAGACCAGTAACGGCGCCGGAAGCGGGAGCGAGCGCGAGAGCAGGCTTCCGGCGCTGCTCCAGGCCGTGCTGAGCCTCGGCACCGACCTCGACCTGCGCACCACGCTCCAGCGGATCGTGGACTCCGCCGCCGGGCTGACCGGCGCGCGGTACGGCGCGCTCGGCGTCGTCGACCCGGAGCGGGGCCGGATCACCGAGCTCTACACGTATGGGATGCCGGAGGCCGAGCGGCAGCACGTGGGCGGGCTGCCCGACGGACGGCGCGGGGTGCTCGGCGCGCTGATCCGCGAGGGGGAGCCGCTGCGGCTGGACGACCTGACGGCCGACCCGCGCTCGTGCGGCGTCCCGCCGGGCCATCCGCGGATGCGGTCCTTCCTGGGCGTACCGATCCGCGTCGACACCGAGGTGTTCGGGAACCTCTATCTCACCGAGAAGCGTGCGGGCACCTTCACCGAGGAGGATCTGGCCATGCTGCGGGTGCTGGCCGCACAGGCCGGCATCGCGATCGGCAACGCGCGGCTGTACGAGACGGCACGGCAGCGCGAGCGGTGGATCGAGGGCGCCGCCGCCGTCACGACCTCGCTGCTGACGGGCGAGCCGGCGGGTGAGTCGGCGGGCGAACCGACGGAGGGCCCCGCGGGCGCCACCGCTCCGGGCGCCGCCGCGGACGCCCCCACGACCGACGCCGCGGGCGACGCCCTGACGACGGTCGCCGAGCGGGCCCGTGTGCTCGCCGACGCGTCGGCGGGCGTCGTCCTCCAGCCGACCGAGGAGGGCGGCATGGAAATCGTCGCCGCCTCCACGCCGCACGACCCGGGCGACCTGATCGGTACGACGATCGCGCCCGGCTCGCCCGTACTGGAGCACCTGCTGGGCGGCGAACCGGTCTTCGTCGAGGACTCCGCGACCGACCCCCGCATGACGACCCACGTGCGCACGCGCTTCGGGCCCTCGATGATGCTCCCGCTGCAGAGCGGCGGGAAGCTGATCGGCACCCTCGCGCTACCGCGCCGCCGCGGCGGCCGCCCCTACACGGCGCTGGAGCGGCTGCTCGCCTCGCAGTTCGCGTCGCAGGCCGCCCTGGCGCTCGTGCTCGCGGACGCGCGGCGGAACCGGGAACGGCTGGCGGTCTACGAGGACCGCGACCGCATCGCCCGCGACCTGCACGACCTGGTGGTCCAGCGGCTGTTCGCCACCGAGATGATGCTGGAGTCGACGCGGCGGCGGGCGGAGCCGGGGTCGGCGGATGCGGAGCTGCTGGACCGGGCCGTGGACGAACTGGACTCGACGATCCAGGAGGTCAGAACCGCCATCTTCGCTCTCCAGCAGCCCCCGGCCGAGGTGCCCCGCTCCTTTCGCGGCCGCGTGCTCCGCGAGACCGGCGGCGCGGCCGCGCTCCTCGGCTTCCAACCCTCGGTCCATTTCACCGGCGCGGTGGACACCTTGGTGGACGGCCCGGTTGCCGACGAGCTCCTGTCCGCCCTGCGCACCGCGCTCGCCTCCGCCCACCGCCACGCCGACGTGTCGTCCGTGGACGTCGAGGTGGACGCGACGGCCGTCCTCCCGGACGGCCGCCCGGGCGTCCGCCTGGTCGTCATGGACGACGGCACGGCGGACGACGGCAGCCGGGGTGCCACCCTCACTTGGCAGTCCCCTCGCTGACGGCTGCTAGGGGGCCGGCACCTCCCTCAGCAGGCGCGAGCCCCAGGGGCACCACCAGCCTCCGGGCAGGAAGGCGCCTCCGGCCTCGTCGAGGTGGTCCTCGAGGTACTGGATGGAGGAGTCACACACCTCGATGGCGACCTCGAAGAACTGGACGGAGCCTGGGTCGAGGTGGAAGCTCCAACCGGGGTTGTACGGCATGGACCGCTTGATGATCCTGCCCATGACGTGGATCTTGTCCTTCTCCTTGCCGCTCAGGATGTCCCTGGCCTCCTGGATCTTCGCAGCGTCGGTGAGTTGGAAGACGAACCTCTCCCTCATGGGCGGGTAGTCGAATTCGAAGTACGCCGTCTCCGCCGCCGCGGCTCGCGACGGGCCGGTCCCCGCGCCGGCCCCGTGGGCGGGCTGGGCCAGGGTGAGGGCCAGCATGAGGACCGAGACGAGCGTGGCCAGCTTGGCTGGGAAATGTCGCACGTATACCTCCGGTTGAATCGAGCGCCGAAGCGCACCGCAATATCAGTATTACGCTCCGTAATCGACTGCCATGCCGGGGAGCGCTGCCCCTGGCGACAACTCGCCACGGCCGGGCCTGCCGAAAATCGCTCGCCTCCCCGCCGCTCACGCCGCCACAGTGACGCGATGACCGAGATGTGGACGCCCGCTCTCGCGGGCGTGGCCGCCGGACTCGGGGTCGCCATGCCTCTGGGCGCCGTCGGCGTACTGCTCGTACAGCAGGGCATGCGCGATCGGCGCGGAGCCAGGGCCGCCGCGTCGGCCGTCGCCGTCGTCGACATGGCGTACGCGGCGGTGGCCACCACCCTGGGGCCGCTCGTCGCCGCGGCGCTGTCCGGTGTCGAGGCGTGGGTGCGGCTCGCCTCCGCAGCCGTGCTGCTGGGCATCGCCGCACACGGCCTGCGGGCCTCGCGGCACACCGCGGAGCCCGCCGCATCGCCACAGCCGCCCCAGCCGCCCCAGACCGCGGGGCGGACGTTCCTGCGGTTCGCGGCGCTGACCTTCATCAACCCCGCAACCGCCCTCTACTTCGCGGCACTCACCACGGCGCAGGGCACCGCACTGAGCGGCGCGGCGGCCGGGACGGTGTTCGTGGCCGGGGTGTTCTTCGCGTCACTCGCCTGGCAGCAGTTGCTCGTGGCGGCGAGCGGTGCCGCCGGAGCCCGCGCCTCCGACACCGTACGGAAGTGGACCTTCCGCATCGGGTACGGCCTGGTGGCGGTGTACGCGGTGAAACTCGCCCTGCCGCTGCCCTGACCCCCACTTTCCCCGCCGCTCCGCCCGGGGAGAATGGTGGGGCCACCGACAGCGAGGAGACGACGAGTGACTTTCCTGTTCCCGGCCCTGGCCGCGCGGCCGGACCGGCCCGCGCTGCGTTTCGGCGAGAGGCCCGCGCTCACGTACGGCGAACTGAGCGCTGTGGCAGGCGCGTTGGCCGCGCGACTTCAGCAGTCCTCGTCCCTCCACAAGCCGCTCGATCAGCCAGCCCACCAGCCGCTCGAACAGCAGGGCACTCGGCAGCCGAACGCTCGGCAGCCTGGGCGGATCGCCGTGTGGGCCACGCCCACCCCCGAGACCGCTGTCGCGGTGGTCGCCGCGCTGCTCGCCGGCGTACCGGCCGTACCCCTCAACCCAAAGACCGGCGAGCGTGAGCTGACGCACATCGTCGCCGACAGCGCGCCCGCCCTGGTACTGGCCGCACCGGGTGACGAGCTGCCCGCGCCGCTCGCGGGTGTGGCGCGCCTCGACATCACCCTCGCCGCGGACGCGGACGCGGACGCGGACGGGGACGGCGACGGGGCCGAGCCCGAGCGGGGGCTGACCGATGAGCCGCAGGACCCCGAAGCCCCCGCCCTCATCGTCTACACCTCCGGCACCACCGGCCCGCCCAAGGGCGCGGTCCTTCCCCGCCGCGCGATCGCGACGACGCTCGACGCGCTGGAAGAGGCCTGGGCGTGGACGGCCGACGACGTCCTCGTGCACGCCCTGCCCCTCTTCCACGTCCACGGGCTGATCCTCGGCGTCCTCGGCCCCCTCCGGCGCGGCGGATCCGTACGCCACCTCGGCTCGTTCACCACGGACGGGGTCACGCGGGAGCTGGGGTCGGGCGGGACCATGCTGTTCGGCGTACCGACGATGTACCACCGCCTCGCCGAGGCCCTCCCCTCCGACCCGGAGCTGGCCAAGGCTCTGGCCGGCGCACGGCTGCTGGTCTCCGGCTCGGCGGCGCTGCCCGTCCACGACCACGAACGGATCGCCGCCGCGACGGGACGGCACGTCATCGAGCGGTACGGCATGACCGAGACCCTGATGAACACCAGCGTCCGCGTCGGCGGTGAGGCCCGTCCCGGCTCCGTCGGCGCCCCCCTGCGCGGCGTGGAGCTGCGCCTGGTCGAGGAGGACGGCTCCGAGATCACCGCGTACGACGGGGAGACGGTCGGCGAGATCCAGGTGCGGGGCCCGAACCTGTTCACGGAGTACCTCAACCGCCCGGACGCCACCGCCGCCGCCTTCGACGGCCCCTGGTTCCGGACCGGCGACATGGCGGTACGGGACGCGGACGGTTCGGTACGGCTCGTGGGGCGCAAGGCGACCGACCTGATCAAGAGCGGTGGCTACAAGATCGGCGCCGGGGAGATCGAGAACGCGCTCCTGGACCACCCCTGCGTACGCGAGGCCGCCGTCACCGGCGAGCCGGACCCGGACCTGGGCGAACGGATCGTGGCCTGGATCGTCCCCGCGGACCCCGGGGACCCGCCCACCGCGCGGGAGCTGGCGGACCACGTGGCGGCCCAGCTCGCTCCCCACAAGCGGCCCCGCACCGTCCACTACCTCGCCTCGCTGCCCCGCAACGACATGGGCAAGGTCATGAAGCGAGCCCTCCATGTCTGAGAACGCCCGGCATGAGGACGCCCGGCCTGAGCCCTCGCGGTCCGAAGGCTCGGGGTCCGAGGACTCCCGCCTGCCGGCCCGCCGCGCCATAGCCCTCCTCACCGACGACTTCGCCGAGCACAAGCCGCCCGTCGAGCACGGTCCTGCCGCCGGGCACACCGCCCCGGACGGGCCACTGTCCTGGCAGGGCTACGACGCTTCACGCGCGCGTGCGGCCGAACGTACGGGCGAGGAGGAGTCCATCGTCTACGGCACGGCGACCATCGGAGGCCGCCGCTGCTCGCTGCTCGCGTTCGAGTTCGGCTTCCTCGGCGGCTCCCTGGGCGAACGGGCCGGCGACCGCCTGGAGGACGCCTACCGCCTGGCACGCGAGCAGCGCGTTCCGCTGGTCTCGCTCGTCGCGACGGGCGGCAGCCGCATGCAGGAGGGCATGATCGCGCTGACCCAGCTCCAGCGGGTGGCGCGTGCGACGGTGCTGCTCCGGGAGGCGGGCGTGCCGCACATCGCCGTGCTGCGGGACCCGGCGACGGGCGGCGGCTGGGCGACGGTCGGCGCGGGCGCCGATGTGATCCTGGCGCTGCCCGGTGCGCAGATCGGTTTCGCGGGCTCACGCGTACGGCCGGCGGACGCGGACCCGTCGGCGTACACGGCCGAGGGCCAGCTGGCGGCCGGTCATGTCGACGCCGTCGTACGGCCAGAGGAGCTTCGGGAGACGGTCGCCCGTTGGCTGACGGCGCTGACGACGCCCGCGCCGGGGCCCGTGGAGCCGCCCTCCGCCCTGTCGGACGCGGCCTCTCTCCCCTCCAGCGGCTGGGACGCCGTTCTCCAGGCCCGCGCTCTTGCCCGGCCGCGCGCCGAGGCGTACCTGGAGCGGTACTTCACGTACCGGCTGCCACTCGTGGGCGACCGCTGCGGCGGTACGGACCCGGGGCTGCTGTCCGGCGTGGGGCTGCGCCCCGACGGGCTGGCGGTGGCGTACGTCGCGCAGTGCGGCACCGCGACCCGCCCGGCCGGTTACCGCACGGCCGCGCGGGTGATCCGCCTCGCGGACCGGCTGGGCCTGCCGGTGCTGACCCTCGTCGATACGCCGGGCGCCGCGAACGACGCCGAGGCGGAGCGCACGGGCGCGGGCGCGGCGATCGCGGACGCGTTCGCGGCGGTCGCCGGGGCGCGGGTGCCGGTGACGACGCTGCTGATCGGCGAGGGCGGCTCGGGCGGGGCGCTGGCCCTGGCGGCCTCGGGCAACACCTGGGCGACGCCCGACAGCTACTTCTCGGTGATCGCCCCGGAGCTGGCGGCCGCGATACTCAAGCGGCCGCCCGAGGAGGCGCCGCACACGGCCGAACAGCTGCGACTGCGCCCGCAGGACCTCGTGGAGCTGGGCATCGTGCGCGGCATCGTGTGACGTAACGCCGCCGGTGGTGGCTGCCGGCCGATGGTTGCCGTTGGTTACGGGGTCTCCTCCAGGCACTCGCCCTTCGCCAGGTCCACCTCGGCGAGGTCGAGTGCGGCGGTCAGCTCGTTGAGGCGGGCACGCAGGGCACGGACCTCGTCCAGCGACATCCCGGTCGCGGCGGCGATCCGCCGCGGCACCCCGAGGGCGCGCTCACGGAGGGCCGTCCCGGCCTCCGTGGGCCGTACGGTCACGGACCGCTCGTCCTCGGGGCTGCGGCGGCGCTCGACGTAGCCGGCGCTCTCCAGGCGCTTGAGCAGGGGCGAAAGGGTGCCGGAGTCGAGGCGCAGGTGTTCACCGATGCGCTTCACGGGCAGTTCGCCGTGTTCCCAGAGCACGAGCATGACCAGGTACTGCGGGTACGTGAGGCCGAGGTCCTTCAGCGCGGTGCGGTACACGCCGTTGAAGGCGCGCGTGGCGGCGTGCAGGGAGAAGCAGATCTGGTGGTCGAGGCGGAGGAAGTCCTCGTCCCGCGCGGTACCGGGCGTGTCCATGGATCCATGTTACCCCGAGCACTATTCAGTTGTGCACAATTAAATAGTGCGCTACAAATATACCCGTCACCAGCCCCACGCCTGAGAGGACGGGCCCCACCATGGACGCCCTGTACACCGCCGTCGCCACCGCCAACGGCCGCGAAGGCCGTACCGTCAGCTCCGACGGCCACATAGACCTGCCGCTCGCCCACCCCAAGCCGCTCGGCGGCAACGGACAGGGCACCAACCCGGAGCAGCTCTTCGCCGCCGGTTACGCGGCCTGCTTCGCCAGCGCGATGGGCGCGATCGGCCGCCAGGAGAAGATCGACGTCAAGGACGCCTCGGTCACCGCCGAGGTCAGCATCGGCAAGGACGGCGACGGCGGCTTCGGCCTCGCCGTGGTGATGCGCGTCGAACTCCCGGACCACCTCCAGGGCGAGGCGGGCCGCGAGCTGCTGGAGAAGACGCACGCGTACTGCCCGTACTCGAAGGCCACGCGCGGCAACATTCCGGTGGAGCTCGTCATCGAGTGACCCGTACGGCGACGACCGGGGCGGCGGGAGCAGTCAGTAGCCCGGCCCGCCCCACCCGGTGACCGCCGTCTGCTCCAGCCTGCGCGAGCGGTAGCTCTCGCCGTCGAGAGTGAGGACGTCCGCGTGGTGGACGAGGCGGTCGACCGTCGCCGAGGCGATGCCGGTGTCACCGAAGACCTCGTCCCAGCGGCCGAAGGGCCGATCGCTGGTGACGATCAGCGAGGCGCGTTCGTAGCGGTGCGACACCAGCCGGAAGAAGAGGTGGGCGACGTCGTCGTCGAACGGCACGTACCCGACCTCGTCCACGATCAGCAGCGGATACGCGTCGAGCTCGGCGAGCAGCCTCCCGAGGCGCCCCGCGGCCTTGGCTTCCCGGAGCCGGTCGGCCCAGTCGGCGGCGGTGGCGAACAGCACGCGGTGGCCCGCCTGGCAGGCCCGTACGCCCAACCCGATGGCGAGGTGCGTCTTGCCGGTTCCGGGCGGGCCCAGGAGTACGACGTTGGCCCGGCGCGTGACGAAGTCCACCTTCCCGAGCCGGGCGAGGGTCTGCGGGTCGGGCGCCCGAAGGTGGCCCTCGTCGAACATCTCCAGAAGCTTGCGGGCCGGAAAGCCGGCGGCCTGGATCCGCTCCTCGGCCTCGGAGCGCTCGTGCTCACCCCGCTCCCCGTGCCCGTGCCCGTCCCCGCCGTCGCGACCGTCCCCCCGCCCCGCCGTGTCGGTCTGGGCGGTTCCGTCGCCCTCGTCCACCTTCCGCCCGTCCCGCTGCCGCGGCAGGACGACATAGTGCGGCGACTCCTTCACGCCGTGGCCCTTGGGCTCGTGCGTGGCCATCGGCCCGGACATGTACGCGAGGATGGCCGCCGAGACGATGAACGCCATATGGATGACCGTGCCCCACAACAGGTCGTGCCGGGGCGTGTGATGGACGTCCACGAACATCTGGAGCAGGTGCACGGACGAAATTCCGACGATCGCCGTCGCCAGCTTCACCTTCAGCACATTGGAATTGACGTGCGACAGCCACTCCGGCTGATCGCGGTGTCCTTGCAGCCCGATACGCGAGACGAACGTCTCGTATCCACCCACGATCACCATGATCAGCAGATTGGCGATCATCACGACGTCGACGAGCTTGAGGACCGCGAGCATGACGTACGTCTCGTCCGCCTGGCCGCTGACGACGTGGTCGACGAGGTGCCAGAGCTCGTTGAAGAACTTGTAGACGTACACCCCCTGCGCGGCCACGAGGCCGAAATACAGCGGGGCTTGGAGCCAGCGGGTGGCGAACAGAGCCAGGCCGATGGTCGTGATGGTGGAGGGGGTCGAGGGGGATGAGGGTGACGAGACTGAGCGGGGCAACGGAACCTCCAGCGGCGGGGGGTTCCGCCATTCTGGTGTGCTGCCGCAGAAAATCTTAATTCGAGCCACCCTTTGGGATTAATAGAATTCCAGTAGCACAACACCCGAGAGGACTCCGAGAGGGCTCATCGCACATATCGACATGTGCACGCACCAGGCATCCGTATTTGTCGATATATCCTCTTGGTGCGCACCGTCGGGTCCGGTGCACCGGCGCCGACGGATCCGGAGCCCACCTTGATCACCAGTAGGGTGGCCCGCCATGAACGCGGACTGGGGAACGGACATGGTCGCGGTACCGCCGGGGCGCGTCACGCTGTCGGATCGGCGGACGGAGCGCAGGTGGGCGGTCGAGATCGCGCCGTTCCGGATGGCCGCCCTCCCGGTCACGCAGTCGTTGTACGCGGAGATCACCGGCCGGCGGCCGAGTACGGCGGAAGGTGACCGGCTGCCCGTGGAGGGTGTCTCGTGGTGGGACGCGGTCCGGTTCTGCAACGCGCTCTCCTCGCGCGAGGGCCTGGCGCCCGCCTACCACCTCTCCGCCGACGGCGAGGCGGTCGCGTGGGACGCCGCCGCCGAGGGCTACCGGCTCCCGACCGAGGCCGAGTGGGAGCACGCGTGCCGTGCGGGCACCACCGGTCCCCGTTACGGCCCGCTCGACGACGTCGCCTGGTACCGGAACAACTCCGACGGGCGCATCCGCGCCGCCGGCGGCAAGCAGCCCAACGCCTGGGGCCTGTACGACATGCTGGGCAACGTGTGGGACTGGTGCTGGGACGTCTACGACGCCGAGGTGTACGGCACCTACCGGGTGCTGCGCGGCGGTGGATGGTCCGACGAGCACTGGAGCTGCCGGGCCTCGGTACGGCGGCGCAGCCACCCGACCTTCCGGATCGACGACGTGGGCTTCCGCGTGGCGCGCTCGCTGCCGCCCCCGCTGTGACTCACGTCATTCCGATCCGTACGCCGCGCTCGGCCGGCTGCCCTGTGCTCCGGGTCCCATCCGGTGTTCGTGGCGGATCGCACGTCCCAGGAGGGGGCGAATCATCGGAATCTCGCCCTACGCTGGATGACATGTCCGAAGCTTCGCGCCGCCCTCCTGTCCAGCCGGATGCCCACGCCCTGAATGCGGCGATCCGTGAGCTGTGGGCACGCGCCGACGGGCAGCTGTCGCCGGACGAGCACCGTATCTACCAGCGACTCGTCGTCCTGTGGGCTGCGGCCCAGCAAGGGGGCGTCGCTTCGGCGGCGTAGGCCTGAGGCTCGAGAACCGAGGCCCGAGATATAAGGAGAGGGCCTGGCGCGGCGGGGGAGCCGATCCGGCGGTCGCGCCGGCTGTGACACCGGGCCTCGCCGTATGCGAGACCCATGCCCGTACCCGTACGAGTGGTTCATCGCCATGCCCGTGCGAGGAGCGGGCGCGCCGCCTGGGAGCGGCGGGCCTCGCTCGTACGCTTCCGCGGGCAGAAACGTTTCTGCCGACCACTGCTGTGGTGGGGCGGGTGGGACTCGAACCCACGGCCGACGGATTATGAGTCCGCTGCTCTAACCGGCTGAGCTACCGCCCCTTACGGCGCGTCGCGCACATTTGTGCGCGCCGTCTGCCGCAGCATAGCCGCTCATACGATCTCCTGCTCCGGATGGTCGGCATACGCACGCCTATGAAGACCGCGCTGAGCGCTGCGCGGTTCCCGTCACGGTCGGATCGATCCGAGAAGCCTCGGTTTCACCGCCGGAACGCGAAAGAGGACCCCCTCCCAGGGGTCCTCTCCCAGCACCGCTCCCCCGGCTGGACTCGAACCAGCAACCCTCCGGTTAACAGCCGAATGCTCTGCCAATTGAGCTACAGGGGATCGCGCTCCCCCGACTGGACTCGAACCAGTAACCTGCCGGTTAACAGCCGGCTGCTCTGCCAATTGAGCTACAGGGGATTGCTGCGTTGCACCGAACGCACCCACCCGGGGCTTCCCGGGCGGCGCTCGCTCGCTGCGACACATACATTAGCGCAAGCAGGGGGGTGCTCCGCCAATCGGTTCCCCGGGGTGATCTCCGGCCACGCGGGTAGGCGGCCAGCACCAACGCCTTCGGAAGGGTGGCAGCCATGCGGTACAAGCTCGCGTTCGTCGTTGGACTGGCCTTCGGGTACGTGCTCGGCACCCGGGCCGGCCGGGAGCGGTACGAGCAGTTGCGGAAGTCGGCGCGTGACCTCTCGCAGAACCCGGCCGTGCGCAACGCCGCCGAGTCGGCGGCGCACACCGGGCGGGAAGTGGCCGAGAAGGCACTTCACGCCGTGAGCGACAAGGTCGGGGACCGGGTTCCCGAGTCGGTCGCCGAGCGGGTGCGCTCGCTGCGGGAGCGCGGCCAGGGCGGTGAGGACGAGTGGGGAACCACTAACACCTGAGCCGAGCCGCTCAGCGCCTCCACCCTGCGTCGCTGTGATACCGGGAACATCCCGGCCGGCCGCGGCCGGCCGCGGTACCTGGCGGGCCGCGGTGTGTCCCGAGTGCGGCAGAATCTATGCCCATGGGGATAGTCGCCGGGTTGGACAGTTCGTCGGGTTTCACGCGCATCGTCGTCTGTGACACGGACACGGGCGCCGTACTGCGGCAGGGCTACGCGCCCCACCCCGTCGAGCCGAAGGCCGCGGAGGTCGACCCGCAGGCGTGGCTGCTCTCCCTCGGGGAGGCCGCTTCCGGCGGCCTGCTGGAGGGTGTGCAGGCCATCGGCGTCTCCGCGCAGCAGCACGGGTTGCTGCCGCTGGACCCGCAGGGTGCGCTGGTGCGACCCGCGCTGGTCGGCAACGACAAGCGCGCGCAGGTGGCCGCCGCGGACCTGATCGAGGCGTTCGGCGGCCGTCAGGCGTGGGCCGAGGCCGTCGGCTGCGTACCGCAGGCGGCGCAGCCGGTGGCGAAGCTGCGGTGGCTGGCGCGTACCGAGCCGGAGGCGGCGGCGCGCGTGGCGATGGTGATGCAGCCGCACGACTGGCTGGTGTGGCAGCTGCTGGGCCGGCCGGCGCGCCGCACCACGGACCGGGGGGCGGCTTCCGGTACGGGGTACTGGTCGGCCGGCACCGGTGCGTACCGGCCGGACCTGGTGGAGCTGGCGCTGGGGCACCAGGCCGCGCTGCCGGAGGTCCTGGGCCCCGCCGAGGCCGCGGGCGTCACGCCCGAGGGACTGCTGATCTCCGCGGGGACCGGCGAGACCATGGCCGCCGCGCTGGGGCTCGGACTCGGCATCGGTGACGCCGTGGTCTCGCTGGGCGCGTCGGGGTCGGTGATGGCCGTGCACCACGAGGCGCTGGCCGACCCGCGCGGCATGATCACGGCGTTCGCGGACGCGGCCGGGATGCACCTGCCGGTCGTGCACACCTCGAACGCGGTGCGGGCGCTGCGCGGCACCGCGGAGATGCTGGGCGTGGACAGCCTCGAGGAGCTGTCGGCGCTGGCACTGAAGTCGACCCCGGGCGCCTCCGGGCTCGTCCTTCTGCCGTATCTGGAGGGTGAGCGGACGCCGCAGCTGCCGCACACCGCGGGGACTCTGAGCGGGCTGCGGCGCGAGTCGATGAAGCCCGAACACCTGGCGCGGGCGGCTTTCGAGGGCATGCTGTGCTCGCTCGCCGACGCCATGGACGTACTGCGCGGGCGCGGTGTGGAGGTGCGGCGGGTGTTCCTGCTGGGGGCGGCCGCCGAGCTGCCCGCCGTGCAGGCCGCCGCGCCGGCGATCTTCGGCGCCCAGGTCGTCGTACCGCAGCCGGCGGATTACGCGGCGCTCGGTGCGGCGCGGCAGGCGGCGTGGGCGCTGGGGGTGTCGCACGGTGCGCTGTCGCCGCAGGCCCCGCCGGCCTGGCAGGCGGCCGCGATGCAGGTGTTCGAGCCGGGCGAGGAGCTGGCCGTGGGGCAGGCGGTGCGGCAGCAGTACGGGGCGACGCGGGACCAGCTGCACCCGGGAGCGTTCGAGGCGTGAACGCCCGCGGCGCCAAGCCTTTCGCGCCGGGCAGCGGGCGGCCAATGCCCCCGCCGCCCACGATGATCGGGGAAAAGCGCTCGTAAGGGGCCGGGGCGGCGGGGATAGTTGATGGTGTGCTCAGACAACTTCTTCGCCGCCACCTAGGGCCGTACAAACGGCCCATCGTCGTGTTGGTGGCCCTTCAGTTTCTGCAGACCTGCGCCTCCCTCTACCTCCCCAGCCTGAACGCCGACATCATCGACAACGGTGTCGTCCCCGGTGACACGGGCTACATCCTTCGGTTCGGCGCCGTGATGATCGTCGTCTCGGTGGTGCAGGTGGTCTGCAACATCGGCGCCGTCTACTACGGGGCGCGCACGGCGGCCGCGCTGGGCCGGGACGTGCGGGCGGCGGTCTTCGACCAGGTGCAGTCGTTCTCGGCGCGGGAGGTCGGGCAGTTCGGGGCACCGTCCCTCATCACGCGTACGACCAATGACGTCCAGCAGGTGCAGATGCTGGTGCTGATGTCGTTCACGCTGATGGTGTCGGCACCGATCATGTGCGTGGGCGGCATCGTCATGGCGCTCGGGCAGGACGTGCCGCTGTCGTCGGTGCTGCTGGCCGTGGTGCCGGTGCTCGCCCTCTCCGTCTCGCTCATCGTGAGGCGGATGCGCCCGCTGTTCCGCACGATGCAGGAGCGGCTGGACGCCGTGAACCGGGTGCTGCGCGAGCAGATCACCGGTAACCGGGTCATCCGCGCCTTCGTACGGGACGCGTACGAGCGGGAGCGGTTCGGGGCGGCGAACGGCGCTCTGACCGACGTGTCCGTGGCGACCGGGCGGCTGATGGCGCTGATGTTCCCGACGGTGATGACCGTGGTGAACGTGTCGAGCGTCGCGGTGGTGTGGTTCGGCGCGCACCGGATCGACAGCGGCGCGATGGGGATCGGGGCGCTGACGGCCTTCCTCGCGTATCTGCTGCAGATCGTGATGGCCGTGATGATGGCCACCTTCATGTTCATGATGGTGCCGCGTGCCGAGGTGTGCGCCGAGCGCATCGAGGAG
The DNA here is from genome assembly GCF_044765045.1 of Streptomyces sp. NPDC093546. Taxonomy (NCBI): domain Bacteria; kingdom Bacillati; phylum Actinomycetota; class Actinomycetes; order Kitasatosporales; family Streptomycetaceae; genus Streptomyces; species Streptomyces sp. NPDC093546. The sequence continues at coordinate 471,226 of NZ_JBIWJG010000005.1, read as the reverse complement.
GTGCTGCGGACCGAGTCGAGCGTCGTGCCGCCGGCGTCGCCCGTGCGGAAGCTGGCCCGGCACGGACACCTGGAGATACGGAACGCAGACTTCCGCTATCCGGGCGCCGAGGAGCCGGTGCTGCGCGGTGTCGACCTGGTCGCCCGGCCCGGCGAGGTGACGGCGGTCATCGGGTCGACGGGCAGCGGCAAGTCGACCCTGCTGGGGCTGGTGCCCCGGCTGTTCGACGCGACGGGCGGCGAGGTGCTGGTCGACGGTGTCGACGTGCGCGAGCTCGACCCGGCGCTGATGGCGCGTACGGTCGGGCTCGTACCGCAGAAGCCGTACCTCTTCTCGGGGACGATCGCGACGAACCTGCGGTACGGGAACCCGGGCGCGACGGACGAGGAGCTGTGGCACGCGCTGGAGGTGGCGCAGGCCGCCGACTTCGTACGGGAGTTGGAGCACGGCCTCGAGGCGCCCATCGCGCAGGGCGGGACGAACGTGTCGGGCGGGCAGCGGCAGCGGCTGGCGATCGCGCGGACGCTGGTGCAGCGGCCGGAGATCTACCTCTTCGACGACTCGTTCTCGGCGCTGGACTACGCCACGGACGCGCGCCTGCGGGCCGCGCTGGCGGCGGAGACGGCGGACGCGACGGTCGTGATCGTCGCGCAGCGCGTGTCGACGATCCGCGACGCCGACCGGATCGTCGTCCTCGACGAGGGCCGCGTCGTGGGGGCGGGGCGCCATGAGGAGCTGATGGCGGGCAATGAGACGTACCGGGAGATCGTGCTCTCCCAGCTGACGGAAGCGGAGGCAGCCTGATGGCGGGGCCGGCGGGACGGATGATGGCCGGCGGCGGCCCCGACCAGAGGTCGATGGACTTCAAGGGGTCGGGCAGGCGGCTGCTGCGGCAGCTGGCGCCGGAGAAGGCCACGCTGTGGCTGATGCTGGCGGCCGGTGTGGTGGGCGTGGCGCTGTCGGTGGTCGGGCCGATGATCCTCGGCAAGGCGACGGACCTGGTCTTCGCGGGGGTGGTGGGGCGCGGCATGCCGGAGGGCGCCTCCAAGGAGCAGGCGCTGGAGGCGCTGCGGGCGAAGGGCGACGACGGGCTGGCGGACATGCTGTCCGGGGTGGACTTCACGCCGGGGCACGGGATCGACTTCGGCGCCGTGGGTTCGGTGTTGCTGGCGGTGCTGGTGGTGTACGTGGTCGCCGGTGTGACGATGCTGGTGTCGACGCGCCTGTCGATCAAGGTGATCAACCGGACCGTGTACCGGATGCGCGAGGACGTCCAGGCGAAGCTGGAGCGGCTGCCGCTGTCGTACTTCGACCGGGCCAAGCGCGGCGAAGTGCTGAGCCGGGTGACGAACGACATCGACAACATCTCGCAGACCATGCAGCAGACCATGGGGCAGCTGATCAACTCGGCGCTGACCATCGTGGGCGTGCTGGCCATGATGTTCTGGATCTCACCGCTGCTGGCCCTGGTCGCGCTGGTGACCGTGCCGTTGTCGGTGGTCGTGGCGACGAGGGTCGGCAAGCGGTCGCAGCCGCACTTCGTGCGGCAGTGGCAGTCGACGGGCCGCCTCAACGCCCACATCGAGGAGATGTACAGCGGACACGCGCTGGTGAAGGTCTTCGGGCGGCAGGAGGAGGCGGCCGAGGGCTTCCGGGAGCAGAACGAGGCGCTGTACGAGGCCGGGTTCAAGGCGCAGTTCAACAGCGGGCTCATGCAGCCGCTGATGTTCTTCGTGTCGAACCTCAACTACGTGCTGGTGGCCGTGGTGGGCGGGCTGCGGGTCGCCTCGGGGGCGCTCTCCATCGGGGACGTGCAGGCGTTCGTCCAGTACTCGCGGCAGTTCTCGATGCCGCTGACGCAGGTGGCGTCCATGGCGAACCTGGTGCAGTCGGGTGTCGCGTCCGCCGAGCGCGTCTTCGAGCTGCTGGACGCGGAGGAGCAGGCGCCGGACGCCGCACCGGTGGCGGGCCGGGTCTTCGAGCCGGCGGGGCGGGTGTCGCTGGAGAAGGTGTCGTTCCGATACGAGCCGGACAAGCCGCTCATCGAGGACCTGTCGGTGACGGTCGAGCCGGGGCAGACGGTCGCGATCGTCGGCCCGACGGGCGCGGGCAAGACGACGCTCGTGAACCTGCTGATGCGGTTCTACGAGGTGACGGGCGGCCGCATCCTCTTCGACGGGGTCGACGCGACCGCGGTGTCGCGCGAGGAACTGCGCTCGCGCATCGGCATGGTGCTCCAGGACACCTGGCTGTTCGGCGGCACGATCGCCGACAACATCGCGTACGGCGCGCCGCGCTCGCGCGAGGTGTCACGGGAGGAGATCGAGGCGGCGGCGCGGGCCGCGCACGCGGACCGGTTCATCCGGACGCTCCCCGACGGGTACGACACCGTCATCGACGACGAGGGCGCGGGGGTCAGCGCGGGCGAGAAGCAGCTGATCACGATCGCGCGGGCGTTCCTGTCGGACCCGGTGATCCTGATCCTGGACGAGGCGACGAGCTCCGTGGACACGCGCACGGAGGTGCTGATCCAGAAGGCGATGGCGCGACTGGCGCACGGGCGGACGAGTTTCGTGATCGCCCATCGGCTGTCGACCATCCGCGACGCGGACGTGATCTTGGTAATGGAGAATGGGGCGATCGTCGAACAGGGGACGCACGCGGAGCTGTTGGCGGCGGAGGGCGCGTACGCGCGCCTGTACGCGGCGCAGTTCGCGCAGGCGGTCGCCGAGGTCGACTGACCGTGCGGCGAGGGAAACGGATCAAGGGGGAGCTGGGGAACATGGCGGAAGAGGGCGCGGGCGCGGGAGAGACGGGCGCTCGAGAGATGAGCGCCGGAGAGTTGGGCGGGGGTTCGGGCGCGGGTCCGGGCGGAGGTCAGGGGGGAGGTCCGGGCGGGAGCAGCGCCGGGACGGGGCTGGCGCTGTGGCTGCCGATCGGGGTGGCCCTGGGGATCAGCCTGGGGCAGCTGAGCGACAACCTGGGGCTGGGCATCGCCTTGGGGCTGAGCCTGGGCACGGCGGTCGGCGCCGGGGTGGACGCGTCGCGCCGCCGGCAGGGGTCGACCGAACATCCTTCATGACCGCTTGTGATCGCCTGGGCCTGAACTTGGCCTCTTCCAACGACTTCCAGCTACTTCTGGCGTCTTCTGGCGTCTTCTGACCGGTCAGTCGAGGTAGCCGCGTAGTTGTTCCGCGAAGGCGTGGTCCCGCAGCTTGCCCAGGGTCTTGGACTCGATCTGGCGGATGCGTTCGCGCGTCACGCCGAAGATCCGTCCGATCTCCTCCAGGGTGCGGGGCCTGCCGTCGATCAAGCCGTAACGGAGCTGGACGACCTTGCGTTCGCGTTCGCCGAGGGTGGAGAGGACCACCTCCAGGTGCTCGCGCAGCAGCAGGAACGCCGCCGACTCGACGGGGGACGCGGCGTCGCCGTCCTCGATGAGGTCGCCGAGTGCGACGTCGTCCTCCTCACCGACCGGCGCGTGCAGCGAGACCGGCTCCTGAGCCAGGCGCAGCACCTCGCCGACCCGCTCCGGCGCCAGGTCCAGGTGGGCGGCGACCTCGTCGTGCGTCGGTTCGTAGCCGCGTTCCTGGAGCATGCGGCGCTGGACCCGTACGACCCGGTTGATCAGCTCGACGACATGGACCGGTACCCGGATGGTGCGGGCCTGGTCGGCGAGGGCGCGGGACATGGCCTGGCGTATCCACCAGGTCGCGTACGTCGAGAACTTGTAGCCGCGCGCGTAGTCGAACTTCTCCACCGCCCTGATCAGGCCCAGGTTTCCCTCCTGGACGAGGTCGAGCATGGTCAGGCCGCGGCCGACGTAGCGCTTGGCGACGGAGACGACGAGACGCAGGTTCGCCTCGATGAGGCGCCGCTTGGCCATGCGGCCCATGACGACGAGTCGGTCGAGGTCGAGGGCGAGTTGTGAGTCCAGGTCGGGGGTGCTCGCGAGCTTCTCCTCGGCGAAGAGGCCGGCTTCGACCCGGCGGGCCAGTTCGACCTCCTCGGCGGCGGTGAGGAGCGGTATCCGGCCTATCTCGCGCAGGTACTGGCGGAAGAGGTCGGCGGAGGGCCCGCTTCCGGCCCCGGCTGCGGCGGTGGGCCGGCCCACGGGCGGCTCGACGGCCTCGGCGATCTCGGTAACGTCGGTGATCTCGGTGACGTCGGTGATCTCGGTGACGTCGGCGACCTCCGGGACCTCGGAGGCATCCTCCGTGTCCGGGACGTCGGGGAGCGCTTCCGGATGGTGGGGCCGCAGGGCCTGCACGGGAACGGCCAGGGCAGTCGCGGTCGCAGTGGCCGTGGCGGGGTCGACGTCGGTCAGGGTCTGGGTCTGCACGGGGGCGACCTCCAGGGTGATCGCTGCCGGTTCGGGGGCGTGCGGCAGCGGGACGGCTGCGGCGGCCGTGCCGCTTTCTTCCGTCCCGTACACGATGAGCGGATCCGCGGGGATGAGTGGCCCACCGTCTGTGGACCGGCCGCGCTCCGAGGACTCAGGCACCGCCCCTTAGTGTGGGGTACGACACATCACCGCCACGAGGGGCGTGCGAGCACTTTTTGCGGGCGGTGCGTGACGGGGCGGTTACGCGGTCAGAGCGCGTCCGCGCCTCGGTTGCGGAGCGACTGGGCGTACTGCTGGAGCACCCACAGCTCGTTCTGAACGGCCGCCAGGCGCTCGGGGTCGCCGTGGGCGCCGAGGCGGGTGAGGGTGCCCTGGACATCGCGGATACGGCGGTCCACGGCACGGAGGCGGACGGCGACGAGCTGCATGCCCGCGTACGTCTCGTCGACCACGCGCCCGTGGATCGCCTCCACGGCGAGCTCCGTGACCAGGGCGCGCACCGTGTCGTTGGGCGCGGCGTCCCGCACCCGGGCCAGGTAGTCGGTGCTCCCCTCGATGCCCTGCTCGGCGCCGCCCGCGTCGGCGATGGTCTGGCGTACGGCGGCGTACGGCGGGGCGGTGAACTCGTCGACGCCGTACGCGTCGAAGGCAGGCGAGACCAGAGCGGGGTACTGGAGGGCGAGCTTCAGCAGCTCGCGCTCGGTCTGGTGGACGGGGTTGCGCAGGTTGAGCGCGGGACCGGCAGGGCCAGAGGGGCCGGAGGGGGCGTGGGCATGAGCCTGGGCCTGGGGTGAGGTCCCGGGGCGGGGCGTCGCGGGCGCAGGACCTCGGCCGCCGCGGTCCCGGGCCCAGCGGGCGAGCTGGGCGACGCGCCGGACGACGAACTGCGTGTCGAGGATGCCGAGCATGCCGGCGAGTTGCACGGCGACCTCGTGCTGCGAGGAGACGTTCTTGATGCGGGCGACGATCGGCGCGGCCTCGTCGAGCGCGGCGGCACGGCCGGCCGGGGTCTCCAGGTCGTACCGGCCGACGATCTGGCGGAGCGCGAACTCGAAGAGCGGGGTGCGCGGCTCGACGAGCTCCTGGACGGCCTCGTCCCCCTTGGCGAGGCGCAGCTCGCAGGGGTCCATGCCGTCGGGGGCGATGGCGATGTACGTCTCGGCGGCGAACTTCTGGTCGTCCTCGAAGGCGCGCAGGGCGGCCTTCTGGCCGGCGGCGTCGCCGTCGAAGGTGAAGATGACGCGGGCCGAGCCGTTGTCCATGAGCAGCCGGCGCAGGATCTTGATGTGGTCGCCGCCGAAGGCCGTGCCGCAGGTGGCGATGGCGGTGGTGACCCCGGCGAGGTGGCAGGCCATCACGTCGGTGTACCCCTCGACGACCACGGCCCGGCTGGACTTGGCGATGTCCTTCTTGGCCAGGTCGATGCCGTACAGCACCTGGGACTTCTTGTAGATCGGGGTCTCGGGGGTGTTGAGGTACTTGGGTCCGTTGTCGTCGTCGCGGAGCTTGCGCGCGCCGAAGCCGACGACGTCGCCGCCGACGTCCCGGATGGGCCACATCAGGCGGCCGCGGAAGCGGTCGATGGGTCCGCGGCGGCCGTCCTGCGAGAGGCCGGAGAGGATGAGCTCCTTGTCGGAGAAGCCCTTGCCGCGCAGATAGCGGGTGAGGTGGTCCCAGCCGGCGGGGCTGTAGCCGACGGAGAAGTGCTGGGCGGCGGCCTGGTCGAACCCGCGCTCGGCGAGGAACTTCCGCCCTATCTCGGCCTCGGCGCTGTCGAGCTGCTCGACGTAGAACTGAGCGGCGGCCTTGTGCGCCTCGATCAGGCGGATGCGCTCGCCGCGCTGGTGGCCCGGGGTGTAGCCGCCCTCTTCGTACCGCAGGGTGATGCCCGCTTTCGCGGCGAGGCGCTCGACCGTCTCCGAGAAGGAGAGGTGGTCGATCTTCATCACGAAGGCGATGGTGTCGCCGCCCTCCTGGCAGCCGAAGCAGTGGAAGAGACCTTTGCTGGGGCTGACCTGGAAGGAGGGGGACTTCTCGTCGTGGAAGGGGCACAGGCCCTTGAGGTTGCCACCGCCGGCGTTGCGCAGCTGGAGGTACTCGGACACGACGGCGTCGATCGGGACCGCGTCCCGTACCGCCTTCACGTCGTCATCGTTGATCCTGCCGCCTGCCACGCACGAATTCTACGGTTCTACGGGCCGGGCACGACGGCGGTGAGCGGCGTCGCGGGGTCGGCGAGGGCCTCGGGGTCCACGGGGGCGCCGGAACGCACGAGCTGCTGGACGGCATCTGTGACGTCCCACACATTGACGTTCATCCCGGCCAGCACGCGGCGCTCCTTCAGCCAGAAGGCGATGAACTGCCGCTTGCCCGCGTCGCCACGCAGCACCACCTGGTCGTACGAGCCGGGCGGCGCCCAGCCCGAGTACTCCATGCCCAGGTCGTACTGGTCGGAGTAGAAGTACGGGATCCGGTCGTAGGCGACGTCCTGGCCGAGCATGGCGCGCGCGGCCGCCGGGCCGCCGTTGAGGGCGTTGGCCCAGTGCTCGACTCGCAGCCGGAAGCCGAGCATGGGGTGGAGCGCACTCGCCACGTCGCCGACGGCGTGGATGTCGGGGTCGGAGGTGCGCAGGGAGGCGTCGACGGCGATGCCTCCGCCCTCGGCGCGGTCCGCCAGGTCGAGCCCGGCGGCCTCGGCGAGGGCGGTGTTCGGGGTGGCACCGATGGCGATGAGGACCGCGTGCGCCGGGTGCTCGTCGCCGTCGTCGGTGCGGGCGGCCAGCACCATGCCGTCCTGGCCGGTGATCTCGGTCAGGCGGGTGCCGAAGCGGAAGCGGACGCCCCGGTCGGCGTGCAGGTCCATGAAGAACTGGCCGAGCTCGGGTCCGATGACCTGGTGGAGCGGCGTAGGTTCCGGTTCGACGACGGTGACCTCGGCGCCGTACCCGCGGGCCGCTGCGGCGACCTCCAGGCCGATCCAGCCAGCCCCGGCGATCACCAGATGGCCGTTGTCCCGGCCGAGGGAGGCGAGGGTGGAGCGCAGGCGGTCGGCGTCGACGAGGCGGCGCAGCTGGTGCACGCCTCCCAGGCCCGTGCCGGGGATGTCGAGGCGGCGCGGCTCCGCACCGGTGGCGAGGAGCAGCTTGTCGTACCGGATGGTGGTGCCGTCGCTGAGGTGCACGGCCTTCTGGGCGCGGTCGATCGCGGTGACGGGCTGCCCGAGGTGGAGCTCGATCCCGGCGCCGGTGTACCAGCTCGGCTCGTGGACGAAGGCGCTGTCGCGCTCCTCCTTGCCGGTGAGGTAGCCCTTGGAGAGCGGCGGGCGTTCGTAGGGGTGGTCGTGTTCGTCACCGACGAGGATGACGCGGCCGGTGAACCCCTCGGAGCGGAGGGTCTCCGCTGCCTTGGCGCCGGCCAGCCCCCCGCCGACGATGACGAAGGTGCGAGGTGCGTCGACCACTGGTTGCCTCCTTGCGGTTCAGGGCGTTTCCCACGCTACGCCGCGGCGGTGCTGCCGCTGGGCCATGGCCGGTCGGCCATGCCGGCTCCGCCTCGGCCCGGCCGCTCAGCGATGCGTCGCCAGGCGGGCGTGCAGGGTGCGGGCCGATGCGTCGGTGAGCGAGGCGATCTGGTCGACGATCACCCGCTTGCGGGCGCGGTCGTCCGGAGCCGCGTCGAACAGCGCGCGGAACTGCGGGTCCAGGCCCTCCGGCGCCCGTACGGTCAGCGCCTCGGCGAGCTCGGCGAGCACGATGCGCTGATCGGCCCGCAGCGCCTCCTGCTCGGCCCGCTGCATGACATAACGGTCGGCGACGGCTTTGAGCACCGCGCACTCGTTGCGGGCCTCCCGCGGTACGACGAGCGCGGCGCCGTACCGCGTGAGGCGGCCCGAACCGTACGCCTGGCGCGTGGCGCCCTCGGCGGCCAGGCAGAAGCGGCCGATCAGCTGGCTGGTGGCGTCCTTGAGGCGGGCCTGGGCGACGGCCGTCCCGTCGTAGCCGTGCGGCCACCACTCTTGCTCGATGAGCCGGTCGAGGGCGTCGGCGAGCTCCTGCGGATCGGTGTCGTCCGGTACGTACCTGCCGATGGCCACCCGCCAGATGTCGGCACGCTCGGGCTCGGCGAGCAGCATGTTGGGGTCGATGTGGCCGGCGTGCAGGCCGTCCTCGAAGTCGTGCACCGAGTACGCGACGTCGTCGGACCAGTCCATGACCTGGGCCTCGAAGCACTTGCGGTGGCGCGGCGCGCCCTGCCGCACCCACTCGAAGACGGGCAGGTCGTCCTCGTACACCCCGAATTTGGGGGACCCCGGTTCGGTGGGGTGGGCGCCGCGCGGCCACGGGTACTTGGTGGCGGCGTCCAGGGTGGCGCGCGTGAGGTTGAGGCCGACGCTGACGAGGTCCCCGGTCGCCTCGCTGGGCACGAACCGCTTGGGTTCGATGCGGGTGAGCAGGCGCAGCGACTGGGCGTTGCCCTCGAAGCCGCCGCAGTCCTTGGCGAAGTCGTTGAGCGCCTGTTCGCCGTTGTGCCCGAAGGGTGGGTGCCCCATGTCGTGGGCGAGGCAGGCGGCCTCGACGAGGTCGGGGTCGCAGCCGAGTGCGGCGCCCAGCTCTCGGCCGACCTGGGCGCACTCCAGGGAGTGGGTGAGCCGGGTGCGGGGGCTGGCGTCCCAGGCCGGGCTGCGGGTGCCGGGGGTGACGACCTGCGTCTTGCCGGCCAGGCGGCGTAGCGCCGCGGAGTGCAGCACGCGGGCGCGGTCGCGCTGGAAGGCGGTGCGGCCGGGCCGTTTGTCGGGCTCGGCGGCCCAGCGCTCGGTCGCCGCGGGGTCGTAGGACGTCGCCGCGTTGTCGTCGTACGTCGTGTGGTGCGTCGTGGTGTACGCCGTCTCGTCAGCTGTCTCGTCAGCCGTCTCCTCAGGACCTTCCATGCACTGAAGGTAACCGCAGGCACTGACAGCGAATCCGTCAAGCGGAAGCGAGTTCCAGTGGGAGCGGGGTTCCGGTGGCCCCGCGGATGATCTCGGCCTGTTCTACAGCCCGGTCGTAGCGGTGCAGGACGAGGCGGGCCATGGCCGGATGCGGGCCGAGCGGGGCGGAGGCGATCCACGGCGCGGCGTCGGCGGCGCGCGTCGCGAACAGGCCCGGAGCGGTGAAGCAGGACGCGACGGCTATGCGGTGGCGGCCTCGGGCGGCGAGCGCGCGGATCGCCTGCGGGACGGTCGGCGAGGCGGCGGAGGCGTACGCGGGGACGACGGGCACTCCGCCGAGCCGTTCGCTGAGCAGCCGAGCCGTGCGGCGGGTGTCGGCAGCCGATTCGGGGTCGCGCGAGCCCGCGGCGGCGAGCACCACGCCGGTGCTGCGGCTCGTGCCGTGGTCGGAGCACCAGCCCGCCTCGGCGAGCCGGTCGTAGAGCGCCTCGACGAGCAGCGGGTGCGGGCCGAGCGGGGCGGCGACGCGTACGCGCAGGCCCGGTTCGGCGGCGGCTGCCGCGCCGGGCAGGTCGTGCTTGACGTGATAGCCCCGGCTGAGGAGCAGCGGTACGAGGACGGCGTCGCCGTCGCCCAGGTCGCGCAGGGTGTCGGTGAGGAGCGGCGCGTTCAGCTCGATGTGCCCGAGGCGGACGCGCAGACCGGGCCGCAGCTCGCGCACCCGGTCGAGCAGCGCCGACACGGCCGGCAGCGCTCGCGGGTCGCGGCTGCCGTGCGCGACGGCGACGAGGGTGGGGCGGTCGGGTGTGGTCATGGGCCTGCGCGTTCCGTTGCGGTGGAGGTGGTGCCGCAGCCGCGGTTGGTTCAGCTGCGTACCCAGCTGCTCGGTGATGCGGCCGAGGAGTTGGGCGGTGGAGTCGAAGGTGCATTCGCGAGGATCTGCCGGCTCCGTCATGAACCGATGGTCACGGGCGGACGTTGCGGGGCCGTTGCGCGGGCGTGACGGAAGTTTTCCACAGGCTCACGGGCTCGCGGGGGCACTGTCAGACCCGTCACCTACTGTGATCGCCATCGGAACCGGAAGGTCGGGGAGGCGGTCGCGCCATGGGGTGGATCGATACGAAGAGTGGCGGGTACGCCGTCACGCTGGACGGCACGCGGGTGGTGTGCCGCAACGCCGCGGGGCGCACGCTGAAGCAGGTGCCGGCGAAACTGCGGGACGACGCCGAGGTGGTGCGACTGCGGCAGCTGGCGGAGTGGCTGGAGCGGCACGAGCGGGAGTGCCGCGAGCAGGTGGACGCCTGGCTGGTGCGTTCGCTGCCGGTTCCGGTGCCGCTGCTGGCCCGGGTGTGGCAGGACGCGGCGTGGCAGGGGGTGCTGCGGGACCTGGTGGTGGCGCCGGTAGGCGCGGACGGGTCGGCCGAGGTGGAGCGGGCCGGGTTCCTGCGGGACGCGGACCCGGATCCGGTGCGTGGACTGGGCATCGTCGACCTGGACGGCGACTCGGTGCGGCTGGGCGCGGAACAGGGCGTCGAGGCGGTGCTGATACCCCACCCGGTCCTGCTGGAGGACCTGGAGGAGTTGCGGGAGTTCGCGGTCGAGCTCGGGGTCGAGCAGGGTGCCGAGCAGCTGTTCCGCGAGGTGTGGCGGCGGCCGGACGAGATCGTGGATGAGGGCGCGGGCGCGGGCCCGAGGACGTCCTGGGACGCGTACGCGCGGGGGCGCTTCGCGGAGCTGCGGCACGCTACGGCGCGAGCGGCCTCCCTGGGGTATCGGGCGCGCGGTGGGTACGCGGTGTGCCCGCTGGTCGAGGCGGGCCGGCCGCTGGAGGCGGCGTACTGGCTCGGCGACGAGTACCCGGAGGCGGAGACGGAGACCGGCGCGCTGGAGTGGCGCGACCGGGCCGGGCGGCGGCTGCCGCTCGCGGAGGTGGGGCCGGTCGCCTGGTCGGAGGGCGAGCGGATGGCCGCGCTGGTGTACGCGGGGCGTGTGGTGGACGAGGAGGGGGAAGCGCGATGAGCGGGGTTCTGAACGGGGTGTCGGAGGATGCCTCTGACGGTGTGTCGGCCGCGGCTCCTGACGGGCAGGCACGGGAAGGGCTCTTGGCCGACCTGTCGGACGCGTTGCTGGACCGGCTGTTGGACGGCTTGCTGGACGCCGGCGCGGTGCTGCCGCTGGCCGGGGGCAGGGGCGGTGAGGGCGACGGTGTTGCCCTCGGCGGTGGCGCGATCAGCGGTACTGCGGCCGGCGGTGCCGTCGGCGTTGGCGCGGCGCCGGGTACGGAGGCCGGCCGGGGGCGGGCGACCGACGGGCCGAGCGTCGGACCGGAGCGGGCAGGCGTCGCGGCCCTGGCGGCCGCAGGTGCGGGCCGAGTCGGTGCCGGGGCCGTGGACGTGGATGTGGATGTGCTGACCGCGCGGGCGTACGCGCATCCGGCCATGGAAGGGCGCACGGTCGTACGGCTGGTACCGCAGGCGATCGGGCCTGCCGAGGACCTGTCGCTGGAGTACCTGGGGTTCACCGGTGAGCAGGACCCCGAGCCGGTGGGGCGCGTGCGGCGGAAGGCGCTCGGCTTCCCGGCCTGGGCGCTGGTGCACGACCCGGACAACGGCCATCACGCCCTGGCGGTCGTCAAGGAGATGGAGCGGCTGTCCCGGCTCGTCGCCACCAAGCCCGGCCTGGCCAAGGAGGGCTTCGAGGGCATCGGAGAACGCCTCGACCGTTCCGTACCGCACTTCCTTCCCACCTACTACGAGCAGGTGGCGCGACTCTTCCTGGCCGCCGAGTCGCGGTCGTACGCGTCGCTGTTCTTCGGCAAGGCGCGGGCGGCGGAGCAGCGGCACGCGCTCGCCGTGGACGAGGAACGGCTGCGCGAGGTGTTCCTGGAGTTCGCGGGGGCGGGCGCGCTGAGCGGCAAGGCGCTGCGCGAGCATGCCAAGGGCCTCGCGGCCCGGCTGCCCGCGCCGACGGCGTACGAGCAGTTCAGGATGGTGTCGCTGGAGCGGTGCGCGGCGGGTCTCGCGCCATACGCGGGCATGCTGGAGGACTTGAGGCGCCTGGCGAAGGCGGCGCGGCTCGACGTGGCCGCCGAGGAGCGGTCGCTGCTGGCGGAGATCATCCACACCGGGGCGGTGAGCCGGGCCGCGGCGGGCTTCTGGAAGACGGCGCTGCCCGCGCTGGCGGCGGTGGCGGCCGAGGACCGCGCGGTGCGGGAGCGGCTGCTGAACCTGATGCCGACGGTGAGCGGAGACCACCGGGCGGAGTTCGAGACGTCGTGGCTGACGCTGCTGGACGACTGCGGCGCGACGGACCTGCTGCTGGACGGGACGGTACCGGCCGCCGGGTGGCTGTCGGCCTGGGCGGCGTACCGTCGGCGCGGGTACGGACGGGCGACGCGCCTGGCGGCCGAGCTTTCCTTGGTGGAGCGGCTCGCGGACCGGCTCCTACAGGACGGTGTGCCGGTGCGGCTGATCGGGGGCGGCGGCTGGCGCATGGGCGCCGACCTGGATCTGCTGGACCTGTGCCTGACGTTGGGTGTTCCAGTGGAACCGCCGGCGGAAAGCACCACCAGCCATCTGGATCTGGCGGGCTGGCTGCGGGACGAGGCGGAGGGGCGCCGGGATCTGGTGGCACTGGCCGCCGACGAACGGTTCACGGGGATGCTCCGCCGTTCCGTGGAGCAGCTGGCTGGTGACGGTGAGGCCCCCGCCCGCCTGCGCCGGGTGGTGGAGCACCCCGCGCTGCGCACGGTGCTGGCGGGCTGGATCGCGGACCGCGCCGACGACCTGTCGCGGGCGTTCGGGTTCCCGGAGCTGCGCGAGCAGCTGGCCCGGCTGTCGAAGTTCTCGACCCCGTCGGTACTGGCCGCGGCGCCCGCCGCGATGGAGCGGATCGCCGCCGTCACCCCGACCGCCGCGCTGGCGCGCACCCTGCGGGCGGGTGTGTTGGACGAGCTGGGCTGGCCCGCCCTGGAGGAGACGCTGCCGAAGCTCGGCAAGGTCGACGCGACGGCGGCGGGGCCGCAGCGCGCGTTCCTCGCCGAGCAGTGGTACCGCCTGGCGGACGCCTGGCCCGCGCTTATCGTGCGCAACGGCAACGAGGCGGCCGTGGTGGGCGCGGACGAGGCCGTGGACGTCCGCACGCTGACGCTCCCCGCGGCGAAGACACGCGGCTGGGACCAGCCCACCGTGCGGTACGTGGACGGGCAGTGGCTGGTGGCGAACGGCCACGGCCCCGACCGGCGCGCCGTGTGGTCCGGGCGGCCCGCCGACGTCTTCGTCCCGGCCGGGCGGCTGGACGACCACTGGCTGACGGCGCACATGGCGTCGCTGCCGCTTCCCGGGGGAGGTCGCTGCTACGGCGGGCGGCCGGTGTACGCCGGTGACACGTCGTTCGCCGAGGAGCGGCGGAAGGTGGCCTCCGACGGCGTCTCGGTCTGGGTGCTGCACGACGACGGCTGGTGGGAGTACGACCCGGCGACCGCGCGGCGCGGCCGTGCTGCGGGCCCCGCGTTCTTCGACGGGGCCCTGGCCGGTGCGGCCGACGGGGAGCGGTTGCTGGAGGGGTACTGCCGCCTCATGCCCGTGCAGCCCGGCCTGGAGTCGTCGCCGTTCGGCAGCAGGGACGGGCTGCTGGGCTGGTGGGTGCTGCACGACCCGAAGACGCGGACGATGACGGCCTGTTCGGTGGGCGGCAGTCGCAGTCCGGCGGTCCCGGCTCTGCCGGGGGCGTACGGGGAGCAGATCGCAGGTGGCGTTCCGCTGCCGCCGCTGCGCCTGCCGGGCGGGGCGGCACTGCATCCGCGCGAGACCCAGCGCTTCGACACCGTCGTCGACCTGTACGACGCGGAGGGCGTGCGGATCGCCCAGGTCCAGTTGTGCGACGGGGGCGGCAGGTACGCGGCCGGTACGCCGCTGGTGCCGCCACTGGCGTACTGGCACGCGCTGCGGCCGCGCGACGAGCGCGGCTCGGCCCGCCTGCGTGCCGTGACGGACGCGGACGCCGCCGCGCTGCTGGCGGCCGTGGCCGAGGGTGCGACGCCCGCCGATGCGGTGGCGCGGGTCCTGCCCGAGCTGACGCACCCGGGGCTGGTCGCCGGTGTCGCGGGGCTCGTGGGGGAGGCGGCCCGGTGCGGCAAGCGGCTGACGGAGCTCGGCGAGAAGGCGGAGCGGGGGCTGCGGACGCCTGTGGAAGCGGAGCCGTCGGTGCGGTTCGCGCAGGACGAGGCGCTGGCCGGGGCGATGGTCGGTCTGGGCCCCGGGGCGAACGCGTACGGCTATTGGGGCCGCGGCCCGGGTACGCACACGGCCGTCGACCAGCTGCGGCAGGTGGCGGCCGTTCTCGGCGCCCCGGCGGACGGAGTGCCGGAGAAGGTGAAGCTGCCCGCGTCGGGGGTGCCGTGGCTGTCGTTCGCGGGACGCGGTCTCGCGGCGCTCGCGGTGCGGGCCGCGTCGCCGGTGACCGAGGAGGCGCACCGGGCCGCGCTGCTGGAGTTCCTGGAGCTGGCGGGTGCCGTGATGGTGGACGGTGAGCCGGTGCTGGTGGACCCGCGTGGGCGACTGCGTCTCGTGGCGCTGAAGGTCGCCCGGCCGGGCGGCACGCAGCGGTTGGGCGAGGTGCACCGGTCGGAGGCGCGGCGCATGGTGCTGTTCGCCATGGTGCGTCAGGACGAGCAGCACTGCTTCTACACCGGAGTCGAGTACGACCCGTCGGGCGCGTTCGGGGCGTGGGACGGCTTCGCCCTGGTCGACTCCACGGTGCTCGGAAAGCGGGACGACGCACCGCTGGCCGCATCTGTGGGGCGCGTGGTGGAACTGGTGCGGGAGCGGGGCCCGCTGCCGTACCGGCCGGAGCAGGCGCTCCACTTCGCGGACCGGATCGGAGCGAGCGCCCCCACAGCGGCGCTGGTGCTGCTCGGGATGCCCGGCGTGGACGACTGGGACCGGCAGAGCCTGCTGCCGGCCGACGTGCTGGCTCCGCTGGGGGCCAAGACCGCGCAGGCGGAGGCGGCCAGGGCGGCCCTCAGGACGCTGCCGAACACCGAACGGCAGCGCTACACCGCCCTGTTGTTGCCCGGTGACGCCGATGCCGTCGCCGGGCTGTGGGAGTCCGGCTTCGATCTGGAGCCGTTGACCGACGCCTGGGTACGCGCGCGGGGCAGGCGGCGCGTGCTACCGCCCGATCTGGTCGCCCGCGCCGTCACCGAGACCCGGCAGAACGGCATGCTCGACGCCGTACTCAACCCCGAGGCACAGCCGGAGCTGACGGGCCGTACCGAACAGCGCGTCGACCCCGAGCACGGCCGCCTCACCGCCGCCGAGTCGGAGAAACTGCTCACCGGGCACCGCATCTCGTCGTACGTGGAAATGCTGCGCTGGCTGGCGTACCGGCTGCCGTTCGGTGACCCGCTGCGCGCGGTGCTGCCCGTCACGCTGCGGATGTTGCGCGAGCGGCTGGCGGATCCGGGGCTGCTGCTGGACCTGGGTGTCGGCTGGGATGCGCAGGGCAACTGCAGCGCGCCGCGGATCCGTGAGGCGTACGGGCTGCCCGCGCAGGGCGGGGCTGACCGGCAGGGCCTCGTCGAGCTGGGGGACGCCCTGGTGCTCACGCCGATGCAGTACAGGCCCGAGTGGGAGGACGTGTGGCTGCGGCCGGCGGCGGTACTGCCGGGCGTGGGTGAACACGGCGGCCCCGACCATCCGGCGCTGACGCTGCTGACTGCCGTATCCAGGCCGTCGGGGCTGCTGGATGCGTTGCGCACGCTGCTGAGCGACGGGTTCGAGGCGCTGGTGACGGCGGACTGTCCGGCGGGTGGCGCGGCAGGCGCGCCGCAGCACCCGGTGTACAGCGTGCCCGAGCTGGTGGAGCAGGCGGCGGAGCGGTTCGAACTGTCTCAGGACGCGGCCGCGCTGTACCTGATGCTGCTCGCGCTTCCGGATCCGACGGACCGCAAGCAGGCGGAGTGGACGGGCTGGAAGCCGGCCCGGCTGAAGAAGGCCCGGGCCGAACTGGCCGCCACCGACCTGGTGGTGGAGGCCAAGCGGCCCCGCGCGGGGAGGTCGTTGTTCCTGCCCGGCGGCTGGCAGGAGCGGTCGGCGCCGCAGCTTCCGCTGGAGAGCTGGAAGGCGGGGCTGTTCCCGGGGGAGGCGTACGCCTTCCTGGTGCCGGACCGCCCGGTGGCCGAGGTGTATGCGGCGGCGTGGCGCCGGGTGGTCGACGGTGACGCGCCCGGATACGAGGAGTTCGAGAGCCGGGTCCGGGGGCGCGGCACGGGCCGTGGCACGGGCGACGGCCGGGGAGGAAAGCGATGAGCGTGAGCGTGCGGGCCGAGGTGGCCGAAGAGGCCCAGGGGGACCAGGGGGTTCGGCGGCAGGTGGAGCTGCCGGAGGACCGGTACGCAGACGAGCTGGCGTTCCTGGCGGCGTACGACGACGGACCTCGGCCGCCCGGGTGGCGGCTCACACCGCGCGCGGTGGTGGTCTTCGTGTGCGGTTCCGGCGGTGAGGAGCTGGAGGCCGGTGACGGCCGACGGCTGGTCGTGTCGCGGAAGTTCGTGGGTGACCGGGCGCTGGTCGAGCGGTGCGTGGTGACGCTGGCCGGCGAGCGCGGGCTGCTGCTCGTCGGTGAGCCGGGCACCGCCAAGTCGATGCTGTCGGAGCTGCTGGCCGCCGCCGTGTGCGGCACCAGCACCCTCACCGTGCAGGGCACCGCGGGGACCACGGAGGACCAGCTGCGGTACGGCTGGAACTACGCGATGCTGCTCGCGAAGGGGCCCAGTCGGGAGGCCCTGGTTCCGTCGCCGGTGCTGACGGCGATGGTGCGGGGCGCGGTCGCCCGGGTCGAGGAGGTCACTCGCTGTCTGCCCGAGGTGCAGGACTCGCTGGTGTCGCTTCTGTCGGAGCGGCGCATGTCCGTGCCGGAGCTGGCGGGGACGGGCGAGGCGGGCAGGGAGGGCGAGGACGGGACGGTGCACGCGGCGCCCGGCTTCACCCTGGTCGCCACGGCCAACCTGCGCGACCGGGGTGTCTCGGAGATGTCCGCCGCGCTCAAGCGGCGCTTCAACTTCGAGACGGTCGGGCCCATCGACGACCTGGCGGCCGAGACGGAGCTGGTGCGGGCGCAGGCCACGGCGGCGCTGGCGCGCGGCGGGGCGGCGTTCGCGCTGGACGAGGCGGTGCTGGAGGCGCTGGTCACGGCGTTCCGGGACCTGCGCACCGGGCGCAGCGCGGAGGGCTGGGAGGTGGAGCGGCCGTCCACGGTGATGTCGACGGCGGAGGCCGTGCAGGTCGCCACGTCCATGGGGCTCGGCGCGGCGTATCTCGGCAACGGCCGCGATGTGGTGCGTACGCTGCCGGGCCATCTCCTCGGCACGGTCCGCAAGGACGACCCGGCCGACCACGGGCGGCTGCTGGGGTACTGGGACGGGCCGGTGCGGCGCCGCGCGGAGGGTGGGGCTCCGCTGTGGCGGACGCTGTGGGAGCTGCGCGATGAGCTCACCTGACCGGCCTGCGGAGGCGGTGGAGGAGCTGGCGGGGTGCCGTGACCCGTTTCTGATCGGGGTACGGCACCACTCCCCCGCGCTCGCGGCGGCCGTGCCGGCGATGTTGGCCGATGCGGCACCGGAGGTGCTGTTGGTGGAGCTGCCGGAGGAGTTCGCCCCGTGGCTGGTGTGGCTGGCGGATCCGGCGACGGTGCCGCCGGTGGCGCTGGCCGGTGGTGGTGGTCGCGGTGGTGAGGGTGGGCTGGTGTTCCTGCCGTTCGCGGAGTTCTCGCCGGAGCTGGCCGCGATCCGCTGGGCGCGGGAGGCGGGCGTCGAGGTGGTGCCGTTCGATCTGCCGCTGGGGGCACGGGACCGGGGACGGCAGGTTTCGGCACCGGAGTCGGTGCCGAAGTCGGAGTCGGTGCCGGAGTCGGAGTCGGTGCCGGAGTCCGTTCCGGGGACGGCGTCGGTACCGGCTTCCGCTTCCGGCGAGCGGGGAGTCACCGCTGCCCTGCGAGCCCGGGTCGGGGGCCGGGCCGGGGACGACCTGTGGGACCGGCTCGTGGAGGCCGCCGCTCCTGGTGCGACGCCCGAGGCACTGCGGCGGGCGGCGCTGCTGGTGGGCTGGGCGCTGCGGGCCGACCAGAAAGCGGTCGATCCGTACGACCTGCGGAGGGAGGCGCACATGAGGCGCCGGCTGGCCGCGTACGCGGACCGGCGCGCGGCGGCCGTCGTCGGCGCGTTCCACGCGCCCGCGCTGCTGCCGGCGGTGGCGCGGGACGGTGCCCTCGAGGAGACCCGCTCCGGTGAGGTGGCACCAGGCGAGAAGGCTCCCGGTGAGGTGGTCACGTCGCTCGTACCGTACGCGTACGGGCTCCTGGACGAGCGCTCCGGCTACCCGGCCGGGATCCGTGACCCGGAGTGGCAGCACGGCGTCCATGCCGCCGCGGGCGACCCCGCGCTGCTGGACGAGCTGCTGCTGTCGACAGCGGTACGAATATGTGCCGCCGTACGGGACGCGGGTCACCCTTGCGGCCCCGCCGAGGCGCGCGAAGTGGTGCGGCTCGCCCGGGATCTGGCCACGCTGCGGGGGCTGCCGGCCGCCGGGCGAGGCGAGCTCGCGGAGGCCGCGCAGTCCGTGCTGACGCAGGGCCGGCTGTTCGGGCGCGGCCGGGTGGTGGCCGCGGCGATGGAGGAGGTCCTGGTCGGCGACCGGCGTGGGCGGCTCGCGCCCGGTACCCCGCGCTCCGGCCTGGGACCGGCGGTCGAGGCGCTGCTGGGCCGCTTGTCACTGCCGGTGCCGGACGAGCCCGCCGCGCGCGAGCTGCGGCTGGACGCGTTGCGCGGGGATCTGGACCGGGAGCGGGAGATCTGTCTGCGGCGGCTCGCCGTGTGCGGGGTGCCGTACGGGCAGGAGGCCGAGGTGGCGGGCGTGGGCGGCGCCGACGCGCTCACCACACGGTGGACGGTCGCCTGGTCGCCGTCCACCGCGGCGATGCTCGATGTGGCGGGTGTGCACGGCGTGACTCTGGAGCAGGCTGCCGCCGGGGTGTTGCGGCAGCGGCACGCGGCGCAGGCGCGCGAAGGCGGGCCGACGGCGATCGAGGCCCTGGAGGGTCTGCGGGAGGCGGCGCGCTGCGCGCTCTCCGACCTGGCGGCCGAGCGGCTCGCGGAGGCGGCCGTCGCACTGCCCGCGTCCGGCACGCTGCCGGAACTCCTCGACGGGCTTGCCTTGTTGGACCGCATCCGGTCCGGTCATGTGCCGGGGCTGCCCCAGGGGTGGCAACGGGAGGCGGTGGACGCGGCGTACGAGGAGCTCGCCGCGGCTGGTGTCCGCGCACTGGACGGGCTGGCCGGCTCCACGGATCCGGAGGACGCCCGCGCGCTCGTCGCCCTCGCCGCCCAGGCCGATACCGCCTCGGGCGGCGGCCTGCGGCTGGCCGACGCGCTCGCCCGGCTCGACGCCGGAGCGACGCCCCTGATCCAGGGGGCGGCCGGCGCGGCGCGGGTGCTGCTGGGGCAGCGGGACGCCGGGGAGTTCGGGGTGCGTCTGTCCTCGCGGGCGGACAGCGCGACAACATCCGAGCTCCGGGCCGAACTGACCGGTCTCCTGCGCGGCTCCCTGCTGGCGGCGGGCCCGCTCCTGGAGGCGGGCCGCGCCCTCGACCCGTTGCTCGAGCGGGTGGGGGCCTGGCCGGACCGCGACTTCCTGGACCGCCTGCCCGCGCTGCGGGCGGGGTTCGACACGCTGTCGCCCGCGGCCCGTGCACGGTTGCTGGCCGTGGTCGAGGACCGCACCGGTTGCGCCTCGCCCGACGCCCTTCCGCAGGAGGTGAGCGACCCGGCCGCGCTCGCACTCCTCGCCCGGGCGGACCTGGCGGGCCGCGAGGCCCTGGCGGCACGGGGCTTCGGCGCGGCCCCCGACGGCGCGGCCTGCCACGGCGAGGCCGCTGCCGCCGATGCCGCCTCGGCCGGTGTGGGACCCGCCGGTGAGGAACCCGCCCGTGCGGGAGCCCTCGGTGTGGGACCGGTGGCGGCCGAGGGTGGGCGCGCGGGGGTGCCCGTCCCGGGTGCGCTCACCCCGGGAGAGCGGTGGCGGCTGCTGCTCGGGCGGGCGCGCGAGTTGACCGGGCCCGCCGGACGAGTGGCGCGGGCGCTCGACGAACTGTACGGGCGGGGGCGCGGAGAAGGATCCCGGGGCGAAGAGGCCGCCGGCTACGGGGCCGGGGCCGGCGACGGTGCGCCGTTCCCGGACGTACGTTCCTGGTCGGAGGAGCTGGCCGCACTGTTCGGGCCGGGCGTACGCGAGGAGGTCCTGGCCGCTGCCGCCGACGCCGGGCGACTGGACGCCGCTCTGGAGCTCGACCCCGCAGCGGCCCGCCCCTCGGTGGAGCTTTTGCGTACGGTCCTGTCGTACGCGGGTGGCTTGTCGGAGCAGCGGCTCGCCCGGTTGCGGCCGCTGGTCGCCCGCCTCGTACGGGAGTTGACGCAGGCGCTCGCCAACCGGCTCCGCCCCGCGCTGACCGGGCTCGCGCATCCGCGGCCCACGCGCCGCCCTGGCGGCCCGCTCGATCTGCCGCGCACCCTGCGCGCGAACCTCGCGTCGGCACGTCGCGACCCGGTGACGGGCGCGGTGACCGTTCTGCCCGAGCGGCCCGTGTTCCGCACCCGGGCGCGCAGGCAGGCGGACTGGCGGCTGGTGCTCGTCGTGGACGTGTCCGGGTCGATGGAGGCGTCCACCATCTGGTCGGCGCTGACCGCGTCCGTCCTCGCCGGGGTGCCCGCGCTCAGTACGCACTTCGTCGCCTTCTCCACCGAGGTGCTGGATCTGACCGGCCACGTCGACGACCCGCTGAGCCTCCTCCTGGAGGTCCGGGTCGGCGGCGGCACGCGCATCGCGCGGGGCCTGCGGCACGCCCGCGAACTGGTCACGGTGCCGTCGCGCACGCTCGTCGTGCTGGTCAGCGACTTCGAGGAGGGCGGCCCGGTCGGCCCTCTCCTGTCGGAGGTGCGGGCGCTGGTGGACGCGGGCTGCCATGTCCTCGGTTGCGCCTCGCTCGACGACCAGGGGCGTCCGCGGTATTCGGCGGGTGTGGCGGGGCTGCTGGTGGCGGCGGGCATGCCGGTCGCCGCGCTCAGTCCACTGGAACTGGCCCGCTGGGTCGGCGAACGCGTAGGAGGTACGCAGCGGTGACGGCTTTCCCCTCAGGTCTGCCTCCGGTGGCCGCGGAGGTGGTGGCGACCGCGCTCGACCTGCTGCCCGCGCGGTTGCGCAAGCGCGTGGACGGCGCGGTGGCGAAGGCCGCCGACTGGCCGGTGGAGCGGACGGCCGACGGTGTGCTGGTCCGCGCCGGTGACGACACGGTGGTGACGCTGACGACGGCGGACGGCGGTGTCGTGGCGTCGGCGGACGCGGCGGTGTGCAGTTGCCTGCTGGCCCCGGCCTGCCTGCACCGCGCGGCGGTCCTGTCCCGCGCGCCGGTCGCGGAGGAGGGGCCCGCCGCCGCGGCGGCTGTACCGGAAGAGCAGCCCGCCCCTGCGGCGGATACGAGCGAGGGCGCGAGCGGCGGGCCGGTGGCAGCGCGTGAAGGCGGCGGGCTCACCGGCGTGCAGGCAGCGGCCCTGCACGCACTCGGGGACGCCGGGGTGGCGGTACTCGTCGCGGGCGTGGCCGGGGCGGGGGCCGTGGTGCGAGCCGAGTTGCTGCGGGCGGCGCACTCCGCGCGGCTCGCCGGGCTGCACCGGCCCGCCTCGGTCGCCGTACGCGTCGCACGGCGTCTCGGAGAGGCCCGGTCGGAGGACCCGGCCTTCCGGCTGCCCGAGTTGTCCGCCGATCTGGCCGCGCTCCTCGACTCCGTACAGCGTCCGGACGCGGCGGCACTGGCCGGCCCTGTCCGGCGCGCGTACCGGTCGTCCCAGCCGCTGCGGCTGTACGGGCTATTCACCGAGCCGGTCGTGACGGCGTCGGGGTACGCGGGCGCGACGGTGTACGCGGTGACGCCGGACGGTTCCGTCCACACCGTCTCCGACGTGGCGCCCGGCGGCCCGGAACGGGCGGTGCAGGCGTCCGCCACGGCCGTGGTGCCGGGCGGCTCCGCGCTGGCGCTGCGGGACCTCGGTGACAGGGGCGGGGTCATCCTCACGTCGCCGACCGTCTCGGCGGACGGCCGGATCGGCGGTGGCGGGTCGGTGCGTTCCGTACGGGCGGCGGGGTGCGCCTGGCACGAGCCGCCGCTCGACGCACTCTGGCAGCGTCCGCCGTCCGCCCAACTGGATGCCGCCCTGGACTGGTTGGCGCAGCCCGCCGACGAACGCCCGGCAGGCGGCGACCTGCTGTTCCTCACCGGTACGGTCACCGGCGACGGCGGCCGCGCCTGGTTCGCGGTCGACGGCGGGCCGACCGTCACGCTGTACGCGCCGGACGAACGGCCCGAGTTGCCGTACGCCGAGAACCTGCGGCTGCTCGCCGCCTTCCCGGGGCTGCGGCTGCGGCTGATCGCCCGGGCCGCCCCCGAGACGGCCGGCGGAGTGCGGGCGCTCGCCGCGGCCTGGGCCGGTCACGACGGTGAGCCGCTCCGCGCGGACCTGGGCCTGCGCAGGCTGAACCGCACGGACGTACCCGCCACGCGGGCGGTCGCTGCCGCCGGGCCGCCGGTGCCGGAGGCGCTGCCCGAGACCTTGCCGCTGGAGCTGGGGCTCCTGCGCCGCGCGGTGGACCGTGCGGTGGCGGGTGGCCGCCCCGTCGCGGCGGCCGCGGCCGACGGCGACCTGCCGCGCCGGTTGCTCGCGGTGGGTCTCACGACCGGTGCGCGCTGTGCCCGGGACCTCGAGGACGCGGCGACGGCACGGAGCCTGGACGCGCTGGGGCGCCTGCTGCCCGCGGACTCGGGCGCTTACGCGCGGGCGTGGCTGGCCGCGTCCGTCTACGCATCGGCGGCGTCCCGCTCGCTGCTGTCGGCGGCATGGTCGGGCGCAGTGGCAGAGCCAGGGTCGGGGGCGATGTCAGGGCCGGGGTCGGCTGATGACGAGAGCCAGACCCGGAGGGGGCCGGTGGCCGTGAAGCCGTGACGCAGGGCGGCTGCGAGGTCGTCACCGTGCTCGTACCCGACGACCGGCATGCCCGGCCAGCGGTCGGCGATCGCGGTGAGGCAGCCGGGCCAGGCGTCGGGGCCGAACAGGTTCGAGACGCCGACCACGCCCGTGGCACCGGCGGACACGCTGGCGGTGGCGATGCGGCTGACGACGGCGCCCGCGACGATACGGCCGTCCGGCGCGCGGCCGGCGAGGACCGTGGTCGCCGGGTGGGCGAGCAGCGCGGGGCGGAAGAGGCCGATGCGTACGCCGCCGTTCCAGGCCGTCTCCCAGGCGGCGAGCTCGGCGGCGGTCTCGACCGGCTCCCAGGCGCTGGTGACCGGCCCCGGGACGGGGAGGGCTGCGGGGCGATGGATCCACTGGGCTTCGAAGAGCACCTCGAAGCCGTGTGGCGTCAGGTCCAGCTCCGCGAAGCTGTCCTTGACCGAGCAGCCGGGCGTGCTGCGGTCGACAGCGTCCAGCATGTCGCGTATCTCGGCGTCCGATGCGCCGGGGGCGAGGGTGACGGCGTTCGGGTAGTACGGCGGAGTGCGCCGCGGGTGTGTCCAGGCGCGGTCGCCGAACGTCCCGCCTGCGAGGCCGTGGGCCCGGCACATCGCATCGCACCACTCGGCGTTGTTCCGGGCGGCTGCTTCCCGGCCCAGGTCCACGTCCAGATCCATGTGGCGATAGTGACAGGAGTGGTCCCGCTACCCTGCCCCCTATCGAACTTTCCGAAACACGGAATATATTTTCCGTTGAATCGGGACTTGGGGGGTACTCATGGCTACGGACCGGGCTCTGCCCCGCCGCGCAGTCGCCGAGCTCGTCGGCAGCGCGGCACTGGTCGCCGTCATCATCGGCTCCGGCCTACAGGCCAGCGCACTCAGCGACGACGTCGGCGTGCGGCTGCTGGCCAACTCGCTGGCGTCGGCGATCGGACTCGGCCTGCTCATCGCGCTGTTCGCGCCGGTCTCCGGGGCGCACCTCAACCCCGTCATCACCCTCTGCGTCTGGTGGACGCGGCGGCGCGACGGGGACGGGCTGCTCGGCCGCGAGGTGGCGCTGTACATCGGCGCGCAGCTGGCCGGCGCGGTCGCCGGCGCGCTGCTCGCCGAGGCGATGTTCGGGCGGGCGCCCGGCAGCTGGTCCACCCAGATGCGGTCGGACGGGCACCTGCTGCTCGGCGAGACGGTCGCCACGGCCGGGCTGGTCCTGCTGATCCAGGGCCTGGACCGGATCGGACGTGCGGGGCTGGCGCCGGTGGCGGTCGCGGCGTACATCGCGGCGGCGATCTGGTTCACGTCGTCCGGGTCGTTCGCCAACCCGGCGGCGACGGTCGGCCGGTCCCTGACCGACTCCTTCACCGGGATCGCCCCGGCCTCCCTCCCGGGCTTCATCGCGGCGCAGCTCGTCGGCGGGCTGCTCGGGGCCGGGCTGGCGAGCCTGCTGTACGGGAGGCGGCCGCCGGGGGCGGAGCCGGCCGCGGGCTGAGCCGGGCGGCGGCTGGGTCCGGCGTGGGCCGAGCCGGGCGGCGGCGGCCGGGTCGGTCAGGCGGCCGGGTGGGGGGGCCGGTTGCCGGCTGAAGCCGTCGTACGACGTGCCGATTGTCGGTCGAAGCCGTCGTACGGCGGGCCGGGTTGCCGGCTGAACCGTCATCGAGTGAACCGCGCGCGGTCCTTTCGCGTCGGAGAGGGCAGGGCGGGAACACCAAGGGGAGGTTCGTACATGCGTCGCACGCGGCTGTCGCTGCTGCCACGGAGCCGGCGGGGGCAGCGGCGGCTGGTGCAGGCCGTCATGCTCGGTTGTGTGCTCGCGCTCGCACCCGCGACATGGATGCACGCCGTCGCCGACAGCCGGCTGCGCACCGCCGACGACATCCCCGCCCACGACGTCGCCGTCGTCTTCGGCGCGGGCCTGTGGAACGGCCGGCCCACCCCCTACCTGGCCCACCGCCTCGACACGGCCGCGCAGCTGTACCGGGACGGCAAGGTCAAGGTGCTGCTGGTCACCGGGGACAACAGCCGCGTCGAGTACGACGAGCCCGACGCGATGCGCGCGTACCTGAAGGAGCGGGGGGTGCCGGACGGGCGGATCGTCAGCGACTACGCCGGGTTCGACACGTGGGACTCGTGCGTGCGCGCGAAGAAGGTCTTCGGCGTCGACCGGGCCGTCCTGGTGACGCAGGGCTTCCACATCCAGCGGGCCGTGACGCTGTGCCGGGCGGCGGGCGTCGATTCGTACGGGGTCGGCGTCGCCGAGCCGCACGACTCGGTCTGGTACTACGGCGAGGTGCGGGAGCTGGCGGCGGCGGGGAAGGCGGCGGTGGACGCCGTGTTCAGGCCGGATCCGAGGTTTCTGGGGCGGGAGGAGAGCGGCGTGGCGGAGGCGCTGGCGTCTCCTTGACGGTGGCCCTCCCCCACCCCGGCCCCGCCCCTTCCCCGAACCGGGGGCTCCGCCCCCACTGCGGCTCGCGGCTCACCGGTTGGTCCCCGCCAGATGGAGAGGGACGTACCGGAGGCGTAATGCGGCGGGTGCGCAGGCGTAACACAGGCGTCGCATGCTCGGGGGCATGCTCACCGTCACCACCCCCACGCACTGTCCGTACTGCTCCCTGCAGTGCGGGATGAACCTGCGGCCCACTGGTCAAGGCACCGGAGAGGGCGCCGGGCAGAGCACCGGGCAGAGCGTCGCCGGACAGGTCGTCGAGGTGGTGGAGCGCGCGGACTTCCCCGTGAACCGGGGAGCCCTGTGCGGTAAGGGACGTACCGCGCCCGCGGTGCTCTCCTCCCAGGCCAGGCTGGCCGGGCCACTGGTCCGACGCCCCGCCACAGGCAGGCTCGAGCCGGCCACCTGGGAGGAGGCCCTGCGTACCGTCGCCGACGGGTTGCGCGGCACCAGGGAGAGCCACGGGGCCGACGCCGTCGGGGTCTTCGGGGGCGGCGGGCTCACCAACGAGAAGGCGTACGCGCTCGGCAAGTTCGCCCGCCTCGTCCTCGGGACCTCCCAGATCGACTACAACGGCCGCTTCTGCATGTCCTCCGCCGCCGCGGCGCACCAGCGGGCCTTCGGCCTGGACCGGGGGCTCCCCTTCCCCCTGGAGGACATCCCGCGCACCGGCTGCGTGATCCTCGTCGGGTCGAACCTCGCCGAGACGATGCCGCCCGCCCTGCGCTACCTGACCGAGCTGAAGGAGAACGGCGGCCGCCTCATCGTCGTCGACCCGCGCCGCACCCGTACCGCCGAGCAGGCCGATCTGCACCTGGCGCCGCGCCCCGGCACCGATCTGGCGCTCGCGCTCGGGCTGCTGCACCTGGTCGTGGCCGAGGGCCGCACGGACGAGGACTTCATCCGGGAGCGTACGACCGGCTGGGCCGACGCCCGCGCCGCGGCCATGTCCCACTGGCCCGCGCTCGTGGAGCGCATCACCGGCGTGCCGGTGCCGCAGCTGCGCGAGGCGGTACGGCTGTTCTGCGACACCGACAACGCGATGGTGCTGACCGCCCGCGGGCCCGAGCAGCAGTCGAAGGGGACCGACACCGTCGGCGCGTGGATCAACCTGTGCCTGGCCACCGGCCGCGCCGGCCGGCCCCTGTCCGGTTACGGCTGCCTGACCGGCCAGGGCAACGGGCAGGGCGGGCGCGAGCACGGCCAGAAGGCCGATCAGCTGCCCGGCTACCGCAAGCTCGACGACCCGGCCGCCCGCGCCCACGTCGCCGGCGTCTGGGGCGTCGACCCCGACAGCCTCCCCGGGCCCGGCCGCAGCGCCTACGAACTCCTCGACGCGCTCGGCACCGACATCAAGGCCCTCCTCCTCATGGGCTCCAACCCCGTCGTGTCCGCGCCGCGCGCCGCGCACATTCAGGAGCGGCTCGAGTCCCTCGACTTCCTCGCCGTCGCCGATGTGGTGCTGTCGGAGACCGCCGCGCTCGCCGACGTCGTCCTGCCCGTCACCCAGTGGGCCGAGGAGACCGGCACCCTCACCAACCTCGAAGGCCGCGTCATCCTCCGCCGCCGCGCCATCGACCCCCCGCAGGGCGTACGCAGCGACCTGGAGGTCCTGAACGCCCTCGCCGAGCTGCTCGGCTGGGAGAAGGGCTTCCCCACCGACCCCGAAGAGGTCTTCGACGAGCTGCGCCGCGCCTCGGCCGGCGGGCCCGCCGACTACGCGGGCATCAGCTACCGCCGCATCGCCGAGGAGGACGGGGTCTTCTGGCCCTGCCCGGAGCCCGCGCACCCCGGCACGCCGCGTCTCTTCCTGGAGCGGTTCGCCACCCCGGACGGGCGGGCCCGCTTCGTACCCGTCACGCACCGCCCGGCGGGCGAGGAGACGGACGACGAGTATCCGGTGGTGCTGACGACCGGGCGTGTCGTCTCGCAGTACCAGTCCGGCGCCCAGACCCGGCGTGTCGCCGAGCTGAACGCCGCCGCGCCCGGCCCGTTCGTGGAGCTGCACCCCCGGCTGGCGGAGCGGCTCGGCGTCGCCGAGGGCGAGCCGGTGGCGGTCGTGTCGCGGCGCGGGCGGGCCGTGGCCCCTGCCCGCATCACCACCGGCATCCGGCCGGACACGGTCTTCATGCCGTTCCACTGGGCGGGCGAGGGCCGGGCCAACACCCTCACCAACCCCGCCCTCGACCCGACCTCCCGCATGCCGGAGTTCAAGGTGTGCGCGGTACGTCTCGAAGCGGCGGTTCCTCGCGAAGCCGCGGTACCTCTCCAAGCCGCTCCCGAAGCCGCGGACGGCCCGGTTCCAGCGACCGACGGCTGAGCCAGTCGCCACCCGCTATCGGCCGGCCGAGCCGCGCCGCCGGCGCCGCGACGTACACCCAGGCCCTGAACGTCCGCCCGTCCCGCGTCCGCCGTACGTCGCAGACCTCGCGCTCGTACAGGTTCAGCGGGTGGCCGGGGCCCAGGTACTCCTCCAGCGCGTCCAGTACGGAGAGGAGGGCGGCGTACTCGCCGGGGGCCGCGCTGACCAGCTCCCCCGCCACCTCCTCCAGCTCCCCCGCCACCTCGCCGGGCCCCGCGTCCCGCACCAGGTAGGGGTAGCCGGGGCCGTCGTACAGGAGCGCGCCGGGCAGGCAGGCCGGCTCCTCCGCCGCCGTACGGCCGCGCAGGAACAGGTCGTGGTTGTGCTCGCCCGGGCGCAGCGTCCCGTACACGAAGAACGGCAGCTCGGTCACTTCGCCGACGTCTCCTGCCGCAGCCACGCCAGGTAGCCCGTGCTGCCCTGGACCACCGGCATGGCGATGATCTCCGGCGTGTCGTAGTCGTGCGCCGCGACGAGGTGCGCCTCGAGCGCGTCGTAACACGCCTCCGTCGTCTTGAAGAACACCTGCCACTCCTGGCTGGTCTCGATGGCGTTCTTCCAGTGGTAGACGGAGGTGACCGGGCCGGAGATCTGCGCGCAGGCGGCGAGCCGCGCCTCCACCGCGCCGCGGGCGAGCTCCTCGGCCTTCTCGGCGCTGTCGGTCGTGGTGAGGACGGTCAGGGCCAGGGTCACGGTCGTCTCTCCTCCGCGCGTCGTGCTCGCTTACACCGCGGCGGCGAACTGCGCCGCGTACAGCCGAGCGTACGCACCCCCGGCCGCCAGCAGTTCGTCGTGCGTGCCCTGCTCCACGATGCGGCCCGCCTCCATCACCAGGATCACGTCCGCGTCCCGGATGGTGGAGAGCCGGTGCGCAATCACGAACGACGTCCGGCCCGCCCGCAGCGACGCCATCGCGCGCTGGATGAGGAGCTCGGTACGCGTGTCGACGGAGCTGGTGGCCTCGTCGAGGACGAGGATGGACGGCTCGACGAGGAACGCCCGGGCGATGGTGAGGAGCTGCTTCTCGCCGGCGCTGAGGTTCGCGCCCTCCTCGTCGATGACGGTGTCGTAGCCGTCGGGGAGGGTGCGGATGAAGCGGTCCGCGTGGGTGGCCATGGCCGCCTCCACGATCCGCTCGCGCGGCACCTCGCCCGGCACGCCGTACGCGATGTTGTCGGCGATCGTGCCGCCGAAGAGCCAGGTGTCCTGGAGCACCATGCCGATGCCGGAGCGCAGTTCGCGCCGGGACATCGTCGACACGTCGACACCGTCGAGGAGGATGCGGCCCGCGGTCGTCTCGTAGAAGCGCATGAGCAGGTTGACGAGCGTGGTCTTGCCGGCGCCGGTGGGGCCGACGATCGCGACGGTCTGGCCGGGCTCGACGGTCAGCGACAGGTCCTCGATGAGGGGCTTGCCCGGCTCGTACCGGAAGGCGACCTTCTCGAAGACGACCTGCCCGGCCTTCCCGGCCTTCCCGTGCTTGCGGGTGGGTGTCGTCAGGGCCGGGGTCCACGCCTCTTCCTCCTCGTCCTCCCCCTCCTCCTCCGCGTCCAGCAGGTCGAAGACCCGCTCGGCCGAGGCCACCCCGGACTGGAGGAGGTTGGCCATGGCCGCGACCTGCGTGATCGGGCCGTTGAACTCGTACGAGTACTGGACGAAGGCCTGTACGTCGCCGATCGACAGCGTCCCGGACGCCACGCGCAGCCCGCCGACGACCGCGATCAGCACGTAGTTGAGGTGGCCGACGAAGGCGGTGGCGGGCTGGATGAGCCCCGACATGAACTGGGCGCGGAAGCCGGCCGCGTACAGCTGCTCGCCGAGCTCGTCGAAGGCCTCGACGGCCTGCCGCTTGCGGCCGAAGAGCAGCACCTCCGCGTGGCCGGTGTACATCTCCTCGACGTGGGCGTTGAGCTTGCCCGTGACAGCCCACTGGCGGACGAACTGCGGCTGCGCACGCTTGCCGATGAGGGTGGCGACCACCACGGACAGGGGGACGGTCGCGAGCGCGATGAGTGCCAGGAGGGGCGAGATCCAGAACATCATCGCCAGCACGCCGGTGAGGGTGAGCAGGGCGCGGACCATCTGGCTGAAGGCCTGCTGCATGGTCTGGGTGATGTTGTCGATGTCGTTGGTGGCGCGGCTGAGGATCTCACCGCGCGGCTGCTTGTCGAAGTACGCCAGCGGCAGCCGCGCCAGCTTCTCCTGGGCCAGCTCACGCAGCCGGTGACCGGTCCGCTGGACGGCCGTCATGGCGAGCCGCATCTGCACCCAGGTGAGGGCGGAGGAGGCGGCGATGACGCCGACGGCGAGGGCGAGGACCTCGCCGACGGCCCGGAAGTCGACACCGGCGGGGGTCGCCGCGCCGCCCACGACCAGGTCGGTGGTGTGGCCGAGGATCTTGGGCGCGGTGACGGCGAGTGCGACGGCGGCGGTGCCGGCGGCGAGGACCCCGAGGACGAGGCGGCGCTCGGGGGTGAACGTGCGCAGCAACCGGAGCCCGGAGCGGCGGAAGTCCAGCGAGCGTTCGAGGGACGGGGCGGCCACCATGCCGGGCCCCCGCTGCACGGCAGGTCCCCGCCGCTCGGGCGCGGCGCGCCGCTCGGGCACTCTCTCGACCCCTGCTCCGCGCTCGCGGCCCCGGCCACGGCCGGTGCCTCCGTCCCTCTCCTCCTCCGCGTTCACGCGGCTTCCTCCTCGCTCAGCTGGGAGAACACGATCTCCCGGTACGTGTGGTTGTCCCGCAGCAGCGCGTCATGCGTGCCGGTGCCGACGACGCGGCCCTCGTCGAGGACGACGATCCGGTCGGCGTCGCGGATCGTCGACACGCGCTGGGCGACGATCACGACCGTCGCGTCCGCCGTCTCCGCCGCCAGCGCGGCCCGCAGGCGCGCGTCCGTGGCGTAGTCCAGCGCCGAGAACGAGTCGTCGAAGAGATAGACGGCCGGCCGGGCCACCAGCACGCGGGCGATGGCGAGGCGCTGGCGCTGTCCGCCGGAGAGGTTGGTGCCGCCCTGGGAGACCGGGGCGTCCAGCCCCTCCGCCAGTTCCCGTACGAAGTCGGCGGCCTGCGCCACCTCCAGCGCGTGCCACAGCTCCTCGTCCGTCGCGCCCGGATTCCCGTACCGCAGGTTCGTGGCCACGGTCCCCGAGAAGAGGTACGGCTTCTGCGGTACGAGCCCGACCGTGCGCGCCAGCGCCTCGGGCTCCAGGTCGCGGACGTCGACGCCGCCGACGCGGACCTCGCCGCCGGTCGCGTCGAAGAGCCGGGGCACCAGGTTGAGCAGGGTGCTCTTGCCGCTGCCGGTCGAGCCGATGACGGCGGTGGTGCGGCCGGGGCGGGCGACGAGGTCCACGCCGCGCAGCACCGGTTCCTCGGCGCCCGGGTAGCTGAAGTCGGCCGCGCGGATGTCGATGCGGGCGGGGCGCAGTGCGTGGACGGGCGCGGGGGGCGGGGCGACGGACGGGACGGTGGTGAGCACCTCCTGGATGCGTTCGGCGCTGACCTCGGCGCGCGGCAGCTGCATCATCAGGAACAGCGTCATCATCACGGCCATCAGGATCTGCATCAGGTAGCCAAGGAAGGCGATCAGCGAACCGGCCTGCAGCGAGCCGGAGTCGAGCCGCAGCCCGCCGAACCAGATGACGGCGACGGTGGCCGCCTCCCAGACCAGCAGCACCGTCGGGAACATCAGCGCCATGAGCCGCCCGGCGCGCAGCGCGACGTTCATCAGCTCCGCGTTGGCGCCGGCGAAACGGTACTGCTCGTGCCGGTCGCGGACGAAGGCGCGGATGACGCGGATGCCGGTGATCTGCTCGCGCAGCACCCGGTTGACCGTGTCCAGCCGCCCTTGCAGGCTCCGGAACAGCGGCGGCAGGCGGCGGACGATGAGCCCGACGGAACCGCCGAGCAGCGGTACGAAGACGAGCAGGAGCAGCGCGAGCGGTACGTCCTGGCCGACGGCCATCGCGATGCCGCCGAGGCACATCAGCGGCGCGGCGACGAGCAGGGTGAGGGCGAGGACGGTGAACGTCTGCACCTGCGTGACGTCGTTGGTGGTGCGGGTGATCAGGGGCGAGGCGCCGAAGCGCCCCATCTCCCGTACGGAGAAGTCCTGTACGCGGCGGAAGACGGCGGACCGCAGGTCGCGCCCGACGCCCATGGCGACGCGGGCGGCGCAGTACACGGCGGCGGCCGCGGCCACGACCTGGAGCAGGGTTACGGCGAGCATGACGCCGCCGGTGGACAGGATGTGGCCGGTCTCGCCGCGCAGGACGCCGTTGTTGACGATGTCGGCGTTGAGGGTGGGCAGGTAGAGGGTGGCGAGGGACTGGATCAGCTGGAGGAGGACGAGGAGCGCGATCGTCCGCCGGTACGGGCGCAGGCGGGCGCCCAGCAGTCGGGTCAGCACCATGGGAGCGCGCGCCTCAGCCCGCGTACGGGCGGACGGACTTGGCGTCGCGCAGGGCGTGCGCCCACCAGGCGAGCTGGTCGAGCATCGTCTTGGCGGCGGCGTCCGGGCCGGTGGGGTCCTTGTGCCGGCCGGTCTCGTCGAAGTGGCCGTGGGCGTTGTGGAAGGAGACGGTGTCGCGGACGGTGACGGCATGCACCTCGGCGAAGACCTGGCGCAGCTGCTCCACCGCGCGCAGGCCGCCGGACATCCCGCCGTAGGAGACGAAGCCGACCGGCTTGGCCTGCCACTGGCTGAAGTGCCAGTCGATGAGGCTCTTGAGGGCGGCGGGGAAGGAGTGGTTGTACTCGGGGGTGAGGACGACGAACGCGTCGGCGTCGGCGAGCTTGGGGCTGACCTCGGCGAGTGCGGCGCGGGCGGCGGGGCCGGGGGTGGAGGAGAGGGCGGTGGGCAGGTCGGTGACGGCGAGGTCGACGACGTCGACGGCGAAGTCGTCGCGCTCGGCGGTCCGGGAGAGGAACCAGTCGGCGATGACGGGCCCGAAGCGGCCCTCGCGGTTGCTGGCGACGATGACGGCGAGCTTCAGCGGAGCGGCGTGGTTCGGCGTGGCGTGAATCTGCGGAGTGGCGTTGTTGATGTCCATGCCGAGGAGCCTCCTACCTCAACCAAACTTGAGGTCAAGCCCTTCTTTCGCCGGGCGGGGTCACCCGTTCGGTGCGTCCGGTCCGGAGCAGGGCACCTGAACCGCGCGCCCCGCCGTGACCTGCGGAAACACTCGTACGCGGACGGCGTGACGACACGCATGTGACGGCGCATCGGCATGCGGGCACGGAGGCCGCGGCCTACCCATGGGACAAGGACACACCGCCCCTCGCGCCCGGAGGACCCCTCATGCGCACCACCACCCGCCTGCTGTCCGGTACCGCGTTGGCGGTCGCCTCGCTCGGCGGCATCGCCGTGGCCTCACCGCCCGCGTACGCCGGGGACCTCGGACAGCTGGAGGTCTACCCGTCGACCGCCGCCCCGGGCCAGACCGTCACGGTCAACACCACCGCGTGCGGCAAGAACGGCAAGGGTGTCGGCGACGCGGGCACCCTGGGCGCCGGCGAGTTCAAGCTGGCGCCCGGCACCCACAAAGAGGTGGTGATCGGGCAGTTCAAGGTGCCCGCACACGCCAAGCCGGGGACGTACGCCATCAGCGTGGCCTGCGAGAACGGCAAGACGGCCACCGGCGACCTGGGCGTCACGCACGCCGGCGGGAGCAGCGGCACGGGCGGCACCGACACCGGCGGCACCGGAACCGGAACCGGGACCGGGACCGGGACCGGAACCGGAACCGGGACCGCCACCGGCGGCAAGGAGACCGGTGCCGGCCAGGTCCCGAGCGGACACGTCAAGACCGGTGTCGGGGGCAGCGTCGGCCCCGACACCGTCCAGATCGCGGCGGGTGCGGCCGTCCTGGCCGCGACCGCCGTCGGCGGGATCTGGCTCCTGCGCCGCCGGGCGAGCGGCGCGCAGGGCCACTGACCCGCCGCTCCGCTCCCCGCCCCCGCCGCGCGCG
The DNA here is from genome assembly GCF_044765045.1 of Streptomyces sp. NPDC093546. NCBI lineage: Bacteria > Bacillati > Actinomycetota > Actinomycetes > Kitasatosporales > Streptomycetaceae > Streptomyces > Streptomyces sp. NPDC093546. The sequence goes on along the minus strand of NZ_JBIWJG010000005.1, from coordinate 437,124 downwards.
CCCCGAGGCCGTGGCGCGGGCGGGGAGCACCACCGGTACCCCAGGGAAGCCACGATGAGCACAGGCGGCAACAGCGACTGGAGCGGCAGCGGCAACGCCGACGGCAACCACAGCGAGAGCCGCGGCGGAAAGGGATGGGGCCTGGCGATCGCCGCCTTCATCGGCGTGTGGCTCATCCAGAACGGCTCCGCCGACATCACGCCGCCCGCGCCCTCGGCCGCCGAGGCCTTCGCCGCCGGCCCGCACTTCCAGCGGACCGAGGCCGTCGCCGACCCCCTGCCCCCCTCCGCGCCGGTCCGCGTCCGCATCCCCGAAATCGACGTCGACGCGCCCGTCATGCGCCTCGGCCTCGCCCCCGACCGCAGCCTGGAGGTCCCACCCGTCGGCGACCCGAACATCGCCGGCTGGTTCCAGCACGGCACGCCGCCCGGCGCCAAGGGCACCGCGATCATCGCCGGTCATGTCGACAACGCCGACGGCCCCGCCGTCTTCTACGCCCTCGGCGCGCTCAGGAAGGGCCACCGCGTCGAGGTCACCCGCCTCGACGGCCGCACCGCCGTCTTCACCATCGACGCGGTCGAGGTGTACGACAACGACGACTTCCCCGACCACAAGGTCTACGGCGCCGCGGACCGCGCCGAACTCCGCCTGATCACCTGCGGAGGCGGGTTCGACGCGAAGACCGGTTACCAGGGCAACGTGGTCGCCTACGCGCACCTCACCGGTCGTAGGTGAGGAAGAAGGCGCCGTTCTCCAGTGCGGTGTGGTCGGTGAGCCGCCAGCCGCGCGGGTCGAAGGTGGCGTCGCGGGAGAAGAGGGGGATGCCGTTTCCGATGGTGAGGGGGCTGAGCTTGACGATCAGCCGGTCGATCTCGGAGTAGAGGGCACCTGCCAACTGCGCTCCGCCGACGAGCCAGATGTCCTTGCCGTCCTCCCGCTTCAGCTCGCGGACCTTCGCCACCGGGTCGCCGGCGACGAGTTCCACGGCCGGGGCGGGCACCTCGGTGAGGGTGGTGGAGAAGACGAGGTGACGCAGGTGCGGGTAGGCGTCCGGAACGCCGGCCGCCAGGCCGATCTCGTAACTCTTGCGGCCCTCGAGGACGGTGTCGAAGTGCGTGCCCTCGGCCGTGACGCCCAGCGCCTGACGGGCACCGGCGGGCAGGGTCTCGGGGTAGGTGGTGACCATGTGCTGGATGTAGTCCGGCGTGATCGGCAAGAAACCGTCGGGGCCCGTGGGGTCCGCGCCGTCCGGGCCGGCGATGAAGCCGTCGAGGGTGGAGGCGATGTAGTAGACGAGCTTGCGCATGAAGACCCTTCGTGAAGCGGTGATTTGGTCAAGCGGTGATGAGGATGCGGGAGGGGTACGGGTCGGTTCGGTCAGCCGTGCAGGTGCAGGGCCCGGTCAGCCGTGCAGGTGAAGGGCCCAGGCCGTGCACCCGAAGGCCAGGGCGTGCAGCAGCGCCCGCACGGTGTTCCACCTGACCCACGCCTCCTCGAACGCGGCGCGGGCGGCGGCGAGTCCGTCGCGGTCGGAGGCGAGGGCGGCCACCTTGTCGAGCGCTTCGTTGAGCGGGACGTTCTGCGTCCCGGTGACGAGGAAGGCGGCGACGTACAGCACGAGCGCCGCGATGACCCAGAAGCGGACGGCTCCGGCGTTCGGCCCGCCCCCGGCCAGGAAGGCCGCGAGAAGCAGCAGGGGCAGCGGCAGCAGGAACGGAAGCAGGAACCAGCCGTTGACGATGGCGCGGTTGATGTTCTGCATGACCTGGACGAAGGCGTGGTCGCCGGAGCGCGCGAGGCCGGGCATCACGGCGTAGGCGAAGGCCGCGAACAGCCCTGCCATCAGCCCGGCCGCGAGCGTGGACGTCGTCAGGGCCACGGTCTGGAGCACTCTCATGCGCCACCCTCCTCGGCCCCGGCGGCGTCCGCGCCCCCAGCGCCTCCGGCGACCCACTCCACGAACTGGAGGACGACGCCGTTGGGGTCGGTGACCTGGAAGAGCCGCTCGCCCCACGGCTCTTCGCGCAGCGGCATGGTGATCTCGACGCCCTCGGCCCGGAGCCTGGCCTCCTCTTCCGCGATGCCACCCTCCAGGGTGAACGCGAGGATCAGCCCGTCGGCGTGCCGGTCGCGCTGGTCGGCCGGCAGGACCTCGGTGCCGCGGCGCAGCAGGACGATGTCGGCCGCGGCGTCAAAACGGCCGAGCGAGGCGAAACCGTCGGCGGCCATCCGCTCCTCGTAGCCGAGGTGCGCGGTGAGGAAGGCGGAGGACGCGGTGACGTCGTCGACGGTGAGCGAGACGGTGGAGGCGGTGATCTGCACGCGAGGTCCTTTGCTCGAAGTCGACGGAGGAACGGACCGCGCCCCCGCCGTCGCAAAACTGCAACAGACGTAAACTTAGACCGGCGTCACGTAGACCGTCAACATAAATTTGCTACGGGTATAAATTTACGCGCCGCAGCCCGGGCCGACAGGCCCCCAGCTCACCGCCGGCTCAGTACCACTGATCGAACGCCAGTTTCGCCACCAGCGAGAACACGACCACCAGCAGCACCCCACGGACGAACTCCGCCCCCTTGCTGAGCGCCATCCGCGCCCCCAGCAGCCCGCCCGCCAGGTTGAACACCGCCATGACGGCGGCCAGCTGCCACAGCACGTTCCCCTGGTACGCGAACGTCGCGAGCGCGCCGACGTTCGTGCACACGTTCACGATCTTCGCGGTGGCGGACGCCGTCACCAGGTCCAGGTGGAGTACGGCGGTGAGGGCCAGGACCAGGAACGTCCCCGTCCCCGGGCCGAACAGCCCGTCGTAGAAGCCGATCCCGCCGCCCACGAGCACGATGGCCGTGACGACCCGGGCCCGTGTCACCGCACCCTTGGCCTCTCCGGTCCCGAAGGACGGCCGCAGCATCACGAAGGCCGCCACACCCAGCAGCACCACCATGATCACCGGACGCAGGACCTCATTGCTGATGCCCCCGGCGAAGAACGCCCCGCCCATGGAGCCGGCCAGCGCCGCCAGTCCCACCCGTACCGCCGTCTTCACCGGGATCCGCACCGAGGCCCGGCGTACGTACGTCACGGCGGCGCCCGTCGTGCCGACGATGGCCACCGCCTTGTTCGTGCCGAGGACCTGCGGGGCCGGGACGTGCGGAACGCCGAGGAGCAGCGCGGGAAGGAGCAGCAGCCCCCCACCGCCGACCACGGCATCGATCCAGCCGGCCATGAGCGCGGCGGCGCAGAGGAAGAGGACGGTGGTCAGCGATATGTCGTGCATGATCCGACCCTATGGACGGGGGCGGGGCGACGTCCGCGAAACCGCGGAGACTTGAGCTGTCCATGAGGTTCGGCGACTCATGAGGTTCAGCGACTCGACGAGGTGCAGCGACTCGGTGAGGTTCGGCGACTCGGTGCGACCGCCGTGCCGCCGCCCCGGACGCCTCACCGCTCCCGCCCCCACCCGCTGAGGTCAGCTTTCCGTGCCCGAAACAAACGGGATGCTGCCGGGAAACACCGCCGACGCACGCTGCTGAGCATGAGTTCACGGATCGTGGTGGTCGGCGGAGGCACGGCGGGCGCACGCCTCGCCGAGCGGCTGCCCGTCACCCTGCTCGGCGAGGAGCCGCACACCCCGTACAACAGGGTGCTGCTCGCGGACGTCCTCGCCGGGCGGTACGGGCCCGAGGTCATCGCCCTGCCCTCGGCGCGCGACGGGGGGTCGCGGCACGAGGTACGGGTGACCGGGATCGACCGCGCCGCCCGGGTGGTGCACTGCGCGGGCGGCGAGGCGTTCGCGTACGACCGCCTGGTGCTGGCCACCGGCTCCAACCCGGTGCTGCCGCCCCTGCGCGGGCTCGGCGGCGAGCGGCTGCCCTCCGGAGTGCACGCCTTCCGCACGCTCGACGACTGCCTGGCGCTGGACGCGCTGGTCGGCCCCGGGGTGCGGGCGGTGGTGATCGGCGGCGGCCTGCTCGGCGTGTCGGCGAGCCGCGCGCTCGCGGCCCGGGGCGCCGAGGTGGTGCTCGCGCAGCAGGGCGAGCACCTGATGGAACGCCAGCTGGACGCGGAGGCGGCGCAGCTGCTGCGTCGCCATCTGGAGGCGGACCTGGGCGTGGAGGTGCACACCGAGTGCCGCGTCCGCGGCCTGCGGTGCGTGGACGACACGGTCGAAGCGGTGGAACTTGCCGACGGATTCGTGCTCGACGCGGACGTCGTCGTCATCGCCTGCGGCGTACGGCCGCGCGTCGGCCTCGCCCTTCAGGCGGGTCTCGACGTGCGGCGCGGGATCGTCGTGGACGACCAGCTGCGCACCTCCGACCCCTACATCCACGCCGTCGGCGACTGCGCCGAGCACGACGGCCGGCTCTACGGCCTGGCCGGCGCCGCCCTGGAGCAGGCAGACGTCCTCGCGGACGTCCTCCTGCACGGCACCGGCGCCTACCGCGGCACCCGCGCGCTGACCCGGCTCAGCATGGACGCCCTCGAACTGGCGGCGTTCGGCGAGGCGACGCCGCTGCCCGGTGACGACACCGTGCGGCTGGCCGACGCGACGAGCGGCGCGTACCGGAAGGTCGTCGTCCGCGGCGACCGGCTCGTCGGCGGGGTCCTGCTCGGCGATCTCGGCGCGGTCGGGGCGCTCGCCCGGGCCTGGGAGGGCGACGAGGCCCTGCCGGAAGCGCCCCTGCTCCACCTGCTCACCCATGACGGAGGCTCCTGACATGGCCCACACGCCCACCATCGTCCTCATCGGCCACGGCATGGTCGGCCAGCGCTTCCTGGAGGCCCTCGCCGACCGGGGAGTCACCGAGCGGGCCCGGATCGTCGTCTTCTGCGAGGAGCCGCGCCCCGCGTACGACCGGGTCCGGCTCACCTCGTACTTCGACGGCAAGACGCCCGACGACCTGTCCATGGTCGAGGACGGCTTCCTGGCGCGGCACGGCATCGAGCTGCACCTGGACGACCCGGCCGAGACCGTCGACCGCGAGGCGCGCACGGTCACCTCCCGCGCCGGCCGCGTGATCGCGTACGACACGCTCGTCCTGGCGACCGGTTCATACCCCTTCGTCCCGCCTGTACCGGGCAAGGACGCGACCGGCTGCTTCGTCTACCGCACGATCGAGGACCTCCTCGCCATCGAGGAGTACGCGAAGACGGCGACGACCGGCGCGGTGGTCGGCGGCGGGCTGCTCGGCCTGGAGGCGGCGGGCGCGCTCAAGGGGCTGGGCCTGGAGACGCACATCGTGGAGTTCGCGCCGCGCCTGATGCCGGTGCAGGTGGACGAGGGCGGCGGCGCGGCCCTGCTGCGCACCATCGAGAACATGGGCCTCATCGTTCACACCGGCACGGGCACGCAGGAGGTCCTCACCGAGAACGGCGCCGTGACGGGCATGGCCCTGTCCGACGGTTCGACGGTCGCGACCGACATGGTCGTCTTCTCGGCCGGCGTACGCCCCCGGGACCAGCTGGCGCGCGACTGCGGCCTGACGGTCGGCGAGCGCGGCGGCATCGCGGTCGACGAGCGGTGCCGTACGTCGGACCCGGCGGTGTACGCGATCGGCGAGTGCGCCCTCGCGGCCGACGGCCGCGTGTACGGGCTGGTGGCACCGGGCTACGAGATGGCGCTGACGGCGGCCGCCGCGATCGCCGACGAACAGGGCCAGACGTTCACCGGCGCCGACACCTCCACCAAGCTGAAGCTGCTCGGCGTGGACGTGGCCTCCTTCGGTGACGCGCACGGCACGGCCGAGGGCTGCCTCGACGTCGTCTACTCCGACTCGCGCGCCGGCGTCTACAAGAAGCTCGTCGTGGACGCGGACGGCGTGCTCCTCGGCGGTGTGCTCGTCGGCGACGCCGAGTCGTACGGCATGCTGCGGCCGATGACCGGCACCAAGCCGCCCGTCGCGCCCGAGCAGCTGGTGCTGCCGGCCGGCGCCGGGGCGCCGGTGACGCTCGGCCCGTCCGCCCTCCCCGACGACGCGATCATCTGCTCCTGCCACAACGTCACCAAGGGCGCCATCTGCGCCTGTTCGTCGCTGCCCGAGGTGAAGAAGTGCACCAAGGCGGGCACGGGCTGCGGCAGCTGCGTGAAGGTGATCCAGCAGCTGCTGCCGAAGCCCGCCGACACCGGCATGTGCGGCTGCTTCGCGTACACGCGCAGCGAGTTGTTCGAGATCGTCCGCACCATGCGCTTCACGTCCTACGGGCAGCTGCTCGACTCGCACGGGCGGGAGGAGGCGCGCGGCGGCGAGGGCTGCGAGATCTGCAAGCCGGCCGTGGCGTCGATCCTGGCGAGCCTGCACAACGAGTACATCCTCGACGGCGAGCGCGCCGCGCTCCAGGACACCAACGACCACTTCCTGGCGAACATGCAGCGCAACGGCTCGTACTCGATCGTGCCGCGCATCCCGGGCGGTGAGATCACCCCGGAGAAGCTGATCGTGATCGGCGAGGTGGCCCGCGACTTCGGCCTCTACACCAAGATCACGGGCGGGCAGCGGATCGACCTCTTCGGCGCCCGGGTCGACCAGCTGCCGGCGATCTGGGCGCGACTGGTCGACGCGGGCTTCGAGTCGGGGCACGCGTACGGCAAGTCGCTGCGGACGGTGAAGTCGTGCGTGGGCCAGACCTGGTGCCGCTACGGCGTGCAGGACTCGGTGAAGATGGCGATCGACCTGGAGCTGCGCTACCGGGGCCTGCGCGCCCCGCACAAGCTCAAGTCGGCCGTCTCCGGCTGCGCGCGCGAGTGCGCCGAGGCCCAGTCGAAGGACTTCGGCGTGATCGCCACGGCCAACGGCTGGAACCTGTACGTCGGCGGCAACGGCGGCGCCACGCCCCGCCACGCGGACCTGCTCGCGCAGGACCTGTCGGACGCGGAGCTGATCCGGCTGATCGACCGGTTCCTGATGTTCTACATCCGCACCGCCGACCGCCTCGAGCGCACGGCGACCTGGCTGGAGCGGCTGGAGGGCGGCCTGGACCACCTCCGCGACGTGATCGTGCACGACAAGCTCGGCCTCTGCGACGAGCTGGAGGCGCAGATGGCCGCGCACGTCGCGAGCTACCACGACGAGTGGGCCGAGACCCTGAACGACCCCGAGCGCCTGCGCCGGTTCGTCTCCTTCGTCAACGCTCCGGACGCCCCGGACCCGTCGGTGAAGTTCGTGCCGGAGCGCGGCCAGATCAAGCCGGACCTGACCGTCCTGACGCTGAAACCCCTGGAAGGAGCTTCCGCCCGATGATGCTCGAACTCTCCTACGACGACGCCTGGCTGCCGATCTGCGAGGCCGCGGCGCTGACGCCGGGGCGCGGCATGGCGGCGCTGCTGCCCGACGGACGCCAGGTGGCGCTGTTCCAGGACCGGGCGGGCCGGTGGTACGCGGTCGACAACCGGGACCCCTTCACGGGTGCCCAGGTGCTGGCGCGGGGGCTCCTCGGCTCGGCGGGCGGCCGGCCGTTCGTGGCCTCGCCGCTGCTGAAGCAGCGCTTCGACCTGGAGACGGGGCGGTGCCTGGACGACGAGGAGGTCGCGGTGGCGGTCTTCCCGGTGCGGACGCGGGAACTGGCCGCAGTTTCTTGACCGTTCGTTCCAGATCGACTTAGAGTTCCTCCGTGGCCAGGACCAAGGAATTCGATCCGGACGCCGCACTCCAGGCAGCCCTCGAGCTGTTCTGGGAGCGCGGTTACGAAGCGACGTCGATGGCGGACCTCGTGGACCGCCTCGGCATCGGCCGCGCCAGCATCTACGCCACCTTCGGCAACAAGCACGAGCTGTACCTGAAGGCCATGGACCGGTACGCCGAGACCCGCGAGCCGTCCCTGCTGGCGCAGCTGTCGCAGCCGGGTCCGGCGCTGCCGGCGGTCCGGGCGCTGGTGCGGGCGTTCGCGGCCGAGGCGTCCTCGGACGAGAAGCGGCTGACCGGCTGCTTCTTCACCAACACGGCCGCCGAGCTGGCGCCGCGCGACCGGGCCGCGACGCACCGGGTGGAGCTGAGCTGGGAGCACATCGAGACCGCGCTGCACTCGGCGCTGCTGCGCGCCCGCGCCCAGGGCGAGCTTGCGGCCGGCCGCGACCCCCGCGCCCTGGCGCGGATGCTGCTGGTCCTGCTCCAGGGCATCCGGGTGGTCGGGAAGGTGTCCTCCGACCCGGCCCGGGTCCGCGAGGCGGCGGAAGCGGCGCTGGCCCAGCTGGACTGACGGCGAGCGAAGAGCCGGCCGCATGGAGAGTCGGCCACATGGAGAGCAAGCCCCTGCGGGGGCTTGTTTTTCGCCCCAATAATGGAACGTACGGTCAAAAAAGGAGTCGCCCAGCATGTCCCTCTCGACCCGTTTCCGCGGCAGCACCGTCCTCGTCACCGGCGCGGGCTCCGGCCTCGGCCGGGCCATCGCGCTCGCCTTCGCCGCCGAGGGCGCCTCGGTGGCCGTGGCCGGGCGCACCGCCGCACCCCTGGACGAGACGGTCGCCCTGATCGAGCAGGAGGGCGGCACGGCGGCCGCCTTCACCGCCGATGTGAGCCGCGCCGACGACGTACGCGCCCTGGTGCGGCGTACCGTCGAGCGCTTCGGCGGCTTGGACGTGGCGGTCAACAACGCCGCCGTGCTGCGCGGCGCCGGCCGCCCGGTCGGCGACCTCGACCCGGAGGACTGGCGGGCCATGCTCGACATCAACGTCAGCGGCGTGCTCTACGCGCTCCAGGCCGAGATCGCCCACATGCGGGCGCACGGCGGCGGAGCGATCGTCAATGTCAGCTCCAATTTGGGGGCGCACCTCCGCGTGCCGGGCACCGGCGGCTACGCGGCCGGCAAGGCCGCCGTCTCCGTGCTGACCCGCGTCGCCGCCCTCGACCACATCGGGGACGGGGTCCGGATCAACACGGTCAGCCCCGGCGCCTCCGAGGCCCCGATGTCCCTGCTGCCCGGCGAGACCCACGAGGAGCGGGCGGCCCGGCTGACCACCCCCCTCGGCCGGCTGACTTCCGCGCGGGAGGTCGCCGACGCCGTGCTGTACCTGGCGTCCCCGGCCGCGGGCTCGGTGGTCGGAACCGATCTGGTGGTGGACGGCGGCGCCGCGGCGTAACGCACCGGGCCGACGCGGGTCTCAGCCCTGGACGGCCGACGGGTCCATCCACATGACCTCCCACAGGTGGTGGTCCGGGTCCTGGAAGGAGCGGCCGTACATCATGCCGTAGTCCTGGGGGTCGTTGGCCGGGGAGCCTCCGGCCGCCAGGGCGGCGTCGGCCAGCTCGTCCACCTTCTCGCGGGAGTCGGCGCTCAGCGCGATGATCGCCTCGGTCGACGTCCGCGCGTCGGCGATCTCCTTCTTCGTGAAGTCCTTGAAGCGCTCCTCGGTGAGGAGCATCGCGAAGATGGTGTCGCTGAAGACGAGACAGGCGGCGTGCTCGTCGGTGAACTGCTCGTTGAAGGAGTAGCCGAGCTTGCCCCAGAAGGCCTTGGAGACCTCCAGGTCCTTGACGGGCAGGTTCACGAAGATCATCTGAGGCATGTCATCCATCCGTTCGGCGTGGTTCCCGTTGCTGTCGAGGGGTAGACCCGGCCCTCCGCGAAAACTCATCGCTCCCTCGAAGCCCTCACGGAAAAAATCTCCCTCACGTTGCGGGGCCTCGCACCCCGGCCCAGGTGGCGTCATGAGCCCCAGGAGAGGTCACGAACGATCGGACCCGACCGGACCCGACCGGAAAAGGCCGGAAGTCGACCACCCGCCCGGGCGCCCGCCGCTTCCCCTTCACCGGTTGTTGATGCACCGTCAATGCAGGACCCATGCGGGAGTTCTAGGTTCCTCCAAGCGCGCGCGACCCCGCCGGCCGTCCGGCGGCGGGGCAGGCTCACACCCCCTCCTGGAGTGACAAGTGGAACGTCGCAGTTTCCTGCGCGGAGCGGTCATCGGCGGTACGTCCGCCGCCTTCGGCTTCACCCTGATGCGCGGCGCGGCCTACGCGGCGCCCGCCCAGCCGGGCCCGGGCCCGTACGGGGCGCTCGGCGCGGCGGACGCCAACGGCATCCGGCTGCCCAGCGGCTTCACCAGCCGGGTGATAGCCCGGTCCGGCCAGAGGGTCGGCTCCACCTCGTACACCTGGCACAACGCGCCGGACGGCGGCGCCTGTTTCGCGGACGGCACCGGCTGGATCTACGTCTCCAACTCCGAGATCTCCTCCACGGGCGGCGCGAGCGCGATCAAGTTCTCCGCGACCGGCGCCATCACCGGCGCGTACCGCATCCTCTCCAACACCAACCGCAACTGCGCGGGCGGCGCGACGCCGTGGAACACCTGGCTGTCCTGCGAGGAGGTGGACACGGGCTACGTCTACGAGACCGACCCCTGGGGCGTGAAGGCCGCCGTGCGCCACCCCGCCATGGGCCGCTTCAACCACGAGGCCGCGGCCGCCGACCCGGTCCGCAAGGTGATCTACCTGACCGAGGACAAGTCGGACGGCTGCTTCTACCGCTTCGTCCCCGCCACGTGGGGCGACCTGTCCACCGGCACGCTCCAGGTCCTCAAGGCGGGCACCGCCACGTCGGGCACCTTCACCTGGGCCAACGTGCCCGACCCCGACGGCTCCCCCACCGCCACCCGCAGCCAGGTGTCCGGCGCGAAGAAGTTCAACGGCGGCGAGGGCTGCTACTACGCCAACGACACCGTCTGGTTCACCACCAAGGGCGACAACCGCCTCTGGCGGCTCAACCTCACCACCAACACCTACGAGCTGGCCTACGACGACTCGCTCGTCACCAGCGGCACCGCCCCGCTGACCGGCGTGGACAACGTCACCGGCGCGTCCTCCGGCGACCTGTACATCGCGGAGGACGGCGGCTCCATGGACATCTGCGTCGTCACCCCGGACGACGTCGTGGCCCCGTTCCTGCGCATCGAGGGCCAGTCCGGTTCGGAGATCTGCGGGCCGGCCTTCTCACCGGACGGCAAGCGGCTGTACTTCTCCAGCCAGCGCGGTACGACGGGCACCTCGTCGGGCGGCATCACCTACGAGGTGACGGGCCCGTTCCGGGCGTAACTCCGCCGCCGCTGCTGCTGCTGGGGGATCCGGCCGTACTGGGCGCCGCCGTGCAGGAGGGCGGCGCCCAGTGGCGTCAGCGTGTGCAGGACGGAGCTGCCCTGGCGCAGCGTGACCACCAGGCCCGCTTCGCGCAGCACGCCCGCGTGCTGGCTGGCGGAGGCGAGCGACACCCCGGCCCGGCGGGCCAGTTCGCTGGTCGTGCCGCCGTGGCCGATGGCCTTCAGGACGGCGGAGCGGGTGTGCCCGACGAGCCTGCCCAGTGACGACGACGCTCCGCCGCCGCCGGCCGGCTCCCCGGCCGCCGGGGCGTCGGAGTGCGTCACCGGGTACACCAGTACCGGCGGCAGGTCCGGGTCGCGATAGACGACCGGGGTGCCCCGGCAGAAGAACGACGGCTGGAGCAGCAGCCCCCGCCCGTCGAGGTACAGGTCCCGGTCGACCGGATAGTCCGCCTCCAGCACGGGCGAGCGCCAGCGCAGCGTCGGCGGCAGTGAGGCGAGCAGCTCGTCGGCGCCGCCGTCGAGCAGCGCCCTGCCGCGCACGGCGCGATCGGCCTCCACGCGGGACTGGATGTACGTCCAGTACGGCTCGATGGCGGCGCGGTGGTAGCCGCGCAGCGCCCCCAGCAGCCGGCTGAACGGCTCGGTGCGGCCCTCCACGAGCCCGGCGGCCCATCCGGGCAGCGGCGCCGCGCCGGGCCGTGAGGCGGCCAGCAGGGCCAGCTCGGTGCCGATCCGGGCGGGCGGGGTCTCCCGTAGGGCCTCCAGGGCCGTGTCGAGGCCGCCGAGCCCCTCGGGGGGCGTCAGGAAGTCCGGGAAATAGCCCCGCTGCGGGACGAGTGCCCCCAGCAACCGTGTTTCACCGTTCAACCGCGTGCGGGTTTCCGAGCGCCATTCTCCGTAGACGAGGGCACCACGCCGGTCCCGCAATCGGTGAAAGCTGAGGACTGTTTCCCACAACACATCCGGCCGGGCCGCCATCCGAACCCCGGCAAGGTCGGCCCCGGTGAAATGTATACGCAGCACTGAACCCCCACCTGTTGCATCCGCAATCACCCCCCACCACTGAGTATGCACGCCATCACAGCACGTCACCACGGCATTTCAGCCACAGTTGAAACGCATCGCGCAGGCAGGGTGTAAACCGAAAAGCTGTACGCCGTCGGACGGGAAACCTTCCGGACCGAGGTGACGTGGTGAAGACCGTGGGGGGCTTCGCGCGTCCGGCGGCGGTCCAGACAGGTTGCGGCTCTCCTGTCCGGCAGGGGTAATGGGGCGCGGTCGGCGGGTGGGGATCCGGTGGCCGCGCTCCGCCCTTTGTTTGCGGCACGAATGGCGCAATTCGAGCGGACGCCTGAAGTCCGCCCTTCAACAGCCCGGAATTCAACCGGTCGTAACGCCGCAGGAATACTCGACAGCACCCGGACGAAATACGACGGGGCGGACACCTCCGCACAAGGTGTCCGCCCCGTCTCTCTTGCGACCCGGAGCCGCCGCCGATCGGTGAGGGTCGGGGACCAACGACGGCTCCGGTGACTCGGGGCCCTGCCGTCCGGCCGGGGGGGCCGGGACGGTCGGGCCTGGCGCGGCCTCAGCGGCCGCCGGCCTCAGAGGCTGTCGCAGGCCTCAGAGACCGTCGTCGAGCTCAGCGGCTGTCGCTGCCCGACGACTGCGCCGCGGCCCGGCCCGCCTCCAGGCGCGCCACCGGGATCCGGAACGGCGAGCAGGAGACGTAGTCGAGGCCCACCTCGTGGAAGAAGTGCACCGACTCGGGGTCACCGCCGTGCTCACCGCACACACCGAGCTTGATGTCGGGGCGGGTGGCGCGGCCGGCCTCGACCGCGTGGCGCACGAGCGCGCCGACGCCGTCCTTGTCGATCGTCTCGAACGGGCTGACGCCGAAGATGCCCTTCTCCAGGTACGCGGTGAAGAAGCTCGCCTCCACGTCGTCCCGGGAGAAGCCCCACACCGTCTGGGTGAGGTCGTTGGTGCCGAAGGAGAAGAACTCTGCGCACTCGGCGATCTGCCCGGCGGTCACGGCGGCGCGCGGCAGCTCGATCATCGTGCCGAGCGCGAGCTTCAGCTCCACACCGGTCTGGGCCTGCACCTCGGCGATGACCTGCTCGGCCTCGTCGCGGACGAGCTCGAGCTCCTGCACGGTGCCGACGAGCGGGATCATGATCTCCGCACGCGGGTCGCCCTTCGCCTCGATGCGCTGGGCCGCGGCCTCCGCGATGGCCCGCACCTGCATGGTGAACAGGCCGGGGATGACCAGGCCGAGGCGGACGCCGCGCAGACCCAGCATCGGGTTCTGCTCGTGCAGCCGGTGCACGGCCTGGAGCAGGCGCAGCTCGTTCTCGTGCGGCTCCTTGCGGGCCTCGGCGAGGGCGACGCGCACCGACAGCTCGGTGATGTCGGGCAGGAACTCGTGCAGCGGCGGGTCGAGGAGGCGGACCGTGACCGGCAGGCCGTCCATCGCCTCGAACAGCTCGACGAAGTCCTGCTTCTGGAGCGGCAGCAGGGCCTTGAGGGCGTCCTCGCGCTCCGCGTCCGTGTCGGCGAGGATCAGGCGCTCGACGTACTCGCGGCGCTCGCCGAGGAACATGTGCTCGGTGCGGCACAGGCCGATGCCCTGCGCGCCGAAGCGGCGGGCGCGCAGCGCGTCCTCGGCGTTGTCGGCGTTGGCGCGTACGCGCAGCCGGCGTACTCGGTCCGCGTACGCCATGATCCGGTGCACGGCCTGGACCAGCTCGTCGGCGTCGTCGGCGCCCGCGTGCATGCGGCCCTCGAAGTACTCGACGACCGGCGACGGCACGACCGGGACCTCGCCGAGGTACACCTTGCCGGTGGAGCCGTCGATGGAGACGACGTCGCCCTCCTCCACGACGTGCCCGCCGGGCACGGTCATGCGGCGGCGCTTGGTGTCGACCTCGAGCTCCTCGGCGCCGCAGACACAGGTCTTGCCCATGCCGCGCGCGACGACGGCCGCGTGGGAGGTCTTGCCGCCGCGCGAGGTGAGGATGCCCTCGGCGGCGATCATGCCGTCCAGGTCGTCCGGGTTGGTCTCGCGGCGGATCAGGATGACCTTTTCGCCCGACCGGGACCACTTGACGGCGGTGTACGAGTCGAAGACGGCCTTGCCGACGGCCGCGCCCGGGGAGGCGGCGATACCGCGGCCGACCTGCTGGACCTCGGCGTTCTCGTCGAAGCGCGGGAACATCAGCTGCGCGAGCTGGGCGCCGTTGACGCGCTGGAGCGCCTCGGCCTCGTCGATGAGGCCCTGGTCGACGAGCTGGGTCGCGATCCGGAAGGCGGCACCGGCGGTGCGCTTGCCGACGCGGGTCTGGAGCATCCACAGCTGGCCGCGCTCGATGGTGAACTCGATGTCGCAGAGATCCTTGTAGTGGTTCTCCAGCGTCTCCATGATCTGCATCAGCTGGTCGTACGACTTCTTGTCGATCGACTCGAGGTCGGCCAGCGGCACGGTGTTGCGGATACCGGCGACGACGTCCTCGCCCTGGGCGTTCTGGAGGTAGTCGCCGTAGACGCCCTGGTGGCCGGAGGCGGGGTCGCGGGTGAAGGCGACACCGGTGCCGGAGTCGGGGCCGAGGTTGCCGAAGACCATGGAGCAGACGTTGACCGCCGTGCCGAGGTCGTGCGGGATGCGCTCCTGGCGGCGGTACAGCTTCGCGCGGTCGCCGTTCCAGGAGTCGAAGACGGCCTTGATGGCGAGGTCCATCTGCTCGCGCGGGTCCTGCGGGAAGTCGCGTCCGGCCTCGGCCTTGACGATCTTCTTGAACTGCTTGACCAGCTTCTTGAGGTCGCTCGCGTCGAGGTCGGTGTCGACGGTGACCTTCTTGGCGGCCTTGGCCTCCTCGAGGGCTTCCTCGAAGAGCTCGCCGTCCACGCCGAGGACGGTCTTGCCGAACATCTGGATCAGGCGGCGGTACGAGTCCCAGGCGAAGCGCTCGTCGCCGGCCTGCTGGGCGAGGCCCTCGACGGACTTGTCGGAGAGCCCGATGTTGAGGACGGTGTCCATCATGCCGGGCATCGAGAACTTCGCGCCGGAGCGGACGGAGACGAGGAGGGGGTTGTCGGCCTGGCCGAGCTTCTTGCCCATCTTCTTCTCGAGCGCGTCGAGGTGCGCGGTGACCTCGTCCCTCAGCTCGACCGGCTCGTCGCCGCTCTCGAGGTAGACCTTGCAGGCCTCGGTGGTGATGGTGAAGCCCGGAGGGACGGGGAGACCCAGGTTGGTCATCTCGGCGAGGTTGGCACCTTTTCCGCCGAGCAGGTCCTTGAGGTCCTTGTTGCCCTCGGTGAAGTCGTACACGAACTTCTGATCTTTGATTTCCGACACGGGTCTCGACTCCTCGAGGACTCGGTGGCTGCCCTGACGGCGAGGAACATACCCAGATCGAAGGCTTCTGGGTACGTCTACTTACCCGTCATACGGCCTTAACCACCCGTCCGCCAGCAGATCGCAGGTAACCCATCAGTAACATGCGAGGGGTTCAATCCTTCACTCCCTGAACGCCACTTGACCGAAAGCTGGCCCCGAGCGCTCATGTGAGCACTCCATCGGCCAGGTGAGTTCAACTCTTGAACGGAAGAAGGGTGGCACTGAGTGCCACCCTTTGAAAAGTGCAGTCGCTTCGCGTGCGCTCATCTGAGCGCAACCCCTATCAGGGGTGGCGAGAATCACGCGCGCCGATCACCGGAAATTCCAGCATCCGGACCGTCGGTCGGACCCGCGACAGCAGCCCCTCAGCCCCCCGACGTGTCCAGCTCCGCCTCGGCGCCCACCACCGCAGAGCAGTCGTACGGGTCCTTGAGCCAGCCGTCCGGCAGGACGACCCGGTTGTTGCCGGACGTCCGCCCACGCGGCCCGTCCGCGCCCAGCGGCCACCCCTGCTCCAGGTCCAGCTCGCCCAGCTGAGCGCGCAGCTCGTCCAGCGACGACGTCACCGCCAGCCGCTTGCGCATCTCCGAGCCCACCGCGAAGCCCTTCAGGTACCAGGCCACGTGCTTGCGGAAGTCGATGACACCCCGCGTCTCGTCCCCGATCCACTCCCCCAGCAGCTGCGCGTGCCGCACCATGACGTCCGCGACCTCGCGCAGCGTGGGCGCCGCCGACTCCCCCGTACCCTCGAACGCGCTGACCAGGTCGCCGAAGAGCCACGGTCGGCCCAGGCAGCCGCGCCCGACCACGACACCGTCGCAGCCGGTCTCGCGCATCATGCGCTTCGCGTCCTCGGCGCACCAGATGTCGCCGTTGCCCAGCACGGGGATCTCGGGCACGTGCTCCTTCAGCCGGGCGATGGCGTCCCAGTCCGCCGTGCCGCCGTAGTGCTGGGCGGCCGTGCGGCCGTGCAGGGCGATGGCGGTCACGCCCTCCTCGACGGCTATGCGCCCCGCGTCGAGGTACGTGATGTGGTCGTCGTCGATGCCCTTGCGCATCTTCATGGTGACCGGCAGGTCGCCGGCGCCTGTGACGGCCTCGTTCAGGATCGCCCGCAGGAGCGGGCGCTTGTAGGGCAGGGCGGATCCGCCGCCCTTGCGGGTGACCTTCGGCACGGGGCAGCCGAAGTTCAGGTCGATGTGGTCGGCCAGGTCCTCGTCGACGATCATCCGGACCGCCTTGCCGACCGTCACCGGGTCGACCCCGTACAGCTGGATCGACCGAGGCGTCTCGCTCTCGTCGAAGTGGATCAGCTGCATGGTCTTCTCGTTGCGCTCGACCAGCGCCCGCGTGGTGATCATCTCGCTCACGAACAGCCCCTTCCCGCCGCTGAACTCGCGGCACAGGGTGCGGAACGGAGCATTCGTGATGCCGGCCATCGGCGCGAGCACCACCGGCGGCTGCACGACGTGCGGCCCGATGGAGAGAGGACTGAACGCGGTCATGCCCCCCATTGTCACCCACGCGCACGCACACCCCGCCTGACGCCCGGCGCCCCCGTGACGCGCGGCACATCCTGGAGGCGGCACGCCGAAGGGCCCGGGCGATCCGCCCGAGCCCTTCCGTCCCCCGTACGCGCAGTCCCGTACGCGCGGCGTCAGCTCTCCTGCTGCTTGCCTTCCGCCCGCTCGCGCATCTTGCGCAGCAGCTCCTGCTTCTGGTCGGCGGCCGCCCTGCGGTCGGCGGCGCGCGCCGGCGCGGAGCCCTGCTGGTCGGCGCGGGACAGCTTCTTGCGCTGTCCGCCGACCCCGAGAAGGTTGTTACGGCTCTTGGCCACGGTGTCTCCCAATGGGGTGAGAAGTGATCGGAACGTCGTACCTGGGGGGATCTCACTCGTAGATCTGGAAGAGCCACATGCCGTCGACGTTAACCGCCGCCGCCCCGCCTCGCATCAGCTTTTCGGCTTGGCCACCGCCCCCGACGGGCGTCCCGGCTTGTACGGCTGGACGGGCGGCGCGTCGATCGTGCCGTCGGGCTGGATCTTGGGCAGCGCCGTCTGCGGCTGGGGCAGCAGCGCGCGCGTGAGGTCCTGGTTGCCCTGCTTGTCCAGGCCGTACAGCGCGTCGTAGATGTTGCGCACGGCCGGGCCCGAGGCCCCGGATCCCGTACCGCCCTGTGCGATCGTCATGACGATCGCGTAGTCCTTGGTGTACGTGGCGAACCACGACGTCGTCTGCTTGCCGTAGACCTCGGCCGTGCCGGTCTTGGCGTGCATCGGGATCTTGTCCTGCGGCCAGCCGCCGAACCGCCAGGCGGCGGTGCCGCGCGTGGCGACCCCGGCGAGGGCGTCGCCCATCTGCTCCAGCAGCTTCCTGTCGACCGGGAGCTTGCCGCGCGCCTTGGGCTTGATCTCGTCGACCGTGCGGCCGTCGGGGCTGACGACCGCCTTGCCGACGCTCGGGGTGTAGAGCGTGCCGCCGTTGGAGAGCGCGGCGTAAATGGTGGCCATCTGGATCGGCGTGACGAGCGTGTCGCCCTGTCCGATGGAGTAGTTCACGGAGTCACCGGCGCGCAGGTCCTTGAAGGAGACGCAGTTCTCGTACGCGATCCGCTCCGTGTACGAGCCGTTCTTCTTGCCCTGCTCGCACCAGGCGTCCTTGTTGGCCTCCCAGTAGTCCTGCTTCCACCGGCGGTCGGGGACCCGGCCCTTGACCTCGTTGGGCAGGTCGATGCCGGTCTCCTTCCCCAGCCCGAACTGGCGGGCGGTGGTGTAGAAGACGTCCTTGGCGTTCTTCTTCGGCTTGGTGCCGCCGTCCTTGCGCCACTCCTCGTGCGCCAGCCGGTAGTACACGGTGTCGCAGGAGACCTCGAGGGCGCGGCCGAGGTCGATCATGCCGTAGCCCTTCGACTCGAAGTTCGAGAAGGACCGGTCGCCGATGGAGTACGAGCTGGAGCAGTCGTAGCGGCCGTTGAACCGGTATCCGGCGTTGACGGCGGCGGTGGTCGGGATGACCTTGAAGATGGAGCCGGGCGCCGACTGGCCCTGGATGGCCCGGTTGAGCAGCGGGAAGTTGGACTTCTCGCCGGTGAGCTTGGCGTAGTCCTTGGCGGATATGCCGCCGACCCAGGCGTTGGGGTCGTAGTCCGGCAGCGAGGCCATGGCCACGATGCGGCCGGTCTTGGCCTCCATGACCACGACGGCGCCGGAGTCGGCCTCGTACTTCCGCTTCGTGTTGCGGTCGAACTCCTTGCGGGCGGCCTTCATCGCCTCGTTGAGCTCGTACTCGGCGACCGCCTGCACGCGCGCGTCGATGGAGGTGACGACGTTGGAGCCGGGCCGGGCCGGGTCGCGCCGGGCCTCACCGAGGACCCGTCCGAGGTGGTCGACCTCGTACCGCGTGATGCCGGCCTTGCCGCGCAGCTCCTTGTCGTACGTGCGCTCCAGGCCGGAGCGGCCGACCTGGTCGGAGCGGAGGAACGGCGAGTCGCTGTGCTTCGCCTTCTCGATCTCCTGGTCCGTGACGGGCGAGAGGTAGCCGAGGACCTGCGCGGTGCGCGCGCCGCCGGGCGCGGTGTAGCGGCGTACGGCGGTGGGCTCCGCGGTGATGCCGGGGAAGTCCTCGGCGCGCTCGCGGATCTGGAGGGCCTGCTTGGGGGTTGCCTCGTCGGTGACGGGGATCGGCTGGTACGGCGAGCCGTTCCAGCAGGGCTGCGGGGTGTCGGCGTCGCAGAGGCGGACCTTGTCCATGACCTCCTTCGGCGCCAGGCCGAGCACGCCCGCGAGCCGCGTGAGGACGCCCTTGCCGTCGTCCTTCATCTTCATCAGCTCGGTACGGGAGGCCGACACGACCAGACGCGTCTCGTTGTCGGCGAGCGGTACGCCCCGGGCGTCGAGTATCGAGCCGCGCACGGCCGGCTGGACGACCTGCTGCACGCGGTTGCGGGACGCCTCCTCGGCGTACTCCTGGCCGTTGCGGATCTGCATGTACCAGAGGCGGCCGCCGAGGGTCAGCAGCAGGGAGAACACCAGCACCTGGAGGACGACGAGTCGTATCCGCACGCGCGGAGTGCGCCCGGTCTCCGGAATGTTGGTCACGTGTACCGCTCCCCCCTGCCCAGCCCTGCCTGTGTCCCGAGCTTAGGTGACGCCAAGATCCCCCCACGGCCCGGCCCCCGCCCTCCTCAACCGGCCGACGGGCGCGTACGAAACGGGCGCCCGCCCCCGTGAGGGAGCGGGCGCCCGCAGCGCGGTGCGACGCGTGCGTCAGCAGCCGATGAGGCGGCTCGCGAGGTAGCCCTGGATCTGGTCCAGGGAGACGCGCTCCTGCTTCATGGTGTCGCGCTCGCGCACGGTCACCGCGTTGTCGTCGAGGGTGTCGAAGTCGACGGTGACGCAGAACGGCGTGCCGATCTCGTCCTGGCGGCGGTAGCGGCGGCCGATGGCGCCCGCGTCGTCGAACTCGATGTTCCAGTTCTGGCGCAGGTCGGTGGCGAGGCCCTTGGCCTTCGGCGACAGCTGCGGGTTGCGGGAGAGCGGCAGCACCGCGACCTTGACCGGCGCGATGCGCGGGTCGAGGCGCATGACGGTGCGCTTCTCCATGACGCCCTTGGCGTTCGGGGCCTCGTCCTCGTTGTACGCGTCGAGGAGGAACGCCAGCATCGTGCGGCCGACACCGGCGGCGGGCTCGATGACGTACGGCGTCCAGCGCTCGCCGGCCTCCTGGTCGAAGAACGACAGGTCCTGGCCGGAGGCCTTGGAGTGGGCGCTCAGGTCGTAGTCGGTGCGGTTGGCGACGCCCTCGAGCTCACCCCACTCGTTGCCGCCGAACTGGAAGCGGTACTCGATGTCGGCGGTGCGCTTGGAGTAGTGGGAGAGCTTCTCCTTGGGGTGCTCGTACCAGCGCATGTTCTCCTCACGGAGACCCAGGCCCGTGTACCAGTTCCAGCGCTGCTCCATCCAGTATTCCTGCCACTGCTCGTCCTCGCCCGGCTTGACGAAGAACTCCATCTCCATCTGCTCGAACTCGCGGGTGCGGAAGATGAAGTTGCCCGGAGTGATCTCGTTCCGGAAGGACTTGCCCATCTGCGCGATGCCGAACGGCGGCTTCTTGCGCGAGGTCTGCTGCACCTGCGCGAAGTTGGTGAAGATGCCCTGGGCGGTCTCGGGGCGCAGGTAGGCGACGGAGCCGGAGTCCTGGGTCGGGCCGAGGTGCGTGGAGAGCAGGCCGGAGAACTGCTTGGGCTCGGTGAAGGTGCCCTTGTTGCCGCAGTTGGGGCAGTTGAGGTCGGCGAGGCCGTTCTCGGGGAGGCGGCCGTGCTTCGCCTCGTACGCCTCCTCCAGGTGGTCCGCGCGGAAGCGCTTGTGGCAGGAGGTGCACTCGGTGAGCGGGTCGGTGAAGGTGGCGACGTGGCCGGAGGCCTCCCAGACCTCGGGGGCGAGGATCACCGACGAGTCGAGACCGACGACGTCCTCACGCGAGGTGACCATGTAACGCCACCACTGGCGCTTGATGTTCTCCTTCAGCTCGACACCCAGCGGCCCGTAGTCCCAGGCGGCGCGCTGTCCGCCGTAGATCTCGCTGCAGGGGTAGACGAAGCCACGGCGCTTGCTCAGGCTGACGATGGTGTCGATCTTGTCGGCGGCCACGGTGCTCTCTTCAGTACGACGATGAGGAACGGCGAATGCTTCAGATTAGCGGCGCGCGGGGGCTCTGGATCAAATCGGGGGTGGGCTGGGCCACATACCACGTTTGTTGACAATCGTTTCCACTTTTGATGAAAATGAATCCCATGAACGTACGACGCCGCCTCATACCCACCACCGCCGTCACCGGAGCCGTGATCCTCGGCCTGGTCACGCTCTCCGCCTGTTCGGACGCGTCCGGCGCCGGCGGCAAGGGGAACGGCGGCAAGCTGGACGTGGTGGCGTCCTTCTACCCCATGCAGTTCCTGGCCGAGCAGATAGGCGGCGACCACGTCACCGTCAACACGCTCACCAAGCCGGGTGTCGAGCCGCACGACCTGGAGCTCAAGGCGAGCCAGGTCCGCGAGCTGGGTCAGGCGGACTACGTCCTCTACCTCAAGGGCATCCAGCCCGCCGTCGACGAGGCGATCCAGCAGGCGGGCGTCAAGAACACGGTGGACGCCGCGACCCTCACCAAGCTGGAGCCGCACGGCACCGAGACCGGCGGCCACGACCACGGCCACGAAGAGGGCCACGCGGAAGAGGGTCACGAAGAGGGCCACGGCGAAAAGGAAGCGGGCGCCGACCCGCACATCTGGCTGGACCCGGTGAAGTACGCCGAGGTCGCCAAGGGCGTCGGCGCCTCCCTGGAGAAGGCCGACCCGGACCACGCCGCCGACTACAAGAAGAACACCGCGGAGCTGGTGAAGAAGCTCGACGCCCTCCACGCGAAGTTCGACCAGGGCCTGAAGAACACCTCCACCCGCACCTTCATCACCACCCACTCCGCCTTCGGCTACCTCGCCGAGCGCTACAAGCTGGACCAGGAGGGCATCTCCGGCGTGGACCCCGAGTCCGAGCCGAGCCCCGCCCGGATCAAGGAGCTGCGCGACGTCGCGAAGGAGGAGAAGGTCACGACCGTCTTCTTCGAGACGCTCGCCAGCGACAAGACCGCGAAGACCCTCGCGAAGGACGCCGGCCTGAAGACGGACGTCCTGGACCCGCTGGAGGGAATCACGGACAAGTCCAAGGGCGCTGACTACATCGAGGTGATGGAGTCCAACCTCGCGGCGCTGAAGAAGGCCCTCGGCGCCAAGTGACATCCCCCGCACGTCAAGCACGCAACGGAGGCAGCGACGTGAGCAGCGAGCCCGTCATATCCGTCCGCGAGGCCACCGCCACCCTGGGCGCCCGCCCCGTGCTGCGCGGCATCGACCTCACCGTGCACCGCGGTGAGGTCGTCGCCCTGCTCGGCGCGAACGGCTCGGGCAAGTCGACCGCCGTCCGCTCGGTGATCGGCCAGGTCCCGCTCACCGGCGGGTCCGTCGCCCTCTTCGGTACGGAGCTGAAGCGCTTCCGCGACTGGGCGCGCGTCGGTTACGTACCGCAGCGCACGACCGCCGCGAGCGGGGTGCCGGCGACCGTCCGCGAGGTGGTCTCCTCCGGCCGCCTGTCGCGTACGAGGCTGAAGTGGCCGTCCAGGGCCGACAAGGCGGCCGTGGAGCGGGCCATCGCGCTCGTGGGGCTCGCCGACCGCGCCAAGGACTCCGTCGGCGGCCTGTCCGGGGGCCAGCACCAGCGGGTGCTGATCGCCCGGGCGCTCGCCTCCGAACCCGACCTGCTGATCATGGACGAGCCCATGGCGGGCGTCGACCTGGCCAGTCAGGAGGTGCTCGCCTCGACCCTGCGCGAGCAGGTCGCGGGCGGCACGACCGTCCTGCTCGTGCTGCACGAGCTGGGCCCGCTGGAGCCGCTGATCGACCGCGCGGTCGTGCTGCGCGACGGCTGCGTGGTCCACGACGGGCCGCCGCCCGAGGCCGTCGGCCAGCACGCGCTGCCCGGCCACGACCACGTACATCCGCACGCGGCCCACGAGCCGCTCCGCACGGGACTGCTGACCTGATCATGGACCTTTTGCACGACACCTTCATGCAACGGGCGCTCCTCGCGGCCGTCCTGGTCGGCATCACCGCTCCCGCCGTCGGCATCCACCTGGTGCAGCGCCGCCAGGCCCTGATGGGCGACGGCATCGGCCACGTCGCCATGACGGGCGTCGGCCTCGGATTCCTGATGTCCGCCAACCCCGTCTGGATGGCCACGCTGGTGGCGGTCGCCGGCGCCGTGACGATGGAGCTGATCCGGACGTACGGGCGCACGCGCGGCGACATCGCGCTGGCGCTGCTCTTCTACGGCGGCATGGCCGGCGGCGTCATGCTGATCAACCTCTCCCCGACCGGCTCGAACGCCAACCTCGTCTCGTACCTCTTCGGCTCCCTGTCGACGGTCTCGGACGAGGACGTCGTCGCGATGTGCGTGCTGGCGGCCTTCGTGCTGCTGGTCACGCTGGGGCTGCGGCGCCAGCTCTTCGCGATCAGCCAGGACGAGGAGTTCGCGCGCGTGACCGGCCTGCCGGTGCGCACGCTCAACCTGCTGGTCGCGATCACCGCCGCGGTCACCGTGACGGTGGCCATGCGGGTCGTCGGTCTGCTGCTGATCAGCGCGCTGATGGTGGTCCCGGTCGCGGCCGCGCAGCAGCTGTCGCGCAGCTTCCGTGCGACGTTCGCGGTGGCGGTGCTCATCGGTACGGGCGTGACGCTGGCCGGCACGGTCACGACGTACTACAACGACGTGCCGCCGGGTGCGACGATCGTGCTGATGGCCATCGCGGTGTTCGTCGTCCTGACCGCCCTGGCCACCCCGCTGGCCCGGCGCCGCGCCCGGGCGGCGGAGCGCGCCGCGCCGCAGAGCTGCGACCTCGACGTCGCCCCCGCGGACGACGTCAAGGCGGCGAAGGGCTGAGTACGGTCTGCCGGGCCCCGCGGGACGGCCTGGCAGAATGGCCCGACGGACTGGACGAATTTCCGAGCGGGCCGAGGCTAAGGAGGCACCTGTGGCGACGGCTGGACCTACCGGCGTACGCGGCCGGTCGACCCGACAGCGAGCCGCCGTTTCGGCGGCGCTGAACGAGGTGGACGAGTTCCGCAGCGCGCAGGAGCTGCACGACATGCTCAAGCACCGCGGCGACTCCGTGGGCCTGACGACGGTCTACCGCACCCTGCAGTCGCTCGCCGACGCGGGGGAGGTGGATGTGCTGCGCACCAGCGACGGCGAGGCCGTCTACCGCCGCTGCTCCTCGGGCGAGCACCACCACCACCTGGTGTGCCGCGTCTGCGGCAAGGCGGTCGAGGTCGAGGGCCCGGCGGTCGAGCAGTGGGCGGAGACGATCGCGGCGGAGCACGGCTTCGTGAACGTGGCGCACACGGTGGAGATCTTCGGCACGTGCACGGAGTGCGCGGCGTCGCTGAAGGGCGACGCCTGACGGACCCCGCGCACATGAGTGAAGCCCTTGGCCATGGCCAAGGGCTTCACTCATGCCGCCTCGTCGTTCAGAGGTCGTAGCAGCGGTACGTACCGTCGTCGTCGCGCCCCACGCTGTTGTGGTCCCAGCAGTGCAGCACCGGCCCCAGCGTGTACACCCGCCACGCCAGCAGCAGGACCACGCAGGCGGTCGCCGCCTGGGCGAGGCGGGAGCGGACCCCCGCCAGCACCAGTCCGGCGGCCGCCACCACGACCGCGAAGACACCGACGGCGATCACGGGGATCGTGAGGTTCTCCCGCAGTCCGGGGAAGGACTCCATCTCGATGGTCCCCGCGAAGCTGAAGGCCATCACCAGCAGGGCGAACAGGAACAGCGCGACCGCGACGAGCCTGTGCACCCAGATCACGCCTGCGGGCCCCGCTCGCCGCCCTCGTCCTGCCGGCCCTGCATCGCCAGCAGCTCCTCGTTGGGGATGGCCCCGCCGAAGCGGCGGTCGCGCTGGGCGTACTCCAGGCAGGCCCGCCACAGGTCGCGGCGGTCGAAGTCGGGCCACAGCACGTCCTGGAAGACCATCTCGGCGTACGCGCTCTGCCAGATCAGGTAGTTGGAGGTGCGCTGCTCGCCGCTGGGCCGCAGGAACAGGTCCACGTCCGGCATGTCCGGGTAGTACAGGTACTTCTGGATCGTCTTCTCGCTGACCTTCGACGGGTCGAGCCTGCCCGCCTTCACGTCCTCGGCGATCCGCTGCGCCGCGTCCGCGATCTCCGCGCGGCCGCCGTAGTTCATGCAGAAGTACAGCGTGAGGCGGTCGTTGTCCTTGGTCTGCTCCTGGGCGATCTGGAGCTCCTGGGCCACCGACTTCCACAGCTTCGGCATCCGGCCCACCCAGCGGACCCGGATGCCGAGCTCGTCGAGCTGGTCGCGGGTCTTGCGGATGAAGTCCCGGTTGAAGTTCATCAGGAAGCGCACCTCGTCCGGGGAGCGCTTCCAGTTCTCGGTGGAGAAGGCGTAGAGCGAGATGGCGCCGACGCCCATCTCGATGGCCCCCTGGAGCACGTCCAGCACGCGCTCGGCACCGACCTTGTGGCCCTCGGTACGCGGCAGGCCGCGGTCCTTCGCCCAGCGGCCGTTGCCGTCCATGACGATCGCCACGTGCTTGGGCACCAGCTCGCCGGGGAACTTCGGCGGGCGCGCGCCCGACGGGTGCGGCTCGGGGTCCTTGTAGTCGCGGCGGGACCGGCCCAGGAATCCGCGTCGTGCCATGCGCTCCATCTCCTACTTCCTCTTGTTCACTTCTCCACGTACCGGAGGGAGCGCAGCCCCCGCTCCAGGTGCCAGTGCAGATACGCGGACACCAGTCCGCTCCCCTCCCTGACGTGGCGCGGCTCGCACGCGTCCGCCGTCTCCCAGTCGCCGGTCAGCAGCGCGCTGAGCAGGCCCACGGCCTCCGCAGAGGGTACGACGCTGCCGGGGACCCGGCAGTCGCCGCAGATCACCCCGCCCGCGGCGACCGAGAAGAATCGGTTCGGCCCGGGCAGCCCGCACCGGGCGCAGTCCTCGAACGACGGCGCGTAGCCGTTGACGGCGAGGGAGCGGAGCAGGAAGGCGTCGAGGATCAGGTTCGGCGCGTGCTCGCCGCGCGCGAGGGTCCGCAGCCCGCCGATGAGCAGCAGGTACTGCTGCACGGCGGGCTCGCCCTCATGGTCCGTGAACCGCTCGGCGGTCTCCAGCATGGCCGTCCCGGCGGTGTAGCGGGCGTAGTCGGTGACGATGCCGCTGCCGTACGGGGCGATCGTCTCGCTCTGCGTACACAGCGGCAGCCCGCGCCCCACGAGCTCGCTGCCCCGCGAGAAGAACTGCACGTCGACGTGGCTGAAGGGCTCCAGCCGCGCCCCGAACTTGGACTTCGTCCGCCGTACGCCGCGCGCGACGGCCCGCACGCGCCCGTGCCCGCGCGTGAGGATCGTGATGATGCGGTCCGCCTCGCCCAGCTTCTGGGTGCGCAGCACGATGCCGTCGTCGCGGAACAGGGTCATGGGGCCATTGTCCCGTACGCGGCGGGGCGCCGGGGCCGGGGCCTGGGCCGAGGCCGGGTCTCATGGGCCCGGCCACGTGGCCGGGGTCACGGCACCTCGCCCCGGCTGCGGGCGTTCGCGTACGCCGTCGCCGCGCTGAGCCGCTCCGCGTCCGTCGCGGGCCGCACCCCCTCCGCGGCACACTCCCACTCGCGTCCGCCGCCGTACGGTCTCAGCTGGAGGTGCGGACCCTCGTGCCCCGTCACGCGGCCCACACGCCCCGTGCTGATCTCCACGACGTACGACCCCACGGGCACGCTCATTCCCGGATCCCTTCCCCCGACATCACGGCGGTCCACCGGCGCGCCGTCCGGTGCGGTACGCAATTCGGTCACCGCCTCCACGGCCCGGGCGGGTTCGGTTCCCGCCATCGCCGGCTGCTTCGCTTCATCCATCGCCAACCCCGTCCTTTCCCCGTCTATTTCCCGCTTTCTGCCCTCGCGGTGACGGCCCATCCGTAACATCGGCAGATGCGCGTCCGGAGCAAAGGCCCGAAGGGCGGGCCCGGCGGTGTCGGGGGCGCGGGGGGTGTGGCGGTCCCTGCGCTGGGACGGTGGTACGGAGACCGCCGGGGCCCAGGGCACTTCCTAGGGGAGGGTCAGGATGCGCGGCCCCGCGTCCGTGATGGCGACCGTGTGCTCGATGTGCGCGGCGCGGCTGCCGTCCGTCGTGTGGAGGGTCCAGCCGTCCTCGCCGGTGCGGTAGTCGTCGTTGCCTCCGGCCATGAGCATCGGCTCGATGGCGAGGACCAGGCCGTGGCGCAGCGGGAAGCCGCGGCCCGGGCGGCCCCGGTTGGGGACGTGCGGGTCCTCGTGCATGGTGCGGCCGATGCCGTGGCCGCCGAAGTCCGCGGGCATGCCGCAGCGGGCCGCGCGGGCGACGGCGCCGATGGCGTGGCCGATGTCGCCGACGCGGTTGCCCGGGACGGCCGCGGCGATGCCGGCGTCGAGGGCGCGCCGGGTGGCGTCGATCAGGTCCAGGTCGGCGGGGCGGGGCGTGCCGACGGTGAAGCTGATCGCGGCGTCGCCGGCCCAGCCGTCGAGGACCGCGCCGCAGTCGACGCTGACGAGGTCGCCGTCGCGCAGGCGGTAGTCGGTGGGTACGCCGTGGACGACGGCGTCGTTGACCGACGTGCAGATGACCGCCGGGAACGGCGTGGGGGCGAAGGACGGCTGGTAACCGAGGAAGGGCGAGCGGGCGCCCGCCTTGTCGAGGACCGCGCGGGCCGCCTCGTCCAGTTCCCGCAGCGACACGCCGATGCCCGCCGCTTCCCGTACGGCGGCGAGGGCGTGCGCCACGACCCGCCCGGCCTCCCGCATCACGTCCAGGGCCGCGTCGCTCTTGATCTCCACCATGTTCCGGTGCCTCCCCTTCCAATTGTTATACCGGTATTAGTATCACGGACATGGTGAGAACTCCTTTGACCCCGTGGGAACGGCAGCGCGGAGAGCGGTTCGGCGCGCTGCTGCGCGAGGCGCGCGGCGAGCGCAGCATGGTGGAGGTCGCGGCGGCGGCCGGGGTGTCCGCGGAGACGCTGCGGAAGATCGAGACGGGCCGGGCGCCGACGCCCGCGTTCTTCACGGTGGCGGCACTGGCGGGCGCGCTGGGGCTGTCCCTGGACGAGCTGGCGGTGGCGTGCGCGCCCGACGACCAGGGCGAGGGCGGCCGGCACGAGGCACTCTCGGCCTGACCGGGCCGCCGGGCGGGCCGCCGGGCCGGCTGCCCGGGCAGCCGTGCCCTACTTCAGCTCGTGCCGCTCGCCCTCCCGCTCCTCGAGCGCGACCTCCGTCCTCAGCACCCGCGCCAGCACCACCCCGATCACCATCAGCGCGATCGCGAACCACCTCGGCGCCGCGCCGAAGACCAGGACGAGGACGCCCATCGGGATCAGCAGCCCCACGAAGGGCATCAGGAGGCTGGACACGCGCGGCCTCGGCTCGGTGCCGGGGGCGAGGCGGGCGCGCACCAGGGCGGGGTACCACTCCGTGAAGCGCGCGGCGGTGACGAGCGCCGAGACCTGGACGATCCAGCCGGTCCACAGGTTCTCGGGGTTGCGCAGCAGCAGGTCGCCGACCCCGCCCGCGAGGGCCGCGGCCAGGAAGGCGAGGCCCCACGCCGCCGTGATGGCGACGTTGGTGCGCAGGAAGTCCGGGGTGCGCCAGAACTCCCGGGGCACTTTCCTGCGCGCGTACGGAGTCGTCAGCGGCGCCCGCACCGCGAGGGAGCCGGCCGCGAGGGCGACGAGGGTGAGGTCGGCGAGCTCGTCCGCGTACGTCTCCAGCCAGTGCAGCGTGGGCGGCAGGACGATCAGGCCGATGACGGTGAGGGCGGCGAAGAGGACGAGGCCGGCCACTTCGAGGAACGCGGGCCGTTCCCGTACGAGGACGAGCGCGAGGGCCACCGCGGCGGCGAGCGCGGCGGCCAGTCCGTACCGGCCGGGACCGCTCAGCAGCGAGAAGAGCATCCACGGGGCCATGCCGGTGATGGAGCTGTTCATCAGCCTGGCGCCCCAGCCGGCTCCACCGTTCATACCTCCAGCCTGGCGCGAACCATGCACGAAGGCGAGAGTCCCCATAAGCCCGGCTTATGGGGTCATAGGCGGGGGGCGGGTACCGAGGTGAGGTGAGCCTTACTTAGAGTGCGGTGAGCAGTGGTGTCGCAGCCACAGCTCAGACCACCCACCGCTCGAAGGGAATCCTCATGCCCCGCCCCCTGCGGGTCGCGATCGTCGGCGCCGGCCCCGCCGGTATCTACGCCGCGGACGCGCTGCTGAAGTCCGAGGCCGCCACCGACCCGGGCGTCTCCATCGACCTCTTCGAGCGGATGCCCGCGCCGTTCGGCCTGATCCGGTACGGCGTGGCCCCGGACCACCCGCGGATCAAGGGCATCATCACCGCCCTCCACCAGGTGCTCGACAAGCCGCAGATACGTCTCTTCGGCAATGTCGACTACCCCTCCGACATCACCCTCGACGACCTGCGCGCCTTCTACGACGCGGTGATCTTCTCGACGGGCGCGACGGCGGACCGGGAGCTGAGGATCCCGGGCATCGACCTCGACGGCTCGTACGGCGCCGCCGACTTCGTCTCCTGGTACGACGGGCACCCGGACGTACCGCGCACCTGGCCGCTGGAGGCCGAGAAGGTCGCGGTCCTCGGCGTGGGCAACGTGGCGCTGGACGTGGCCCGCATCCTCGCCAAGACCGCCGACGAGCTGCTCCCGACCGAGATCCCGCCGAACGTCTACGACGGCCTCAAGGCGAACCGCGCCAAGGAGATCCACGTCTTCGGGCGGCGCGGCCCGGCGCAGGCGAAGTTCAGCCCGATGGAGCTGCGCGAGCTGGACCACTCCCCGAACATCGAGGTCATCGTCAACCCCGAGGACATCGACTACGACGGCGGCTCGATCGAGGCGCGGCGCTCCAACAAGCAGGTCGACATGGTCGCCAAGACGCTGGAGAACTGGGCGATCCGCGACATCGGCGACCGGCCGCACAAGCTGTTCCTGCACTTCTTCGAGTCGCCGACCGAGATCGTCGGCGAGGACGGCAGGGTCACCGGCCTGCGCACCGAGCGCACCGAGCTGGACGGCACGGGCAATGTGAAGGGCACGGGCGAGTTCACCACCTGGGACGTCCAGGCGGTCTACCGCGCGGTCGGCTACCTCTCCGACGAACTGCCCAAGCTGCCGTGGGACGCCGTCTCCGGCACCGTCCCGGACGAGGGCGGCCGCGTGATGCAGGGCGACGAGCCGATGCCGTCGACGTACGTCACCGGCTGGATCCGCCGCGGACCCATCGGCCTCATCGGCCACACCAAGGGTGACGCCAACGAGACGGTCTCCCACCTCCTGGAGGACCACCGCGAGGGCCGCCTGCTCACGCCGGAGGCGCCGGGCGAGGACGCCGTCGTCGACTTCCTGCGCGGCAAGGGCGTCGAGTACACGACGTGGGAGGGCTGGTACCGGCTGGACGCCGCCGAGCGCGCGCTGGGCGAGGCCGAGGGCCGCGAGCGCGTGAAGATCGTCGAGCGCGAGGGCATGCTGCGCGCGAGCGCCGAGCAGTAGGCGTACGGCCCTTAGCCGTACAGCTTGCAGGCGTACGCCGGTGGTCCGGGTCCGCGCGGACCCGGGCCACCGGCGTGTTCACGCCTCCAGCAGCGGAATCAGCTGCTCCTCCTCGTACCGGAGGTGCTCCTCCAGTTCGTCGGTGAGCCGCTCGACCTCCGCGAGCACCTGCGGGCCGTCCGCCCCCTCGTCGGAGACGACGTCCCGCAACGCGCCGAGCAGGGCGGCTATCCGCTCGTGCTCCCGCTTCAGCCGGTCCATCACCGGGGCGAGGCCGGGATGGCGGTCGGCGAGCATCGGGAAGAGCATCGCGTCCTCCCCGGTGTGGTGGTTGTGCAGGCCCTGGCAGACGGTGAGGCAGTTGACGCGCAGCTGGGTGCCGAGGCCTCCGGCGGTCCCGGATTCCGCTATCTCCTTGCGGATGAGGCCCAGTTCCCGCCGGAACGCGTCGTGGACGACCTTGATGGCCTCCCCGAAGGACTTCGCGTTGATGTTCGGCGGGCCGGGGACCTCGGTGAGGGCGACCACGGGAATGACGCGGGCCGTCCTGGCCTGGTAGTCGGCCCACCCGGAGTCGGCCTCGACGGCACGGGCGAAGGCGCGGTCGCGTGCGTCGCCCGTCAGGACGGTGGCGTCGGCCTCGTACGTGAAGGCGCCGCTCTCGACGGTCACACGGGGGTTGGCCAGGAGGTTGTGGTACCAGGCGGGATGCCTGGGCGCGCCGCCGGCCGAGGCGATGACCAGGACACGGCCGTCGCCGTCGGGGTAGTAGCCGACGGGGGTGGTGTGGGGCCTGCCGGACCGGGCACCGGTCGTGGTCAGGAGGAGGAGCCGGGCTCCCTCGAACATCCCGCCGACGCGGCCTTGGTGGGCGCGGAACTCGTCGATGACCGTCTGATTGAAATCGTTGGGCAATTCTCTGCTTTCTGCTCCAGGGTGAAGGACTGCTCGTACGCGGAAAGCTCGTTCGCGCGTACGCGGAGAGAAAACAGAAGAAGGCGGGGCTCTGGCCCGCCCCGGCGTCACGCCGAGGCCGGGTGCCCTACTCGTGTGTGGCCCAAGGCCGACCCGGCAGTCACCGCGTCAACGTACCGGCACGCATTCACCCGTCGCAACGACGAAAACCGGCCAAGCGACCGGTCATGCGACGGCCGGGTGACGGCCAGGCGACCGCCGTCAGCCCAGGTCGATCCGCTCCCCGACCGACCGCTCCCGCGCCGCGCGCACCACGAGCGCCGCGGCCACCGCGTCCTGGACGGCGACGCCGACGGACTTGTAGAGGGTGATCTGGTCGGCCGAGGTGCGTCCCGGCCTGCTGCCCGCGACCAGCTCGCCAAGCTCGGCGTGGATGTGGTCCGGGGTGATGACGCCGTCCCGGATCGGGTAGAGCAGGTCGTTGCTCCCGGCGGGGAAGGGCGCCAGCGCGGCCCGCCGGGACTCCACGCAGACGAGCGCGTCGGCGACGGTGGCGTCGTCGACCTCGCGGCCGGCCCGGCTGAAGCCGACGGACGCGATGTGCACGCCGGGGGTGAGCCAGGCCCGGCGTACCACCGGGTCGACGGGATGGGTGGCGGCGACGACGAGGTCCGCGCCGTCGAGCGCGGCGGCGTAGTGGGGCGCCGCCACCGCGTCCACGCCGAGCTCCGCCGACAGCTCCTCGGCCAGCACCCCGGCCCGTACCGCGTCCCGCCCGGCCACCCGGATCTCCCGGACGGGCCGCACCCTGCACATCGCCCGGGCGTGGGTACGCGCCTGCACTCCGGTGCCGAGGAGCGCGAGGACCGCCGCGTCCTCCCGCGCCAGCAGCCGCACCGACAGCGCCGACCCGGCGGCCGTGCGGGCGGCGGTGATGGCGGTCCCGTCCAGCAGCGCGGTCGGCTCACCGGTCTTCGGGTCGAACACCACGATCAGCGCCTGGTGCGTCGGCAACGGCTGCCCGGCCGCACCGGTCACACCGGCCCTGCCGGCCCTGCCGTCCTTGCCCGGCTTGGCGGCCTTCCCTGCGTTGTGCGGGAACACCGACACCAGCTTGCTCAGCAGCACCGCTGCCGCCGGCACGTACCCCGGCATGGCGGCGAGGAAGGCGTCCTGCTCGGACACGACGGCCGCCACCCGGTCGGGCACCGAGGCCCGCCCCTCGCTGAGGTCGACCATCGCCGGACCGAGCCCGTCGATCAGCGCGTCCATGTCGAGCAACGCCTCGACCTGCGACCGTCCCAGTAGCAGCATCCGTCCAGCGTCTGTCAGCCCCGTGTCCGGCAGCGGGGCGACACGCCGGAACCGGCTCCGGTGCGCGGGTGCCGGACCTCAGGAACCCGTGCGCGCCGCGACAGCCCGGCTGATCCCCTCGGCAACGCGCACAGCCGGTGTCGTGCCGCCGGCCCCCCTGACGCACACGGCGATCGCCAGGAGCCTGCCGTCACCGGCGCGGGCGTACGACACCGACCAGGCGGCCGCTCCGTCGCCGTCCTCCGCTGCCGGTGCCGGTGGCGCCACCCACGCCGTCCGGGACGCCGAGGGTCCGAGGGCCGACCGCAGCTGATCGGCGGTCGCCGGCGCGAGGACCCGGCCCGGGGCGTCACCGGTGGCGGGCCGCTGAGTGCTTCCGCCCGCCCGGACCACGTGGTCGACCACCGTCGGACGGACGTACCCGCCTCCGCCGGCGAGGACGGCCATGACCCTCGCCATCTGGACGGGCGTGGCGGTCACTCCGCCGAGTCCGTTGCCGGTCTCGGCGAGGTTCGCCGCACCGTCCCCACCGCGCGGATAGGTGCTCTCGACGGCGCGCACGGGCACGTCGAGCCGGTCGTCGTTGAAGCCGAACGCCTCGGCGGTCTGGGCCAGGGCGTCCTCGCCCAGGTCGGTCGCGACGCCGCCGAAGACGTTGTCGCAGGAGAAGCGCAGGGCGGTCCGCAGGGACGCGTTCTCGCAGCGGGCGGGGACCCCGGCGGCGAGCGGGCTGCGGGTCGGGGTGTCCACGGAGCGGTAGAGGCCCTGCTCGACGGCAGCCGCCGCGACGACGAGGTGGAAGATGTCGCCCGGTGCCACCGCCTGCCGCAGCGCGCGGTTCAGCAGGGGACGGCCCTCGTCGCCGTGCAGCTCCTGCCACGCCTCGGCGTCCTCGGGCATCGCGCCGCTGAAGGCGGCCGGATCGAACGACGGAGCACTCACCAGGGCCTCGATCCGGCCGCTCTCCACGTCCAGCGCGACCGCGGCGCCCTTGCGCCCGCTCAGCCCGTCGGCGGCGGCCTTCTGCAGCGCCGGATCGATGGTCGTCACCACATCGCCGGGCGCGCGCCCACCGTGACGGGCGGCCGGTCCGAGGACGTCCTCGTAGATCATCTCTAGGCCGTTGGCCCCGTAGGCCATCGACCGGTACCCGGTGACGGCGGCGTACAGCTCCCCGTCCGTGTACGTGCGCTGCTGGGGCGCCTTCTCCACGCCGGTCGGCTCCGCCCCCGTGACGGCCCGGCCCGCGACGATGATGTCGCCGAGTCCCTTCGGCTGCCCCGCAGGCGGTTTCCCCTCTCCAGCCCCCGCGGACGGCCGGGGTCCCTGGTCGGGCGTGCATCCCGACAGGGCGGCGGGGAGCAGCGCGACAAGGACGGCGAGCGCGGCCGTGCGCCGGAGAACCGAAGGCATGATGATCACCTTAAGGCGTCAACTCCCTTGTCGGCACGGCCTGATCCTCCGACTCGGGGCGCTGCCCACAACGTGTGGCTAGAACGGCGCGCGCGCCGCCTCCATCAGGCGGACGGTGTCGTCCGCGCAGAGCCGCAGCGCGTTGCCCACGGTCGTCAGGACCTCGCGCTCGGCCTGGGTGTACGCGCCGTCCGCGAGTGCGATCCGCGCGCCCTGGAGGAGGATCGACTCGCGGCCCGCCGGGGCGAGGTGCGGGGTGAGCGGTTCCAGCGCCTCGTGGAGTTCGATGGCGAGCGCGGCGCCGCAGGGCCCGTCGGTGTCGGTGACGAAGCGGCCCGTGTCGGCTTCGAGGGCCTCGATGAGCGAGGCGAGGCTGTCGGCGGTGCAGTCCTCGTACCCGGCCGCGCGGACCGTGGTGACGGCGGTCTGGAGGACCGTGCGGGACGAGGCGCCGCCCGCCGCGAGGACGGCGAGGGCGACGGTGTGGACGGCGTCGCGCAGCATCGCCGAGAAGCGGGCGGTGGTCGGGTGATCGAGGGCGTCCATGCCGAAGTGCGCGTGGCAGGCCGCGCATTCGACGACGGGCCCGGCGAGGCCCCGCGGCAGCAGCGGGACACCGAAAAGAGTGAACCGGCGGCGGCCGGTGCGGCGCCGGTAGTTGCGGTCGCCGCCGCAGCCGGGGCAGAAGAACTCGCCGTCGCCCACGGTGTTCCACGTGGTGGAGATGGAGCAGATGCGCAATTTCCGGCCGCGTGATCCTCGTGCTGGCAGCACGTCGCACCTCCATCTAGCCTCGGCCACCTTGCCGCGTGGGCGTGATGTTAGCCACATCGGTGATGCCGCGTCAGCACCTCGTCCAGAGAACGCCACCGGACATGGCCGAACCCCGCCCGCGGGCGGCGGGCGGGGTTCGGCGTACGGAGATCAGCGCGCGGCGCGGTTCACAGCGGAGATGACCGCCTTCAGCGAGGCGCGGGTGGTGTTGGCGTCGATGCCGATACCCCACAGGACCTTGCCGTCAATGGCGCATTCGATGTACGAGGCGGCCTGCGCGGAGGCGCCCTCGCTCATCGTGTGCTCCTGGTAGTCCAGCAGGCGTACGTCGATGCCGATCGACTGGAGCGCGTCGAAGAAGGCCGAGATCGGACCGTTGCCGGAACCGGTCAGGACGACGTCCTGGCCGTCGACGACCGCCTCGACGGTCAGCGTGTCCGTGCCGTCCTTGTCGGTCGTGGTCTGGCCGGAACGCAGCTGGATGCGGCCCCAGCGCGCCGCGGCGTCGTCCGGGTGGGGCAGGTACTCGTCCTGGAAGACGGCCCAGATGTCCTTCGGCGTGACCTCGCCGCCCTCGGCGTCGGTCTTCGCCTGGATGATCTTCGAGAACTCGATCTGCATGCGGCGCGGCAGGTCCAGCTTGTGGTCGTTCTTCAGGACGTACGCGATGCCGCCCTTGCCGGACTGCGAGTTGACGCGGATGACCGCCTCGTACGACCGGCCGACGTCCTTGGGGTCGATCGGCAGGTACGGCACGGCCCACTCGATCTCGTCGACGGTCTTGCCGGCCGCGGCGGCGGTGGCCTCCATCGCGTCGAAGCCCTTCTTGATGGCGTCCTGGTGGGAGCCGGAGAAGGCGGTGTAGACCAGGTCGCCCGCGTAGGGGTGGCGGGGGTGGACCTCCATCTGGTTGCAGTACTCGGAGGTGCGGCGCACCTCGTCGATCTGCGAGAAGTCGATCTGCGGGTCGACACCCTGCGAGAACAGGTTCATGCCCAGGGTGACCAGGTCGACGTTGCCGGTGCGCTCGCCCTGCCCGAACAGGCAGCCCTCGATGCGGTCGGCACCCGCCATGATGGCCAGCTCGGCCGCCGCCACCGCCGTACCGCGGTCGTTGTGCGGGTGGACGGAGAGGCAGACGAACTCGCGGCGCGACAGGTTGCGCGACATCCACTCGAACCGGTCCGCGTGCGTGGAGGGCGTGGAGCGCTCCACCGTGGCGGGCAGGTTCAGGATGATCTCGCGGCCCTCCTCGGGCTGCCAGACGTCCATGACCCCCTCGCAGACCTCCAGCGCGAAGTCCAGCTCGGTGTCGGTGAAGATCTCGGGGCTGTACTGGTAGCCGAAGGTGGTCTCGTCGCCCAGGATCTTGTCGGCGTACTCCATCACCAGACGGGTGCCGTCGACCGCGATCCGCTTGACGTCGTCCTTGGAGCCGCGGAAGACGACCCGGCGGAAGACGGGCGCGGTGGCGTTGTACAGGTGCACGGTGGCGCGGTGCGCGCCGCGCAGCGACTCGACGGTCCGCTCGATCAGGTCCTCGCGCGCCTGCGTCAGGACGGAGATCGTCACGTCCTCGGGGATCGCGCCCTCTTCGATGATGGAGCGTACGAACGCGAAGTCGGTCTCGCCGGAGGACGGGAAGCCGACCTCGATCTCCTTGTAGCCCATGCGTACGAGCAGGTCGAACATCTCGCGCTTGCGGGCGGGGGACATCGGGTCGATCAGCGCCTGGTTGCCGTCCCGCAGGTCGGTCGACAGCCAGCGCGGTGCCTTGGTGATGCGCTGGTCCGGCCAGGTGCGGTCGGGGATGTCGACGGCGTCGTACGGGCGGTACTTGTGGATGGGCATCCCGGACGCCTTCTGGGTGTGCGTCGCGTTGGTGATGGGCGTGGGACGGCCGATCCACTGGGACTGAGACATTGCGTAGGGCTCCTGGGATGTCCTGATCTGGGGGTCCCCCATGTCCGAAGGGCTATGGGGGAGGCCGACAGGGTCGAACGCAGCACCAGACTCCGCGGGGAGGGGGTCGGCCTACGACTACAGGCCCTCGCCGCGGCAGCTAAGGAGAAGCAGCCCGAAACGCATGATGCGAAGCAGCCTAGCCGAGGGCCACGGTGGGCGGAGGGTCCGTTTCAGTATGCGGGATTCCGTGCCGTAATCACGAGATCATGAGGAATCACTCCTTTTCAGGAATCGCCGTTGCTCCTCGTGACAGCCGCGTTACCGACTGCGACATTGCGGAACATGACCACCGCACCTGCCACGCGCACCTCCGCACCCCGCCCGTCCTCCGCACCCTGCTCGCCGGCGTTCTGCTCCGTCGTCCCGCCGCACCTGCTGGACCGGCTGTCCCGCGCCGCCGACCCGCTGATCGCCGCGGCCGCCCGCCGCACCCTCGTCACGGACGCCGCCAACCGCACCGCCCGCCGCCTGACCACGGTCGCCGGCGCCGCCCCCGTACCGGCGCCGGCCGATGGGGCAGCCGCCGGCGCACCGCGGCGCACGATCCACGACGCCGAGCACAAGACCGCCCTGCCGGGCAGAAAGGTGCGCGAGGAGGGCGGGCAGCCGACGGGTGACGCGACCGTCAACCGCGCGTACGCCGGTCTCGGCGCGACCTTCGAGCTGTTCCGGGACGCGTACGAGCGCGACTCGATCAACGGGTCCGGCCTGCCGCTGGACGCGACGGTCCACTACAGCCGGGAGTACAACAACGCCTTCTGGAACGGCGAGCAGATGGTCTTCGGCGACGGCGACGGCCGGGTCTTCCTCGACTTCACCCTCGCGGTGGACGTCATCGGCCACGAGCTGGCGCACGGCGTCACGCAGTACACGGCGAACCTGGCGTACTTCGGCCAGTCGGGCGCGCTCAACGAGTCGATGTCCGACGTCTTCGGCTCGCTGGTCAAGCAGTACGCGCTGAAGCAGACGGCTGAGCAGGCGGACTGGCTCATCGGGGCCGGGCTGCTGGCCAAGGACGTCCAGGGCGCGGCGCTGCGCTCGATGAAGGCGCCCGGCACGGCGTACGACGACGACGTCCTCGGCAAGGACCCGCAACCCGCGACGATGGACGACTACGTCCACACGGGCGCGGACAACGGCGGCGTGCACATCAACTCCGGCATCCCGAACCACGCCTTCTACCTGGTGGCCACCCGGCTGGGCGGCAACGCCTGGGAGCGGGCCGGGCGCATCTGGTACGACGTGCTGACCGGCGGCGAGCTGGCGGTGGACGCGGAGTTCGCGGACTTCGCCAAGCTGACGGTGGCGGCGGCGCGCGAGCGGTACGGCGCGGGGGGCGCGGAGCACGACGCGGTGACCAAGGCCTGGTCGACGGTGGGGGTGCCGACGGAGTAGACATGGCCCATGCGGATTCGGGTGACGCGCACGGGCGGTTTCGCGGGCATCGAGCGGCGGGCCGAGGTGGACACCTCGGGTCTCCGCGACGCCGCCGAGTGGCACGCCCTGGCCGAGGCGGCGCTCGCCACGGACCGGGACGCGCCGCCGCCCGGGGTGCCGGACGGCTTCCAGTACGAGATCAGCGTGGACGGCCGTACGGTGCACTGCGCGGACCCGCACCTGTCGGAGGCGCAGCGCGAGCTGGTGAGCCGGGTGCTCAGGGAAGGCGCCTGAGCCCGGTGGCGACGGCGGCTGCTCGACCGCCGGCCGGCTGTGTGCGGTGGCCCGCCGCGCCCGGCCGGTCGGGTGTGGACCGGGGTCTCACCCGACCGGTCGGGTTTTGGCCGTCTTGCGTCAGAAGCCGAGCTTGCGTAGCTGCTTGGGGTCGCGCTGCCAGTCCTTGGCGACCTTCACGTGCAGGTCGAGGAAGACCGGCGTACCGAGCAGCGCCTCGATGTGCTTGCGCGACTTGGTGCCGACTTCCTTCAGGCGCTGGCCCTTGGGGCCGATGATGATGCCCTTCTGGCTGGGGCGCTCGATGTAGACGTTGGCGTGGATGTCCAGCAGCGGCTTGTCCGCCGGGCGGTTCTCGCGCGGGATCATCTCCTCGACGACGACCGCGATGGAGTGCGGCAGCTCGTCACGTACGCCTTCCAGCGCGGCCTCGCGGATCAGCTCGGCCACCATGACCTGCTCCGGCTCGTCCGTCAGGTCGCCCTCGGGGTAGAGCGGCGGGGACTCGGGCAGCAGCGGGACGAGCAGGTCGGCCACCAGCTGGACCTGCTTGCCGCCGACCGCCGACACCGGGACGATCTCCTGCCACTCCATGCCCAGCTCCGTGCCGAGCCGGTCGATGGCGATGAGCTGCTCGGCGAGGGTCTTGGAGTCGACCAGGTCGGTCTTGGTGACGATCGCCACCTTCGGGGTCTTCTTGATCCCGGCGAGCTCCTTGGCGATGAACCGGTCGCCGGGGCCGAGCTTCTCGTCCGCCGGGAGGCAGAAGCCGATGACGTCGACCTCGGCCCAGGTGGTGCGGACGACGTCGTTGAGCCGCTCGCCCAGCAGGGTGCGCGGCTTGTGCAGCCCGGGGGTGTCGACGAGCACGAGCTGTGCGTCCGGGCGGTGCACGATGCCGCGCACGGTGTGGCGGGTGGTCTGCGGCCGGTTGGAGGTGATCGCCACCTTCTGTCCGACCAGAGCGTTCGTGAGGGTGGACTTGCCCGCGTTGGGGCGGCCGACGAAGCAGGCGAAACCGGCCCTGTGGGTGGTTTCGGTTTCTGGATTACGAGCGCTCATAGGGGCCATTCTCCCCGATGCGGGCGCCCTCACGTACCGCTGCCCTTCTCGCGCCCTTCCGCATCGCCAGCGCGGAGGCTCCGGCGAGCGCGTAGAGGACGACGAGCACGCCCAGGATCAGGTCCAGCCAGTCGAACGGTTCCCCGCGTACGAGTGCGGCGGCGGCCGGGATGCCCGCGGCGAGCCCGGCCGCGCAGAGCAGCACCGCGGCGGTTCCCCGCATCGCCCGCGCGGCGGCCGGCCGGGGCTTCTTCAGCAGGTCGCCCGCCGCCCACAGCACGAGCAGCAGCGGAA
Source organism: Streptomyces sp. NPDC093546 (assembly GCF_044765045.1). NCBI lineage: Bacteria > Bacillati > Actinomycetota > Actinomycetes > Kitasatosporales > Streptomycetaceae > Streptomyces > Streptomyces sp. NPDC093546. Next base: position 397,149 of record NZ_JBIWJG010000005.1, on the reverse strand, counting down.
ACACGTCGTACGGCTGCGGCCGGCCGTCCCCGACGAACCAGTCGGTGACGTTGATGACAACGCCGATGGCGCCGACCGCCAGCACGATCCAGGGGTAGGTCAAGGCCCCCGTCTTCCGCCCGGTCTTCTCAGTCTTCACGGTCTCCCCGGGCTCCCGCCCGGTCTTCTCCCCCGTGTGCGCCATCAGCCGGCGCTCACCGTGGCGCGCAGCTCGCCGTCCGGGCCGGCCACCAGCACGGGAGTGTCCGGGCCGCCCAGGTCGCGGACGGCGGCGCGGTCCGCGTCCGAGGCGGCGTCGGCCTCGGTGACGACGGCCGCGGCCTCCAGCGACTTCGCGCCGCTGGCCACGGCCATCGCGACCGCCGTCTGGAGCGCGCTGAGGTTCAGCGACTCCAGCGCGACGGTCCCGGCGACGTACGTACGCCCGGTCTCGTCCCGCACCGCCGCGCCCTCGGGCACACCGTTGCGGGCACGGGCGCTGCGCGCCAACGTGATGATCTTGCGGTCCTCGGGGCCGACTTCGGTGCTCTGTGTCATGCCCCGAGGATAAGTCCGCGATCAGTGTCAGCCCTGGGCGGCCTTGGCGAACTTGTCGCCCGCGATCTTGGCGAGGTCGTTGACGCTCTTGCCGGCGTTCGCGGTGCCGGGCATGTAGATGACCCTGCTCACGCCCGCACCCTGACGGGCGACGACCACGTTGATCGTGAGCGCCATCTCGCCGCCGAGGTCCATGCTCAGGGCGACGCCGTGGGTCTCCTCGCCGCTCTTCGGCGCGTCCAGCTTCGTGACCTTGATCACCATGGGGGTGCCCTCCAGCTCCGTGCTGAAGGAGGCGCACTTGTCCGCAGCGGTGCCGGTGGACTTCATGAAGTCCGTGGCGCCGGTGCCGGGGAAGCTCATGATCTGGTGGGTGAGCTGGCTCGCGCCGTTGTCACCGCGGAAGTCCTCTTCGGCGCCGATGGTCGCACCGGCGATCTTCTTCTGCAGCAGGTCGGAGAGAGGCTGGCACTCAGGCTTGTCGACCTTGTACGTGTTGTCGTCGCCGGGCTCGGTCGGGGCGTCGGCCCAGCCCTTGGGCAGGTCCGCGACGGCGAGGACGCCCGCCTTCATCTGCGCCTCGGTGAGCGGCTTCGCGGCGGCCTCCGCCGGCTTCTCCGCGGACGCGCTGGGCGCCTCGGACGTCTTGGCCTTGTCCGAGCCGCCCTTGTCGGCGGAGCCACCGCACGCGGCGGTGAAGGTGAGCGCGGAAACGGTGAGCGCGACGGCAGCGCCGCGACGTATGCGGGTACGCATGAAGATGTGTTCTCCCCTTGGGATGTGGATGTTCCTGGGGAGCACGGTTCCCCCCTCCCCGCCGGTGACCGGCCGGGCTGAGAATACACACAATGGAGGCACACCCTCCGCGCATTTACGGGTGGTCGAGGCGCAGGCGGGCGGCGCGGGGCAGGCCCGCGACGACGAGGTCGTACGAATCCTCGACGAGTTCGCGCAGGAGCCGGTCGGGCAGGCCGGAGACCGTGACGGTGTTCCAGTGGCGCTTGTTCATGTGCCAGCCCGGCACGATCGCGGCGTGCTCCGCGCGCAGCCGCACCGCGATCTCCGGGTCGCACTTGAGGTTGACGGTCAGCGGGCGGGCGTCCAGGGCCGTGAGGGCGAACATCTTGCCCTCGACCTTGAAGACCGAGAACTCCGGGCCGAAGGGGAAGTCCTCCACCGCGGCGTTGAAGGAGAGGCAGAACGCCCGCAGTTGCTCGGCGTTCATGCGGCCTGCTCCGTGTTCACGCGGCCTCCTGCTCGGGATCCGGCTCCGGGGCCGGTTCCGCGAGGACCGTGACGATCTTGTTGCGGCGGCCCGCCGGGGACTCGGCCGTCAGCCGCAGGGCGCGGCCGTCCGGCAGCTCGACCATGGCGCTCGCCCCGGCGATGGGGACGCGGCCGAGGGCCTTGGCGAGCAGCCCGCCGACGGTCTCGACGTCCTCGTCGTCGTACGCGTCGAGGCCGAAGAGCTCGCCGAGGTCGCCGATGTCGAGGCGGGCGGTGACGCGGTAGCGGCCGTCGCCGAGGGGTTCCACGGGCGGCAGTTCGCGGTCGTACTCGTCGGTGATCTCGCCGACGATCTCCTCCAGGATGTCCTCGATCGTGACGATCCCGGCGGTGCCGCCGTACTCGTCGATCACCACCGCGCAGTGGTTGCGGTCCTTCTGCATCTCGCGCAGCAGGTCGCCTGCGTTCTTGGTGTCGGGGACGAAGGCGGCGGGCCGCATGGCCGTGGAGACCAGGTCGCTCTCCGCGTCGCGGTTGATGTGGGTGCGGCGGACCAGGTCCTTCAGGTAGACGATGCCGACGATGTCGTCTTCGTTCTCCCCGGTCACCGGGATGCGGGAGAAGCCGGAGCGCAGCGCCAGCGTCAGGGCCTGGCGGATGGTCTTGAAGCGCTCGATGGAGACCAGGTCGGTGCGCGGGACCATCACCTCGCGTACGAGGGTGTCGCCGAGCTCGAAGACGGAGTGGACCATGCGCCGCTCGTCGTCCTCGATGAGGGACTCCTGCTCAGCGAGGTCGACCATCGCGCGCAGCTCGGCCTCGGAGGCGAAGGGGCCCTTGCGGAAGCCCTTGCCGGGGGTGAGGGCGTTGCCGATGAGGATCAGCAGCTGCGGGACCGGGCCCATGACCCGGGCCAGCGGCAGCAGGGCGTACGCGGCGGCGGTGGCGGTGTTCAGCGGGTGCTGGCGGCCGATGGTGCGGGGCGACACGCCGACGGCGACGTACGACACGAGCACCATCACGCCTATCGCGACGAGCAGCGCGGACCAGGTCTCGGCGAACTCGTTCAGGCAGACGTACGTGACGAGGACGCCGGCCGCCATCTCGCAGGCGACGCGCACCAGCAGCGCCACGTTCAGGTACCGGACCGGGTCGGAGGCGACCTGCGCCAGTTTGGCCGCGCCGCGCCGCCCGGCCCGTACCGCCTCGGCGGCGCGGAAACTGGACACGCGCGCGATGCCGGCCTCCGCGCAGGCGGCGAGCCACGCGACCACGACCAGCGCGACCGCGCCGAGGAGCAGTTGGGCGGTCATGAGACGGTCGGCGCCGGGGACGGGCCGGTCAGGCCCTTCTCCGCCCGCCAGCCGTCGACGATCGCCGCCTGGAGCCCGAACATCTCCGCCTTCTCGTCCGGTTCCTCGTGGTCGTAACCGAGCAGGTGCAGCACTCCGTGGACGGTGAGCAGCTGGAGCTCCTCGTCCATGGAGTGCTGCGTGGGGGCGTCCTGGCCCTGCTGGGTGGCGACTTCGGGGCAGAGCACGATGTCGCCGAGGAGGCCCTGCGGGGGCTCCTCGTCGTCCTTGGACGGGGGGCGCAGCTCGTCCATCGGGAAGGACATGACATCCGTCGGGCCCGGCAGGTCCATCCACTGGATGTGCAGCTGCTCCATCGCCTCGGCGTCCACCAGGATCACCGAGAGCTCGGAGAGCGGGTGGATGCGCATGCGCCCCAAGGCGTAGCGGGCGACGTCGAGGATCGCCTGCTCGTCGACCTCGGTGCCGGACTCGTTGTTGACGTCGATCGACATGGTGCTGGTGCGCTCTTCTTCCCGTTACGTGTCGCTACTTGCCGTTTTTGTTGTCGTACTTCTCGTACGCGTCGACGATACGGCCGACGAGCTTGTGCCGGACGACGTCGTTCGACGTGAGCATCGAGAAGTGGACGTCGTCGACGCCGTCCAGGATCTCGCGGACCTGGCGCAGACCGCTCTTGGTGCCGCCCGGCAGGTCGATCTGGGTGATGTCACCGGTGATGACGATCTTGGAGTCGAAGCCGAGCCGGGTGAGGAACATCTTCATCTGCTCGGGGTTCGTGTTCTGCGCCTCGTCCAGGATGATGAAGGCGTCGTTGAGCGTCCGGCCGCGCATGTACGCCAGCGGCGCGACCTCGATCGTGCCCGCCGCCATCAGGCGGGGGATCGAGTCGGGGTCGAGCATGTCGTGCAGCGCGTCGTACAGCGGCCGCAGGTACGGGTCGATCTTCTCGTAGAGAGTGCCGGGCAGGAAGCCGAGGCGCTCGCCCGCCTCCACGGCCGGCCGGGTCAGGATGATCCGGGTGACCTGCTTGGACTGAAGGGCCTGGACGGCCTTCGCCATGGCCAGGTACGTCTTGCCGGTGCCCGCCGGGCCGATGCCGAAGACCACCGTGTGCTTGTCGATGGCGTCGACGTACCGCTTCTGGTTGAGGGTCTTGGGGCGGATCGTGCGGCCACGGCTGGAGAGGATGTTCTGGGTGAGGACCTCCGACGGCGTCTCGACGCCCCGTCCCCCCGTCTCTTCCTTGAGCATGGCGATGGAGCGTTCCACTGCGTCCTCCGTCATCGGCTGCCCGGTGCGGAGCACCAGCATCATCTCGTCGAACAGGCGCTGGATGAGGGCGACTTCCGCCGCGTCACCGACCGCGCTGATCTGGTTGCCCCGGACGTGGATGTCGGCCGCCGGGAACGCCTTCTCGATGACGCGCAGCAGCGCGTCTCCCGAGCCGAGCACCGTCACCATGGGGTGCTTGGCAGGCACCGTGAAGTGGGCTCGGACCTGGTCCTGGTCTGTGGGTGTGTGAGTCATGGGCCGGCTCTCTGGCCTGCACATACCTCCTGTTGCAGGGTTCTCGCCAGTCGAGACCCTCTGGACTGTCCAGCGTACGTCGTGCGACTGACAGGACCGAAGGCTTTTCCCGTACGCCCGGGTCAGTCCGGGCGGCGGAAGCCGATCGTCGGCACGGCCCGCCGCAGCGGCCAGGGCCGGATCGGCGCCGGCAGCAGGGCCTCCAGGAAGGCGTACCGGCGCAGGGCCTCCGGGTCCTGGTCGCCGTACTCCTGCACGTACTCCCACCAGGCCGCCACCTCCACCCAGCCCGGTGCGGACAGCGAGCCGCCGAACTCCTGCACCGACAGCGCGGCGGTCAGCCCGGCGAAGGCCAGCCGGTCGGCGAGCGGCCAGCCGGCGAGCGTGCCGGTCACGAACCCGGCCACGAAGACGTCCCCGGCGCCGGTCGGGTCGAGCGCCTCCACCTCGATGGCCGGGACCTCGGCGGTCTCCCCGGTGCGGGAGTCCACGGCGTACGCGCCCTCCGCGCCGAGCGTGACGACCGCGAGCGGCACCTTGTCGGCGAGGGCGCGGGCGGCGGCGCGCGGGCAGGAGGTCCGGGTGTAGCGCATCGCCTCCTCGGCGTTGGGCAGGAACGCCTCGCAGTGCTCCAGGTCCGGCAGCCCCGCCAGGTCCCAGCGGCCGGTCTCGTCCCAGCCGACGTCGGCGAAGATGCGGGTGGCGTGGCGGGCGGCGTCGGCGACCCACGGCTCGGGGCGGCCGGGTACGAGCGAGGCGACGGCGGCACGCGCGCGGGGCGGGTACTCCGGGAGGTGCCCCAGGGCGGCTTCCGGGGGCGGGGCCTCGTGGCCGTGGGAGACCATGGTCCGTTCTCCGTCGTACGCCATGGAGACGGTGACCGGGGAGTGCCAGCCGGGGACGGTGCGCGACCGGGAGAGGTCGATGCCCTCGCCCTGCGCCAGGGCGTCCCAGCAGTAGTCGCCGTAGTGGTCGTCGCCGAAGGCGGCGGCGAGGGAGGTGCGCAGGCCGAGGCGGGCGAGGGCGGTGGCCATGTTGGCGACGCCGCCGGGGCTGGAGCCCATGCCGCGGGCCCAGGTCTCGGTGCCGCGCACGGGGGCGGAGTCGAGGCCGGTGAAGATGATGTCGAGGAAGACCGTGCCGGTGAGGAAGACGTCGCACTCCGGGTCGCCGGGGGCGCGCAGGGGGCTCAAGGGGTCGATGCCGGCGGTGTGTTGGAGCTGCTGCTGCTCTCCTCTGGGTGTGGTCACGGCGGGCTCCCCGGTCGCTGTGCGGATCTGGCCAGTGTGCCTGAACTCCGGCGCTCGGCGGGGGCGAACGGCGCACGGAGAGCCGCCCGGCTACCCGGTCTTCGCACCGTCAAACGCTTTGTGATGCGGATCACATATTCTCGGCTTCTCGCCCGCCTCGCCCGCTTGATACAAATTGGCGCGCGTACCCGTGCGACCTCTCCGTACGACACCGGGCGCTTCCCCCTCCCCCTTTCTGTTCGCTGGAACGCCCATGCCCTCGCGCCCGCGCGCCCCGTGGCCCCTCGTCGCGCTCTTCACCGCCGGCTACCTCGCCTCGTACCTCCTGCCGACCGTCGTCGGACGCCTCTCCGCCGGACTGGGCCTCTCCCCCTCCGAGGCCGGACTCGTCGGCTCGACCCTGCTGCTGTGCTCCGCCACCGCCGGGTTCACGCTCGCGGCGCGCGTGGAGCGGTACGGGCCCCGGCGGCTCGCCCGGGCCGGCCTGGCGCTGGCCGTGGCCGGCTACGGCGGCGCGGCCCTCACCTCGTACGTCCCGCTCGTCGTGGCGGGCGCCGCGGTCGGCGGCTTCGGGTCGGGTACGGCGCTGGCGGTCGCGGCGGCCGGGATCGCGGGCCGCCCCGACCCGCACCGCACCTCGACGCTGGGCCTGCTGTCGGTCTCGGCGACGGCGGGGGCGCTGTACCTGACGCTGCCGCACCTGGGCGGCGGGCACGTGCTGCCGTTCGCGTCGCTGGCGCTCGCCGCGGCGGCGGTGTGGCCCGCGACCGCCCGGCTGGAGACCGGCCACGACACCGGTGAGGTACGCGAGAAGGGCGCCCCGCTGCCGCGCCTGCGCGCCGGGGTGGTGCTGGCCGGCGCGATGGTGTGCTGGTCCATGGCGCAGAACGCCCTGTGGGGCGTCAGCGGCCGCATCGGCCTCACCCAGGCGGGGCTGAGCGAGGTCACGGTCGGCGCGGTCTTCGCGGCCGCCCTCGGCGCCGGGCTGCTGGGCGTCACGACGGCCGGAGCCCTCGGCTCCCGGCTCGGCCGGGCGGTGCCGATCGGTCTCGGCACGGTCGCCATCGCGGGCTGCATCGCGCTGAGCTCCTCCGCCGAGGGGCTGGCGTCCTTCGCGACCGGCGAGATCCTGTGGAACGCCTGCTACCCGGTCGTCCTGTCGTACGTGATCGGCCTGGCCGCCTCGCTGGACCCGCGCGGCCGCTGGGCGGTGCTCGTCGGCTCGGCGTCCTCGCTGGGCACGGCCTGCGGCCCGGTCACCGGGAGCCTCCTGTCGGAACAGGCGGGCTACCCGGCCATGGGCCTGGTCCTCGGCGGGCTCCTGCTGCTGCTCGCCGTGCCGATGACCGCCGTGGCCCTGCACACCTCGGGCCGCCCGCTGGTGCCGGGCGCGATCCGGCGCCGGGGCGGCGCGCCCGCGGCCGTGGTCGCGGCCACCGCGGCGCCCACGGCCCTGGCGCCCCAGATCGGCGCCCCGGAGCAGCCGGTCGCGGAGATCCCGGTCGCCGACCTCGCCGACCTGCGGGGACCGGCCGCCGCGACGCGGCGGGCCTACGGCCTCGCCGAGTCGACCGCGTCGGCCGATTCGGGCGAGCCGAAGTCGTACGCCTCCACCTCGGCGAGGTAGCGCGCCCTGCGCTCCTCGTCGTGGTCGAGGAAGGACGCCGTGAAGGAGTTGCGGGCGAGCGCGCGCAGCTGTTCCTGGTCCAGGCCGAGGGCCTCGTGGACCGCGTGGAAGGTGTCGCCGACGTAGCCGCCGAAGTAGGCGGGGTCGTCGGAGTTGACGGTGACGAGGAGCCCGGCCTCCAGCATGGCCTTCAGCGGGTGCTGCTCCAGGATGTCGATGGCGCGCAGCCGTACGTTCGACAGGGGGCACAGCGTCAGCGGCACCCGCTCCCGCACCAGCCGCTCCACCAGCTCCGGGTCCTCCACCGCGCGCAGCCCGTGGTCGATCCGCTCGACGCCGAGCACGTCCAGGGCCTCGCGGATGTACGCCGGCGGACCCTCCTCGCCCGCGTGGGCGACCTTCCGCAGGCCGAGCCGGGCCGCCGCCTCGTACACCTCGGCGAACTTCGACGGCGGGTTGCCCACCTCCGCCGAGTCCAGCCCGACGCCCGCGATCCGGTTCAGGTACGGCTTCGCCGTCTGGAGCGTCTCCATCGCCGACTCGGCCGACAGGTCGCGCAGGAAGCACATGATGAGCTGCGTGGAGATGCCGTGCCGCTCCTCGCTGTGGTCCAGCGCTCGGGCCAGCCCCTCCACCACCGTGCCGAAGGGGATGCCACGGCCGGTGTGCGCCTGCGGGTCGAAGAAGATCTCGGCGTGGCGCACGCCCTGCGCGGCGGCTCGCGCCAGGTAGGCGTCGGCGAGCTCGGCGAAGTCGTCGGCGGTGCGGAGCACCGCCATCAGCTCGTAGTACAGGTCCAGGAAGGACTGCAGGTCGCTGAAGAGGTACGCCTTGCGCAGCTCGTCGGTGTCGGCGTAGGGCAGCTTGACGCCGTTGCGGGCGGCGAGCGCGAAGGCGAGCTCGGGTTCGAGGGTGCCTTCGATGTGGAGGTGGAGTTCGGCTTTGGGGAGGGGTGCCATGGTGCCTGCCTCGATCACTTTCCGGGAGTCCGCGCAGCGTAACGCGCGACGTCACGCGCTCGGCAGATCACGCGCTCAGCGGACCGCGCGCTTGGGCAGGGGCACCCGGACGAGGTCGTGGGCGACGGTCAGCTCGCCGTCGAAGCCGGCCGCGCGGGCCTGGGGTTCGAAGACGGCGGGGTCGCCGTAGCGCTGCGAGAAGTGCGTGAGCACCAGGTGCCGTACGCCCGCCTCGCGCGCCACCGAGGCGGCCTGGCCGACGGTGAGGTGGCCGTGCTCGAGGGCGAGCGACTCGTCCTCGTCGAGGAACGTCGACTCGATGACGAGCAGGTCGCTGCCCTCGGCGAGAGCGTGGACCCCGTCGCACAGCCGGGTGTCCATGATGAACGCGAACCTCTGCCCGCGCCGCACCTCGCTGACGTCCTCCAGGCGCACGCCGCCGACTTCGCCCTCGCGCTGGAGGCGGCCCACGTCCGGGCCCGTGATGCCGTGCTCGGCGAGCAGCTCGGGCAGCATGCGGCGCCCGTCGGGCTCGGTCAGCCGGTAGCCGAAGGACTCGACGGGGTGCGAGAGCCGGCGCGCCTCCAGCGTGTACGCCGGGGTCTGGGCGAGCACCCCGTCGTCGGAGACGGGGACCTGCTTCAGCCGCACGGTCTCGCGGTAGGCGGTGGCGTACCGCAGGCGGTCGAAGAAGCGCTGCCCGCTCCCCGGGTAGTGCGCGGTGACGGGGTGCGGGACCTTGTCGAGGTTGATGCGCTGGATGACGCCGGCGAGGCCGAGGGAGTGGTCGCCGTGGAAGTGCGTGACGCAGATCCGGTTGATGTCGTGCGCGGCGACCCCGGCGCGCAGCATCTGGCGCTGCGTGCCCTCGCCGGGGTCGAAGAGCAGGCCCTCGCCGTCCCAGCGCAGGAAGTAGCCGTTGTGGTTGCGGTGGCGTGTGGGCACCTGGCTGGCGGTGCCCAGCACGACGAGTTCACGGACCGACATCGCCGCCGACTACCCGGGGGGCCAGTTGAGGCCGCGGCCGCCGAGGACGTGGGCGTGCGCGTGCCAGACGGTCTGCCCGGCGCCGGTGCCGGTGTTGAAGACGATGCGGTAGCCGGCGGAGTCGACCTTCTCCTGCGCGGCGACCTCACCGGCCTCGCGCAGCACGTCGGCGGCGATCTCGGGCGCGGCGGCCGCGAGCGCGGCGGCGTCGCGGTGGTGCGCCTTGGGGATCACCAGGACGTGGGTGGGCGCCTGCGGGTTGATGTCGCGGAAGGCGACGGTGGTCTCGCTCTCACGCACGATCGTGGCCGGGACCTCCCCCGACACGATCTTGCAGAACAGACAGTCGCTCTGCGGCTCTCCGGCCATGCTCCGGCCCCTTCTCGAAACGGATCGTCACCATCGGATCATCACTATCGGATCGTCACTACGGACGCAGCTTATCCGTGACGATCACGACCAGCGGCCGGTCCTCCCCAGGAGCAGGGCCGTGGCGGCCGTCCCCGCGGTGGAGGTGCGCAGCACGCTGCGCCCCAGCCGGTACGGCCGCGCCCCCGCCTCCGCGAAGGCGGCCAGCTCGTCGGGCGACACACCGCCCTCGGGTCCGACCACGAGCACGATCTCGCCGGTCGCGGGCAGTTCCGCGGTGGCCAGCGGCTCGGCGCCCTCCTCGTGCAGGACGGCCGCGAAGTCGGCGGCGGCGAGCAGCTGGGCGACCTGCTTGGTCGACGCGGCGTCGGCCACCTCCGGGAAGCGCAGGCGGCGCGACTGCTTGCCGGCCTCCCGGGCGGTCGCGCGCCACTTGGCGAGGGACTTGGCGCCCCGCTCGCCCTTCCACTGGGTGATGCAGCGGGACGCGGCCCACGGCACGATCGCGTCGACGCCGGTCTCGGTCATGGTCTCGACCGCGAGCTCGCCGCGGTCGCCCTTGGGCAGGGCCTGTACGACGGTGATCCGGGGGCTCGGCTCGGGCTCGGCCCGTACCTCGCTCACCGCCACGTCGAGGCGGTCCTTGCCCTCGACGGCGGCGACGGTGCCGTACACGCCGGTGCCGGTGCCGTCGGTCAGGACGATCTCCTCGCCGACGCGCAGGCGCCGTACGGAGACGGCGTGCCGCCCCTCGGGCCCGTCGAGGGTGACCGTCCCGCCGGTGATCCGGTCCAGGTGCTCGACGACGAAGACGGGCGCGGTCATGCGGGCCCCCGCAGCGCGAGCGTGGCCGCCGCGGCCTGGAGCTCGGTGTTGAGCACCTCGACCAGCTGGGCGGCGGGCAGCTCGCGGGCGAGCCGGTGGCCCTGGCCCGCCCACAGCGCCATGCCCTGCGGGTCGCCCGCGGCGGCCGCGGCCTTGCGCAGGCCGCTGGTCAGGTGGTGCACCTCGGGGTAGGCGGCCGGGGCGTACGGCCCGTGCTCCCGCATGAACCGGTTCACCAGCCCGCGCGCGGGCCGCCCCGAGAAGGCCCGGGTCAGCTCGGTGCGGGTGAACAGCGGGTTCGTCATGGCCTGCTTGTGCAGGGCGTTCGCGCCCGACTCGGGGCAGACCAGGAACGCCGTGCCGAGCTGCGCGGCGGACGCGCCCGCCGCGAGGACGGCCGCGATCTGGCTGCCGCGCATCAGCCCGCCGGCGGCGATCATCGGTATCTGCACGACTTCGCGGACCTGCGCGATCAGCGCGAGCAGCCCCGTCCCGCACGCGTCCGTCTCCGGATCGTCGCGGTGCGTCCCCTGGTGTCCGCCGGCTTCCACGCCCTGGACGCAGACCGCGTCGGCGCCCGCGTACTGCGCGGCCTGCGCCTCCTCGGGCGACGTCACGGTCACGACGGTGTACGTCCCGACGCGCGCGAACGCGTCGAGGGTCTCGCGGGTCGGGCAGCCGAAGGTGAACGACACCACCGGCACCGGGTCGTCGAGCAGGATCGCCAGCTTGGCCTCGTAGCCGTCGTCACGCCCCGCGTCCGGGTCGCCGAGCGGCGTGTCGTACCAGTTGGCCTCCCCGGCCAGCTGGTGCCGGTACACGTCGACGGCGGCGGCGTCGGCGTGCCCGGGCTGCGGCATGAAGAGGTTCACCCCGAAGGCCCCCGAGGTCATCCCCCGGACCTGTGTGACCTCCTGGTACATGCCGTCGGCCGTTTTGTACCCGGCGGCGAGGAACCCGAGCCCGCCCGCCTCGGACACGGCGGCGACGAGCTGCGGGCAGGAGGCACCACCCGCCATGGGTGCCTGCACGATCGGGTACCGGCAGAGATCGGTCAGTGCGGAGGACATGCACGCATGGTGTCACGCCACCGGTCCGCCACCGAATCCCGCCTGCCCCCGGATCCCCGCACCGGCCCGCTGGGGTGCCTTCCGGGGGCTGACCCCCTCGGACATGCCGAAACCGGGGGCGCGAGGCCCCCGGTCGGCAACGGCTCACCTACGGCTAGCGCCCGTTGAACGCGTCCTTCAGACGCGAGAACAGTCCCTGCTGCCCCGGCTGGAACTGGCCCGTCGGCCGCTCCTCGCCGCGCAGCTTCGCCAGCTCCCGCAGCAGCCGCTCCTGCTCCGCGTCGAGCTTCGACGGCGTCTGGACCTCGACGTGCACGATGAGGTCGCCGCGTCCGCCGCCGCGCAGGTGCGTGACGCCGCGCCCGTGCAGCGGGATCGACTGGCCCGACTGCGTACCGGGACGGATGTCGACCTCCTCCATCCCGTCCAGCGTCTCCAGCGGCACCTTGGTGCCGAGCGCGCCCGCCGTCATCGGGATCGTCACCGTGCAGTGCAGGTCGTCCCCGCGCCGCTGGAAGACCGCGTGCGGCAGCTCGTGGATCTCGACGTACAGGTCGCCGGCGGGGCCGCCGCCCGGGCCGACCTCGCCCTCGCCCGCCAGCTGGATGCGGGTGCCGTTGTCGACACCGGCCGGGATCTTGACCGTGAGCGTACGGCGGGACCGTACGCGCCCGTCGCCGGCGCACTCGGGGCACGGCGTCGGCACCACGGTGCCGAAGCCCTGGCACTGGGGGCACGGGCGGGACGTCATGACCTGGCCCAGGAAGGACCGGGTCACCTGGGAGACCTCACCGCGGCCGCGGCACATGTCGCAGGTCTGCGCCGACGTACCGGGCGCGGCGCCCTCGCCGGAGCACGTCGTGCAGACGACGGCGGTGTCGACCTGGATGTCCTTCGTCGTACCGAAGGCGGCCTCGTTGAGGTCGATCTCCAGCCGGATCATCGCGTCCTGGCCGCGCCGGGTCCGCGAGCGCGGGCCGCGCTGGGACGCCGTACCGAAGAAGGCGTCCATGATGTCGGAGAAGTTGCCGAAGCCGCCCGCGCCGAACCCGGCGCCCGCACCCGCGCCGCCGGAGGCGGACAGGGGGTCGCCGCCGAGGTCGTAGACCTGCTTCTTCTGCGGGTCCGACAGCACCTCGTAGGCGGCGTTGATCTCCTTGAACCGCTCCTGCGTCTTCGGATCGGGATTGACGTCCGGGTGCAGCTCGCGCGCGAGCCGCCGGAACGCCTTCTTGATCTCGTCCTGGGACGCGTCGCGGCGTACGCCGAGTACGGCGTAATAGTCCGTGGCCACTACGACTCCGCCAGGATCTGTCCGACGTAACGTGCCACTGCGCGTACCGCTCCCATCGTTCCGGGGTAGTCCATGCGGGTCGGTCCGACCACGCCGAGTTTGGCGACTGCCTCGTCGCCCGAACCGTAGCCGACCGCGACGACGGACGTGGAGTTCAGCCCCTCATGGGCGTTCTCGTGCCCGATACGTACGGTCATCGCCGAGTCCTTGGCCTCGCCGAGCAGCTTCAGGAGCACCACCTGCTCCTCCAGCGCCTCCAGCACCGGCCGGATCGTCAGCGGGAAGTCGTGCCCGAAGCGGGTCAGATTGGCGGTGCCGCCGATCATCAGCCGCTCCTCGGTCTCCTCCACCAGCGTCTCCAGCAGCGTGGCCAGCACCGTGGAGACGGTCCCGCGGTCCTCCACCTCGAACGACTCGGGGAGGTCCTGCACCAGCTGCGGCACGTCGGTGAAGCGCCGTCCCACGACACGGCTGTTCAGCCGCGCCCGCAGGTCGGCCACGGACTGCTCGCCGAACGGCGCGGGGCAGTCCACCATGCGCTGCTCCACCCGGCCCGTGTCCGTGATCAGCACCAGCATCAACCGGGCCGGGGCCAGCGACAGCAGCTCCACGTGCCGCACGGTGGAGCGCGTGAGGGACGGGTACTGGACGACCGCGACCTGCCGGGTCAGCTGCGCCAGCAGCCGCACCGTACGGCCGACGACGTCGTCCAGGTCCACCGCGCCGTCCAGGAAGTTCTGGATCGCGCGGCGCTCGGGAGTCGACAGCGGCTTGACGCCCGCGAGCTTGTCCACGAAGAGCCGGTAGCCCTTGTCCGTGGGGATGCGGCCCGCGCTGGTGTGGGGCTGGGCGATGAAGCCCTCCTCCTCCAGCACCGCCATGTCGTTGCGCACGGTGGCCGGCGAGACACCGAGGTTGTGGCGCTCCGTCAGCGCCTTGGAGCCGACGGGCTCCTCGGTGCCGACGTAGTCCTGGACGATGGCGCGCAGCACCTCGAGTCTGCGTTCGCTGAGCATCGCGCGCACCTCCAGCTGGCTTCGGTTACTCGGTGTCCATTGGCACTCGCCGGGTCCGAGTGCCAGGTACCACCCGGCCAGTGTACGGCGCCGGGGTACGCCCCTAGCAAGGGCGGCGGTCACCGTACCGCGCTAGCGTCGCGGTATGGACGTCGACTGGGAGGACCTGGGATGGGAGCGGCTCGCCGAGGGAGTGGGCCGTCGGCGGCTGCCCGTCTGGGACGCCACGACCGCCCTCGTGGCCGGTGATGACGCGGCGCTGCTCTTCGACACGGGCGCCACGCTCCGGGAGGGCGCGGAGATCCGGGCGCAAGCCCAGAAGCTGCTCGGGGGCGGGCGAAGGGTGACGCATATCGCACTCAGCCACCCCCATTTCGATCACGTGCTGGGGACGGCGGCGTTCGCGGGGGCGGAGGTGTTCGGCGCGGTCGGCGTCGACACGCTGCTGGCACGTGAACGGGACGATCTGCGGACGGACGCGATCCGCCACGGGGTGGCGGCCGGGGAGGCCGTCGAGGCGGTGGACGTGCTGGTCCTGCCGCATCACCTGGTGACCGGCGAGTGGACGCTCGACCTGGGCGGGAAGCAGGTGCTGCTGGCCAACGTGGGGCCCGGCCACACCGGCCACGACCTGGTGCTCCTGGTGCCCGGCGAGCCGGAGGTGGTCTTCTGCGGCGACCTCGTGGAGGAGTCGGGCGACCCGCAGGCCGGACCGGACGCCATCCCGTCGCGCTGGCCGGCCGCGCTGGACCGGCTCCTCGACCTGGGCGGCGAGGACGCGCTGTACGTACCCGGGCACGGCGCGGCGGTCGACGCCGCCTTCGTACGCGCCCAACGCGATGAGCTGGCCCGGCGGTTCGGGGTGTCGTAGCGTCTGCCGAATGCGCAGTTACGACCCTGATCTGACGCCCTCGTGGAAGCGGCCGCCCGCCCCGGTGCCGGAGGTGCCCGCCGAGCCGGATCTGGTGGTGGAGGAGGTGGGGACCGGTTTCTGCGGGGCGGTGATCCGGTGCGAGGCGGGGACGGTGACCCTGGAGGACCGGTTCGGCAAGCACCGGGTGTTCCCGCTGGCCCCGCGCGGGTTCCTGCTGGAGGGCCGCCCGGTCACCCTGGTCCGCCCGTCCGCCGCCGCTCCGGTACGGCCGACCCGTACCGCCTCGGGCTCGATCGCCGTCCCCGGCGCACGCGCGCGCGTGGCCCGGGCGGGGCGCATCTACGTGGAGGGCCGCCACGACGCGGAGCTCGTCGAGCGGGTGTGGGGCGACGACCTGCGCATCGAGGGCGTGGTCGTCGAGTACCTGGAGGGTGTCGACGACCTGCCCGCGATCGTCCGCGACTTCGCCCCCGGCCCGGACGCCCGCCTCGGGGTGCTGGTGGACCACCTGGTCCCGGGCTCCAAGGAGTCCCGCATCGCGGCCCAGGTCACGGACGCGCACACGCTGGTCGTGGGGCACCCGTACATCGACATCTGGGAGGCGGTGAAGCCGTCGGCGGTGGGCATCCCGGCGTGGCCCGCCGTCCCGCGGGGCCAGGACTGGAAGAAGGGCGTGTGCCGTGCCCTGGGGTGGCCCGAGAACACGGGAGCGGCGTGGCAGCACATCCTGTCGCGGGTGCGGGGATGGAAGGACCTGGAGCCGGAGCTGCTGGGGCGGGTGGAGGAGCTGATCGACTTCGTGACGGCGCCGTAGGGCCGCCGCGGCCCTGCCCGGAGGGCTCAGTCCACCAGGTCCCGCACCACCGCGTCCGCCAGGAGCCGTCCGCGCAGCGTCAGTACGGCCCGCCCCTCGGCGTAAGGACCGGGGTCCAGGAGGCCGTCCCTTACCGCGCGGTCGGCGGCGCGCGCGCCCGCGGGGCGCAGCAGCTCCAGGGGGCAGCCCTCGCGGAGCCGCAGTTCCAGCAGCACCCGCTCGACCCGCCGGTCCTCCTCCGAAAGGAGCTCGCGGCCCGCGCCCGGCGACCGCCCGGCGGCCAGCGCGGCGGCGTACGCGCCGGGGTGCTTGACGTTCCACCAGCGCACGCCGCCGACGTGACTGTGCGCGCCGGGGCCCGCGCCCCACCAGTCGGCGCCGCGCCAGTACAGCTCGTTGTGGAGGCACCGCCCGGCCTCCGAGGTGGCCCAGTTCGACACCTCGTACCAGGCGAAGCCCGCCCCGGACAGGACGTCCTCGGCGATCAGGTACCGGTCGGCGTGGACGTCGTCGTCCGTCATCGGCACCTCGCCGCGCCGGATGCGCCGCGCCAGCTGCGTACCCTCCTCCACGATCAGGGCGTACGCCGAGACGTGGTCGGGGCCCGCGCCGATCGCCGCGTCGAGGGAGGCGCGCCAGTCGTCGTCGCTCTCGCCCGGCGTGCCGTAGATCAGGTCGAGGTTGACGTGCTCGAAGCCCGCCGCCCGCGCCTCCGCGACGCACGCCTCGGGCCGCCCCGGTGTGTGCGTACGGTCGAGCACCTTCAGGACGTGCTGCCGGGCGCTCTGCATGCCGAAGGAGATCCGGTTGAAGCCGCCCTCGCGCAGCTCCGCGAGGTACGCGGGGCCGACGGACTCCGGGTTTGCCTCCGTCGTGATCTCGGCGTCGTCCGCGAGCCCGAACTCGTCGCGGATGGCGCCCAGCATCGTCACGAGATCGGCGGCGGCCAGCAGCGTCGGCGTACCGCCGCCGACGAAAACGGTCCGCACCGGGCGCGGGTCGTCGCCCAGCACCTTCCGCGCGAGGCGCACCTCGTCCACGAGGGTCTCGGCGTAGTTGTCGCGGGAGGCGAGCACGCCGCCGGAGCCGCGCAGCTCGGTGGCGGTGTACGTGTTGAAGTCGCAGTAGCCGCAGCGGGTCGCGCAGTACGGGACGTGCAGATAGAACCCGAGCGGCCGCTCACCGGCCCCGAGCAGGGCGGACGCGGGCAGCGCGCCGTCCTCGGGCATGGGCTCGCCATCGGGCAGTACGGAAGGCATACCGCCCATTGTCCGTCACTCGCGGGATTCCCGGGCCTCCCCCGCCTGCAGGACGAGAAGCGCGAGGTCGTCGCAGACCGGCCCCTCCCCGAAGGTGTGCACGGCCTGCCGGATCCGGTCGGCGACGCCCTGGGCGGAGAGTCCGGCGCAGCAGGCGAGGGTGCGGGCCAGGCCGTCCTCGTCGTCGAACATCCGCCCGGCGCGGGAGCGCCGCTCGGTCACGCCGTCGGTGACGCACAGCAGGGTGTCGCCGGGCGCGAGGTGGAAGGTGTGCGTCTCGTACGCGACGTCGTCGATGACGCCGAGCAGGACCTGCGGCAGGGCGACGGGCGACACGGTGCCGCCGGGGCGCAGGAGCAGCGGGAGCGGGTGGCCCGCGCAGGCGAGGGTGCAGCGCGCGCCGCCGCCCTCCTCCGGCGGGAGCGGCGTGAGCTCCCCGTACAGGAGGGACAGGAACCGCGACTGGGTGGGGCTGACCGGCTGGGCGTCGGGGCCTCCGGCGGCGGCGACGACCAGTGCGGCGGCCTCGGCGGCCTCCGTGGCGTCGTCGAGGAGGAGCCGGTTGAGCCGGTCGAGGACCTCGCCGACACGGTGCCCCTCGCGGGCGAGCAGCCGCAGCCAAGGGCGGGCCAGGCCGGTGACGACGGCCGCCTCGGGTCCGCTGCCCTGGACGTCGCCGAGCATGAAGCACCACCGGCCCGCCGCCTGGAAGACGTCGTAGAAGTCACCGCCCGCGAGGCCGTCGTCGCTGGGCTCGTACACGACGTGGCTGGCGACGCCCGGGATCTGCGCGACCTTGCTGGGCAGCAGTCCGCGCTGGAGGACGCGGCTGATGGTGGCCTGGCGCGTGTACCGGCGGGCGGCCCCGATGGCGAGCGCCACGCGGCGCGCGAAGTCCTCGATGAGGCCGGTGACCACGTCCGGGATGCGGCTGGTGCCGCGCCGCCCGATCATCAGGGTGCCGAGCCCGCGGCCGCCCACGACGAGGCGGAGGGCGAGCGCGGTGCCGTGGCCGTCACCGGACGGGTCGGGCCACGGGACGGGGACCGGGCCGGTGTGGGCGGGGCCGGGGAGCCGTGGCGGCTCCTTCTGGAGGACGTCGCGCAGGGGCTCGATGGCGGACTCGTCGGCGTGCCAGACGCGCGCGAGGCGGGGCGCGGTGGCGGTGCCGCTCTCGCCGCCGTCGCCCTCCAGCCAGAAGGCGCACCAGTCCGCGAGCCGCGGTACCAGCAGCTGTCCGGCGAGCGCGGCGACGAGATCCTCGTCGAGCTGGCCCGCGAGCAGGTCGGAGGCCTCGGCGAGGAAGGTCAGCGCGCCGCTGCCGGCCCACTCCTGGTCGTCGCGGACGGGGCGGCGGGGCGTGGGGGCGAGGATCTCGGCGGCGCGCAGGCCGCGCTGGATGGCGGGCTCCGCGCCGGGCACGGGGCAGGTGTTCCAGCCGTCGAGCGGCAGGCGGGCCCAGACGGTCTTGAGGCCGGGGCGGTAGGTGATGCCCCAGCACTCGGCGAGGGCGGCGACGAGCTGGAGCCCGCGGCCGTACTCCTCCGGCCCGCCCTCGTCGTGGGCGGTGTGGTCGTTGCGGACGGTGCGCGTGGGGTGGTGGTCGGAGACTTCGAGGACCAGGGCGGCGGGCTGGTCGGCGTCGGGCTCCTCCAGTCGGAAGAGGAGCTCGACGGTGGTGCCCGCGTGGACGACGGCGTTGGTGACGAGTTCGGCGACGACGAGCACGGCGTCGTCCGCGACGCGGTCGGTGATCGCGGCGGTGGCGGGCAGCGCGAGACCGGTCCAGTCGGCGAGCGCGGCCCGTACGAAGCGGCGTGCGGCGCCGGGGGCGAGCGGGTTGCCGGGCAGGCTGGTGCGGGCCACGGAGTGGTGGGGCGGTGGCGGCTGGGGCGGCAGGTGGTCCTTCGGCTCCGTGGATCCCATGGGTGTCGTGGGTGTCGTGGCCGCCATGGACGGGTCCATGGGCTCGAGTGGATCCATGGGCTGGAGCGCCTGCGGCCGCTGTGCCCGCTGTGCTGGAAAGGACCCCACGTGCTCTCCTCGTCGGCTCCCGGATCGGACACCGACAGAGTGACAGATCGAGCTCGCCCATAAGCGCCGAGTCATCGAAGTGGGCGCGGGAAGGACACGAAAAGCGGCGCAACCCGCCTCGGAGGGCGGCTCTACCCGGGGGTGGCGCCGAGGGCGGCCCAGGAGTCCAGGAGGAGTTCGACCGCGTCGACGACCACCTCGGCGCTGATCCGGTCGGGGGTCAGGAGCCGCTGGATCAGCAGGCCGTCCTCCAGGGCGTGGGCGATCAGGGCGAGGGAAGCCGGGTCGGCGGGCGGGGTGGCGACGCCCCGCCGGGCCAGTTCCTGCCGGATGCCCTCCCCGATGGCGCCCTGGGCGAGCTCTTCGCGCTCGGCGAGGGGCCCGCGCAGCTCGGGGTTGCGCAGCGCGTGGAGGAGGAGTTCCAGGCGGAGGGAGAGCCAGGAGGTGAGGTGCTCGGCGCGCGCCCTGTTCCAGGCGCGGAGCCGGTCCAGCACCTCGGCGAAGGAGGCCGCGTCGGCGGCCATGGCCTGCACTTCGCGCAATTCGGCCTGGGTGCGGCGCAGGAGCAGTTCGCGGACGAGGTCGTTCTTGTCGTCGAAATTGCCGTAGAACGCACCGCGGCTGAAGCCGGCCCGCTCGGCGATCTGCTCGACGGGCGTGCCGCTGACGCCGCGTTCGGCGAACAGCTCGGCCGCGGCGGCCAGCAGGCGGTCCCGCGTCTGTTGCCTGGTCTCCTCGCGCGTCAGGCGTCGCTTCGGTAGTGGTTCCATGCCCCGCTCTGCCCTGCCCTCCGTCGTCGGCCGCGCCGCGCGCACCGCGTGAAAGTCGATGGCACGCTCCACATACAGACCTGTATCTGTATACAAGATTGTATCTCTACGAGCAGCCGAGGGGCGCGCCGTCGCATGGATCAGGAACTCAGCCATCAGGACCTCTGGAAGTGGAACGCCTCCGCACTGGCGGAGGCCGTCGCGGGCGGCGAGGTCGGCGCCCTCGACGTCACCGAAGCCCACCTGGCGCGCATCGCCGCGGCCAACCCCGAGGTGAACGCGGTCACGAACGTCCTCGCCGACGGCGCCCGCGCCGCGGCGCGCGACACCGACCGCCGACGGGCCGCGGGCGAGCCGCTCGGCCCGCTGGCCGGCGTGCCGTTCACGGTGAAGGAGAACATCCACGTCGCCGGCTCGGCGACGACGTTCGGCGTGCCGCGGTTCCGCGGTCTCGTGCCCGCCGAGGACGCGCCGCCGGTGCGCCGGCTGCGCCGGGCGGGGGCGATACCCGTCGGCCGCACCAACCTGCCCGACATGACGATCGGGGGCATGCACACCGTCAGCACGCTGTACGGCGCCACCCGCAACCCCTGGGACCCGGCCCGGACGCCCGGGGGCACCAGCGGAGGCGACGGGGTCGCGGTCGCCACCGGCATGGCGCCGCTCGGGCTCGGCAACGACTCGGGCGGATCGATCTGCGTTCCGGCGGCGTTCAACGGCGTGGCCGCGCTGAAGCCCTCGTACGGCAGGTTCGCGCTCGACCACCGGATCGGCCCGCAGGACCCGACGCTGTCCTCCCAGCTCTTCCCCGTCGACGCGCCGCTCGCGCGCTCGGTCGCGGACCTGCGGCTGGTGTACGAGGTCCTCGCCGGCGCCGATCCGCAGGACCCGCGTGCGGTGCCGGTCCCGCTCGACGGTCCGCCCCCGGCGCCCGGCCGCCCGGTCCGGGTCGGCGTCGTCACCGACCCGGGCGGGGACGGCGTCCACCCGCATGTGCGCGCGGGTGTGGAGGCGGCGGCCGCGGCGCTGGAGGACGCCGGGTACGCGGTGGAGGAGACCGAGGTGCCGAGGCTGGGCGAGGCCGTCGACGCGTACCACGGGCTGATCTTCACGGAGTTCGCCCTGATGTGGCCGGCGGTGCGGGACCTGCTCACCGAGGAGAGCCGGCGGCACGTCGAGTACACCCTTCAGGAGCACCCGCCCGTCGACCTGGCGGAGTACCTCCGGCTCACCGGTGTGCGCCTGAGCGTCCAGCGCGACTGGGCCCGGCTCTTCGAGCGGTTCCCGCTCGTCCTCGGGCCGGTGTCGACCGAGCCGGCGCCCTTCCCCGACACCATGCACGGCACCGCGGCGGACAACGCCCGCACGATGGCGGCGCTCCGGCTGTGCCGGGCGAACACGTTCGTCGGTACGCCGTCGGTGACGGTGCCCGTGGGCGTCGCCGACGGGCTGCCGCAGGGGGTGCAGATCATCGGCGCGATGTACCGGGAGGACCTGTGCCTGCGGGCCGCGGCGGCGATCGAGCGGAGGCGGGGGACGTTCACACCGGTCACGCCCGCCGCGCCCGCAGCGCCGGTCACGCCTCCCTGACGCCCTCGTACATCTCCTCGATCAGGTGCTTGTACTCGCGCTCCACGACGGGCCGCTTCAGCTTGAGGCTCGGGGTGAGCTCGCCGTGCTCGATGTCCAGGTCGCGCGGGAGCAGCCGGAACTTCTTGATGGTCTGCCAGCGCTGCAGCCCCTCGTTGAGCCGGTCCACATAGCCCTGCACGAGCTGGTTCACCTCGGGCCTGGCCACCAGGTCGGCGTACGGCGTGCCGCCCAGGCCCTGCTCCTCGGCCCAGCCGAGCAGGGCGGGCTCGTCGAGGGCGATCAGCGCCGTGCAGTAGTTCCGGTCGGCGCCGTGGACGAGGATGTTCGAGACGTACGGGCAGACCGCCTTGAACTGGCCCTCCACCTCGGCGGGCGCGATGTACTTGCCGCCGGACGTCTTG
This sequence comes from Streptomyces sp. NPDC093546, assembly GCF_044765045.1. NCBI lineage: Bacteria > Bacillati > Actinomycetota > Actinomycetes > Kitasatosporales > Streptomycetaceae > Streptomyces > Streptomyces sp. NPDC093546. The sequence continues at coordinate 375,400 of NZ_JBIWJG010000005.1, read as the reverse complement.
ATGAGGTCCTTCTTGCGGTCGGTGATGCGGAGGTAGCCGTCGACCGACAGCTCGCCGATGTCGCCGGTGTGCAGCCAGCCGTCCGGCTCCAGCACCTCGGCGGTCTTCTCCGGCAGGCCGTGGTAGCCCGCCATGATGCCGGGGCCGCGCAGCAGGATCTCGCCGTCGTCGGCGATGCGGACCTCGGTGCCGGGCAGCGGCTTGCCGACCGTACCGGTGCGGTACGCCTCGCCGGGGTTGACGAAGCTGGCGGCGCTGGACTCCGTCAGGCCGTACCCCTCCAGGATGTGGATGCCGGCGCCGGAGAAGAAGTAGCCGATCTCGGGCGCGAGGGCGGCCGAGCCGGAGATGGCGGCGCGCAGCCGGCCGCCGAAGGCGTCGCGGAGCTTGGTGTAGACGAGCGCGTCGGCGACCTTGTGCTTGGTGGTGAGGCCGAAGGGGGCACTGGCGGTGCCGGTGCGGCGGAAGTTGTCCTGGGTGACCTTGGCGTAGTCGCGCGCGACCTCGGCCGCCCACTTGAAGATCTTGTACTTGGCGCCGCCGCCGGCCCGCGCCTTGGCCGCGACCCCGTTGTAGACCTTCTCGAAGATGCGGGGCACGGCGGCCATGTAGGTGGGCTGGACGATCGGCAGGTTCTCGATGATCTTGTCGACGCGGCCGTCGACGGCGGTGACGTGCCCGACCTCGATCTGGCCGGAGGTCAGCACCTTGCCGAAGACGTGCGCGAGCGGCAGCCACAGGTACTGCACGTCGTCGGCCGTGATCAGGCCGGTCGCGGCGATGGCCTTGGCCATGTACGACCAGTTGTCGTGCGGCAGCCGTACGCCCTTGGGGCGGCCGGTGGTGCCGGAGGTGTAGATGAGGGTGGCGAGCTGGTCGGCGGTGATCGCCGCGACCCGCTCCGCGACGGCGTCCGGGTGCGTGTCGAGGTACGCCTTGCCGCGCTTTTCGAGGTCGGCGAGGGAGAGCACCCAGCCCTCGGGGTCGGCCTCGTCCGCCTCCACCCCGGCGGCGTCGATGACGACGACGTGGGCGAGCTGGGGCAGGTCCGCGCGCTTGGCGCGGGCCTTGGCGAGCTGGGCGGCGTCCTCGGCGATCAGGACCCGGCTGTCGGAGTCGGCGAGGATGTACGCGGACTCGTCGGCGTTCGTCTGCGGGTAGACGGTGGTCGTGGCCGCGCCGGCGCACATCACGCCGAGGTCGGCGAGGATCCACTCGACGCGGGTGGCGGAGGCGAGCGCGACGCGCTCCTCCGGCTGGACGCCGAGGTCGATGAGGCCGGCGGCGATGGCGTACACGCGGTCGGCGGCCTGCTGCCAGCTGAGGGACTTCCAGTCGTCGGGGCCCTGGCCGGAGGCCGCGGGGACGGGGTAGCGGTAGGCCTCGGCGTCCGGGGTCTGCGCGACGCGCTCCAGGAAGAGCGTCGCCACGGAGGGCGGCCGGTTCTCGATCAGGGTCTTTGTGTCGCTCACGGCGTCCTCCGGGCGGCGGCTTGCGGCAGGGCTGCACGACGGGATGGTTGTTTAACTGACGAGTAACCCTCGGGCGGGATCAGGTTAGAGCGCAGTCGTCCGCCATGTAAGGGGCTGCGGCCTGGCGCTTCATACCCGGTTCATAACGACTGTGCAGTACCTGTGCGATCCCCGGGCACGCAAAAGCGCCCGTCCGTGAACCGAACGGGCGCTTTGGCGCACGTACCCGCGCAGGCGGCTGCTTCCGGTTACTTCTTGGTCTTGCCGCCCGCGGACTCGTCGCTCGACAGCACCGCGATGAAGGCCTCCTGCGGCACCTCGACGGAGCCGACCATCTTCATCCGCTTCTTGCCTTCCTTCTGCTTCTCCAGCAGCTTCCGCTTACGGGAGATGTCACCGCCGTAGCACTTGGCGAGGACGTCCTTGCGGATGGCGCGGATCGTCTCGCGGGCGATGACACGGGAGCCGATGGCCGCCTGGATCGGCACCTCGAAGGCCTGCCGCGGGATGAGCTCGCGCAGCTTGGCGACGAGCCGCACGCCGTACGCGTACGCCGCGTCCTTGTGCGTGATGGCGGAGAAGGCGTCGACCTTGTCGCCGTGCAGCAGGATGTCGACCTTGACGAGGCTGGAGGCCTGCTCGCCGGTGGGCTCGTAGTCGAGGGAGGCGTACCCGCGCGTCTTGGACTTCAGCTGGTCGAAGAAGTCGAAGACGATCTCGGCGAGGGGCAGGGTGTAGCGGATCTCGACCCGGTCCTCGGAGAGGTAGTCCATGCCGAGAAGCGTGCCGCGGCGGGTCTGGCACAGCTCCATGATCGAGCCGATGAACTCGCTGGGGGCGAGGATCGTGGCGCGTACGACCGGCTCGTACACCTCGCTGATCTTGCCCTCGGGGAACTCGCTCGGGTTGGTGACCGTGTGCTCGGTGCCGTCCTCCATGAGGACGCGGTAGACCACGTTGGGCGCGGTGGCGATGAGGTCGAGGCCGAACTCGCGCTCCAGCCGCTCGCGGATCACGTCGAGGTGGAGCAGGCCCAGGAAGCCGACGCGGAAGCCGAAGCCGAGCGCGGCGGAGGTCTCCGGCTCGTAGACGAGCGCGGCGTCGTTGAGCTGGAGCTTGTCGAGGGCGTCGCGCAGCTCGGGGTAGTCGGAGCCGTCGAGCGGATACAGACCCGAGAAGACCATCGGCTTGGGGTCCTTGTAGCCGCCGAGGGCCTCGGTGGCGCCCTTGTGCAGGGTGGTGATGGTGTCACCGACCTTGGACTGCCGGACGTCCTTCACACCCGTGATCAGGTACCCGACCTCGCCGACGCCGAGCCCGTCCGCCGGGAGCATCTCGGGCGAGTTGGTGCCGATCTCCAGCAGCTCGTGGGTCGCGCCGGTGGACATCATGCGGATGCGCTCGCGCTTGTTGAGCTGTCCGTCGATGACACGGACGTACGTCACGACACCGCGGTACGAGTCGTAGACCGAGTCGAAGATCATCGCGCGGGCGGGGGCGTCGGCGACGCCGACCGGCGCCGGAACGTCCTTGACCACGCGGTCGAGCAGCGCCTCGACGCCGAGACCGGTCTTGGCGGACACCCGCAGGACGTCGTCGGGCTCGCAGCCGACCAGGTTCGCCAGCTCCTCGGCGAACTTCTCCGGCTGGGCGGCCGGGAGGTCGATCTTGTTGAGCACCGGGACGATGGTGAGGTCGTTCTCCATCGCGAGGTAGAGGTTGGCGAGGGTCTGCGCCTCGATGCCCTGGGCGGCGTCGACGAGCAGGACGGTGCCCTCACAGGCGGCCAGGGACCGCGACACCTCGTACGTGAAGTCGACGTGGCCGGGGGTGTCGATCATGTTGAGGATGTGGGTGCTTCCCTCACCGGGGCCCGTGGTCGGGGCCCACGGCAGACGCACAGCCTGGGACTTGATCGTGATGCCGCGCTCGCGCTCGATGTCCATGCGGTCGAGGTACTGAGCACGCATCTGCCGCTGCTCGACCACACCGGTCAGCTGGAGCATCCGGTCGGCGAGGGTCGACTTGCCGTGGTCGATGTGCGCGATGATGCAGAAGTTGCGGATCAGCGCCGGGTCGGTACGGCTCGGCTCGGGCACGTGGGTAGGGGTCGCGGGCACGCAGGGTCCTGATTCTCGAGACGCTGGCGTCTCTGCTCGGGTCGACGTCGGATCGATACGTAGGTTCCATGGTCCCACGGACGGGGACGGGCGCTCGGTTTGGGCCGCTCGGAGCACGACTGGTACCGTGGGCAGCTGTGTCTCATAGCCCTCTCAGCGTTGAGGCACACCTCTAAGAAATCCTTACGAACCTGCAAAGGCTCTTTCGTGGCGAACATCAAGTCCCAGATCAAGCGGAACAAGACCAACGAGAAGGCGCGCCTGCGCAACAAGGCCGTCAAGTCGTCGCTCAAGACCGCGATCCGCAAGGCCCGTGAGGCTGCCGCCGCGGGCGACGTCGAGAAGGCCACCGTGGCCGCTCGCGAGGCCGCCCGCAAGCTGGACAAGGCCGTCTCCAAGGGTGTCATCCACAAGAACGCCGCCGCCAACAAGAAGTCGGCGCTGGCTGCCAAGGTTGCCTCCCTCCAGGGCTGAACTCTCTGCTCTTGATTCCATCTGATCCCACGGGATCAGCCGCCGGAAGGGACCCAAGCGGGCCCTCTCATCCGCTCCCGACCGGCACCCCGGGACCGTACGCGGCCTGCGTTCGCCACGCGGGTACGGCCCCAGCATCGTGATCCGAAGGCCCCGGCCTCGGTCCTTCCCCAGGACCGCGGCCGGGGCCTTCGGCGTACCAGGGGGCGCGGGGGTCGGCCCGTCGGCGTGCCGGCGTCGGTGGCCGCTGGGCTCCGCCGGAGCCCAGCCTCAGCCTCGGCGGGAGCGGGCCGCGCGGGCGATCGTGACGACCGCTTTCTCAAGGGCGTACTCCGGATCGTCCCCACCGCCCTTGACCCCGGCGTCCGCCTCCGCGATCGCCCGCAGCGCCACGGCCACGCCGTCCGGCGTCCAGCCGCGCATCTGCTGCCGCACGCGGTCGATCTTCCACGGCGGCATGCCGAGCTCGCGGGCGAGGTCGGCGGGCCGGCCGCCCCGCGCCGAGGACAGCTTGCCGATGGCGCGCACGCCCTGGGCCAGCGCGCTGGTGATGAGCACGGGTGCGACGCCCGTCGCGAGCGACCAGCGCAGGGCCTCCAGGGCCTCGGCCGCCCGGCCCTCCACCGCCCGGTCGGCGACGTTGAAGCTGGAGGCCTCCGCACGGCCGGTGTAGTACCGCCCGACGACCGCCTCGTCGATCGTGCCCTCGACGTCCGCGGTGAGCTGCGAGACCGCGGAGGCGAGCTCCCGCAGGTCGCTGCCAATCGCGTCGACGAGCGCCTGGCACGCCTCGGGCGTCGCCGACCTGCCCAGCGCGCGGAACTCGCCGCGTACGAACGTCAGGCGCTCCGCGGGCTTGGTGGTCTTCGGGCAGGCGACCTCGCGCGCCCCCGCCTTGCGCGCCGCGTCGAGCAGGCCCTTGCCCTTGGCGCCGCCGGCGTGGACCAGCACGAGGGTGATGTCCTCCTCGACGGGCGCCCCGAGATAGGCCTTGACGTCCTTGACCGACTCGGCGGAGAGGTCGTGCGCGTTCCGCACGATCAGCACCTTGCGCTCCGCGAAGAGCGACGGACTCGTCAGCTCGGCGAGCATGCCCGGCTGGAGCTGGTCGGCGGCGAGGTCGCGGACGTCCGTGTCGGCGTCGGCGGCGCGGGCGGCCGCCACCACCTGCTGCACCGCGCGGTCCAGGAGCAGCTCCTCCTGGCCCACGGCGAGGGTGACGGGGGCGAGGGGATCGTCGGTCGTGTTCTTTCTGGTGGCCATCGCGAACCAGCATCGCACGCGCCACCGACAACCCGTCTCCGCCCGGCCACCTCACGCAAAAGCCGATCTACGGCTCCTCGCGCCAGCCGTCCCACTCCGCCGCGAACGCGTCCAGCTCGGCCGCCGGGAACCGCCCGTCCGGGTCCTCGACGACCACCAGCCACTGCGCGTCCTCAGCGTCGTCCTCGCCGGCCAGGGCGTCCCGCACCAACTGCGGCTCCTCGTCGAGTCCGAACCGGTCGCCGAGCGCCTCGGCCGCCTCCTCCGCGGCATCCCGGTCGGGCAGCACCAGCACATGTCTCACATCGTTCACGGGACCATTGTTCAATGCCGGTTCCGGGCCGTGGCCCGCAGGTCCCGCCCTGTGCCGGTGACCGCGATCGGGCCGTCCCGGTCGGTGCGCAGCACCACCGCTCCCCCGTCCCGCAGGGCGGCGACCGTACGCGGTGAGGGATGGCCGTAGTCGTTGTCCCGGCCGGCCGACACCAGGGCGAGCCGGGGCCGGACGCGGTCCAGCAGGCGTGGCTCCTGCCGGGACGAGCCATGGTGGGCCACCTTGAGCACGTCGACCGGCGGCAGGTCGGGGTGGGCCCGCAACAGGCCCCGCTGCGCGGGCGGTTCCAGGTCGCCGAGGAGCAGCAGGGTCACCCCGGAACCCCGGGCCCCGGTGCGGACGAGCAGCGTCACGCTGGCATCGTTCGGCTCCCCGGGGTCCGGTCCCGGGAAGGCGCCCGGCCACAGCACGCGCCACTCCAGGGCGCCGGTCCGGCGCCGCTCCCCCGGGGCCGCCGGTATGACGGGCACCCCGGCGGCGCCGGCCGTCCGGTACACGAACGCGGCTTGGCCCGCGGGTTCCCGGAGGACCGTCGTCTGTACGGCGCCGACCTCGCGGCCCCGCAGCACCCCGGGGAGTCCGGCGACATGGTCGGCGTGGAAGTGGGTGAGCACCACGAGCGGTACCCGGCTCACGCCCAGGTCGCTCAGGCACCGGTCGACGGGCCGCGGGTCGGGTCCCGCGTCCACGACCACGGCCGCGCCCGGACCCGCCGCGAGGACCGTCGCGTCGCCTTGCCCCACGTCGCACATCGCGTAGAGCCAGCCCGGCGGCGGCCATCCGGTGACGAGCCGGGTCAGCGGGGGCGGCCGCACGACCGCGAGCAGCAGCATCGCGGCGCAGGCGGCGGCCACGGGTGAGCGGTGCGGAATCCGCCGGGCCAGCAGCAGGGCCGCTCCGGTGGCGGCGGCGAGCAGCAGTCCGCCCCGCCAGCCGCCCGGCCAGCCGGCCTCCGCGCCGGGCAGCGCGGCCCCGGCGCGGGCGACGGAGGCGATCCACCCGGCCGGCCACCCCGCGCACTCGGCGAGCAGCCGGGCCAAAGGCATCGTCACGGGCGCCGCGGCGAGCGCGGCGAAGCCGAGGACGGTCGCCGGGGCCACGGCGATCTCGGCGAGGAGGTTGCAGGGGATCGCCACCAGGCTGACCCGGGCCGCGAAGACCGCCACCACGGGCGCGCACACGGCCTGGGCCGCCGCGGTCGCGGCGAGCGCCTCCGCGATCCTCGGCGGCACGCGGCGCCGCCGCAGCTCCGAGCTCCACCGCGGGGCGAGGGTGAGCAGCGCCCCGGTCGCCAGCACGGAGAGCAGGAAGCCGTAACTGCGCGCCAGCCACGGGTCGTACAGCACCAGCAGCAGCACGGCGGCGGCCAGCGCGGGGATGAGGGATCTGCGGCGCCCGGTCCCGATGGCGAGCAGCGTGATCAGTCCGCAGGCGGCGGCGCGCAGCACGCTCGGGTCGGGCCGGCAGACCACGACGAAGGCGAGCGTGAGCATCCCGCCGATGAGCGCGGTCGCCCGCAACCCGAGCCCCAGCCGGGGCGCCAGCCCGCCGCGCTCCGCGCGCAGCGCCGAGCCCGGCCTGCCGATGAGCAGCAGCAGCGCGACGCTGAGGTTGCTGCCGGACACGGCGAGCAGATGGGTGAGGTCGGTCGCCCGGAACGCGTCGTACAGCTCGGGCGGGATGCGGGAGGTGTCCCCGACGACCAGTCCGGGCAGCAGCGCGCGGGCGTCGGGCGCCAGCCCGTCCGTCGCCGTGCGCAGCCCCGCGCGCAGCTTCCCGGCGGTGCGCTGGAGCGCGCTCGGCGGTCCGGTCACGCGCGGCGGCCCTGTGCCGACGCGGACGACGGCCGCGAACCGGTCCGCCGTGCGCCACGGCGGGGCCAGCCGCGCGGCCACGCGTGCCGTGGTGGAGGGCAGCAGCCGCTGCCACCCGGCTTCGAGGGGCGCGATCAGCAGCACGGGCGTACGGATCCTGGTGACGCCCCCGCCGGTCACCGCGACGCGGGTCGCCTCGCCGTCCAGGACGACCCAGCGCGTGCCGGCCGGGCCGCCGTCGTGCCGTACCGGGCGGGGGTCGGAGGTGACCGTGACGTCGAGGGTGACGCGCGCGTACTCCCGCGCGAGTCCCGGCAGTGGCCCCCGCCGCAGATCGGCCCCGTGGAACCCGGCCGATGCCGCGCCGGCGGCGCCGCACAGCAGGACGGCGGCGCACGCGGTGACGTTCGCCCGCCACCGCCCGCCGTGCGACCGGCGGGTGGGCCGCAGCCGACGTACCGTCACGGTCGCGAGCAGCCCCAGCGCCGCCGCGACACCGACGGCCACGCCCGTGAGGGTCCACCACCCCGGCGCACCGACCGCGAGGGCGGCAGCCAGCCACGCGGCCAGGGCCGGGGGCACGAGCCGCAGGTCGGCAGGCTCCTCCTGGCGCGGGTCGGCGGCCCCGAGCGGGTGCCCGGAGGCGGCGTGGACCGGTGCACGGGCCGGGGCGGTCGCGCGCGTCATGGCCGTACCAGGGGCTGGAGGTCCGCGAACCGGCGGTCGCCGATCCCGTTGACCTCGCGGAGCTCACCGACCGACCGGAAGCCCCCGTGCCGGGCGCGATAGTCGACGATGTGCCGGGCCAGTACGGGCCCGACACCGGGCAGCGCGTCCAGCTGTTCGACGGTGGCGGTGTTGAGGCTGAGGGGCCCCGCGCCCGCCGCACCCGCTTGACCGGCGGTGCCGGCGGGGCCGCCGAGACCCGCGGGGCCCGGCCCGGGTGCCGAACCGGGTGCCGGGGTGATTCCCACGAGCACCTGCTCGCCGTCCATCAGCACGCGCGCCCGGTTGAGTCCGGAGACGTCCGTGCCCGGCCGGACACCGCCCGCCGCGTGCAGCGCGTCGGCGACCCGCGACCCGGCGGGCAGCCGGAGCACGCCGGGCCGGCGCACCTTCCCGCTCACATCGACGATCACGGGCGGGGACGACGCCGTCGGCGTCGGCGGACCGGTCGCTCCCGGCGTCGCGGCGGCCGCCGGTTCCGCCGCCCCGACGACCTCGGGAGCGCGCACGGCCTCGGGCCGTCCGAGCCAGAAGTACCGCCCGGCCACGAGCGCCGCCACGACCAGGACCACCGCGAGCGCGGCGAGCGCCCTGGGCTCCACCCCGCACCGCAGTTGCAGCCACAGCGGTAACCGGTCCCGCAGCGCCGGCCACCACCGCTCACGGTGTCCCCGCCGCTCCGCGCCCGGCGGTTCCGCTGACGGGGCCTCCGGGGGCGGGGGCATCGCGTACGCCGCCGCGCCGTCGAAGAGCGCGTCCGCACGCCGGCGCGGCACCGCGTCCGTATGCCCGCCGCGGACCCGCCGCCGTACCCGACCGCGGGGACGAGCGCGGGCACGGGAGCGGGCACGGGTCCGCCCGTCGGATCCCGGCAACCGCCCGGGCCCGCTCGTCGCCGGCGCCGAGAACGGCGGCGAGAGGGGTGTCGAGAGTGGTGCCGACGCCGGAGCCGACGACACCGGTGCCGACACCGCTGCAGAGTTCGTCACTGTGCGTGTTCGGTTCGCCATGGCGCACACGGTACGCACATACGCCCGAACCCGCCGAGCAGCCTCAAAATTGGTGGATAACCCAGGAGTTGTGGAAAAACCGGCCACCCGAACGAGCGATGGCCGCGGCCGCCCCCGTCACCAGGACGAGACGACCACGCCCAGCAGCCCCGGCCCGGTGTGCGCTCCGATCACCGCGCCCACCTCGCTGACGTGCAGCTCGGCGAGGTCGGGGACGCGCCGGCGCAGCCGGTCCGCCAGCGCGGCGGCCCGCTCCGGGGCCGCCAGGTGGTGCACGGCGATGTCCACCCGGCTCGCGCCCGCCCGGTCGGCGGCGATCTCCTCCAGCCTGGCGATGGCCTTCGACGCCGTGCGCACCTTCTCGCGCAGCTCGATCCGGCCGCCCTCCAGCTCCAGCAGCGGCTTGACGGCGAGCGCCGAGCCCAGCAACGCCTGGGCCGCGCCGATGCGGCCGCCCCGGCGCAGGTAGTCGAGGGTGTCGACGTAGAAGTAGGCGGAGGTCCCGGCGGCCCGCTTCTCGGCGGCCGCGACGGCGTCGTCCAGCGTGCCGCCCGCCTCCGCCGCCTCGGCGGCGGCCAGGGCGCAGAAACCGAGCGCCATGGCGACCATGCCGGTGTCGACCACCCGCACCGGCACCGGCGCGTCCTTCGCGGCCAGCCCGGCCGCGTCGTACGTGCCCGAGAACTCGGCCGACAGGTGCAGCGACACGATCCCGTCGGCGCCGCGCTCGGCGGCCGCCCGGTACGCCGCCGCGAACGTCTCGGGGCTCGGGCGTGACGTGGTCACGGAGCGCCGTTTCTGCAGGGCGAGGGCGAGGGAGCGGGCCGAGATCTCGGTGCCCTCCTCGAGGGCCTGGTCGCCGAGCACGACGGTCAGCGGCACCGCGGTGATGCCGTGCCGCTCCATCGTCTGCGGCGGCAGGTAGGCCGTGGAATCGGTGACGATAGCGACATGGCGGGACATGAGCGGGAGGTTACCCGCAGGCGGCACCGCACGGCAGTCCGCCCCCGCCGCCGTGCTCGGTTCGGGTCAGTTCGTGGTCTCGGGCCGGGTCGTCTTCTGCCATGAATAGACGTGCGACTGCCGGGGGTCGGGCGCCGTGATCGCCGGCCGCTCGCCCTGCGCCGACGCGGCGCCGCGGTCCGCCTGCGCCTCCGCCTCGGCCTCCGTCGGCCAACCCTGCTCCGCCCGCCCCGCCGACGAGTCCGATGAGGTCGACGAGGAGGCCGACGGCTCGGCCGACCAGTGCCGCAGCGCGCCCGCCTCGATGTCGATCTGGGCGCTCAGCGTCTCCAGCTCGTCGTCCGCGAACCTCCGTGCCCGGTCCCGGGCCGCCCACCGCAGGGAGTCCGCCGAGTGCGTGATCCGCTGCGTACGCTCCCGCAGGCCCGGCAGCTGCTCGGCGACCCTCGCCCGGTCCGGGTCCCGCTCCATGCGCCGCAGGTCGTCGTCCAGCTCGTGCCCGTGCGCGCTGAGCCGGCGGAACAGCTCCAGCGACTCCTTGAGCGAGGCGTCCTCGCGCGCGCCCGCCTCGAGCGCCTCCTGGGTGGCCCGCATCGAGGTGCGCAGCGACAGCCGCAGCTGCGCCAGCTCGGCCACGACGCCGCCCGGTCCGTAGCTCTTGGCGCGCAGGGTGGTGTCCTCCACGGTGCGCCGCGCCTGGGTGAGCGTGCGGTCGACGCCGCGTTTGACGCCCTTGACCACCTTGACGGTCACGTACACGCCCAGCGCGACGAAGGCGACGAAGAGCAGCGCCAGGATCAGGATCGCGGCTTCCATGAAGTCCCCTTGGTGTCGGTGCCGGACGCTCGCGCCCGTGGTTCCTCCACGGTAAACGGAAGAAGCAGGTCGGGGGTTCCATCGAAACCCCCAACCTGCCCGTAAGGGAATCCCTCAGGCGCCGTGCCCGGGATCGCCCTCAGGCCGGGACGGCTACGCCGGGACGATGTTCACCAGCTTCGGCGCCCGCGCGATCACCTTGCGGATGTCCGCGCCGCCCAGCGCCGCGACGACCGCCGGGTCGGCCAGGGCCAGCGCCTCCAGCTCGGCGTCCGTGATGGACGGGGAGACCTCCAGCCGCGCCTTGACCTTGCCCTTGATCTGGACCACGCAGGTCACGGTCTCGTCCACGACGTACGCCGGGTCGGCCACCGGGAAGTCCTGGTGCACCACGGAGTCGGTGTGGCCCAGCCGGTGCCACAGCTCCTCGGCGATGTGCGGCGCCAGCGGCGCGATCAGCAGCACCAGCCGCTCGGCGACGGAACGCGACACCGGGGTGCCCGACTTGGTCAGGTGGTTGTTCAGCTCGGTGACCTTGGCGATCGCCGTGTTGAACCGCATCGCGGCCATGTCCTGGGACACACCGTCGATCGCCTTGTGCAGGGCGCGCAGCGTGTCCTCGTCGGGCTCGGCGTCGACGACGGTGACCTCGCCGGTCGCCTCGTCCACGATGTTGCGCCACAGCCGCTGCAGCAGCCGGTACTGGCCCACCACCGCGCGCGTGTCCCAGGGGCGGGAGACGTCCAGCGGGCCCATGGCCATCTCGTACAGACGCAGGGTGTCGGCGCCGTACTCGGCGCAGATCTCGTCCGGAGTGACGGCGTTCTTCAGTGACTTGCCCATCTTGCCCAGGACGCGGCTGACCTTCTCGCCCTGGTACCAGAAGGCGCCGTCCCGCTCCTCGACCTCGGCGGCCGGCACGGCGATGCCGCGCGCGTCCCGGTAGACGAAGGCCTGGATCATGCCCTGGTTGTACAGCTTGTGGAAGGGCTCGGCCGACGAGACGTGGCCCAGGTCGTACAGCACCTTGGACCAGAACCGCGCGTACAGCAGGTGCAGTACGGCGTGCTCGGCGCCGCCCACGTACAGGTCGACGCCGCCGTGCGGCTGACCCTCGCGGGGCCCCATCCAGTACTGCTCGATCGCCGGGTCGACCAGCGCGGAGTCGTTGTGCGGGTCCAGGTAGCGCAGCTCGTACCAGCAGGAACCGGCCCAGTTGGGCATGGTGTTGGTCTCGCGCCGGTACTTCTTCGGGCCGTCGCCCAGGTCCAGGGTGACGTTGACCCAGTCCTCGTTGCGCGACAGCGGCGTCTCGGGCTGGGTGTCGGCGTCGTCCGGGTCGAAGGTGCGCGGCGAGTAGTCCTCGACCTCGGGCAGCTCCAGCGGCAGCATCGACTCGGGCAGCGCGTGGGCCACGCCGTCCTCGTCGTAGACGATCGGGAAGGGCTCGCCCCAGTACCGCTGGCGGCTGAACAGCCAGTCGCGCAGCCGGAAGTTGACGGTGCCTTCGCCGATGCCCTTCTCGGACAGCCACTCGGTGATGCGGGCCTTGGCCTCGACGACGCCCAGGCCGTCCAGCGAGACGTCGGCGTTCGACGAGTTGACGATCTTCGCGTCGTAGGAGTCGAAGGCGTCGTCCCACGTGGAGGGGTCGGTGCCGCGCTCGTCGGAGGGCTGGACGACACAGCGCATGGGCAGGTCGAAGGCGCGCGCGAAGGCGAAGTCACGGCTGTCGTGCGCCGGGACGGCCATGATGGCGCCGGTTCCGTAGCCCATCAGGACGTAGTCGGCGATGAAGACGGGAACCCGCTCGCCGCTGACCGGGTTGGTGGCGTACGCGCCGGTGAAGACGCCGGTCTTCTCCTTGGCCTCGGCCTGGCGCTCGACGTCCGACTTGGCGGCGGCCTGCTTGCGGTAGGCGTCGACGGCCAGAGCCGGGGTCGCGTGACCGCCCGTCCACAGGGCGTGGGTGCCCGCGGGCCACGCGTCCGGGACGATCTTGCCGACCAGCTCGTGCTCGGGCGCCAGCACCATGTAGGTGGCCCCGAACAGGGTGTCCGGGCGGGTGGTGAAGACGGTGATGGCGTCCTCGCCGACCGCGAAGTCGACGCGTGCGCCCTCGGAGCGGCCGATCCAGTTGCGCTGCTGCAGCTTGATGGCCTCGGGCCAGTCCAGCGCGTCCAGGTCGTCCAGCAGCCGGTCGGCGTAGGCGGTGATGCGCATGTTCCACTGGCGCAGCTTCGCCTTGAAGACGGGGTAGTTGCCGCGCTCGGAGCGGCCGTCGGCCGTCACCTCTTCATTGGCCAGGACGGTGCCCAGGCCGGGGCACCAGTTGACCGGCGCGTCGGAGGCGTACGCCAGCCGGTAGCCGCTCAGGACGTCGGCGCGCTCGGCGGCGGTCAGCTCGCTCCACGCGCGCGTGGAGCCCGGGGTGCCCGGTACGGCGCGCTCGCCGCTCTCGAACTGGGCGACCAGGTCGGCGATCGGACGGGCCTTCTTCGCCTCCTCGTCGTACCAGGAGTTGAAGATCTGCAGGAAGATCCACTGGGTCCACTTGTAGTAGTCCGGGTCGATCGTCGCGAACGACCGGCGCTTGTCGTGGCCCAGGCCCAGCCGGCGCAGCTGGACCTTCATGTTCTCGATGTTCGCCTCGGTCGACACGCGCGGGTGGGTGCCGGTCTGGACGGCGTACTGCTCGGCGGGCAGGCCGAAGGCGTCGAAGCCCAGCGTGTGCAGGACGTTGTGGCCGGTCATGCGCTGGTGGCGGGCGTAGACGTCGGTGGCGATGTATCCCAGGGGGTGCCCGACGTGCAGGCCCGCGCCCGAGGGGTACGGGAACATGTCCATGATGAACTTCTTGGGGCGGGCGACGACGGCCTGGTCACCGGCCAGGTCCCCGCTCGGGTTCGGCGCCTCGTACGTGCCCTCGGCGTCCCAGAAGTCCTGCCAGCGTGCCTCGATGTCGGCGGCCATGGCCGCCGTGTAACGATGCGGGGCTGCTGCCTCGGCAGCAGAATTCGTCTCGCTCATGATCCTTAAAGCTCCATCGATCGTCTCTGCCACGAAATGAAAAATCCCCTCGCACAGGAGGGGACGCCGCGCCGATTCCGACCGGATTCATCAACCGTCGGGACTGATCAGCGCGGCTCGCTAAGCAGAAGGCGTACGGCACGCATGGCGCCAGGGTACCGCAGGGCCCGGACGGGCCGCACCGAGGTTCCGCCGTGTGGGCGCGTGCCGCGTGCGTGCCGGAAATACCGCGCCCCGGCCACGGGGAGCCCCTCCGGTTACTCCGCGTATCAACCCTATCCAGGGCAACCCCAGAGTCAGTTGCCGATGTTCCGAGCCATAAAGGCCCAAACCTCGTACTGGTGGGTATGCGTCGACCTAGCATGCGGCTCCGGGACCTCTTTTCCGCACCACTGGAGTCGCTCCCCATGAACCCTCATCGCAAGATCCGCTCATCACCGCCCACGCTGAAGGGCGGCATGAGCCGGCCGGTGCAGGGCGGGTTGTCCGTGGCGGCCGTGGTGCTCATACCCCTGCTGGCGGTGGGCGGGAGCGACAGTTTCCGCGCCGCCCTGGACTTCACCACGGGCGTGCTGTCCCTGGTGTCGCTCACCGCGTCCGTCGCATGGGGTCTGATCGCCACCGACCGGCTGCTCCTCTCCACCCGTCACCGGCTGATCGCCCAGGCCGTCCACCGGAGCACGGCGGCCGCCTCCCTGGGCTTCCTCCTCCTGCACGCCACCGTCAAGGTCTCCCTGGGCCACACGCAGCTCATCGGGGCCCTCATCCCCTTCGGGCTCGGGTTCTCCGGCTCGGACGGGCTCATCGGCTTCGGGTCCCTGGCGGGCCTGCTGATGGTGATCGCCGCGTCGACCGGTGCCGCCCGGAGCGCCCTCGCGGGACGGGGCAGCATCGCCGCCCGCTGGCGACCGCTGCACATGCTGGCGTACCCGGCCTGGTGCGCGGCGCTGATCCACGGCCTGTACGCGGGCCGCCCGGCGGCCACCTGGGTGGTCACCCTGTACTGCCTGGCGCTCGCGGGCGTCGCCGCGGCCGTGTCCGTACGGATGCTGCCCCGGCCCGTACAGGACCGCCTGGCGGCACGCCTGCTGGCGTTGATCGGGCCGGGCGCCGCGCAGCCGGACGCGGAGCCCGCCCGGCGTGACCTGTCGGTGTCGCCGCTGCCCGGCGCGGCAGCCGCTCCCGCTCCCGCTCCCGAACCGTCCCCCTCCCCCTCCCCTTCCTTCTCGCCGTCCGGACGACCCTCCGGGCGTCACTCCGAGCGGCCCTTCGGCCGGCGTCGCCGCGCGCAGCCGCCGCGCTCCTTCGACCCGCCGTCCCCGGCTCCCGCCTACGGCCCGCTCGCCGCGGAACGGCCGGCCGCGGGGGCCGGTCTCTCCGCCGGGTACCGCGCGGTCTCCCTCGGCAACGCGAGCACCCAGGGCTTCCCCACCCAGGAGATCCCGTTCGCCGAGCGCATCCCCATGACGGAGGAGCTGCCCGTCGTCTCCGACGAGCCCGCGACCCGGCCCGGGTACTGGCCGACCCCGTCCCCTCCACCGCCCGCCCAGTCCCCCGCACCGCCCTCGTACCCGTCCCCCTCCTCCCCCTCGTACCCGTCCCCCTCCTCCGTCTCGTACCCCTCTTCCCCCTCCCCCCCGTACAGCAGCTCCACCGAGCCCGCTCCCGGCCCGTTCCAGTACCCGACGGCCGGTGAACCGTGGACCGCACCCGCAGGAGACCGCCCGTGAACACCCCGCTCCCCGACGTCCCCGAAGTCCGCGTCGTCGGCCTCCCGCACCTGACCCAGGGCTTCGACCTGGTCGAGCGGCTGGACCTGCAGATGCACCTCAAGGTGCACGGCCCGCTCGAACCGATACCCGGGGAGCGGCTGGCCCAGCTCGCCGAGGAGATCTCCCTGCGCGGCCGCGGCGGCGCGGGCTTCCCCTTCGGCAAGAAGCTGCGCGCGGTCGCCAAGGCGGCGATACGGCGCGGGGTGCGGCCCGTCGTGGTGGTGAACGGCAGCGAGGGCGAACCGGCCTGCCGCAAGGACACGGTCCTGCTCAACCGCGCCCCGCACCTCATCCTGGACGGCGCCCTGCTGGCCGCCGAGGCGCTCGGCGCGCGCACCCTGATCGTCGCCGTGACCCGCAACTCCACGGAGATCTCCATCCGGGCCGCACTGGCGGAGCGGGGCCTGTCCGACCGGCGCGGACAGCAGCTGCGCGCGCGGGTGGTGCGTACTCCGGAACGGATGGTCTCCGGCGAGGCGTCCTCCGTGATCCGCGCGGCCAGCGGCGGTCCGGCGATCCCGCCCGGCCGCCGCGAGCGGGCCGCCGAGTCCGGCGTGGGCGGCGCGCCGACGCTCCTGTCGAACGCGGAGACGTTCGCGCAGCTGGCCGTCGCGGGAAGGATCGGCGCCCGCCGCTACGGCCACACCGGCCTGGAGAGCGAGCCCGGCACGGTCATGCTGACGATCTCCGGCGCGGTCGCCCGCCCCATGGTGGTGGAGGTCCCGACGGGCGTCCCGCTGCGGTACGTCCTGGAGATGGCCGGCGCCCCTCCGCAGCCCCAGGGCGTCCTCACGGGCGGCTACCACGGCAACTGGATCGACGCCATGGCCGTGCACAACGCCGTCGTCTCGCGCGAGTCCCTGGCAGCCGTGGGCGGCTCCCTCGGGGCGGGCGCGATCCTGCCGATCGGCCCGGAGACGTGTCCGCTGGGTGAAGCGCAGCGGGTGGCGAACTGGCTGGCGGCGGAGACGGCCGGCCAGTGCGGCCCGTGCCGACTGGGCCTGCCGGCTGCGGCGGGGGGCCTGTCGGACGTGCTGAACGGCGGCGGACCGGCCGCTCTGGAGGCGCTGCGCGAGGTGACGCAGGCGGTGAAGGGCCGGGGCGTGTGCAAGCACCCCGACGGGTCGGCGCGCTTCTTCGGCTCGACGCTGTCGGCGTTCACGGACGATCTCGCCGCGCACGTGCTGCACGGCGGCTGCGGGCGTCCGACGATCGGCGTGCTGCCGCTGCCGGAACCGGGCTACCAGGAGGCCGAGGAGTCCATCCCGAGCGGCGAGAAGCTGGCCGTGGACTGGACCCTGTGCAAGGGGCACGGGCTGTGCGCGGACATCGTGCCGGAGCTGATCCGGATGGGCCGGGACGGCTACCCGGTGCTGGCGGACGCGTCGGTGCCCGTACACCTGCGCACGCGCGCGCAGCTGGCCGTACGCCGCTGCCCCGAACTGGCGCTGCGCCTGGAGCGTTCCGAGGACGAGCGCCCGGGCCGTCAGGGCCGCCCCGCGCTGCCGAGCGCGGCCCGCAAGGCCCTGGGCAGCGGGCGGGGTTGACCGGACACAGAGAAGCGGGCCATCCGGATCGGATGGCCCGCTTCTTGTCTTGTGGAGCTAAGGAGAATTGAACTCCTGACCTCCTGCATGCCATGCAGGCGCTCTACCAACTGAGCTATAGCCCCTTGCGGTGTGTCATTCGCTCGGTTTCCCTTGCGGGCTTCCCTCGCGGCGACACAGAGAACATTACACGGTCCCCCCGGTGGTTCACCAAATCCGTTTACGGCCGGGAGGGCTCCGGCCGGTAGCGTCCCCCCTCGTGACCGTGACCCTGAACATGCGCGCCCGCCTGCGGAGCCTGCCTCTCCCCGCCGCGGTGGCGGCCTGCCTGCTGTCCTTCGTGGCCTTCTGGATGGCGCAGCGCGCCGCCAACGTCACGATGCTGGACCTGTCGGTCTACCGGGCGGAGGGGGAGACCGTACTGGCGGGCGGCGACCTCTATGCGATGCGCGCCACGTCGGCGAACCTGCCGACGACGTACCCGCCCTTCGCGGCGCTGCTGTTCACGCCGCTGACGCTGCTCGGCGTGCCGGAGATGCGCACCCTGGCCACCGCGGGGAACCTGCTCCTGCTGCTGGCCCTGGTGCGGCTGTCGCTGCGCCTGGTGGGCCGGGAACGGCCGGAGACGGCGCTGTGGGCGGCCGCGGTGCTGGTGTGGTGCGAGCCGGTGTGGACGACGCTGCGGTACGGGCAGATCAACCTGCTCATCGCGGTGGCGGTGCTGTGGGACCTGACCCGGCGGGAGAACAACCGGTGGGCCGGTGTGGGCATAGGCCTGGCCACGGCCGTCAAGCTGACGCCCGGGCTCTTCGTGGTCTTCCTGCTGCTGGTGGGGGTGGCACGCGCGCGGACGCACGGCTGGGCGTGGAACACGTGGCTGCGGCAGGCGGCGACGGCGACGGGGGTGTTCGCCGTGGTGACCGTGGCGTCCGCCGTGATCCTCCCGTACGACTCGCGCCGCTTCTGGACGGAGATGATCTTCGAGACCAGCCGGGTGGGGCGCAAGGAGGAGACGGCCAACCAGTCGCTGAGCGGGGTGCTGGCCCGGCTGCTGCACACCACGGACCCCGGGCACTGGTGGCTGGCCGCCGCGGTCCTGGTGGGGGTCGCCGGCCTGGCCGTGGCGGTGCTGGCCGCGCTGCGCGGGGACCGGCCGGTGGCGGTGGTGGCGTGTGCGACGACGGCGCTGCTGGTGAGCCCGATCTCCTGGTCGCACCACTGGGTGTGGTGCGTGCCGATGCTGATCCTGCTGGCAACCCGCGTGAGTACGGCGTGGACGGCGGCCGTAGCGCTGGTCTTCGCGTCCTTCGCCCTGTGGTGGGTGCCTCACCAGCCCGCCCCCGTACGGCTGGAACTGCACCAGAACGCCGGGCAGATGCTGCTGTCCGGGCTCTACACCCTGGTGGGGCTGGGGCTGTTGACGGCCTTCGCGGTACGCCTCGGTATCGGCCGTCGCCGTCAGGCCGTGGCGAACGAGTAGAACCGCTTGAGGGTGCAGTGCTCGTCGAGCAGGCGCCCGTAGATGGGCTCCCCTTCGAGTTCCCGGTAGGTCTCGATGGGGTCGCCTTTTATGATCAGCGCCCGCGCGCACTCCTCGCACCAGTACTGGTACTCGGGGTTGACCGGGTCCATGTCGCGGACGATCGGCGTACCACTGCCGCACCAGTCGCATTTCCGCCTGTGCGCACCCATCACTCAGCTCCAGCTGTGGCCGCAGGACGTGCACACATAGGACACCCCGCCGTTGTCGCCGAGCATTTGGGCGACGTGCGAGGAGCCGCACGAGGGGCAACTGAGACCGGCGTTCGTCTGCGACGCCGCGGCGAGCCGGGCAGCCGGTTCCTCGAAACTGCTAGCGGCCATCGCGCACTCCCTCCCATCCGGACGTCGTCCCCCTCCGGCCGTCCGATTCTGCCATGGCCCCGCAAGAGGGTCAGCGGAGTCGGCGGACCGGGCCGACCGCCGCTGCACTGATCGACGCGGCGGGCTGCGCCGGGGGGCACGGGCACACGGGCTCACACGGGCGGGAAACCCGGAAACGCAGGATCCCGCCCCCTTGCGGGGACGGGATCCGGTGATTGTGGAGCTAAGGAGAATTGAACTCCTGACCTCCTGCATGCCATGCAGGCGCTCTACCAACTGAGCTATAGCCCCTCGTGTTCTTCGCGCTCCGCGCTGCGAACAAGAAGAACTTTAGCCTGCCACCTGCCGGAAAGTGAAATCCGGGTCCGTGATCGCCGTCGGGTCCGCGTCGGCCGTCGTCAGTCGTCGTCGCCGAGGACCGGTTCGGGGAGGGTTCCGGCGTTGTGCTCCAGGAGCCGCCAGCCGCGGGCCCCCTCGCCCAGAACCGACCAGCAGCAGTTGGAGAGGCCGCCGAAGCTCTCCCAGTGGCGCGCCTCCAGGCCGAGGAGCCGGCCGATGGTCGTGCGGATCGTGCCGCCGTGGCTGACCACGACGAGGGTGCCGTCCACGGGCAGCTTGTCGACGTGCTGCAGCACCACCGGAGCGGCCCGGTCGGCGACCTCTGTCTCGAGCTCGCCGCCGCCGCGCCGCACCGGCTCGCCGCGCTTCCACGCGGCGTACTGCTCGCCGTACCGCTCGATGATCTCGTCGTGGGTCAGGCCCTGCCACTCGCCCGCGTAGGTCTCGCGGAGCTCCGAGTAGTGGTTGACCTGGTGGCCCGTGATCGCGGACAGCTCGCCGGCCGTGGCCGACGCGCGCTTCAGGTCGGAGGCGATGATCGCGTCCGGCTTCAGCGCGGCGAGCAGTCTGGCGGCCCGGCGCGCCTGGGCGACGCCGGTCTCGGTGAGCTCGATGTCCGTGGAGCCCTGGAAGCGGCGCTCCAGGTTCCACGACGTCTGGCCGTGGCGCCAGAGGACTACGCGGCGGCCCCTGCCGCCCTTGGTGCCGCTCAGCTCAGCTCACCGTCCGCACCTTCGGCGCCCATGAGCCGGGCGTGCTCCTCGGCCTTGCCGCGGGTCTTCATGGCGTCCTCGGGCAGCGGCAGCTCGGGGCAGTCCTTCCACAGCCGCTCCAGGGCGTAGAAGACCCGCTCCTCGCTGTGCTGCACGTGGACGACGATGTCGACGTAGTCGAGCAGGACCCAGCGGGCCTCGCGGTCGCCCTCACGGCGGACCGGCTTGGCGCCGAGCTCCTTGTTGAGCCGCTCCTCGATCTCGTCCACGATCGACTTGACCTGGCGGTCGTTGGGCGCGGAGGCGAGCAGGAAGGCGTCGGTGATCGACAGGACGTCGCTGACGTCGTAGGCGATGATGTCGTGCGCGAGCCGGTCGGCCGCCGCCTGGGCGGCGGTCGTCACAAGCTCGATGGAACGGTCAGTGGCGGTCACAAGCAGGCTTTCGTCGGCGGTCGGGAACACCCCCAGGGTCTCACGTACCGCCGACAGCCCGGCAAACGATTAGCTCACTCGCTTACTCGTAGTCCCGGCCCAGGACGACCGTGACGTCCGCGTTCGCGGCGGTCGTGCCCTTCTCGACCGCGTCGGCGGGCAGGCCCAGGGTCTTGGCGACCTCCACGGCCCTCGCCTTCTGGGCCTCGTCACCATAGATGACCTGCGAGGACGACACGGAGTCGGCCTTGCCGCCGTCGATGACGGCGTAGCCGCCGTTGACCAGGGCGATCCGGGCGCTCTCGGCGGCGTCCTGGTCGCCCGAGGCGTTCTTGACGCCCACGCGTACGGCGGACCCCTGCGCGGGTGCGGTGACCGAGCCGCCGAGGATGTCCTTGACCACGCTCCGCGCGGCCTCCTCGCTGAGGGTGCCGTCCTGCTGGACGGGGAGGAGCGCCGTCTTGTAGTCGCCGCCCTTGGCGTGCTCGGCGAGCTTGGCGAGCGAGGCGCCCAGGTCCTTCTCGGGGAGGGACGGGTCGAGGATCTGCGCGAGCGTCTCCACGGTGACCGTGGCGGCCTTCGGATCGTCCGACATCTTGCGCAGGACGCCGTACATGACCTGGCCGAACCGCTGGAGCTGCGCCGCCTCGGCCTCGCCCGGGCCGCGGTGGGTGGCGTACGCGACGGCCATGCGCCCGTTGAGCGTCTGGTTCTCGCCCTTCGGCACCAGAGGGTCTTCGCCCTTCTTGGCGGCGGGCACCTCGGTGTCGGTGGTGAGGTCGACGCCGCCGACGAGTTCGACGAGGTTCTCCAGGTAGGGCGTGTCGAGCCGCCACGTCCCGGTGATCTCCGTGCCGAGCAGGGCGCCGATGGCCTCGCGGGTGCCGGCCGAGCCGTCTTCGTCGACGGACTTCGCGAGCGTGGTGGTGGTGCCGTCGTCGTGGGCGACGGAGAGGGCGTTCGGCAGCAGGACCGTGGTCCCCTGCTTGGTGGTGGCGTTGTCGACCAGCAGCGCGGTGGAGGTGTCGTCGCTCTTCGTGTTGTGCAGGTGGACGACGATCACGTCCCGCTTCTGCGGGCCGCCGGCGGCGGTGCCGCCCTGTTTGGCCTCCTCGTCGGCGAGGCCGGGGAGGTTGCCCGAGGCCCAGAGGTAGCCGACGCCGCCGATGAGGGCGACGGCCAGGACGACGACGAGCGCGATGATCCGGTTGCGGCCCCGGCGGCGGGCCTCCTCGCGCCGCTCGGAGCGGCTCTCGGTGAACTTGAGCCAGTCGATGACGTCTTCGGAGTCCTCGTCCGGGTCCTCGACGAAGGAGAACTGCTCGGTGCGGTACTCGCGGTCGTCATCCCCCTTGCCCTGCCGGTCGGGCGCGGGCCCGGGCGCCGCCGGCCGGCGCGGGCCGGGTACGGAGGAGCCCGCGGGCGCCGCGCGCTCCGGCTCGGGCTCCGGCTCGGGCGGGGAAACCGGCTGGTGCTGCGGCTGGGACACCGGCTGGGGCTGCTGGGGGATCCACTGCTGACCGGCGTCGTAACCGGTGCCCGCGTAGCCGTCGTACCCGTACCCCTGGGCCGCCTGGCCCTGCTGAGGAGGGTAGGCGGCGTCGTAGGACTCGTAGCCGTAGCCCTGCCCCTGCCCCTGCCCCTGCTGCTGGTACTGCTGCGGCTGCTGCTGGGCGTAGGGGTCGTACTGCTGCTGGGCCTGCTGGTACACCGGCTGCCCGTACTCGTCGTAGCCGACGATCTGCGGCTGCGGCGGGTAGTACGGGTCGTACGGGTGCTGCTGGTCGTTCACCGGTGCCCCTCTCCGTGGCTCACTTGCCGCGGTACAACTGGCGCTTGTCGATGTAGCGCACCACGCCGTCCGGCACCAGGTACCAGACCGGATCGCCCGCCGCGACCCTCGCCCGGCAGTCCGACGACGAGATGGCCAGCGCCGGCACCTCGACCAGGGTCACCCCGCCCTTGGGCAGCCCGTCGTCCGACAGGTCGTGGCCCGGGCGCGTCACCCCGATGAAGTGGGCGAGGGAGAAGAGCTCCTCGGCGTTGCGCCATCCCGGCATGATCTGGGAGAGCGCGTCCGCCCCGGTGATGAAGAAGAGGTCGGTGTCCTCATTGAGGGCACGCAGTTCCCGCAGGGTGTCGATGGTGTACGTCGGTCCCGACCGGTCGATGTCGAGGCGGCTGACCGAGAACTGAGGGTTGGACGCCGTGGCGATGACCGTCATCAGATAGCGGTCCTCCGCCGGGGACACCGTCTTGTGGGTCTTCTGCCACGGCTGTCCGGTCGGTACGAACACCACCTCGTCCAGGTGGAACCGCGCGGCCACCTCGCTGGCGGCCACCAGGTGTCCGTGATGGATCGGGTCGAACGTCCCACCCATCACGCCGAGTCGGCGTTTGCCGGGACTGGTAGGCACTTCCTGGTCTCCCATGCGTGCAGAGCCTACTGGCACGGCGGCGCACCCGGTCCCGGCGGTCCGGGGCTCAGCGGTCGCGGTTGAAACGCGTGGTGATCCACAGCAGCAGGAGGAGCGCGACGAGGGCACCGATACCGGTGAGGTACGGGCTGAGGCTTTCGTGGTTGCCGCCGTGCTCGGAGCCCTCGGCGAGCGTGACGAGGGAGGCGGCGGTGCTGGGGATGCTCATCTTCGGAAGGCCTATCCATCGGGAATCGGAGCGGAGACTTCGCGCACATCGTATGCGGGCGCTCCGGGCACGCTCACGCCGACTCAGGCGTTGTCATCTTCCGGGCCGTCCCCCGCGTCGAGTCGGCAGGTCCGAGTCGACAGTTATCCACAGGCCGCCTGCCCGAAGGCGCCAGCACCTACTCTGGGGGGCGTCAGGGGGACGAGGCGGGGCTCGTACGAAAGAGGGGGCATCATCCATGGGCGACAGCAGTGCCGGGAACGAGAACGTGCCGAGCAGGCAGCGCACGCGTTTTCCGGGCATCTCCTCGCGCGCATACGAACATCCGGCGGACCGCTCGGCGCTCGTCGCGCTGCGCAAGCTCAGCGGCTTCGACACGGTCTTCAAGGCACTGAGCGGGCTGCTGCCGGAGCGCAGCCTGCGGCTGCTCTTCCTCTCCGACTCCGTGCGGGTGAGCGACGCGCAGTTCGCGCACCTCCACGCGATGCTGCGCGACGCCTGCTACATCCTGGACCTGGAGAAGGTCCCGTCGATGTACGTCACGCAGGACCCGAAGCCCAACGCCATGTGCATCGGCCTGGACGAGCCGATCATCGTGGTCACCACCGGGCTGGTGGAGCTGCTGGACGAGGAGGAGATGCGGGCGGTCATCGGCCACGAGGTGGGTCACGCCCTGTCGGGACACTCCGTGTACCGCACGGTGCTGCTGTTCCTCACCGGCCTCGCGGTCAAGGTCGCCTGGATACCCCTGGGCAACGTCGCGATCATGGCGATCGTGACGGCGCTGCGGGAGTGGTTCCGCAAGTCGGAGCTGTCGGCGGACCGGGCCGGGCTGCTGGTCGGGCAGGACCTGCGGGCGTCGATGCGCGGCCTGATGAAGATCGCGGGCGGTAACCACCTGCACGAGATGAACGTGGACGCGTTCCTGGAGCAGGCCGAGGAGTACGAGGCCGGGGGCGACCTGCGCGACTCCGTGCTGAAGATACTGAACGTGCTGCCGCGCTCCCACCCGTTCACCACGGTGCGGGCGGCCGAGCTGAAGAAGTGGGCCGAGAGCCGCGACTACCAGCGGATCCTGGACGGGCACTACCCGCGGCGCGCGGACGACAAGGACACCTCCGTCACGGACTCCTTCCGGGAGTCGGCGTCCCACTACGCCGAGTCGGTGCGCACCAGCAAGGACCCGCTGATGAAGCTGGTCGGGGACATAGCCGGCGGCGCGGGCGACCTGGGCGGGAAGCTCCGCGACCGGTTCACCGGGGGCACGGGCGGAAACGGCGGCAACGGCGGCAACGGCGGCACCAATGGCACCGGCGGTGGCGGCAAGGCGGGCGGCGGCGAGCCGGGCGACGCCTGAGCCGGCTGCGGGCTGAGCCGGCGCTCCTGCCGGGCTCAGCGGGTCGGCTGGGCGTGAGGGGCCAAGGTGCCGCAGAGCGGGGTGGCGGCGCGGCCCCTGGCGTACGGATCGGTGACCGCGGGGCCCTCCGCGGTGGCGCGGTCGCCGGCCAGCAGCGGTCGCATCACGCCCGCCGGATCGGCCGAGCAGGACTGCGGGCCCGCCAGCACGCGGCTGCTGACCAGCTCGGTGCGGTGCATCCGGAGGTCCTCCCGGTCGAGGCGGAAGCGCAGCTCGCGCCGGACGGTGAACAGCGACGCGGCGGCCGTGTCGCCGTCCGCCCCGGCCGGGCGGAGCGCGTAGACGAGGGTGTGGTCCGTCGTCACCTCCAGGGCGTCGGACACCGCCTCGGTCACGCGTATGGTGCCGCGTGCGCGCACGGCGGTGGCCGCCAGCGCCACGTCGTCCGGGTCGAACCGCACCAGCCAGCCGGTGGCCGCGTGCCGCCCGTCGTCGGCCGGCGACTCGACGCTCCGGTCGAACTGCGCCAGCTGATCGGGGTCGAGCAGCAGCCGCACCGGCCGGACGGAGCCGCCCGTCAGGACGTCCGGGTCGAGCGCCGACCGCACGAGGTAGTCCTTCACGGTGCTGAGCGCGGCCGTCACCTGGCTCTCCGTGAAGTGGGCGGTACGCCGCGCCGGGGGCAGCGCGACGCCGGCGGCTCCGGAGTGGAACGCGGCGGCGGGGCTGCGCGCGTACAGCTCGTCGGGGTCTCCGCCCGGGACCGGGCCCTGCGGGGCCAGCGGGACGATCGTGCTGCGCAGCGGCTCGGCGGGTCGGTCGGGCAGCGGCTGGAAGGGGCGGGCGCCCGCGTAGATGGCGGCGGCGAAGGCCAGGGCTACGACCAGTACCAGGGCGAGCGCGCCGGGGCGGGAGCCGCCGCGCGGCCGCCAGGCGGGGCGGCGGCGTACGGCGTCGGTGTGCTCGGCCAGGCGCTCCCGCGCGGAGTACTCCTGGAGCCGGGCAGCGCGGACGAACGACTCGTCGAAGACGACGGATCGGTACTCGTCCTCGCCACCGCCGGGAAGCCCTTCGGGCGTCCCCTCGGGCGGGTCGCCACTGCGTGCCATACCTTCAGGGTAGGTCGGCGGGACCCCCGGTAAACGCGCCCGGCGAGGGCGTTCGGCGGCGGTTTCAGGGCGTGTGCGGCGCCGCCGGGAGCGGCGCCGGGGCGGTGTGGGCGGCAGAGGCCGGAGGGGCGGACGCGGTCGCGTTCGGCTCGTCGAAGCCGGTCGTCCCAGTCGTCCCGGTCGCCCCCGTCGTCGCCGGGGCCGGGACCTGGTTGTCGCGGCTGCCGGAGGCGCCGCGGTACACGGCCGCGAAGGCGAGGGCGACCATGCCGACGCCCATGAGCACGGCCAGGACCCAGGCGACCGGGCGGTGCCAGCGGGCGCTGGGCCGGTACGGGCGCAGGGCGCCGCCGTGCGGGCCGTACGGCTCCCGGCAGTGGCCCTGGCAGCGGTCGGCGCCGTCGCCGTACTCGCCTTCGCAGTCGCATGCGGGGGCTGCGTCGGCGTCGGCGTCCAGGGAGGCGGCACGCGCTTGGGCGGCGGCCAAGAGCCGCTCGACGGCGGTCGGTTCGTGGAACGCGGCGGCCCGTACGAAGTCCTCGTCGAACACCACGGAGGCGAAGTCCTGGTCCGCGCCCCCGCGGTCGTCGTCGGGCTCCCAGCCGTCCGGGAACGGCTTGCCCCCCACGTCGTCCGGCACCCCTTCAGGGTAGTCGTGGGAGGGGGGTTTGGGCAGGGAGAGTGCGAAATCTCCCTGCCGTCGTGCCGCTACCGGACGTGACCGTCGCCGGTGACGATGTACTTGGTCGACGTCAGCTCCGGCAGACCCATGGGGCCGCGGGCGTGCAGCTTCTGCGTCGAGATGCCGATCTCGGCGCCGAAGCCGAACTGGCCGCCGTCCGTGAAGCGCGTGGAGGCGTTCACGGCGACCGTCGTGGAGTCGACCAGCTGGGTGAAGCGGCGGGCCGCGGCCTGCGAGGTGGTGACGATCGCCTCGGTGTGGCCGGAGGACCACAGCCGGATGTGCGCGACGGCGGCGTCCAGCGAGTCGACGACGGCGGCGGCGATGTCGTACGAGAGGTACTCGGTCTCCCAGTCCTCCAGCGTGGCCGCCACGACGGTGGCCTTGGAGCCGTCTCCGTACGAGACGACGCGCTCGTCGCCGTGGACGGTGACGCCCGCCTCGGCGAGGGCGTCGAGGGCGCGCGGCAGGAAGGCGTCGGCGATGTCGCGGTGGACGAGGAGCGTCTCGGCGGCGTTGCAGACGCTGGGCCGCTGCGCCTTGGAGTTGATCAGGATGTCGACGGCCATGTCGAGGTCGGCCTGGGCGTCGACGTACACGTGGCAGTTGCCGGTGCCGGTCTCGATGACCGGGACGGTGGACTCCTCCACGACGGTACGGATGAGCGAGGCGCCGCCGCGCGGGATCAGGACGTCGACCAGGCCGCGGGCGCGCATCAGCTCCCGTACCGAGTCGCGGGACTCGCCGGGCACGAGCTGCACGGCGTCGGCGGGGAGCCCGGCGCCGCCGACGGCGTCGCGCAGGACGCGGACGAGGGCGGTGTTCGAGGAGTACGCGGAGGACGAGCCGCGCAGCAGCACGGCGTTGCCGGACTTCAGGCAGAGGGCGGCGGCGTCGACGGTCACGTTGGGCCGGGCCTCGTAGATGATGCCGACGACGCCGAGCGGGACGCGGACCTGGCGCAGGTCGATGCCGTTGGGGAGGGTCGAGCCGCGCACCACCTCGCCGACCGGGTCGGGCAGCGCGGCGACGTCGCGGACGTCCGCGGCGATGGCCCGGACCCGCTCCGGGGTCAGCGTCAGCCGGTCGATGATCGACTCGCTGGTGCCGGCCTCGCGGGCGCGCGCCACGTCCTCGGCGTTCGCCTCGACGATCTCGCTGGTGCGGACCTCCAGCGCGTCCGCCATGGCGAGCAGCGCGTCGTCCTTCGCCGCGCGCGGGAGCGGCGCGATGTCGGCGGCGGCCGCGCGGGCGCGGTAGGCAGCGCGGGCGACCGGCGACATGTCGTCGAACGGCGTGATGGAAGGGGTGGGGGCGGAGTGCGAGGTCATGCCCGCAGGGTAATGCGCGGAGGGCGGGCATCCCTCACATATCCCGCAGTGCGAGACGCTCTTCTCAGAACCAGCCCCGGTCGGCCACCGGCCGGTACGGGGTCAGTACGGGTGGACGCCGACGGGGGCCGCCGGCGGCGGGCCGTAGCCCTCCGCGATCCGCTGGTGGTAGGTCTCCCGGTCGATCACCTCGAGACCGACGATCTCCCAGGGCGGCAGTTTGGCGCTCTGCCGGTGCTCGCCCCACAGCCGCAGGGCCACCGCGGCGGCGTCGTGCAGGTCGCGGGCCTCTTCCCAGTACCGGATCTCGGCGTGATCGGTGGCGTATCTGCTGGTGAGCAGGAACGGGTGGTCGTGCGCGAGCTGCTCCAGGGCGCGCCGGACCTCCGTCAGCGGGGCCTCCTGGCCCGAGACGCTGAGGGTGATGTGCCAGAGCTTGGACACCTGGCGGTCCCGGTGGTGCCGGTCGGGCTCGCGGACGGTTTCCGCGTCGCGGACGGCGGCGTCACCCAGACCGGCGTCCTCGAAGTCGGCCCCGGCCTCGACACTCGTCAGGGCGCGTTCGGTCGTCCCTCGGGGCAGTGCCCCCGGGCGCGCTCGTCTCACCGGCGGCCTCCTGTTGATGCGTGCTCGTGCTGTCACCCCGCTTACCCCCCGACACAAAGTTGACCAGTCCTGAGCGGAACTTGGGGCTGTTTTGGTGAAGGTCTCCGGCGGAGGGCGGGACTTTCAGCCGTTCTGGGGCTGGAGCACGACCAGATCGTCCCTGTGTACGACTTCTCTCTCGTATGCCGGACCCAGCTCCTTCGCGAGCTCTCGGGTGGAACGTCCCAGGAGCTGCGGCATCTCCTTGGCGTCGAAGTTCACCAGCCCGCGGGCGACGGCGCGGCCCGCCGCGTCGCGGAGCTCGACCGGGTCGCCGGCCGCGAAGTCGCCCTCGACGGCCGCGATACCGGCCGGGAGCAGCGACTTCTTGCCCTGCACCACGGCTCGTACGGCGCCCTCGTCGAGGATGAGCGCGCCCTGCGGGGTCGAGGCGTGGGCGAGCCAGAGCAGCCGGTCGGCCGAGCGCCGGCCGGTGCGCCGGAAGTACGTGCCGGTGTCGCGGCCCGCGAGGGCGTCGGCGGCCCGGCTGGCGGAGGTCAGGACGACGGGGACGCCCGCGGCGGCGGCGATCCGGGCGGCCTCCACCTTGGTCACCATGCCGCCGGTGCCGACGCCGGCCTTGCCCGCGGAACCGATCTCCACGCCCTCCAGGTCCTCCGGCCCGCGGACCTCCTCGATCCGGGAGGTGCCGGGCTTCGACGGATCGCCGTCGTAGAGCCCGTCCACGTCGGAGAGCAGGACCAGCAGGTCGGCGCGGACGAGGTGGGCGACGAGCGCGGCGAGGCGGTCGTTGTCGCCGAAGCGGATCTCGTCCGTGGCGACGGTGTCGTTCTCGTTGACGACCGGTACGGCGCCCATGGCCAGGAGCTGGTCCAGGGTCCGGTAGGCGTTGCGGTAGTGGGCGCGGCGGCTGGTGTCGTCGGTGGTGAGGAGCACCTGGCCGACGCGTACGCCGTAGCGGGCGAAGGAGGCGGTGTAGCGGGCTACGAGCAGGCCCTGTCCGACGCTGGCGGCGGCCTGCTGGCGGGCCAGGTCCTTGGGGCGGCGGGCGAGGCCGAGGGGCGCGAGTCCGGCGGCGATGGCGCCGGAGGAGACCAGGACGATCTCCTTCTCTCCGCCGCTGCGGACCTTGGCGAGTACGTCGACGAGCGCGTCGACGCGGTCGGCGTCGAGGCCGCCGGAGGCGGTGGTCAGGGACGAGGAGCCGACCTTGACGACGATCCTGCGGGCTTCTGTCACGTACTGCCTTGCCACTGCTGTCACATGGGGAAATCTATGCCAGGGGCGGGGGTCGGCGCGCGCGTGTTTCAGCGCGTGGACAGCGCGCTGGACACGTCGGCGGGCGCCGGAGCCCTGGCCGGGGCGGGCCTCCCGGGCCGTCCCGGGGGGCGCGCGGGCGCCGCCCCGGGCGTGCGCCGGAGCCGCCGCGAAAGCGGCCGAATCCGATCGCCGCCGCGCCGGCTCCCCCGCCGCCCCCGCCGATGCCGGCCGGGCGGGCCCTCACGCCGCCTCGCGGGCCGCCTCCGCCGGAGCCGCCGTGCGAGGAGTGGACGCGTCGCCGCGCGTGCCGCGCAGGTGCAGGCGGCGCAGCACCGCGCCCGCGAGGCGCCGGGCCCGGCGGCGGGCGCGGCGCAGGGTGCGGCCGGCGGCGGCGCGGGCGGCGGCGCGCGGGCCCGCCGCGCCGCGGAGCTCGTACGCGGCGTCGGGGATCCCCGCCGCCGGGTCGCGGAAGCGCGGGTACGCCAGGTACTCCCGGCCCCAGCGGCGTACGCGCTCCGGGGGCGTGCCCGCCTTCAGGTACGCGACCACCTCCCGCAGCGCCTCCGGCTTGTTCAGCGCCACGCAGGTCAGCCGCAGCCGGTCCTCGGGCTTGAGCCGGCGCGCGACGCCCGGCGTCCAGTACGCGGCCATCAGCGGCGCCGCCAGCTCCATCTTGTGGCGCAGCACCTCGGGCGGCTGCTTGAGGAGCACCGGCCCGAACTGCGGCAGCAGCGTGACGATGAACGGCCGCAACATCAGCAGGTCGCGCTTCTCGCCCTTCGGCACGTGCCGGGCGATCAGCTCCATCAGCGCTTTCGCCGAGTCGAAGCGGAGGGTGTAACTCCCGGTCTTGGTGACGTGCTTGCCGTCCTCGCGGCCCACCAGGTAGTAGCAGACGTAGTCGGCGACCACCGAGACCCCGTTGCCGCGCAGATACGCCTCCAGCGTGAACAGCGCGTCCTCGCCCGTGCGCAGCGACTCGTCGAAGCGCATGCCGTGGCGTACCAGCAGCTCGCGCCGGAAGAGCTTCTGGGCGCTGAGCGTGTACTTGACGTTGGAGGTGAAGATGTCGGCGCGCTCGACGGTCCGGCCCCACATCGACTTGGCCGCGTTGCGGTTGACGCCGACGGTCTTGCCGAGCACCACGTCCGTGCCCGCCTTGTCGGCCATCGCGACGAGCCGCTCCAGGGCTTCCTCGCCGAGGTAGTCGTCGGCGTCGAGGAAGAAGACGTACCGGCCGCGGGCCAGTTGCAGCCCGGTGTTGCGCGGGCCGCTGGGGCCTCCGGAGTTGGCCTGCCGGACGACGCGCGTCGGCACGGCCGACCGGGCGGCGAACTCCTCCAGGTACTCGCCGGTGCCGTCCGTCGAGCCGTCGTCGACGGCGATGATCTCCATGCGCCGCGGGCCGATGGTCTGCGCCTCGGCCGAGTCCAGGCACGTGACCAGGTACGGCATGGCCTCGTAGGCCCCGATGATCACGCTGACATCGGGAGCGTCGGAAGTGTCGGGAGCGTCGGGAGTGTTCTCAGGCATCGGCACCCACTACGGCGGTAAGCGGTAAACGGACGACGGCCGTCCGTCCGTGCGTCATGGTGCCCCCGACCCGTGTCGGGCATGTGTCGGCACGCACGACGGCCCGTAAGTCCCCTTCGTACGAGGGACTTACGGGCCGTTGTGTGTACGCCGGTGTGCGCCGCGGTGTAGGTCCGCGCTCGCGTCGGCTCGGTCAGGTAGCGACGGGGGCGGCCACCTCGTCCGCGCCCTTCTCGGCCACGGTGTCCGTCACCACGTCGGCCGCCGCGGTGGCCTCCGCGTCCAGCTCGCCGATCCGCTGGCCGGCCAGCCGCTGCGCCACGCCGCGGTTGCGGGCCTCCGCCTTCGTCGCGAGGGCACGCACCGCCGCGTTGAACCGCTCCATGGAGGTCGGCTCGTCCGGACCGAGCAGGTACTGCTTGAGCCGGCGCCGGTCGGCCGCGAGCAGGTCGGCGGCCGGGTCGGCCACGGCGGCCAGCAGTTCGTCCAGCTCGGCGGCGCTGTTGGAGAGGATCACCGCGGCGCGGACCGCTGTGTTCTGGCGCTTGAACTCCTCGGCGCCGAGCTCGGCCGAGTCCGTCACGGCGTACGGCTTGCCGCTCGCGATGAAGTCCGACACCACGCTGGAGATGTCCGAGACCATGCCGTCGGACTCGTTGAAGCAGTCGTACAGCTTCGGCTCGGGGCCGGTGACGACGCGGTGCTCCCACCAGCCGAAGGAGCGCCAGTACGCGTCGTTCCACTCCGCGCGCAGCCGCTTGATCTCGGCGAGGCGGTGCGGGTCGGCGAGCGAGACGCGCGACTCCTCGGCCTCGTCGCCGCCCTTGCGGCCGGGGCGGCAGAGCTCGGCGATGCGGGCCTCGATGCGGGTGAGCTCGGCGCGCGCGGCGGTCTGCGACGCCTGGGCGGCGGCGATCTCCTTCGCCCAGCGCGGGTCGGTGGCGCGGGCGGCGTTGGCTGCGGCGACCATCTTCTGCAGCCGCTCGTCGACGGCCTTGGCCTTCTTGTTGACCAGGCCGGTGAAGGGGTGCGGCTTGTAGATCACGCGGACCGGGCTCGGGGCGTTCAGCAGCCGCTTCATGATGTTCTCGCCGGCCAGCAGCAGCGAGGTGTTGCCCGGGTTGTTGTCCCAGCCCTCCCAAGTGGGGGCGTACAGGAGGGTCGGGATCGGGTTCTTCGGCGCACCCGTCCAGGGCTTGATCGGCGCGAGCTGCGGGCGGCCGACCTCGACGATGTCCTCGTCGCGGACGCCGACGTCGGCGAGCGCGTACCGGTCGCGGCCCGCCTGGCCGGCGGTCCACACCTCGTCGTACACCTTGGAGAAGGGGTTGACGCTGGCGAGCTTGTCGCTGTCGCCGTGGCCGATGAAGACGTGCTTCATGGTCGGTACGCGCAGCATGTGGATGTTCTTGCCGACGTTGGCGGCGTACAGCGTGACGCGGATCGAGGAGAAGTCCATCGCCATCAGGTGCTGCCCGCCGGGCACGCACAGGACCGGCACGGACGTCGGGTTGAGCTTCTTGACGAGGTTGCGCTCGCGCATGATGACGATCGGTCGGCCGTCGGCCTGCTCCATCGTCTCCAGCCACATGTTGACCTGGTACGCGGAGTCGTCGGAGCCGGAGAAGTACAGCGCGACGGTCGGCTGGTACTCGCCGAGCCAGGTGCCGACGGCCTTGAGGACCGCGCCCGCGGCCGGCACCCGGCGGCCCCGGCGCAGGTACGGGACGAGGACGAGGGTGTAGAGCAGCCCCAGCGCGAGGGTGGCGGCGACGCCTGCGTACGCGACGGTGTTCTCGCCGGTGGCGGCGGCGATGATCACGCCCGCGACGGCCGGGATGTCGAGGTGCAGCATCTTCTCGGCGGACCGATTCAGCAGGGCGCGCGGCGGGGCGTCCGGGATGCGCACGGCGTGCAGGTCGATGTTGCGGGTGACGACCGGCATGGTGCGCCGCAGCCGGATGAGGGTGGCGAGGGCGCCCTGCGGGGCCTGGAGGCCGTAGAAGAGCAGGAAGCAGGCGACCGCGGCGTAGAAGACCGGCTGCTCGGCGAGGTTCTCGCGGGCGAGCAGCAGGATCAGCAGCAGCTGGCGCAGCAGGAAGCGGATCGGCAGGCCGGCTCTGACCTTGCTCAGCCGGTTGATCAGATAGCTCTTCTTCTGGTGCAGATACCAGTCCGCGACATAGGTCACGGCACCGGCGGCCGCGAAGAACCAGAGGTTCGGGATCAGCGCGGCGAGCATGACGCACGGATAGCCCAGTCCCATCAGGACTGCCGCGGCCAGCTCCGACGCACTGCCCACGCGTACCAGGCGAATGGCGGTCGAAATCACGAAGAACCTGCTCCAGAGGGGGGTGCCGGTTTATTTCACATTGCGCTGCGGGGGTTCAGGAGCCACGGGCTCGTGAACCGGTGGTTCATGAACTCGAGGCCCGTGAACCCGCGGTTCACGAACTCGGGCCCCTGTATTCGCGGTGAGGCGACACAGAGGCCCGAATTGCACATCAAGCGATCCAGATCATGAGATTCTGCGATCCGCCGAGTATTACACATCTCCCTGGCGGTCCAGTACGGACGCCAGGGCCTGCTCGAAGCCCGACGCCTCGCTCGCCCCGGCGGTCGGGTCCTGCTGCCGTACGTCGATGACATGGCCGGTCAGGTCGGAGAGCAGCACGTCCAGCGAGGTCCGGGCCACGGCCTCGGAGGACAGCAGCGAACCGGCCGGCTCCTGGCCGAACGCCTTCGTGCGCATGGGGGTCGCGGTGCGCTCGGGGTTGACGCAATTCACCCGGATTCCGTCGCCGGCCCATTCGTCGGCGAGGGCCTGGGTGAGATTCACCATGGCGGCCTTGGTGGAGGAGTAAAGGCTGTACTCGGCGCGGCCGCGGGTGTAGCTGGAGGAGGTGTAGAGCAGCAGCTGTCCCTTGGTCTCGACCAGGTATTTGTACGACGCACGAGCGATGTGCACGGGCGCGAGGTAATTGACGTTCAGCGCTTCCTGAATGGTGGCGCTGTCGGTCTCGGCGAGCTTGCCGATGCGCAGCACGCCCGCGGTGTTGATCACGTAGTCGATGCGGCCGCTCTCCGCGTACGCCTTGTCCAGCGCGGCGTCGACGTGGTCGGGGTTCTCCACGTGGGTGCCGGTGGTGGAGCGGCCCAGCGCGTACACCGTGGCGCCGTAGCGCTCGGCGAGGGCGGCGATGTCGGCGCCGATGCCGTACGAACCGCCGAAGACGACGACGGTCTTGCCGGAGAGCTGCTCGCGGTAGGCGGCCTCGTCGGCCTGGCGGGGCGCGGCGGTGGAGGCCAGCTGGAAGAGCTTGTCGGCGATGAAGACGTCGACCGGCTGGGTCACCTTCATGTTGTACTCGTCGCCCGGTACGACGTGGATCGGCACGTCGGGCAGGTACTTGAGCACGACGGAGCAGTCGTCGGTGGCCTGGAAGTTCGGGTCGCCGGCGGCGACCTCGTACGCCCTGCGGATCGTGGAGAGCTTGAACGCCTGCGGGGTCTGGCCGCGGCGCAGCCGTGAGCGGTCCGGGACGTCGGTGATGAACTCGCCGTCCTCGCCGTGGGTGCGGGTCACGATGATCGTGTCCGCGGAGGGGATGGCGACGTCGACGGCCTGGTAGCGGTCGAGGGCGTCGACACAGTCCTTGATCACGCGCTGTGACAGAAGCGGACGGACGGCGTCATGGAAGAGGACGTTGCGGTCCTCCCCCTCCGCGAGGCCCTCGCCGAGGGCGCGGATGGCGCGCTCCGTCGTCTCGTTGCGGGTGGCGCCGCCCTCCAGGACGCGGGTGACCTTGGTCAGCCCGGCCTTGGCGATGATCTTCTCGACGTCGGGCACGAAACCGGGCGCCATCAGCACGATCACGTCGTCGACGCACTCGGCCTGCTCGAAGATCGTCAGCGTGTGCTCGATGACCGCCTTGCCCGCGATCTTCAGCAGCTGCTTGGGGATCGCGAGGCCCACCCGCTGGCCGGTACCACCGGCCAGGACGACTGCTGTGGTGCGGGTCTTGGCTTCATGCGGCGCTGACACAGAACGACCTACCTTGCGACGACGGGGGGACGGGCTGATGGTCGCACTCTCCGTGACCGTCCCGCAAGGCGGACGGCAGGCACCCGGCACCGGGTGGACACCCCGTGTTCACCGCGTGGCCTGGGGAGTTGATCCGGCACCCGGAAGGGCGTTCGGTGACCGACGCCACACGGGGGACGGCGGAGTGTGATGGTGCTGTGCGGACCCGGTTACTTGACCGGCACATCGGCGACGTTGACCAGCAGGTCGTTGGTGTCGGCGTACGCCGGGCGGACGCGGACGTACTGCTGCGGCAGGCCGCGCAGCCTGCGCGCCGCGATGCGCAGCAGGGCGTAGGGCCGCTTCTTGCGCAGCCGCGTGGCGGGATAGCCGAAGACGGGGCCCTTGTCGACGATGTCGTCGAGGACGCGGGCGAGGCGGACGGGCTCGGCGCCGGGGGCGTACCGCACCAGCAGGTCCCACCACTGGTTGGCCGCGGTCTGGTGGGCGGCGGGTCCGGCGGCGGGGAAGGTGAAGCGGAACCGCCCGTCGCCCTGCCAGGTGCCGGGGTACGTGAGGTCGACGGAGCCGCGGCCGCGGCGGCGCACGATCAGGGTGGGTGCGCCCGGTGCGGGCGCGGCGCCGATCAGTTCACCGGAAACGGTGATCTCTCCCCGGGAGACCTGGAGATCGGCGGCCTCGGCGTGGACGGGACGCACCCAGGAGCGCAGCAGGAGCTGCTTCTTCGGCTTGCTGGGGTACGGGACGAGGGTGCGTACGCCGCCGGTGACGCGTTCCCGGGCGCGCATCGCGCCGCGCTGGTCTATGGAACGGGTGGTGATGCGCACGCGCCGCCCGGAGCCGGGCAGTTCGACGGAGCCCTCCCAGATGCCCTCGTGGAACACCGCGTCCGCCGGGATGGTGGCGCGGCCCTCGGCGTCGAAGGGGAAGCGGTGGTCGTCGGTGCGGTCGTCGGTGCGTACGCAGGCGAGGTGGAGTCCCTCCCGGCGCGGGCCCGCGAGCGTGACGGTCACGGCGCCGTCGGGCTCGACCACGCAGTCGGCGACGGGGGCGTAGCCGCCCGCCTCGGCGCGCTGGGCGGCGGCGGTGCGCAGCTCGCCGAAGAGCTCCTCGTACTGCTCGGCGACCCGGGCCGGGTGGAAGCGGCGGGCGTTGCGCAGGGCGGCCGCGCCCATCTTCCGGCGCAGTTCCTCGTCGTCGATGAGGGTGAGCAGCGCGGTGGCGACGGCGTCGGTGTCGCCCACGGGTACGAGGATGCCGTCCTCGCCGTCCGTGAGGATCTCGCGCGGGCCGTAGTCGCAGTCGGTGGAGACCACGGGCAGGCCGCAGCGCATCGCCTCGACGAGCGTCATGCCGAACGACTCGTGGCGCGAGCTCGACGCGGCGATGGCGCCCTTGGCCCACTCCGGCTCGATGGGCGAGTGCGGGCCCATGAGCCGGACGCTGTTGTAGAGGCCGAGTTCCTCGATGCGGGCGAGGAGCTTGTCCCGCTCGGTACCCCAGCCGTAGATGCGCAGGTCCCAGTCGGGATGGGCCTTGACGACCTTGGCGAAGGCGTCGATGAGGACGTGGTACTGCTTCTCCGGGGAGAGCCGCCCGGCGGCGACGACCGTCTTCCCGGAGACGTCCGACGGCGCGACGGGCGGCTCCGGAACGCTGTTGGGGATGGCGAGCACGCGCGTGGCGGGCAGCGGCATGTGCTCCCGCCACACCCGGGCGTCGCCCTCGGAGACGGTGACGTAGGCGTCGAGCGCGTCGAGGTGCGCGTACATCTCCTTGCGCAGGGCCGTCTTGTGGTGGTGGTGCGTCATGTGCTCCTGGCCGATGAGCACGGCACCGGAGGGCGCGAACTGCGCGACGTACGCGGAGAGTCCGGGGCGGGTGCCGATGACGACGTCCGCGTCGGAGCCCGCGGTGGCGTAGTGCGCCCGGACGCGCTCGTCGGTGAGCTTGCCGTACTCCTTGTAGCGCGCTTCGTTCCTGGGGAAGTGCTCGGCGGGCTGGAGCAGGAGCGGGTGCTCCTTCTCGTTGGTGGGCGAAGAGGGGCGGGTGTCGACGAGCGGGACGACGGTGATGCGGGGGTCGATGTCGAAGAGCGGGATGTCGCGGTGCCGGAAGACCGACACGATCTCCACCTCGTGGCGGTCGGCGAGCTCTTCCGCGAGGTTGAGCGTGGTGCGGATGGTGCCGCCGATGCCGTAGATGGTGTGGATGAGGAAGGAGATCTTCATCAACGCTCCGTTCGATGTGCCGGGGGCGGTTCTGCTCGGCCCCTCGTAGCTAGACGGCTGTTCGACGGCATTGGTTGTGTCGTGAACGGACCCAATCCCTCCCGCGCGGCGCCGGGCACCGCGAAGCCCCGGCCCCCGGAGGCCGATGTGGCGGGTTCCGGGGGACGGGGCTCTGTGGAAAGGCCCGTGAGAGGGGCTCGCTAGAAGGGCTCGAAGCCCTCGAACTCGCGGAGCGCCTCGTCCCGCTCGGCGTCGCGGTCCTTGCGGCGCTGGGCCGCGGGGCGCGGGGCCTCGAAGCGGTGGTCCTCGCCGCGGCGGCCGAGCATCTCGGCGCCCGCCATCATCGTGGGCTCCCAGTCGAAGACGACCGCGTCGTCCTCGGGGCCGATCGCCACGCCGTCGCCGGCGCGGGCGCCGGCCTTCATCAGCTCCTCCTCGACACCGAGGCGGCTGAGGCGGTCGGCGAGGTAGCCGACGGCCTCGTCGTTGGTGAAGTCCGTCTGGCGCACCCAGCGCTCCGGCTTCTCGCCGCGCACCCGGAAGAGGCCGTCCTCCTCGAGCGTGACGGTGAAGCCCGCGTCGTCGACCGCCTTCGGGCGGATGACGATCCGGGTCGCCTCCTCCTTCGGCTTGGCCGCGCGGGCCTTGGAGACGATCTCGGCGAGCGCGAAGGAGAGCTCCTTCAGGCCCGTGCGGGCCACGGCCGAGACCTCGAAGACGCGGTAGCCGCGCTCCTCCAGGTCCGGGCGGATCATGTCGGCGAGGTCCTGGCCGTCCGGGATGTCGATCTTGTTGAGGACGACGATGCGCGGGCGGTCGTCGAGGCCGCCGTACTGCTTGAGCTCCTCCTCGATGACGTCGAGGTCGGAGACCGGGTCGCGGTCGGACTCCAGGGTCGCCGTGTCCAGGACGTGCACCAGGACCGAGCAGCGCTCGACGTGGCGCAGGAACTCGAGGCCCAGGCCGCGGCCCTGGCTGGCGCCCGGGATCAGACCCGGCACGTCGGCGATCGTGTAGACGGTGGAGCCGGCGGTGACCACGCCCAGGTTCGGCACGAGGGTCGTGAACGGATAGTCCGCGATCTTGGGCTTGGCCGCGGACAGCACGGAGATCAGCGAGGACTTGCCGGCGCTGGGGTAGCCCACCAGGGCCACGTCCGCGACCGTCTTCAGCTCCAGCACGATGTCGCCGGAGCGTCCCGGCTCGCCGAGCAGCGCGAAGCCGGGCGCCTTGCGGCGCGCGGAGGCCAGCGCGGCGTTGCCGAGGCCGCCGCGGCCGCCCTCGGCGGCGACGTACGAGGTGCCGTGGCCGACCAGGTCGGCCAGGACCTCGCCGTTCTTGTCCAGCACGACCGTGCCGTCCGGCACCGGCAGGATCAGGTCCTGGCCGTCCTTGCCGGAGCGGTTGCCGCCCTCGCCGGGCTTGCCGTTGGTGGCCTTGCGGTGCGGGGAGTGGTGGTATTCCAGCAGGGTGGTGATCGACTGGTCGACGACCAGGATCACATCGCCGCCACGGCCGCCGTTGCCGCCGTCGGGGCCGCCGAGCGGCTTGAACTTCTCCCGGTGAACGGAGGCACAGCCGTGGCCTCCGTTACCCGCGGCGACATGCAGCTCGACGCGGTCCACGAAGGTGGTCATGTCCTATGCCTCCAGTTACGTAGGAATTGTCTTCGGTGCAACAAGCGAAAGGCGGACCCGCTTCCCGATACGGGAAGTGAGGTCCGCCTCTCGTAAGTGGCTTAGGCAGCCGGAACGATGTTCACGACCTTGCGGCCGCGGTGCGTCCCGAACTGAACCGCACCGGCCTGCAGCGCGAACAGCGTGTCGTCGCCACCACGGCCGACACCCGCGCCCGGGTGGAAGTGGGTGCCACGCTGGCGGACCAGGATCTCACCGGCGTTGACGACCTGACCGCCGAAGCGCTTCACGCCGAGCCGCTGAGCGTTGGAGTCGCGACCGTTCCGGGTGGACGATGCGCCCTTCTTGTGTGCCATGTCTCCTCAGTCCCTTACTTCGCGGCCGACGGGATCGTCGTGACCTTGATCGCCGTGTACTGCTGGCGGTGGCCCTGACGACGGCGGTAGCCGGTCTTGTTCTTGTAGCGCAGGATGTCGATCTTGGCGCCCTTGTGGTGGTCCACGACCTCGGCCTGGACCTTGATGCCGGCCAGCACCCACGGGTCGCTGGTCACGGAGTCGCCGTCGACAACGAGCAGGGTCGAGAGCTCGACCGTGTCGCCAACCTTGGCAGTGGAAATCTTGTCAACCTCAACGATGTCGCCGACAGCAACCTTGTGCTGGCGACCACCGCTGCGCACGATGGCGTACACGGTTCTCTCCTTGCTCGTGAACGGGAACCCCTGATGCCAGCCGCTCGCACGGACCGGCGAGGTCCGTGACTGTTCCGGGTGGATGAGCGGCCTCTCCGACCCGGGCCCGGGGGCCCCGCGGAGGAAGGTGCTCAGGAGCTGGCGCGCATGGAAACACGCCGACGGTCAAGGTTACGGGGCTCGGGTGGAGGGGTCAAACCGGGCCTGCGGGCGGTGCGGCCGTGCTCCACGGGTGGCAATACCGCCCCCGACCACCGACCGGCCGACCGGTTGCGTTTTCTCGCCCACGTATGCTCACTCCGCGAAGAGGCACTGGGAAAGGCGTCAGAGTGAACTACAGGGTCCAGCCCACCGCGCAGGTCGACGAGACCGCTGAGATCGGGGCCGGCAGCAGCGTCTGGGAGCTCGCCCAGATCCGGGAGAACGCGCGGCTCGGCGAGGCCTGCGTGGTCGGGCGCGGCGCGTACATCGGCACCGGCGTCCGCATCGGCGACAACGTGAAGATCCAGAACTACGCCCTGGTGTACGAGCCCGCCGAGCTCGCCGACGGCGTCTTCGTGGGGCCGGCGGTCGTGCTCACCAACGACCACAACCCTCGGTCGGTGGACCCCGAGGGCCGGCAGAAGCGGGGCAGCGACTGGGAGGCCGTCGGCGTGAAGGTCGCCGAGGGCGCCTCGCTCGGCGCGCGGTCAGTGTGCGTCGCCCCGGTCCGTATCGGACGATGGGCGATGGTCGCGGCCGGCGCCGTGGTCACCAAGGACGTGCCCGACTTCGCCCTGGTCGTCGGCGTCCCGGCCCGCCGCATCGGCTGGGTCGGCCGGGAGGGCGTCCGGCTGGTCGAGCGGGACGGGGAGCCCGGGGTGTGGGCCTGCCCGAAGACGGGTGCCCTGTACGAGGAGAAGGACGGGGTCCTTTCGGAGCGCGCGGACCTCTCCGCCTGACGGCTGATCCACGGGCCGGCCGCCCGGAGTGACCAGTCACACAGGCGTCGGCACCTCCGCCACAGAACCGGACACGCACATCCAAGCGTCCGATAGCATGGACGCATTTTGCCTTGAGGGAAGGGTTCCACCACTGTCATGCCGCTCGGATCAAGCGGACGCCGGCCACGCGTTCTGTACCTCGCGTATTTCTTTCCGCCCAGCCGTGCAAGTGGTGTCTTCAGAGGCCGCGCCACTGCGAACCACTTCGCCGAAGCCGGCTGGGACGTAACCGTCTGCACGGCCCCGCGCGAGTTCTTCGAGACGTACCTGCAGAACGCCTGCGACCCCTCCCTCGAGGACACCGTCGACCCGCGCGTCCGGGTCGTCCGCCCGCCCATGGCGTACTACGCGTGGGAGAAGGACGTCCGGCAGTTCGGCCGCCTGCGCCGCAACTTCCCGACCCTCGCCGCGAGCTTCTACAAGCTCTTCCAGACCAAGGTCCTTCCCGAGCACTACCTCTCCTGGATCCCGGGTGTCCTCACCCACGCGGTGAAGGCGCACTTCAAGGAGAAGTTCGACCTCATCATCGCCACCGGGAACCCCTTCGCCTCCTTCGTGGCGGCGCACATGCTCAGCAAGCTGCTGAAGATCCCGTACGCGGTGGACTACCGCGACGCGTGGACCTTCAACCAGTTCACCGAGCAGCTGAAGTTCAAGGAGGACAGCAAGGCCTTCGAGTGGGAGGCGAAGGTCCTGCGTGACGCCTCCGAGGCCGTCTTCGTCAACGACGGCATGCGGCAGTGGCACATCGAGCGCTACCCGTACGCCGCCGACCGCATGACCGTGGTCCCCAACGGCTGGGAGCCGGAGCTGCTCGGCGAGTCCGAGTACGTCCCGCCCGCCCCGGACCGGCCGCTGCGCTTCGGCTACCTCGGCACCGTCACCTCGTACCTCCCGCTCGACGAGCTCTTCGACGGCTGGCGCATCGCGCGCAGCCACCCGCTGCTCCGGGACGCCGAGCTGAACATCCACGGCCACCTGGGCTTCTTCCCCGCCGACGTGGCGACGCTGACGAAGCGGCTGCCGCTGGAGGAGAACATCGGCGTGCGCTACCACGGCGCCTTCGGCAAGACCGAGGCCAAGGCCGTGTACGCGCAGACCGACGCGCTGGTCTTCTGCGTGCCGGGCGCGCGGTACGTCACCTCCGGCAAGGTCTTCGAGTACATGGCCTCCGGCAAGCCGATCGTCTCCGTGCACCAGCCGGACATCGCCGCCACCGAGGTCCTCGACGGCTACCCGCTCTGGTTCGCCGGCGGTGAGCTCAACGCGGAGCAGGTCGCGAAGTCCTTCATCGCGGCCGCCGAGGCCGCCCGCGCCGTCGACCGAACGCAGCACGAGCTCGCCGTCGAGCACGCCCACAAGTACACCCGTGCGGCGACGCTCGGCCCCTGGGAACAGCGGATGCGCAAGCTGGTGGAGGAGCACCGATGAGCACCCACGTCCTCTATCTCGCGCTCGGGGAGTCCCGGGTCCGCGGCACCCGCGTCCACGTCGAGAAGCTGGCCGCCGCCGGACGCGAGGTCGTCCTGGTGGTCTCCGGCCACGCGGCGTGGGACGACCTGCCCGAGATCCCCGGCGTACGGGTCCTGCGGGCCGAGCTCAACAAGAAGGGCTCCGCCTGGCGGGCCGCCCGCAAGCTGGTCCTCGCCAAGGACGGCCCGCTGAAGAACGCCGACCTCCTCGTCGCGGGCGACGCGCAGGCGCTCCCGGTCGCGTGGACGGCCCTGCGCCGGCGCCCCGGCCTGGAGTTCCGGCTGGAGCCGTACGAGGGCACACAGCGGGTCACCGAGCCCGCCGACCTCGCGGTGCTCACGCCCTGGTACCCCTCCCCGAACAACCCGTTCGCCGGATCGTTCGTGCAGGCCGCCGCCGAGGCCGTCGCCCACCGCTACGACCGGATCTCGATCCTGCACACGGAGGACTGGCCCGGCAGCGCCGACCCGCTCCTCCAGGACGCGATCAAGGCCACCGCCGAGCGCTTCCTCGACCGGCGCGAGCTGATCCCGGTGCTGGACACGCCCGAGGGCGTCGTCACGCGCGTGCCGGTGCCCATCAGCGTCCGCCGCAACTACGCGGTGTGGGTCGCCCGGCAGGAGGAGGCCCTGCGCAAGGCGCTGCCCACCGGCCGGATCGAGGCGCCCGTGGTCCACGCGCACACCGGCATCTACGGCGGTGTCCTGGCCATGCACCTGGCCCGGCCCGACGCGCGCATCGTGGTGACCGAGCACTCCTCCTTCCTGGAGAAGATCTTCCGGCAGCCCGCCGGACGCAAGCTGTACGACGAGGTGCTGCACCGCGCCGACGAGTTCCTGTGCGTCAGCAAGCACCTGCGCGACCAGATCGTGGCCGAGTTCCCGCACCACGACGGCAAGATCCGCATCGTGCCGAACGTGATCGACTTCGAGCGGTTCACCGCGGAGGCCAAGCCCTCCGAGAAGCTGCTCAACTGGCTCTACGTCGGCCGGCTGCTCCCCGCGAAGGGCGTCGTCCCGCTGCTGGAGGCCTTCGCGCTCGTCGCCGAGAAGGAGCCCGAGGCCACGCTCACGATGGTCGGCGCCGGTTCCCTCACCGAGCAGCTGCTGGCCCGCGCGGAGGAGCTCGGCC
This sequence comes from Streptomyces sp. NPDC093546, assembly GCF_044765045.1. Classification (NCBI taxonomy): domain Bacteria; kingdom Bacillati; phylum Actinomycetota; class Actinomycetes; order Kitasatosporales; family Streptomycetaceae; genus Streptomyces; species Streptomyces sp. NPDC093546. The sequence continues at coordinate 331,995 of NZ_JBIWJG010000005.1, read as the reverse complement.
TGGGCGACCGCTTCACGATCCTGCCGCCCGTGCAGCCCGAGGAGGTCAACGGCCTCATGCACCGGTACGACCTCCTGGTGCACGCCAGCCGCGCCGAGACCTTCGGCATGACCGTCGTCGAGGCCAACGCCGCGGGCCTGCCCGTGCTCGTCACCCGCAGCCGCGGCCCCGAGGAGACCCTCGCCGGCATAGAGGAGCTGGCCGGCGGGCTCATGGACGTCAGCGACGACCCCCAGGTCATCGTCGACGCCTACTGGGAGCTGCGCGAGCGCTTCGACCAGCTGGACCTGGACCGGGCCCGCGAGGTGCTGGTCTCCCGGTACAGCCGCGAGGTCGTCGGCCGCAGGCTCATCGAGGTGTACGAGGACCGGGCGCCGGCCATCGAGCCGGACCCGGAGCCCGAGGACGCGGTCGACGCCGAGGCCGCCGAGGCCGCGGCGGCGGCCCCTGCCGCACCGGCCGCTCAGGCCGCGGACGGCGCTCTGACTCCCGGACGGGCCCTCCTCCTCGCCTACACCCCCGCCCGGCCCCGCCGCGTCGCCGACTTCGCGAACTACCTGGCCGCCCGGGGCATCGAGGTCCACCTGGTCACGGCCAGGGAGGGCGCCTGGGCCCGTACGCAGCTGGACGAGCGGGTGCGGGTGCACAACATCGAGAAGGCCGAGCAGCGGCTGCTCATCCCGCGCGGTGAGCGGTTCGTCGTCTATCGCGCCCCGCGCGCGGTCCTGCGGCGCGTGGACCGGCTGGCCGGCAAGCAGCGGGACAAGGTGGCGCCCGAGCTCGCGGTGAAGGCGACCTGGCGCGCCCACAGCAAGCTGGCGAGCGGCTTCCACAAGAAGGTGTTCCACCGCGGCTACCGGGTGGTGCGCCCGCGCATCTACGCGAAGATCGCCGAGCGGGAGGTCCTGCCCCAGCTGCGGCTGGAGCCGACGGACGTGGTGTTCGCCTGCGACACCAACGCGGCGCCCACGGCGTGGCGCATCGCGCAGGCGTATCCGGAGCTGCGCGTGACCAACGAAATGGACCGCGCCAAGTTCGAGCACCTGCCGGTGGTGGACACCAGCGCGTCCTGATCCACGCCGCGTGACACGACGGCCGGTTCCCCACCGCGAGGTGGGGAACCGGCCGTCGTGCGTACGCCGGTGTGCCGGGACGGGAAAGCGGCGAGGCCCCGCCGCGGTACGCGACAGGGCCTCGCCGGTGGAGAGCTCGCCAGAGCGTCAGCCGCCGATGACGACGCGGCGCACGCCCTTCCAGGCGGCCGGGTCGGTGGTGCGGCGGCCGTCGACCAGCACGGTGACGTCCGGCAGGTCCGCCGGGGTCAGGGTGCGGTACTCGGCGTGGTCGGCCTGGAGGATCGCGGCGGTGACCTTCTCGCCCCGGTGGGCGGTCAGGCCGTGCGCCTCGAGCTCCTCGGCGGTGTACATCGGGTCGGAGACGAACGGCACCGCGCCGCGCGCCTTGAGAGCCTCGACGGTCGGGAAGACGCCGGAGAAGGCGGTCTCCTTCACGCCACCGCGGTACGCGGCGCCCAGCACCAGCACGTTGACGCCCGTCAGGTCGCCGTACGCGGCGGCCAGCAGGTCGACGGCGTACTCGGGCATCGCGGCGTTGGCCTCGCGGGCCGAGCGCACGACGGTCGCCTCCGGGTCGTTCCACAGGTACATCCGCGGGTAGATCGGGATGCAGTGGCCGCCGACGGCGATGCCCGGCTGGTGGATGTGGCTGTAGGGCTGGGAGTTGCAGGCCTCGATGACCTTCTTGACGTCGATGCCGTTCTTGTCGGCGAAGCGGGCGAACTGGTTCGCCAGGCCGATGTTGACGTCGCGGTAGGTCGTCTCCGCCAGCTTGGCGAGCTCGGACGCCTCGGCGGTGCCCAGGTCCCACACGCCGTTGGCCTGCGGCAGGTCCTTGCGCTCGTCGAAGTCGAGGACCTGCTCGTAGAACTCCACGCCCCGCCGGGTGGACGCCTCGTCGATGCCGCCGACGAGCTTGGGGTAGCGGCGCAGGTCGGCGAAGACGCGGCCGGTGAGGACGCGCTCCGGGGAGAAGACCAGGTGGAAGTCCTCGCCCGCCTTCAGGCCGGAGCCCTCCTCCAGCATCGGCGCCCAGCGGGTGCGGGTGGTGCCGACCGGCAGGGTCGTCTCGTACGAGACGAGGGTGCCGGGCTTGAGGCCCTTGGCGATCGCCTTCGTCGCGGAGTCCATCCAGCCGAAGTCCGGGGTGCCCTCGGCGTCCACGAACAGCGGGACGACGACCACGACGGCGTCGGACTGGGCGACGGCGGCGGTGGTGTCGGTCGTCGCGGACAGCAGGCCGGCGCCGACGGTCTCCTTGAGGAGGCGGTCCAGGTCGTGCTCGCCGGGGAAGGGCTCGGTGCCGGCGTTGACCAGCTCGACGACCTTCTCGTTGACGTCCGCGCCGATGACCTTGTGGCCCTTGGCGGCGAACTGCACGGCGAGCGGCAGGCCGATCTTGCCGAGCGCGACTACACAGATATTCATCGGGTCAGTTTCCTCTTCACACGGGACATCGTTTGGCGCAGTCGCTTGCCCACGCCGGGCGAGGGCTCCCAGAGCGGAGCCGTGGTGATCACGAGCCGCCCCTTGGGGTTGGCGTTGGCGGAGACACGGTACGGCACCCGCTCCCGCCAGCGCCGGGCCAGCGGCAGCGGCAGGCCGCGGACCGGGACCGGGATCTCGTACACGGAGCCCGCCACCTCCACGTAGACGCGGATGCCGAGCTTGGCCCGGTGGGCCTCCAGGGGGAGCCGGACGCGCAGCACCGTGCCGGTGCCGTCGGCCGTCTCCTCGCGGGTCTGCTCGCCGGGCGGGGCGGGCGGCAGGTCGGTGCCGGCGGGCAGCCGGCGGCCGCCGGGCTTGTCCGCGCTCTTGGGCATGGCCTTGGCGGCCGCCCGCACGGTGGCCGAGTCCGTCTCGCCGGTGACGGGGATCCGCACCGCGAGCCGGACGGCCATCCGGTCCGCGTCCTGGTCCCACTCGGCGCCCAGCAGGGCCGTACCCTCCGCCAGTTGACGGGGTACGGCTTCGGCGACGACCTCGAAGAGCCGGTCGGGCAGGCCGAGGCGGGCGTCCCGGAAGCCGGGGTAGCGGGCGAAGGCGCGGCCGTTCTCCAGCAGGAACGGCGGGGCGCCCTGCTCGGTCTCGTCCGCGATGGCGCGCACCAGCTCGTCGACCGCGCCGCGCTGGGCGAGTCCGATGCGTACGCGCCGCTTCACGTCGAGCTTGTCGCGGATGGTGTCGGTGAAGTAGAGGTCCGCGAGGCGGGCGATGCCCGCGCACACCTGGGCTTGCGTCTCCCGGTCCAGGCGGGGGAAGTCCTCCTGGATGAGCTTGGCGAGCTCCCAGGTGAAGTGGCGCTCGAAGACCGCGTCCCGCTTCGGACCGGCCTCGATCAGCTCCGCCGCGCGCCGCATGATCTCGCTGACGCAGTGCAGGCGCGCGAGGTGGTCGGCCCGGTACGTGATGTTCGACGCGTCGCCGCGCTTGACCGCGTAGTAGCAGGTGTAGTCGGCGACGACCGAGATCTTGGCGGCCCGGACGCACGCCTCGATGGTGAACGGCTGGTCGGAGCCGACCGGCATGTCCTCGGGGAAGCGCAGCTTGTACTTCTCCACCAGTTCGCGCCGGAACAGCTTGGTGTTGGCCAGCGTGAACGGCAGCGCCGAGTCGTACAGGCTCACGTCCGGGTCGCTCTTCTTGTAGAGCGCCTGGTGGACGTAGCGGCCGTTGGTGCCGACCATCTTGCCGACCACGATGTCCGAGCCGTGCTTGTCGGCGCAGGAGACCATCCGCTCCAGCGCTTCCTCGCCGAGGTAGTCGTCGGAGCCGATGAAGTACACGAACCGGCCGGTGGCCACCTCCAGCGCCCGGTTGCTGGGCGCGGCGGGGCCGCCGGAGTTCTCCTGATGGATCACCTTGACAGTGTTCGGGTACTTTTCCGCGAAGCGGTCCAGTTCCCGGCCGCTGTCGTCGGTCGAGCCGTCGTCGACGGCCACGACCTCGAGCCGGTCCAGACCGATGCTCTGCCCGACGAGCGAGTTCAGACACTCGGTCAGGTACGGCATCGTGTTGTAGACGGCTACCACGACGGTGACATCGGGCGTGGTCAACTCGCTGAGTCCTCCGGGGAGAGCCGCACGGTGGCACCGCTGTTGGCGGACTCGAGGACCGCGGCGGCCACCTCCACCGTACGCAGACCCTGACGCAGCGTGCAGATGTCCTGCGACTCGCCGAGCACCGCGTCGCGGAAGAGCTCGTGCTCGACGAGGAGCGGCTCGCGCTTCGGGATGGCGTAGCGGATCATGTCGCCCTCGGCGACACCGCGGAACGCGCGCAGCGCCTCCCACTCGGTCGCCACCGCGGCGTTCGAGTAGAAGGTGAGGTCGGCGGTGAGGGTGTCGGCGATGAAGCAGCCGCGCTCACCGGTGACGGAGGTGAACCGCTCCTTGAGCGGGCTCAGCCAGTTCACCAGGTGGTTGACCATCGTGCCGTCGGACAGCTGGCCGACGGCCGAGACCATGTCCTCGTGCGGGCGGCCGGACTTCGACACCGTGTGGGCGGCGATGGAGGTGTACTCCTGGCCCGTCACCCAGCCGGTGAGGTCGATGTCGTGCGTCGCGAGGTCCTTGACCACGCCGACGTCCGCGATGCGGTGCGGGAAGGGGCCCTGGCGGCGGGTGACGACCTGGTAGACGTCGCCCAGCTCACCGGCCTCCAGGCGGGTGCGCAGGGACCGCAGCGCGGGGTTGCAGCGCTCGATGTGGCCGACGCCGGCCACCAGGCCGCGCGACTCGAACGCCTCGACGAGGCGGCGGGCGCCCTCGACGGTGTCCGCGACCGGCTTCTCGACCAGCGCGTGCACCCCGGCCTCGGCCAGCTTCAGGCCGACTTCCTCGTGCAGCGCGGTCGGGCAGGCGACGACGGCGTAGTCGATGCCCAGCGAGATCAGTTCCTCGACGGTGGACAGGACGGGCGCGCCCTGGGCCCAGCCGTTCTTGTCGCCCATCGGGTCGACGACTCCGACGAGGGTCACGCCGTCGAGCCCGGCCAGTACGCGGGCGTGGTGGCGTCCCATCGAGCCGAGGCCGATCAGGCCGGCCCGCAGTCCAGCAGCAGTCACAGGTTCTCTCCCAGCGCGTTCACGGCGGTGACGATGCGCTCCAGGTCGTTCTGGGTCAGCGAGGGGTGCACGGGCAGCGAGACGACCTCGGCCGCGGCCTTCTCCGTCTCGGGCAGGTCCCAGGTGCGGCCCGCCTTCTGGTCCGGCTCCCAGTACGGCTTCAGCCGGTGGATCGGGGTGGGGTAGTACACGGCGTTGCCGACGCCCGCCTCGGTGAGCTTCGCCATCGCGGCGTCGCGGGCGCCTTCGCCGCCCGTCACGCGGATCGTGTACTGGTGGTAGATGTGGCGCGCGCCCTCGGCGACGACCGGCGTGACGACGTTCGGGGCGGTGATGTGCTCCGAGAGGTACGCGGCGTTGGCGATGCGCTGCTCGGTCCAGCCGTTCAGCTTGCCGAGCTGGACGCGGCCGATGGCGGCGTTCACGTCGGTCATCCGCATGTTGGCGCCGACGATCTCGTTGGCGTACCGCTGCTCCATGCCCTGGTTGCGCAGCAGGCGCAGGGTGCGGGCGATCTCGGCGTCCGCGGTGGAGACCATGCCGCCCTCGAGGGAGTGCATGTTCTTCGTCGGGTAGAAGCTGAAGGTGCCGCCGGTGCCGAAGGCGCCGACCGGGGTGCCGTTCAGGGCCGCGGCGTGGGCCTGGCAGGCGTCCTCGACGACCGCGAGCTTGTGCTTGTCGGCGATGGCCATGATCTTGTCCATGGCGGCCGGGTTGCCGTAGATGTGCACCGGCATGATCGCGGCGGTACGCGGGGTGATGGCGGCCTCGACGGCGGCGGGGTCCAGGTTGAAGCTGTCCCGCTCGATGTCCGCGAAGACGACGTCGGCGCCGACCAGGCGGACGGCGTTCGCCGAGGCGGCGAACGAGAAGGACGGGACGATCACCTCGTCACCGGGGCCGATGTTCATGGCCATCAGCAGAAGGTGCAGCGCCGAGGTGCCGGAGTTGACGGCGACGCAGTGGCGGCCGTCGACGAGCTCCGAGAACTCCTCCTCGAAGGCCGCGACCTCCGGGCCCTGCACGACGCGGCCGGTGCGCAGTACGCGTACGGCGGCTTCGATCTCTTCTTCACCGATGACCGGGCGGGCAGCGGGGATGGGCTGCTCGTTGATGCTCGGCATGGACGTCCTCCTATGAACACCGCAAGAGCTCTTTTGGCAGAGGTCTGGGGGTGAGCGGACGTCTCGCGAGGCCGCGCGTACCCCTCCGGCGCGATGCCGACGCCCTACCGAGGATTGCTGGGACCGGTCTGTCCCGGAACCGGGTCGGTCACCGCCGTAGTCTCCGGGCGGGGCCCGCCCACGGCAGCGACCGGCGTCACATTATCAGGAATTTCCTCGCCAATTTCGGGCCCGTTAACGACCGGAGGCATCGATTGCGAAACAAAATCCCGGTCCCGCCCCGGGGAATCCCGGGGCGGGACGCGGAACGTTCCACCGTGCCTTGCGAAGTGTTCAACCGTCAGCCGGGGGATGTTCCCCCGGCCGATGGCTGAATCCCGTCGGCCCGGTGGCCTGCCGTCAGTCCTCCGTGACAGCCGTCACGGAAGGGGCCGGGGCCTGCTCGGCGGCGGCCGTCTTCTTGGCCGTCGCCTTCTTGGCGGTGGCCTTCGTGGCGGCCTTCTTGGCGGTCGTCTTCTTCGCCGTGGTCTTCTTGGCGGCCGCCGTCTTCTTGGTGGCCGCCTTCTTGGCCGTGGCCTTCTTGGCGGTCTTGCGAGCGGCCGCCTTCTTGGCCGGGGCCTCGGACTCCGACGCGGCCTCGGGCTCCGCCTGGGCCGGGGCCTGGGGCTCGGGCTCGGGCTGAGCCTCCGGCTCGGCCGGGGCGCTCTTCACCACGACGATCGCGGCCTGGGCCGCCTCCGGGGATCCGGCGGGAGCGGTGACCTTGCGGACCACGCGGCGCCGGGCACGCGGCGGAGCGGCCACCGGGGCCTCCTCGGCGACCGGCTCGGCAGCGACGGGCTCGGCGACCGGCTCGGCCTGCACCGGCTGCTCCGGGGCGGACTGCTCCGGCTCCGGCCGGCGCGGGGCCTCCGACGCGACCGGGGCCGGGGCCTCGGCGGGCGCCGGGGCCGTCGCCTTACGGGTAGCGCGGCGGCGCGTACGGCCCTTGGGGGCCGCCTCGGCCACCTCCGGGGCCGGGGCCTCCGCCGGGGCGGCGACGGCCGGAACCGCCTCCACCTCGATGGTCTCCGGGGCCACCTCGGCCAGCGCCGGCTGCGGCGTCGGCTCCTGGGCGGTACGCGGGGCGCCGGCCGGAGCCGTCGCCTTGCGCGTCGCCCGGCGGCGGCCACGGCCACGGCCCGCGGCGGCCTCGGCCTCCGCGACACTGGAGTACAGCTCCTCGTCGGGGCGGAAGGGCTCCTCGACGGCCACCGGGGCGGCGACCTCCGCGGCCAGCTCGGCCTCGGTCTCGACCTCCGGCTCCGCCTCGTCCTCCGGGGTCTCGACGGCCGGGGCCTCGATCGCCTCGGCGGCCTCGGCGGCGCGGGCGCGCTTCTTGGCCCGCTTGCCGCCGTTGCCGCCGCCACCCACGGTGGTCGGCTGCTCCATGTGGACGATGACGCCACGGCCGTTGCAGTGGACGCAGGTCTCGGAGAAGGACTCCAGCAGGCCCTGGCCCACCCGCTTGCGGGTCATCTGGACCAGGCCCAGCGAGGTGACCTCGGCGACCTGGTGCTTCGTACGGTCCCGGCCCAGGCACTCCAGCAGGCGCCGCAGCACCAGGTCCCGGTTGGACTCCAGCACCATGTCGATGAAGTCGATGACCACGATGCCGCCCAGGTCGCGCAGGCGCAGCTGGCGCACGATCTCCTCGGCCGCCTCCAGGTTGTTCCTGGTGACGGTCTCCTCGAGGTTGCCGCCCTGGCCGGTGAACTTGCCGGTGTTGACGTCGATCACGACCATGGCTTCGGTCTTGTCGATCACCAGCGAGCCGCCGGAGGGCAGCCAGACCTTGCGGTCGAGCGCCTTCATCAGCTGCTCGTCGATCCGGTACGTCGCGAAGACGTCGACCTCCGACGTCCAGCGCTGCAGCCGGTCGGCGAGGTCCGGCGCCACGTGGGACACGTAACCGTGGATGGTCTCCCACGCCTCGTCACCGCTGATGATGACCTTGGAGAAGTCCTCGTTGAAAATGTCGCGGACGACCCGGACGGTCATGTCCGGCTCACCGTAGAGAAGGGTCGGGGCGTTGCCGCTCTTCGCCTTCTTCTGGATGTCCTCCCACTGCGCCTGGAGCCGCTCGACATCGCGGCGCAGCTCGTCCTCGCTCGCGCCCTCGGCGGCGGTGCGCACGATGACGCCCGCGTCCTCGGGGACGATCTTCTTGAGGATGGTCTTCAGCCGGGCGCGCTCGGTGTCGGGCAGCTTGCGGCTGATGCCGGTCATCGAGCCCTCGGGCACGTACACCAGGTAGCGGCCGGGCAGCGAGACCTGGCTGGTGAGGCGGGCGCCCTTGTGGCCGATCGGGTCCTTCGTCACCTGGACGAGGACGGACTGGCCGGACTTGAGCGCGGTCTCGATGCGGCGCGGCCCGTTGGCCATGCCGAGCGCCTCGAAGTTCACCTCACCGGCGTACAGGACGGCGTTGCGGCCCTTGCCGATGTCGACGAAGGCGGCCTCCATGGACGGCAGGACGTTCTGGACCTTGCCCAGGTAGACGTTGCCGACGTAGCTGGTGGCCTGCTCCTTGTTGACGTAGTGCTCCACGAGCACGTTGTCCTCGAGGACGCCGATCTGGGTGCGCTCGCCGCTCTGGCGGACGACCATCACGCGCTCGACGGCCTCGCGGCGGGCGAGGAACTCGGCCTCGGTGATGATCGGGACGCGGCGGCGGCCCTGCTCGCGGCCCTCGCGGCGGCGCTGCTTCTTCGCCTCCAGGCGGGTCGAGCCCTTGATGGACTGCACCTCGTCGGACGGCTCGGCCTTCTCGCGGGCCGGGCGCGGCTCGCGGACCTTGACGACCGTACGGACGCCGTCCTCCTCGGGCGCCTCGGCCTCGGCGGGCGCCTCACCGGTGCGGCGGCGGCGGCGACGGCGGCGGCGGGAGCTGCTGGTGCCGGCGGCGGAGGGGGTGCCGGCCTCGTGGTCGTCGCCCTCCTCGGCCTCGCCCTCGTGCTCGGCGGCCTCGTCCTCCTCGTCCTCAGCCTCGTGCTCGGCGGCCTCGGCGTCGGTCTCCTCGGCCTCGTCGGCGTCCTCGCGGGCCTCGTCCGCATCGGTCATCTCGCCACGGCGGCGACGGCGGCCACCACGGCGGCGGCGACGGGACGGGCGGTCCTCGTACTCCTCACCCTCCTCGGCGGCCGCGGCCTCCGGCTCGGGCTCCTCGGCCTCTTCGGCCGCCTCCGGCTCGGGGGCCGCGGCGACGGGCTCGACCGGCTCGCCCCGGCGGCGGCGACGGCGGCGTCCACCGGTCTCCACCGGCTCGGCGGCCTCGGCGACCGGCGCGGGGGCGGCCTGCGCGGTCTGCGTGACCTCGGGGGCCTCGTCCTCCTCCGGCTCCGCGGCGCGGGCGGCGGCAGCGGCGGCCGCGGTCTCCGGCGTCTGGAACATCGGCTCGGTGAAGACCGGGGCCTGGAAGACGGGCACGGCGGGCCGCGTGGCACGGCGGCGCTCCGTCTTGTGCGCCGGGTCGGTGGTGAACTGCGGCGCGGCGGCGCGGCGGCGGGTACGGCCGCGGGAGGCGGCCCGCTCCGCGGCGGCGACCTCGTCCTCGTCGGCGGCGATCTGCGCGACGGTGCCGGCGGGCAGGCTCTCGCCCTCCTCGGCGACGGACTCCTCGGCCTGCGGCTGCGCCTTGGCCTGCGGCGGCCCGGCGGGCGCGGTGGCCTTGCGGGTGGCACGACGACGCGTACGAGCAGGCGCGGGCGCCTCCTCCACGGCAGGCGCCTCCGCGACGACCTCGGCGACGGCCTCGGCAGCGGGCTCCTGAACCGGCTCCTCCACCTCGACGGCCTTCGGCGGGCCCGCGGGCGCGGTCGCCTTGCGCGTGGCACGACGACGCGTACGAGCAGGCGCGGGCGCCTCCTCCACGGCAGGCGCCTCCGCGACAGCCTCGGCAGCGGGCTCCTGAACCGGCTCCTGAGCGGGCTCCTCCACCTCCACGGCCTTCGGCGGCCCGGCGGGCGCGGTCGCCTTGCGGGTGGCGCGGCGGCGCGTGGGAGCGGGTGCCTGCTCTTCGGCGGCAGCCTCGACCTCAGGGGCGCCGGCGGGCGCCGTGGCCTTGCGCGTGGCACGACGACGCGCGGGGGCAGGTGCCTGCTCCTCGGCGGCAACCTCGACCTCGGGCGCACCGGCGGGCGCGGTCGCCTTGCGCGTGGCGCGACGACGCGTGGGAGCGGCGGGCTGCTCCTCGGCGGCGGCCGGGGCCTCGGGAGCGCCGGCGGGCGCCGTGGCCTTGCGCGTGGCACGACGACGCGCCGGAGCGGGTGCCTCGGCGGCGGCCGGGGCCTCGGCGGGCTCCTGCGGCTGCGGCGCGGCGGCGGGCGCGGCCGGCGTGTCCTGCACCACGACCTCGGCGGCCTCCGGCGGGGCCGTGGCGCCACTCGGCGGGCCCGCCGGGCGCGACGCGGCACGGCGCCGACGGCGCGGGGGCAGCGTGTCGCTCGGAGAGTTGTTCTCTTCGCTGTTGTTGTTACCGGCGGTCACGCCGGTGTCGTTCGGCTCGAGCATGCGGGCGGTTCTCCCGTCACGCTCCCGGGCGCCGCGTCGGGCGCGGGCGCCGCACGGGAGCTGTTATGTCTGGCTCGCCGGTTCCGTACGCGGTTTGCGCACGGCCTGGCGAAAGTCTGTTGTGTGTCCACGCGGCCCGACCCAGGTGGCTCCCGAGTACCAGGGCCGCGCTGCAACGACCGCCCCTACGCGGAACCTGAACCTTCGGGCGCCGCCGTCGCGGAAGCGAGTCCGGCGGCCTTGGGTGGGGCGGCCGTGACTGCCTCGCGGTCGGGCGCGAGCGGGTCGGTCACCGTGCCGGACTCCTCGTCGAAGAGCCCCTGCGCCAGCCTGGTCACCGCTGCGGGGACCGGCGGCGCCAGGTCGGCCACAGCTCGGAGACCGGACAGGACGTCGTCGGGTCGTACGGCAGGTGTCACGTGCCGAACAACCAGCCGCAGTATCGCACAGGGGCCCTCTCCGGGCCTATCGCCCGGCGCCGGAGCCGCCTGGAGATCCGCCACGGCGCTCCGGGCGTCGAAGCTGCGCATGCCGTTCTTGGTCTTGCGCTGCACCTCGACGGCGTCGGCGGCGAGGAAGGCGGTGACGGCGCGCTCGGCGTCCGCCACCTCCACCCCGTCGAGCCGCAGCTCCCACACGGAGGCGGTGAGCCGGTCGGCGAGTCCGGACGTACGGGCCTCGACGGCGTCGATGATGTCGAGCCCGTCCGGCAGCGACTCGTCGAGCAGCTCCCGCAGCGTGGCGGGGTCACGCGGCTCGGTGAGCGCGATCTCCAGGTACTCGGCCTCGGAGCCCGTACCCGTGGGGGCGGCGTTGGCGTACGACACCTTGGGGTGCGGGGTGAAGCCCGCCGAGTACGCCATGGGCACCTCGGCGCGGCGCAGCGCACGCTCGAACGCGCGCTGGAAGTCGCGGTGGCTGGTGAACCGGAGGCGGCCGCGCTTGGTGTAGCGCAGGCGAATGCGCTGCACTGCCGGTGCGGGCGGCGGGCCTTCGGGCTGTCGCTTGCCCAGTGGTTCTTCTCCTCGGTGCGGGGCGGGCGCGGGTGGCGCGCCGCCCACGAAAATTCGGGCGGCTCCCAGGGGTCCCGCCCGGCTCACCCCCGCTTTCGCAGGGAGATCTCGGGTGCGGGCGCCGCGCCAGGAGCGGTCGTTGTACTACCCAGAGTACGCGCCGGGACGGGAGAAGGTTCCAGGGGCTGCCGCGCGGGGGCCCCGCCGACGAGCGCGCGCCAGGCGTCGCGGCGGGCCCTGCGTACCGCCTCACCTGCGGAGACGAGCGCGGCCTTCGCGGCGCGCCCCGCCTCGGCGGCCGCCTTGCGGGCCGGACGCCAGACGTGGTCGCGGACGGCGTGCCCGACGGGCACGCACACGGTGCGGTAGAACCAGGCGGCCGGACGGCCCAGCAGGTTCCAGGCCAGCCACTTCAGCGCGCGCCCGACCGCCCGCGACACGTACCCGGCGACACGCCACGCGACCTCGGCCACCGCGACGATCTCGCGGCCGACGGCGACGAGGCCGCGCCCGACCGGGCGGAGCACCCAGCGGTACACGAAGACGGCGGGCACCACGACCAGCGCCCTGACCACCGCCTTGGCGAGCCACAGCGCGCCGTGGCCCAGCGGCGTGAGG